>CAVXRO010000005.1:0-265791 GCA_963764235.1 uncultured Bacteroidota bacterium | reverse complement strand
TTTTCGATAAGTTCAACGGCCCTTTTTAGTCTTATTTTTCTGATAAGCTCTACAGGCGGCCCACCGGTTAACGCGACAATTTTCTTGTGTAAATACTGATAGCTCATTGCTGTTTTTTCTGCAAGTAATTGAACATTAAAGGTAGAATTAGAAATATTTTCCGTTATTATGTCAACTACTTTCTGCAGAAATTTCTTATCGATTGAGGTGATTTCTATTTTTTCCAGGTCAATCAGTCCTTGTGTTTTGAAATGCTTCTGGACTCTTTTCCGCTGCTCAATCAAATTCTTAATTCTAACACCTAATAAATTGCTATCAAAAGGCTTCATTATGTAATCGTCTGCTCCTGTCTCATATCCCTCTGCCTTATCTTTACCCGTAGCTTTTGCTGTCAGCAGTATTATCGGTATATGGCTCGTTCTCTCATCTGTCTTTAATTTATTACATAACTCAAATCCATCCATTTTCGGCATCATTACATCGCTTATTATCAGATCCGGGATGTGATGCAAAGCCTGTTCCAGCCCATCTTCTCCGTCTGCTGCCTCCTGTATTTTATAATCCTCCTCCAGGCAGCCTGATATGTACCTTCTAACATCCGGATTATCTTCTACTATCAGTACAACCGGTAAAGATTCTGCGTCAAATAGTATATCACCAATGCCATTTTTTATTATTTCCTTACCATTATCACCGTATTCAATAGTTAACTGTTCTTTTTCATATTTATTTTTATCCATTTTTTCTTCACAAATTTCCTCAGGCTTTAAGTGCTCTTTTCCCAAAGGAATACTTATCTTAACTGCGGTCCCCTTTCCTTCCATACTCTCGATTGTGATTTTCCCTTTGTGAAGCTCTATCAATTCTTTAGTTAGTGATAATCCTATCCCCGTTCCTTCCTGTTCTCCTTTGTGGCCTCCGTTAACCTGGTAGAAGCGATCGAATATTTTCGGGATTTTTTCTTTTGGAATTCCGATACCCGTGTCCCTGATCGAAATTTCAACAAATTTGCTGCTGTCTTTTCCGACTTGCCTGCCTCCGGGCAAGGCAGGTTCGGTGATCTCAGAACGACTTATCAAAACCTCAATTTGTCCATCTTCAGGAGTAAACTTAAAAGCATTAGAAAGTACGTTAGTTATAATTTTCTCAATTTTTTCCTGATCGGCATACACAATTATTTCTTCTTCTACGGCGATTAAATTTAAATCGATTCTTTTCCTTTCTACATAGGAGGAAAACTGCATTACCAGCGACTTTACTAGGGGAACAATATTCAGAGGAATAGTCACAAGTTTCATACTCCCTGATTCAATTTTAGCTATATCAAGCAGCTGGTTGACAAGTCCGAGCAGTTTGTCTGCATTCCTGTAAACAACTGTTAAATCATCTTTCATTTTACTGTTATTCACTTTTTCAATCATCTGTTGCACAGGGCCAAGTATAAGAGTGAGAGGAGTTCTGAATTCGTGAGAAATGTTTGTGAAGAACCTTGTTTTTAATTCGTCAACTTCGTGCAGCTTTTCTGCCTCAAACCTGCTCATCTCGTATTCGTGCTTTTTTCTTGTTCTCCTAAGCTGCAGCTTCAGGGTCAGATAAATTATACTAATAATAATTAGAGTATAAAGAATGTATGCGTAAATAGTTTTCCACCAGGGAGGAGTAATGATTAATGTAATTGAAGCTGCAGTTTTACTCCAGGTACCATCTTTATTTGCGGCTTTTACTCTGAAAATATACTTACCCGGATCAAGATTAGTGTAGGTTGCATTTCTCTGTGTGCCTGCATTTACCCAATCCCTGTCAAAATTTTCTAATATATATTTGTATTGATTTTTTTCGGACACACTGAAATGCAATCCGACATAATCGAATCTGAGGTCATTTCTATTATACGGAACAGTAATTTCTTTAAGGTCTGAGATAAATCCTTCATAGTTTAAATTTTCACCACTTCTGTTGAAAAGGGAGATATTTCTTATAACAACTTTAGGAGGAATAGGATCGTCCCTGATGCTGTCAGGATTAAAATAAATAAGTCCTCCCTCAGTAATAAAGTACATGTTTTCATCTGCATCCTTACAGCAGCCGTTGAATTTGAAACGATTATCCGGAAGCCCGTCTTCTCTTGTATAATTTTTAAAGTTCCTGTTTTCAATTGAAAATTTTGAGAGTCCCAGCTCAGTACTTATCCAGAGATTATTATGTTCATCCTCCATTATTCCCTGGATTGCGTTATGTGCCAGGCCATCTTTTTGACCATAACTTGCTATAACCTGATTATCATCACGATCAAAAAGATTCAGCCCTGAAAAATAGTCACCCACCCAGAAATTTTTATTTCTATCTTCAAAAATGCCCATTATTGTGTTTAAGCCGCAATAAGTAAACTTTTCAGAGGATCGATTAAACTTCTTGAGTCCATTTAGATTTGTTCCTATCCAGAGAGTACCAAAACTATCTTCAAATATTAAATTAACGCGATTTTTGCTCATCAGAGATAGTTCATTTCTTTCCGGATCATACCGGTAAAGACCGGAAATTTGTGTCCCGATCCATATAAACCCAAGATGATCCTCAAAAAGAGTTATAACTTTTTTGCCTGATAGATTTAAAGAATCATTTGTATTATTCAAACAGACCTTATAAGATCCATTTGCAGGATTGAATTTGATAAGTCCATTCAAAAGTCCTGCAATCCACATGTCTCCTCTTTTAGTCAGGATAATTTGATAGGCATTTGACGGAATGAATTCGTTACCTTTAAAGTAATTATAATATTTTCCGGTGCTTAAGTCGTATTTATTCAAAGCATCTTCAGTAAAAAACCATAAATATCCGTTGTGGTCATATAACAGAGTATGCAGCCACGTAGAAGGAACTTTTTTGTGATTCTGAGTTTCACTCATTAACAAATTGAATTTGAATTTTCGTTTATCCCATTTCTCAAGCCCTGATAACCATGTGCCTATCCAGATTATCCCTGAATTGTCCTCATATAATGAATATACATTGTTGTAATTGCTCTTCTCCGGCTTCTCAGGAAATAATTTATATTGGTTGTAGTCCCCTGTCCCCGGATTTAAACAAAATATTCCTTTATCAAGTGAATTGAAGCCGCTCCAGATCAAACCTGTACGATCTTCAATTACCGCACCCATTGCGGTAATTGAACCAAAATGTAATTCCTTAATTGATATAGGGAAATCCATATAACATTTGAATTCTTTGTTCTGTAAATCGAGACATGTTAATGTATGCCATGAAGCCATCCATATTTTCCCATCTCTCGACTTAAAAAATGATTGAATCCGACCCGTTTTTTCTTCTGTTCTATCCGGTTTATGAAAGATATATTTAGATAAGGTCTTTCCTGAAGAGTTAAATGTCCATAATCCCGCAGCATCCGTCCCGAGTAAAAGATTTCCTGTACCGGGTTCTTCAATTATAGCATTTACACCCAGATTGTGGCTGGTTAAAATTGATGAGCTGTATAAAATTGTATCGGAATCTCTGAAAAAATATTTAGTGAAACCTTGATTTTCCCGATCAAATAAATTTAATCCTTCCTGGGTACCTACCCAGAATTTGCCGGCCGAATCTTCATAAAGGCACTTGATACTGCTGCTGTTAATACTTTTTTGATCTTTTGGATTATTTTTGTAACAGTTAAAAGTCTCATATTTTCTATTAAACTTATTTAAACCATTCGTTGTACCTATCCATAGCGTATTATTTTTATCCTCAAAAATTGTTAAAATATATCCATCACTGATACTGGTACCGTCATTCTTTTCAGGGACGTAAACCTGCATAGAATAACCATCATATTTTACCAGGCCGTTTTGGGTTCCCAGCCACAAGTAACCGAGATGATCCTGAAGAATACATGTTACACTGTTTTCCGGCAGCCCGTCTTCACTCGATAGATACTCAAAGACTGGTGTGGTAAACTGCGGAAAAATATTTTGTGATAAGAAAAAGAAGATCACTCCGGTAATGAAGTTACGGATGATGTTGTATGAGGATGCTGTATTTGAGTGAGTAAAAAGATCACCCTCAATGAACGTATTTTCCCGCTGTCTCATATATCCCCTGATAAATGATTAAACAAACGGTAATTAGCTGAAGAGGAATAACAACATTTGAATTTAAGTATATTTATGAATAACAAGCAACATAACCGATTAAAAAATTTTAATTACAAGAGAAATACCGCCGTAGACTGGGAAGTTATATCATAGAAAATAAAATGACATTTTTTCATATCATTGAAGTGCCTTTTCCATAAAGCGCAGCAAAAAATCAGATGCTAATGCATTGAGTGTAAAACAATATCTCTCAATTTCTCCCTTATCAATTTCATAATAAATAAAATATCCAGACTCAATCAAACCTGGATATTAAGTGTGTCGCGGAGAGACAGGGATTCGAACCCCGGAAGGACTTGCATCCTTAACGGTTTTCAAGACCGCCGCATTCAACCACTCTGCCATCTCTCCGTATATGTAAGAACATTTGTGTGTGAGCTTCAAGACCGCCGTCCCGCTGAAGACGGGATTTCGCTGCGCTCAACATTCAACCACTCTGCCATCTCTCCGTATATGTAAGAACATTTGTGTGTGAGCTTCAAGACCGCCGTCCCGCTGAAGACGGGATTTCGCTGCGCTCAACATTCAACCGCTCTGCCATCTCTCCGTATATGTAAGAACATTTGTGTGTGAGCTTCAAGACCGCCGTCCCGCTGAAGACGGGATTTCGCTGCGCTCAACATTCAACCACTCTGCCATCTCTCCGTATATGTAAGAACATTTGTGTGTGAGCTTCAAGACCGCCGTCCCGCTGAAGACGGGATTTCGCTGCGCTCAACATTCAACCACTCTGCCATCTCTCCGGTTGAAATTTCATCGTTTGGGGCTACAAATATAAGGATTGTTTCATATTCGGCAAAATACAAAAATCGGCTGCCTTTTTAATCTTCTTCATCGTTGATCTTTACAAATGCGTTCCTTATGGGTCGGGGGTATTCGGAGTTTTCTCCTTTAATCGACTTCCAGATGATTTCGCTCATTTCAAGGTCGGGAATTGCATCCGGCCGTGTGAAGTCGAACTCGCTACTTCGCGCTGATCCGTATGCGTCCCCCGGGTTTTTCTCGTTTATATCGTATAACGGCTCTGTGTGGTTGTATGCCGCGGTATCAGGAATGCCTGCTACTGCCGCCAGCATCGGACTTGCCGAGAGATCGAACTGGGTCATAGGCTTTAATCCGAGGATCAGTTCTATCGTTTTTAATACGGATGAGGTCGAGTACATAGTGTGGTCGATAGAGTTCCTAGTTATCCAGGGACTGATCGCCAGTACTCCCGATCTGTGTGCGTCTACGTGATCGGGACCGTCCTGGGCGTCGTCTTCAAGTACAAATATTATGCTTTCTTTCCAGTACCTGCTGTGTGATATTTTGTCTACCAGCAATCCCAGTGCGTAATCGTTCTGCGCCACACAGGCTTTAGGCGATAATGAACCTTTCTGCGTTCCCATCGTGTGGTCGTTCGGTAAGTAAATTATATTCAGGTCGGGAAGATTCCCGTCTTTTTCAAATTTGGCAAAGTCGTTTTCCCACACTTTGTATCTTGTGAGATCGCTAATTGAAAGATCCCACCCTGGGTACTCGTGACAAACATAATCGCTTATCCGTTCGTCTTTGGCAATATAGTATTCTTTATTCGAATCGGGTTTTGCTACCCACTCGCCGTAAACTCTTAAGTTCAATCCTTTTTCGACTACCGCATTCCAGATGTAGCCGGAACCGGGGCGACTTATCTTTGCGTTTGCTTCATAATCATAATCTCCGCCTCTTCCGCCGTATAGCGTCGGCCAATTTTTTTCCACAAAGTCACTCGCATAGGCAGCATCCAACCAGTTGTGTCCGTCTGCGCTTACTTCGGCGTTCACGTAAAAGTTATCGAAGATTGCAAATTCCTGTGCCAGTTGATGCTGATTGGGAGTGACGTCCTTTCCGAAAAGACAAAGACTTGAATCGCAGTTCCCCTCGGGCAGATCTCCGTAAACCTGGTCGAAGGTCCTGTTTTCCTTGATGACATAAAATACGTGCCTGATCTTTCCGCTTCTCTCACCGTTGTATTCGGAGGGAATTATATCCTGCTCTCCAGCCGGATTTTTATCTTTGGAATAGTAGGGCGTGTTCTGATAAACCTGTTTTGAATATTCTGCAATCATTTGTTTATCGGGATAGTCAATAACCGACAATGTTCCTTTGAAAAGAGAACCTATGTATTGATTTTTGCCGTTCTTAAACATCGGGTTGGCTGCGGAACTGAGTCCTTTACCGTTGGCGGCAAGCAGTCTGCCGCTGCTTAAACTCCGCACTACTGTAGGGTACCAGCCTGTGGGAATAAAGCCTGTACTTTTTGAATGGCCTGTTTCGCTTACATCAAAAACAGCGAGATAATTATTGTCGGCGTTCGCAATGAATAAAATCGTTTCATCATTGTTTAAACTGACGGAATTCGGAGTGCTTCCCAAAGGGGCTTCGGGATCAAGGGAGGAGATGAGTTTTTCGGTTTCTTCTTTTTTTACCAGGTCGATTATCGAAACTGAATTATCGTTGGCGTTCGGAGTAAACAGTTTTTTGTCGTTCTTTGTAATTAATATCTCGGTGGGATGATCGCCTGTTCTTATTTTATTTACGACCTCAAAGCTGTTCAAATCAATTTCTGCAATGCATGAATCTCCCCAGAGTGATGCGTATGCAGCGGTATTCCGGTGGTTTATTTTAACATCGTAGCAGCGTGAATTAAGATTGATTATCCTGGTAATTTTTTTTAAGGTAAGATCGCATACAAAAAGTGAATCGCTGTTTTGTGCTCCTACAAGCAGGATATTTTTTGAAGGCATATAATCTAATCCGGAAATTGAGATCTTTTCTTTAGGATACGGCTGACCGATGACAACAGAATCTTTTAATGAAAGGGAACCTTCGTTAAAATCATAAATGTATACAAGATTATTGCTGCCGCCTGAAACGAAAAGCCTGGTTTCGTCACTATTGAATGCCAGTCCTCTCCAGGTTTTATCAACTATTACCCGCTGTATCTCCTTTTTGGCGTTTATATCGATAACAGATAAGGAGTGATCTGTAAAACCGCTGTTTGACAGGATGGCGTAGTTTTCGTCTTTCGTTACAACCATATTGAGGGGGAGTTCATCGATTGGGATCTGATCTCCCGCGGGCGTAAGCTTCCAGCCATTGGGCAGGAGAGTGTAGTTATCGTAGCTGCCGGGTTTAAGGGTCATATCATTTTCCCCTGAGCATCCTGATGCGAGAATAAAGAACATCAACAAAATGACCGTGATTAGGTTTTGCTTTCGGGTTTCCATCATTTAACTCCTCGGAATTAACACGCAAAATAATAAATTATTCCCGCCCGGGGTAGGGTGTTTTCCGGTCCGCGGGAAATCGTTAGTGGGCAGCAAATCTTAACTCCGTATGAAAAAGAATGGAGCATTTAGGGCGGACTTAAATAAGAGTTGAATTCTGATTAAACAAACATCCTGCTGAACTTGGTTAGTCGGAAGCTTGCCGAAAGTTTATAATTCGCACCGGTCTACCGGCAGTAAGCGCCGACAGACGCAGTGCCCAAAATAAATATAACTAACTTACTCAACTGACCTCTGATTGATCCGGCCGGGAAATCAGTACTGTGAACCTGAACGTAATAACCAGAAGGGTCTTTCAGAATATCCTGAATTATTTCTTTATCTACTCCGCTGGCTGTACCGCTTAGTTCACCGGAAGATGTGAAGGGAACTACAACAGGACCTGAAGCAGTGGAATCAGGTTTATCTGATAAACGCTGTGAAACTATAAAAAGGTGACCCGGATGTGTGTGTCAGGGACTCCAGGGCGTGAATATACTGCGATTATAAACAGGGGCCGAATGCCGCTTCACCGCAAGAGACAAACCGCACAATTCGCTCCAGGTCCATTAAAAAACAGGGTGGGCTTGTATCTTGCGTTTGGCATTTTTGCTTGTTTTGGATGAAAAATGACGTTTTTACTTATTCTGAAGGGGTACTTGACAAGTTAACCTATAATATGTATGTTGTCATACAAGTTAAATGCTCTTTTAATTATTAGCCTTATTCTCAAGCCAATGAGAAAAAAATGGGTCGGTTTAATGAAGCTGACATACAAAAACATTAGTAATAATAGGAAAAGGTATGAATAATTTTTTACCGATTCTTATTCCCAACACAGTCCATCCTTTATCTCTCTCAAGAGCCATATCAAAAAAGCAAAACAAGAAATCAAATTTTTCTATCGGTTATAACCGGAGAACTACTATGATCTTTAAGAAAACTTTAACTGTATTATTAATCCTTATTGCCTGCTTCGCTAATGAAATATTTGCCGGCGATACTGGTAAACTTGCCGGTAAAGTGACGGATAAAAAAACAGGTGAACCGCTTATTGGTGCAAATATTCTTATTCTGTCAAAGTGGGTTGAAGGTAAGGAAGTTAAGTTAGACTATAGTATGGGCGCTGCAACTGATTATGTCGGCGACTTTTATTTGTTGAATATCCAGCCGGGTTTATACAGCGTTAAGGCTTCATATGTTGGTTACCTGTCTGAGATACAGACTCAGGTTGAAATTTACGTGGATAAAACAACGACTATTAATTTTCAGCTGACGCCGCAGGTTGTTACTTCAGAGGAAGTCCTGGTCGTTGGATATCAAAAAGGGAACGTTGAAAGTGATTTAACGGCAACAAAAAATATATACGATGTCGGTAAAATAGAATCCTTGCCGGGAGTTAATGATATTGGAGATATAGTGGCTTTACAGGCTGATGTATCGGATGGTCACTTTCGTGGAGGACGCTCGGGCGAATCACTTTATTTGATAGGTGGATCATCAATAGTTAACCCTCTTACGAATTCAACTTCTTTTGAACCAATGACGCTGGCATTTCAGCAGGTTGAAGTTTACACTAGCGGCTTTAGCGCTGAGTATGGTAATGTGCAATCTGGAGTTATAAATATGGTGGCTAAGGAAGGGACTAACCAATGGCAGACAAGAGCCGACATTTCATCGACAAATGCATATTATAAAACCTGGGGCGGAAGTGTTTATAATGCCAGAAATAATTATTTCTTTGCGTTGATGAATAATCCTGAAGAATGGATAGATGGTGTTGATCCCGCTTCCGGAAAAATATTATGGACGCATTTCGGAATAAATTTCCCTGAAAATTATTTGCCTCCGGTCCCTATAACCTTTCCGCCTACTAAACTATCAAGAGAAGATTCATTAAGAACAGCAGAACTGGTTAGAGCACTTTGGCTGCAGTCCGTAAAAGATATTGGTTTGGAATACGATAAACCCGATTATAAGGCTGATTTATCTATCAGTGGACCGCTGGCTCAGAATGCATCTGTTTTTATGGGGGCCAGATTACGTTCAGTTAATCCAATCTTGCCGTCCACTGAACCGGATATGCAAAAACAGGTAATCAGTCAAATTATTTATCGCAAGTCAAATAGTAATAAATTCAAATTTAATTTCAATTTTAATAACCAAACCACAAATGAATTTGATGATAATTTCTTCAGGTATTTTGAAAAGGTGTTTAATGTAGTCATCAATACAAATGATGTTTATCAATATGGATTGGCGTGGAATCATATTTTTGATCAATCAACATTTTTAGATTTTGATCTGGGACTCCTAACCACTTTTGATGAAGATCAGGTGAATCTCCTGGGTCCTGATGAACTGTCAACTGATTATAATGATAATAGTAATTGGAGATTTTATACGGACCCCTCCGGTCATACTGTCGGCAGCCTTTCTACTTCAAACGGAACCAGTAAAACTAATACCTATAGTCTGAAGACAAGCGTCACCAGCCAGATTGATAAGAATAATCTGATAAAATCCGGCTTACAGTTATCTTACTATGATATCGATGTCGATAGACGCTCAGGGGCTTCAAACTTGTCTTCTCTTAGGTTAGAACAATACCACGTTTATCCGTTTGAGGGTGCGTTTTATGTGCAGGACAAAATGGAGTTTCAGGGAATGATTGCTAACCTGGGATTAAGGTGGGATTTTTATGATTTCAATACTTCATATTACTCAGATAAATTTTCTCCATATAGAAATCCTGAATTTGATCCGCTTGACCCGGCCTCAGTACAATATAGTTCAGAATTGGCAGCTAAAGCAGATACGAAGTTAACCAGCGTTTTGCAGCCCAGAATTGGGATTTCTTTTCCTGTTGATGAAAAAACAGTCTTGCATCTTAACTATGGAGTGTTTACACAAAGACCGGCTTTTCAATATATATATGTGGATAGATTTAAAATAGCCCCCGAACCAAATTTTGTTCGTTTGGGAAATCCGGAGTTGAAACCTGAACGCACAATCTCTTATGATGTCGGTATCGTGAGATCTCTTCCTCTGGGTTTTTATCTCGATTTGAGTGCATATTTAAAAGATGTGAGCAACTTACTTCAGTATGCTATCTATGTTGATAATTCAGGTAATCAGTATGAGACTTTTATCAATAAAGAATATGCTGATGTAAAAGGATTTCATATCAATCTGGAAAAAAATGATGGGCTGATTAGGGGATTTGTCAGATATAATTGGCAGTCAGCTACAGGGAAAAGCGCCGCAGTCCTCGGTTCAACAGCCAGAACAGTACTTTATGAGAGTGAGCCGTCCAGTGATATACTGCCTGCCCCGGAAGACATTTATCTGGACTTCGATCGAACTCATAAAGTGCTTGTTAATATGTCACTTCAAACAGGTAGTAATAATGATTTTTCATTATTTGGTAGTGATATACTCGATAATATTATCCTGAGTGCAACTTTCCGCTTTCAAACCGGAAGACCATTTACATACGATGTTTCCGGACAGGGATTGCGGTTTAATTTAAGAACGCCTGATGAAAGAGATTTGAAAATCAGATTTAGTAAAAAAATATCAGTGGGCAGCACAGATCTGAACTTTTACGTTGAGGGGTATAATGTCCTGAATCAAAAAACATATAATTACGATAGGACGTTCTCTGAAGATCCCAACAATCCATATAGGACCATTTATGTGGAAGATAATGCAGACTTGATGACTGAGAGGCAATTTGACCCATACACTACAAATATTGAAAGCTATTTAATAGGTAATACACCCAGGTATTTCAGATTCGGAGTTGACCTGAGATTTTAGGTGATCTTTTAATATAGATTAATTTTTTTTGGAGTTTCTAAATGAAATGGACTATATATAAACAATTTCCTCTCTTGTTAGTCATTCTTCTGATTTTTAGTTGTATGAAAGTGAATGCACAGCTTAGAGAATATAGGATTCACGAACGTGGAATGATACACGAGACTGAATATAATGATGGAATTATCGGCAGGCCCTGGCAAGAGGGACCAGGTGGTGAAAAGCAAACTCTACCTTCATTTGAATGGCCGCCATTCTCTGAAACTGTAATTAATGGCATTGAATATAGCGGTCAGCATAATATAGTAGGTGCCGGGATGTATGTTAGTGCAAACGAAGAAGGAAAACCCGGATGGCCAAACAGAATATTTTCATTCTGCGGTGCTATTGGAACTACAGATGGTCCTGAATTACCTGCCGGTAGATGGAGTTTCCCTTTATCGATGGAAAAAATAGAGAATTATCCTTTATTGTCCAATGGTGATCTCAATCCCGATTATAACCCCGATGAAGCAGAAGAAATTATTATAGCTAAATGGGCTACCACAACTGGTATCACTGTTACAAGAACTTCGCGGGCCTGGAGCTACCCTGATTATGATGACATGATAATTTATGAATATCAATTGGAATATACCGGAGATACTGATGGGAATCCTGCAACTGTGGAAAGAACCGCCCCTTTGGTGGATGTTTTATTTCATATCAATTATGGCTTTGCTCCCTCGATGTTAGGCTATCAGAGAAATTATGGCGAATGGAAATACGAACAGGGTATGTATAGACAGGATGATCGCAGCTCTTTTGATCCTGATTATTGGCTGACATTTATGCAGACAATCCATACGGGGGCTGCCGATGCTAATGATGAATATATGGCTTTTAAACCTGAACCCGACAAAGAATTATTTAAACAATTTTCAGAAACAGGAATAAATGGAGGTGGTTTATTAAGTCCGCAGGCACCTGGTTACTGTTGGTTGTATTGGGACACCGATCATTTGGCTGTTGTCGATCCTTTAGATCCGTCGCGGAATGAATCCGAGTATGCGAATTATATGCTGAAAGATAATAATGGTAACTATTTTGAAACTGATGCGAATGGCCACATACTGCAGCCCTGGAATATGAAAACAGAAAGCGGCAATACAAGGGTTGATAAAATGGAAGATAGAGCCTGTACTTTGGATGAAAGATGGTGGACGGTTTATGGAGAGTTGGGAGCTCCGGCAGGCTTTCCTTCAGACGGCGGACGGTTTGTTTTGCCGGGAGGTAGACAATGGTTGGGCAGAGCACGTTATGAGTGGGATGAAAGTTATAATGGAATCATGATTATTAATGGTTTTGGCCCTTATAATATGAACCCGGGCGATAAGTTGGAGTTTGCTTATGCAGAGGTTGTTGGATACGGTGGTCCCGCTGGTAAAGTCCTGTGTGGAGGACAAACATCAACTCAATTTTTTCCCTCGCGTAGCCTGGATAGAAAGGTTGTTGTTAATGGTGAGACTTATACCGAGCATTATCTTACTGATTATGGATACCCTGATTATATAAATTCAAAAGTGATTACTGTAAATCAGGTAGCACATAATGCATGGGAAGCTTACCTTGGTCATACTATTCCTTACGATAGTGTTCGTCAGGGTCCGGTTGGAGGAATGTTATTCCCGGAAGTCAATCCATCTCCGTCAGCTAATGTAGATAAGTATAAAGATATACCAATACCTGTACCTGCCCCTGTTATAGAAGTTACCAACACACCTCAGGCTACCGTTAAAGTAGTTTGGAAAAGATCGGTTGAAAACTTTAGTAATCCGCGGCCGATGGGAACTCTTCAAAATTTCAATGTCTATAGAAGCAACTCGGGTCAGGGTCCCTGGAGCTTGGTTGGATCCCGAAATGTGGGTGAGGTTAATGAAGATGGCTTGTATGAATTTATTGATGAAGACGATAATTATAAACTTGGTGAACAAAAATATTATTCGGTAACATCGGTGGATAATAACGGAAATGAAAGCGGTCGTACTAATATAACTGCTCACATTAAGAATGTGGCTTCCGCAGATAAGATGCGGAATGTTTACGCCGTTCCTAATCCATTTATTCTTGAATCAGGATTTTCCGGTACAGGACAGGAAAATGCGATAGGGTTTTATGGGCTTCCCGAAAAATGTACTATAAGAATATTTTCGTACGCAGGTCAGTTGGTTCAGACTATAGAACACGATTCACCTACGTTTTCGACTGCATGGTTTCAGGTAACTCGTAATAATCAGGACATCGCCTCTGGATTATATTTTTATGTCGTAACCACACCTGGTGGTGACACAGCTACAGGCAAAATAGTCATAATTAAATAAGTTTATTAAGGTTTAAGTTATGAAGCATAAATTTTACTTGATTGTTATCCTTCTGGTCATTGCTTCTTCGTCTTTGCAAGCGCAGGGCGGAATAGATAAAGTTGGAACCACTTCATTTCAGTTCCTGAAAGTAATGCCGGATGCCAGATCAACCGGAATGGGTGAGGCTTATATCTCTGTAGTTAATACTGCTGATGCAGTTTTTTGGAATCCCGCCGCACTCACAAAAATCAATAATATTGATATCTCTTTTTCTTATGTCGATTATATACTTGATGTAAAACATTTCTCCTTTGCCGCTGCTTATAATATTGAAGGAATTGGTGTTTTGGGATTGCAGGTTTTATTTAATGACGTTGGAGATATACCCGTAACCAGGGTTTCAGACTTATATCGGACTGATGAGGGCACATATAATCCGGGATTAACCGGAGAGACAATGCATCCCGGTTCAAGGGTTATAGGTTTATCGTATGCCAGAAATTTAACTGATAAGTTCTCTTTCGGACTAACTGTAAAATATGCATACGAAGACCTGGTAGCGAAGGATGCATCAACTATTATTTTTGACGGCGGCCTGAGTTATCAAACCGGTTTCAGATCAATTGAAATTGCAGCATCGCTTAGACATTTTGGACCGGAAGTAAAATTTATAGACACTCCGTATCCTCTCCCTCAAACTTTTTGTATAGGTGTATCCGGAAATTTGTTCGCTCCCGGCGAGGCACTGATTTCTCAGGTTGAAAATCAAACACTTCTGATTGCTTATAATCTTTCTCAACCTCGCGATTATAGCCAGCAGCACCATGTTGGATTGGAATATAATTACAATGATCTTTTTTTCTTAAGAGCCGGATATAAACTTAATTTCGATGAAGAGGGGTTGACTTTAGGGGGAGGTATAAATTATAAAGGTTATAGAATCGACTACTCGTATAATGATTATGGAGAATTTTTGGGTAATGTACACAGAGTTTCAGTCGGATTTAATATTAACTGATAATCGAATACTTTAATATGGAGAATTTTGAAATGTTAAAGAGACAAAAGAAATTGGTATTTATTCAGATAACAATTTTTCTTTTTCTATTAAGCAGTGTCAGCCAGATTATTCCCCAGCATAGAGGTGACCCATTATCCTTTCAGGGATTTGATCATATTAATGGAATTGGAATCAAAGCTGAAGCAATGGGAGGTGCTAACCTCGCTTTATTTGGAGATGTAAGCGCTATCTTTAATAATCCTGCAGGTTTAGCGGGTATGTCAGGTTTCCAATTCTCTGTATCTGCGAATTCCTTTGAAAAAAACTGGAGAGAGAATCAGGACTATCGTCCTAACAGACAATTTGTAACTCTCCCTTTTTATCTCGAAGGCTATTATGTTCCCGATCCTGCAAATAATGGTGAATTTGATAATAATACATTTTTTTCTGATACCAATTATGTAATCAGCGACCCCAGGCTTGGTTTGGATCCATATAGCGAAGCTGCTGCCGATTGGAAGGAAAAACAATCCGGGTTTTCATTTAATAATGTTTCCGCCGCAGTTCCATTTAGATTTCTTGACAGACAATTTGTGGCTGCAGCTGCATACAATAAAAGATATAATGTTTTGGATTATGACAGAAATCAAACTTACCTGGATCCGGATATTGGCTTTGCGGGATACGGAGGTCTGGTTCCTAGGGTTACTGCAGCAGGGGATTCTGTTAGAGTAAATTGGTATGACTATATACGATCCAGATATGGAGACATTGAACAGGTTGATATTGGTTTAGCCTCAGATGTTACCGATTTTCTGAAAGTTGGATTCAGTGTTAATATAGCTTCGGGTGAAACAAACGATTTTAATTCATTGGATAAAGTTGGTTACTTTGATTTGATAGGTGGAGCAAACAATTTCAGATTCTCTTATGATTATTTAAATACCATTGTGAAGGGAACCTCAAAATTTACATCGACCAATTTTAATATTGGTGCCATTGTAGTGCTTAATAGATTTAATCTGGCAGTAAAAATCACACCGCCTTATACTCTTGAAAGAAAATGGAACTATACTCAGACAATTAGCGATTCAGGCGGAACTATTAGCGAAAATCTTTCCGGCGTTGACAAGCTTAAACTTCCAATTGGTTATTCCTTCGGTCTGTCTTTTAACCCTGTTGATCAGTTTATTATTGCTTTCGACCTTGAAAAGTCAAGTTATTCTAAGTCAAAAGCTGCCTTGGCTGTACCTGATACTAATTATAGGAATTGGGCTGATCAAACAATTGTACGTATAGGAGTAGAATATAAAGTTTTAGACTTTCTTTCTGTGTTGGCAGGATTCAGAAATACTACAGCCCTGTTCGTACCCGATGGAGCTGCTATAGAAGATCAGGGTCCAAATTCCACTAATTATTCTGCAGGAGTTAGTTGGAGCTTTTTCTTTGGAAGGTTTGATTTTGCATATGAAAGAAGAATTATGAAATATTTTGATTCCCATTTCAGCAATACTAATTATGCAGCAGAAACCTATAATAATTTCTTGTTTGGATACACCCTGAGTCTGTAAGGATTTTGTCGTAAATAATTCCTAAATAAATAATTTCTTTCAATAAAAAGGAGAAGAAAGATGAACAAACTGAAACTGTTTCTAAGTGCGTTAGCTGTATTTGCACTATTCATTGCCCCGGTAAACGGACAGAATATTACCATTGACGAGGGAGTAGCGGGTCAAACCATTAACGATGTTGTCACTTTTCTTAATGCGAATCCGGGCTTTGCAGATACACTGATTTTAAATACTGATGGCGGGGTATATCCCTGCACACCGGTTGAAATCGATGTACCGTTAGTTATAACTTCGAGAGCCGGAGCAACCGATAAACCAATGATTATTCCAAAGAATTGCGGTGCTACAAAATTTATCTGGCCAAGAGATAACCTTACTTTGAATAATCTGATAATAGATGGTTACGATGCTTCTACTTCAACTTATGATTCGGTCCAGTACGTTATACAAATTTCCACTACTGTCGGAGGACCAAATGAAGCTCCGAATATAACTGTAACTGATTGCGAAATCAGAAACATTTATAAATTTGCCGATCCTGAGTTCAGTACAGATGGAACGATATTCGATATCAACAAAGAAGCAACAACGGGTGATGTTGTATTTGAGAGAACAACTTTTTCAAATACAGGTGACGAAGCTCTGAGATCAATTAATACCCATAAAACACCTCTTAATCCTGCTAATAGATGCTGGGATTCCTTCACAGTTCGTAACTGTACTTTTGATAATATAAGAGGTTCTTCAATTAAAATTGAAGGCGATGCTGATTCAACAACCTTTGATGGAAATATTTTAATTGAAGATCTTACCTTTTATGGTTGTTATAGAAGAGTAATTTGGTCTAGAGAATTTCCGGATGCTGTTTATCGCAACTTATTAATTACCTATAGTATTACCGGTAATGATAATTTTGGTGGTGCCGGCTCTCTTATTTCATTTGAAAGAGAAGGCAGTACGCTTGCTTATGTAGATTCATTTGCCTGTGTGAGGATTGTTGGAGATGACACCGTCAGTTTACCTGAGGGAGCTTATCGGGCAGATGTTCCAAGTTCATGGTCATTCTGTTCAAAAACAGGGACGATTGATTCAGCTACCTTATATGGTATTGACCCTCAGTTTGTAGACCCGGAAAATGGAGATTTTACTATTCCTGAAGGAAATCAGTTGTTAACATTAGGCAGTGATGGATTGGCAATTGGTGATAGAAGATGGACCAGACAATTAACGGGTATTAAAGAAATCAGCAATGGAACGGTTCCTTCTGAATTTTCTTTATCTCAAAATTATCCAAATCCATTTAATCCCCAGACCATAATTCAATTTACACTGGCACAAAACAGTAACGTTTCTCTGAAAATATACGATATGCTAGGAGAAGAAGTAGCACAGCTTGTAAATGAATTTAAAGGTTCCGGTGCATATCAGTATACATTTGATGCATCGGGATTATCAAGCGGAGTTTATTTCTATACTTTAAAAACTCAAAATTTTGTTTCAACTAAAAAAATGATTGTGATGAAATAGTCTGTTGTGTTGAAAAACATTAAATCTGGGGGTGATTAATTCACCCTCAGATTTTTAATCAGAACTATTTTACAATTATTTCTGTCACGAAAATCATTCATGTTTAATAAATATAAAAATACAATTATTCTTCTGATTTTAGCTTTAACTGTTATTTCTTCGGCTCAGGCAGCTAACTATTTTGTATCTAATGCAGAGGAAATCATTGATGTAATGAATATTGCCCAGCCTGGTGATACCTTGATAATGACAAACGGGATCTGGACTGATCAGGAGATTTTGTTCGAAGGGGAGGCTGACATATCAAACCCGATTGTACTTAAAGCAGAAACTCCCGGATATGTTATATTGAATGGTTCTTCATATCTGCGAATAAAAGGGAAATATTTGGTTGTTGATGGATTAAGATTTGCCGGCTGCGTGCCTTCAAGCGGTGCTGTGATCGAATTCAGAAATGGAAGCAGCAAAGCGTACCACTGCAGACTAACCAATACTTCTATTGTGGATTGTAATCCGGGTGACATCAATACCGATTACAAATGGGTTTCAATTTATGGAACAGATAACCGGGTTGATCATTGCTACTTTCATGGTAAGAATCATTCAGGAACAACCTTGGTTGTGTGGGTTACTGAAGCTTCTTCACCAAATCACCATCTGATCGATCATAATTATTTTGGATTCAGACCTCCGCTGGGATTTAATGGTGGCGAAACAATCCGCATAGGTGATAGTGGAAACTCCATGTACAACTCTGCAAGTGTTGTTGAATTCAATTACTTTGAACATTGCAACGGAGAAATTGAAATAATATCAAATAAAAGCGATGGCAATACCTATCGGTTCAATACATTCTATGAATGCGAAGGCTTAGTGACAATGCGCCATGGAGATAGTTGCTTGGTTTATGGGAATTTCTTCATCGGTAATAATAAACCGTTGACAGGCGGAGTAAGACTTATTGCTTCCGGACATAAAGTTTATAATAATTATTTTGAAAATCTTGCCGGCACAGCAGCTGATTGGAGAGCAGCAATTGTAATGATGAATGGTATAGAAAACTCTCCTTTAAATGGATACTTTCAGGTTGACAGCGCCGTTGTAGTAAATAATACGATCGTAAATTGCTTAAACTCGTTTTTAATCGGTGTTAAAAAGTTAGATGATGATACTCAGATATTGCCTCCCAAAAACTGTACAATAGCAAACAATGCGGTTTTATCAAATGATCAATTAGTGGAATATGTAACTGAACCTATTAATATGTTTTGGGAAGGTAACATAATGCAGGGAGCTGTTTTAGGAATAATACAGCCGCCGGGAATAACTTTGGAAGATCCCCAATTAGCAATAGCTTCTGACGGATTATGGCGTCCGTTAGCTACCAGCCCTGTTATAGGCGGCGAAGCGGGCAATTACGATTTTGTTGATTATGATATGGATGGGCAGTTGAGAACTATACCTAAAGATGTGGGCGCAGATCAACTTTCACAGGATCCGATTACAATTAAACCGCTTTCTCCCGTTGATGATGTTGGCCCTGCCTGGATGAAAACAATAGTTCCTTTAACGCTAACAATTTCTAAGATCGGCACAGGCAGCATAACCGCTGATCCCCCCGGCTTCGTCTATGAGCCGGGCACTCCGGTTGCATTGACCGCTGTACCTGAAGTTGGTTCTGGTTTTAGTGGATGGGAAGGGGATACAATCAGCACTGAAAACCCTATTACAATCGTTATGAATACAAATAAATCATTGACTGCCAGGTTTATTGATCCTCAAAGATATAATGTGGCAGTTTGGGTTGATGGTTCAGGCAGGGTGGAATTGGATCCGGAAAACGGACCTTATATTGAGGGGACACAGGTTACAATTACAGCGATTCCGGATTCAGGTTGGGTGTTTAATTCATGGAGCGGTGATATTACAGGAACGGAAAATCCCATAATTGTTACAGTTGTAGAAAATATATTCGCAACGGCACACTTTGACATAGCTGCTTCAGTAGAGGATGAAAATATAAACCTGAATTATAATCTGGATCAAAATTTTCCAAATCCGTTTAATCCGGGTACAACAATTTCTTATTCTTTGCCCGAAGCTGGGTTGGTTAAAATTGTCATTTATAATACAATCGGTGAGGTTGTTAAGGAATTGGTTAACGAAATGAAATCACCGGGAATTTATAATGTGAAATGGGACGCGTCTGATCGGAATAGTGGTGTTTATTTCTTAAGAATTGAAATGGATCATTTTTCACAAACAAGGAAAATGATACTCCTGAAATAATTTAAAATTTATCCTACATAAAAATTATGTCAAGAATCGAAATTGTAAAAAATATCATTGCTAATGGAGTTGTTGCAGTAGTCAGGACAAAACAACCGGAGAAGTTAATCCGGATTATCGAAGCAATTTATGAAGGGGGTGTCAAGACTATAGAAATTACAATGACAGTTCCGAATGCATTAAAAATGATTGAACAGATTAACAAGTCGGTGAATGATGAAATTATTTTGGGCGTAGGTTCGGTCTTGGTTTGTGATGATGCACAAAAAGCAATTGATGCAGGCGCAAAATTTGTTGTAAGTCCCGTTTATGATAAAGATGTAATTGTGACTTCTCATAAAAATAATGTCCCTGCGATGCCGGGAACATTCACTCCAACTGAAATTTTTAATGCCCGGAAAAACGGCGCAGACATCATAAAAGTTTTTCCGGCTGATATACTTGGAATGAAATTCTTTAAAGCTGTAAAAGCACCTATGCCGGAATTAAAAATAATGCCTACCGGAGGAGTTACACTTGATAATGCCGGTGATTGGATCAAAGCTGGAGCGTGTGCTGTTGGAGTTGGATCTGCTCTTCTTGATGAACGGGCGATCGAAGAAAATAATTTTAAAAAGCTGAGAGATAATGCCAGAAGAATTATGGAAAGTATTAATTTCGTTGATAAACCTAAATCTCTTTTTGTTTAACTAAGGTAAAAAATGTCACGTAAAGTTGTTACACTTGGCGAAATAATGATGAGACTTTCAACTCCCGGGTATGAACGATTTGTACAATCACAACGATTCGATGTTACTTATGGTGGTGGAGAAGCTAATGTTGCGGTCTCACTGGCTAATTATGGCCTGGATAGTTATTTCGTATCAAAGCTTCCAAAACACGAAATCGGACAGGCTGCGTATAATCATTTAAGAAGGTTTGGAGTTAAGACCGACTATATTATTCGTGGTGGGGATAGAATTGGTATATATTTTTTAGAGACAGGTGCTAGTCAAAGGGCATCAAAAGTAATTTATGATCGGGATAACTCTTCAGTAAGTACAATTAATGAAGATGAACTTGACTGGGATAATATATTTAAAGATTGCAAATGGTTCCATTGGACTGGAATTACTCCCGCTATAGGCAAAAGTTCTCAGGCAGTTATTCATAATGCTTGTAAGGCCGCTAAAGAAAAAGATATCACGGTTAGCTGTGACCTTAATTTTAGGAATAAAATGTGGAGTGAGAAAGAAGCGCAGAAAATTATGATCCCTCTTATGGAATATGTAAATGTATGTATCGCTAATGAAGAGGACGCGGAAAAAAGTTTGGGTATCAAAGCAAGAAATACAAGTGTTTTAGAAGCGGAATTAAATGAATCTGGATATTGTGAATTAGCCGAATCTCTGAAAACAAAATATTCTTTTGATACTGTTGCTGTAACATTGAGAGAAAGTTTTTCGGCTTCAAGAAATGGATGGAGCGCAATTTTAGTTGACGATCGGGAATGCAAAAAACCCTACCGTTCAAAAAAGTATGATATTCAAATCGTTGATAGAGTTGGTGGGGGAGATGCCTTTGCGGGTGGGTTGATATATGGACTCATATCCAAAAGAGATTCAAAAGAAGCTCTGGAGAATGCAGTTGCAGCTTCTTGTTTGAAACAAACTATTTCCGGGGATTTTAATTTGATATCTTTTGAAGAAGTTGAAAAATTATCGAAGGGTGATGCTTCAGGTAGAGTGGATAGATAGTCATTTAACTGAAATAATTATTAAAAAAGAGTTGGCAATATGGGATCAGAACAAAGATTTAGTCCGTTGGAATCAAGAGAATCAATCAGCAAATTGATTTCTGATCAGATTGAAAAAGCTATATTCGAAAATAAGTATCCTCCCGGTTCTAAATTACCATCTGAAAATGAGTTATGTGAACAATTCGGCGTTAGTCGGACTTCCGTTAGAGATGCATTGGGAACACTTGAAGCTCAGGGAATGATCGAGATTATTAAAGGGAAAGGGATGTTTGTTAATAAAATCTCAAGTGAGACGGTGACTAATCCAATGCAAAAGTATTTAAAATTCAGAGCTGATAGAAATTATGTTATGGATTTGGTTCACGCCAGACAAATTATTGAACCGGCGATTTCTTATTACGCTGCTCTTAATCATAATGATGAAGACATAGAACGCCTAAAAATAGATATTCAACGACTTAAAGATTCATCTGGTGATTATCTTGAACTCGCAAATTTGGATACGCTCTTCCATCTGGATCTCGCTCGTGCTTCAAGAAATAGAATTATGCCTCTCCTTCTTGATCCTATTCATAAACTTATCCCTGAAGTAAAATCATCGGTATATGCGACAGTGAAGGATGCAAAAGCCTCTGCAGTTATATGGCATCAGAAAATTCTTGATGCTGTTGTGAGCGGAGATGCTCAGAGAGCAAGAACTGCAATGGAGGAACATCTTAAAATTGCTGAAGAGCATGCCGAAAAAATGTTGGAAGCTCAGAAGTAATACTTGTAAGATATTATATATTAAAATTAAGGAGTTATAAATGGCGGATTTTAAAGATAAAGTGGCTTTAATTACCGGCGGCGGCCGGGATATCGGAGGCGAGGTTTCCAAAAAATTGGCTTCTCTCGGAGTAAAGGTTTGTTACAATTACTTCGAAAGTGATGAAAAAGGTGATTTGACATTAACTGCTATCAAAGAAGCTGGTGGGGAAGCAACGATGGTTAAAGGCGACCTTACAAAACAAACGGCTATTGATAATTTGGTTAAAAGCTGCGTGGATACTTATGGTAATAAGATTGATTTTTTGGTGAATGTAGTGGGTGGATTGGTTGGTAGAAAAACAATCGGGGAAATGGATGAACAATTTTGGGATTTTTTAATGGCATTAAATCTTAAGTCTGTATTTATGGTAACAAAAGCGGCACTGCCTTATATGCAGCAGGGAGGAGCTATAGTTAATTTTTCTTCCCAGGCGGCAAGAGATGGCGGAGGTCCCGGTGCAATTGCGTATGCTACTGCGAAGGGCGGTGTTTTAACATTTACCCGTGGATTAGCTAAAGAACTGGGTCCAAAAGGAATTAGGGTAAACGCCGTTTCGCCGGGAATGATCAACACTACATTTCACGATATTTTTACAAAACCCGAAGTTAGAGAAAGAGTCGCGGCCTCTACACCATTAAGAAGAGAAGGAAAAGCGAGTGAGGTTGCAGACTTAGTTGTTTATTTGTGTTCTGATGAATCTGCTTTTATTACAGGTGCTTCAATTGAAATTAATGGCGGAACATATTTTATTTAATAGAGGATTGGTTAATGAGAAAATCTTCAATAATTCTTTTTTTACTTTTTTTAATATTTAACTCTGCGAATATAAATTCTCAATCGGAACATCCGCGATTAATACTTACTAAAAATGTTATCTCGGAAATTCAAAAAAACATCGGAAAGGTTCCTTTATTTGACAAATCTTATGGAGCTGTAAAGTCTGAAGTTGATAAAGTTCTCAATGATGATATTGATGTTCCGGTGCCGGCAAATCCGGGAGGTGGTTATACTCACGAAAGGCATAAACAGAATTATGATTTGATGTATAAAGCAGGGATTCTTTATTCTATCACAAATGATTCTAAGTATGCAGAATTTATAAAACGGATTCTAGATAAATATGCGGTACTTTACCCTACATTAGGATTGCACCCTCAGGCTAAAGATCAAACACCGGGAAAACTCTTCTGGCAGTCATTAAATGAAACAGTCTGGCTTCTGCATACTATTCAAGCCTATGACTGCATATACGATTGGTTAGCTAAAGATGACAGAAATAACTATGAGCAGAATATTTTTCTGCCGATGGCAAAGTTCTTTTCTGAAAACTCTGAGCATGAGTTTAACTTAATACATAATCATGGTACCTGGATGGTTGCCGCTGTGGGAATGACTGGATTTGTATTGGGTAATGATGAGTTGGTACAAAAATCACTCTACGGATCTAAAAAGGATGGGAAAGGTGGTTTTCTGGCCCAGCTTGATCAGCTGTTTTCTCCTGACGGTTACTATACTGAAGGTGGATACTACGTTCGATATGCTCTTTGGCCCTTCTTTATATTCGCTGAGTCTATTCAGAATAATATGCCTGATTTGAATATCTATGAATTCAGAAATCAGATACTCAAAAAAGCTTTTTATTCAGCATTGCAAATGACTTATACAAATGGTGAATTTATTCCAATTAATGATGCCCTTAAAGAAAAAACTTTTCTATCGATAGAAATAGTTTATGCACTTAACTTTGTTTATGACAGATACGGAGAAGATCAATCCTTGCTTGGCATAGCAGAAAAACAGGATCAGGTAAGTTTTTCTAAGGGTGGTATTAAAGTGGCGAAAGCAATTAGTGAATTAAAAACAATTCCTGAATTTAAATGGGAAAGTGTTAATTATGTTGATGGCCCGAAAGGTGATGAGGGCGGTGTAAGTATTTTACGCTGGGGGCCGAATGCTGATATGGAGTGCCTGCTATTTAAATATAGTGCTCATGGATTATCACATGGACATTATGATAAACTAGGCATGTTATTTTATGATCAGGGCAGAGAGATAATACAGGACTATGGTTCAGCAAGGTTTTTAAATGTCGAGCAAAAATCAGGTGGTAGATATTTACCCGAAAATGATAGCTATGCTCTTCAAACAGTTGCACACAATACTTTAGTTGTTGATGAGTCTTCTGATTTTGACGGTATTAGATCAATATCTGAAAAATATCATCCCGATTATTATTATTCCGATTTATCGGATCCAAACTTTCAAGTTACTAGTGCCAAAGATGTACACTCTTACGATGGAGTGTTAATGCATCGTACACTTCTGATGGTCAATGATCCGGGTTTATTAAGACCGGTTGTTATTGATGTATTCAGAGTAGAATCTGAAAAGCAGCATCAGTATGATCTTACATATTATTATATGGGACAGTTCATTTCAACAACATATAATTACACCCCTTATACCACCGTTAGAAAACCATTGGGATCTGAAAACGGATATCAGCATCTTTGGTTGACCGCAGAAGGCAGGTCAGATAAAACATCTTCATTTACCTGGTTGAATGGTGAGCGCTACTATTCAATTACTTCAAATACCGATAAGAATACTCAAATATTATTTACTGAAATTGGTGCTAATGATCCGGATTTCAATTTGAGAAATGATCACGGAAATATGTTCAGAGTTAAGGATACTGATCATACCTTCGTAAACATCATTGAGCCCCATGGTGATTTTAATCCTACTCTTGAATATTCATTCAATTCATATCCTGCGTTTGAAGAGATAAAGGTTCTTCAATCCGATGATGTTTATACAATCTTATCCATTAAAGGGAAAAATGATCTTAATTGGAAAGTGATGATCTGTAATAATAATGCAGATGAAAAAGCAAAGCATAAAGTTAATTTAAAAAACGGTGATGAAATCAGTTGGATCGGTCCAATCAGTATTCAAAAGAAAGAAAGAGGTAATTATGAAAAATCAAAGTGATATATTTATTAAAACTGAACCAATGCAATGGGAACAGGTTGCCTCGGGAATGAAAAGAAAGTTTATGGGTTTTAACGATGAAATAATGATGGTAAAAGTTCATTTTGATAAAGGCGGTATCGGCGTTCGGCATGCACACAGGCATAGCCAATCAACGTATGTGGTGAGCGGAACTTTTGAAGTGACCGTGGGTGACAAAACGGAAGTCTTGAAAGAGGGAGATGGTTTCTATATTCCCCCGGATATTGAGCACGGAGCTGTGTGCCTGGAAGAAGGAATTTTAATTGATGTGTTTAGTCCTGTGAGAGAAGATTTTCTGGCCGGTATGTCTGGTTATAAGAAATAATAATAATACTAATAAAAATGTAGAGTACTCGTGAAAAAATTAAAAGGTTTGCGCTGGTGGATTATTGGATTAATTGCTCTTGCCACAGTTATAAATTACATTGATAGAAGTACTCTTTCATTAATGTGGCCAAGCATATCAAAAGATTTGGGTATGGATAAAAATGATTATGCTTTTATTCTCAATGTTTTTATGGTCGCTTATGCTGTTGGACAGTTGATTTCAGGAAAAGTCTTTGATAAAGTTGGTACAAGAATAGGCTATGTAATTGCTATCGGAGTTTGGGGTTTATCCTCCTTCATGCACGCTTTTGCACGTGGAATACTTTCCTTCAGTTTTTTAAGAGCAAGTCTTGGTCTGGGTGAAGCGGGTAACTGGCCCGGAGCAGTAAAATCTAACGCAGAATGGTTTCCTATAAAAGAAAGAGCGGTTGCACAAGGAATATTTAATGCAGGTGCATCTATAGGTTCTGTTATTGCGCCTCCGCTTATAGCAACTTTATGGGCGGCATTTGGATGGCAGACAACTTTTATGATTGTTGGTTCATTCGGGATCCTTTGGTTAATTCCCTGGTTAATTGTCAATAAGAAAAATCCGGCCGAACACCCCTGGTTATCAGACGAAGAAAGGTCATATATTCTTTCGGGCCAGAGTGAAATAGATCGAAAAAGTGATAAGGGAAAAGGATTAAGCATAAAGCAGATTCTTTCTCATAGAGAGTCATGGGCAGTACTGATAGCACGATTTTTCCTCGAACCAATATGGTGGTTATTTGTTGGATGGATGCCGATCTATTTGGCTGAAGTGTATGGATTTAATGTTAAAGAAATTGGTTTCTTTGCCTGGGTCCCTTATGTAGGCGCTGCAATAGGTAGTATTTCCGGCGGTTATTATGCTGGTAAATTAATGAATAAAGGCATAAAACTTAATAAAGCAAGAAAAACAGCTATTGTAATTGGCGGAATAATTATGTTTTTGGGTTTGGTTGCAACTATTCTCTTCGCTGATACTCCTCTTAAGTTTGTACTGATAGTTGCATTTGTTTTGTTCGGATTTCAGTTTGCTATTGGCAACATTCAAACAATACCGAGTGATTTATTTAGTGGTAAATCGGTTGGTACTTTAGCGGGATTTGGTGGTTCAGTAGGTGTTTTTGCCGTGATAGTAATGAATTTTCTGGTACCGATTATTTCCAGAATTTCCTATATCCCGATTTTTATAATGATCGCTGTCTTTGTTCCGCTCGGTGTCTTTGCTGTATTTTTCTTTGCTAAAAATATTGGGCCGGTTGAAAATAATTGATAATCATTCTCAGAATAGCGGCAGCTTGCCATAGAATAATGATTTCAATAATAAAAATTCTTAAACCTTACAGCATTGTCATAACACTTCTTTTATGCTCTGACATCCCGGCACAAAATTATTCTCTGCTTCAACAGGATATTCCCCGCGACCGGTTGGTAACTGATAAAGAAATGATTTCACTTATCCACCTGCCCAAAGAATTTGCAAAAACATTCAATGATAAACTTGAAAAGCAGGACACTTCTTCAGCATTGGAATATCTTGCAGAATACTTCAGGATTAGAAAATATCCCTCTTACTTTTATAGTTACACTGAAGTTGAAAAGAGGATCAAAGAGTTTATTCAGTTGTACCCCGATCAATCGAATCAAATTGTTAAAAATGCTGATGAGTTTATCAAAACCTACGGAACTGATATTGATTGGCTTCAACCTGGCATTGATTTATTTGGCAGAAAGCATACACCTAATACAATCAGATATCTCGCAAGACAGGAGGCGGCGCCCGCTATCGCTTTAAGTTATTTCATCTCTGATCATAAAAAGTTGTACCTGGATTATTTGACGAATGAAGTAAAAGATTTTATTTCGGATTATGAAAATGGGAAAACAGAAACTGGAAAAAATGACATTTTCGAGAGATTTTATGCCGGTCATCGAACCAGAAACTGGTTGTTTATGCACCAGCTTTTATTAGCTTCTGATGAATATAGTTGGAAAGATCAGATAATGATGATAAAAGTTTTTATACTTCATGGTGCCAGGTTATACGATGTGTGTAAGGAATTTAATTGGGGAAATCACCAGTTACACGGATTGGCTGGTTTATACGAAATGTCGACGATGTTTCCTGAAATTTCTGTAATGAAATTCTGGAATAGGGACGCGAAGAGAGTAATACTTGAACATATTGAAAAAGAAATAAAACCTGATGGCTTTCAGTTCGAACGGGCTTCACACTATTTCAAGTTTGATATTATTAATTACTTAAGGATTTATCGCATATCAAAAATAAATAATATTGATCTTCCCCCGGTTTATGTAAATCGTTTTCACCAGATGTTTGAGGCAATGGTCAAATTATCTATGCCTGATAAACAATTACCTGTTTTACAAGATGCACAGGATAGTTATCAGACGAAGGATACGGATACAATATCGGTTGATAACCAATTGTCAACAAACGATGCAGCTGAATTAAGTGATCCCGGTGAATCAGGATTTATGAGTTTAGGTTCTTTATTATTTAGTTCTCCTGTTTATAAGTTTTTTGGACAGAATAAATTCCCATCAGTGTTTTACTGGTTTTTTTCGGATTCCTCTCTTTCTGAATATAAAAATATTAACATTGAACGACCTTTGGCTGTCTCAGTCGCATTAGATTCCTCAAACTATTATGTGATGAGATCGGGTTGGGATAAAAATGATTTATATATGGTTATTGATGGAGGCCTTGCGAAATATAAACCGGACCATACACACGGTGGTGTTTTAGGAATTGCTGCTTATGCTTTTGGTAAGGAAATTCTTCCTACTTATAGAGTTAAATATAGCGATCCTTCTTACAGAACGATGAAAAATTCCCTGGTTAAAAATGTTGCTATTGCCGATAACTACTTACAGGGCCAGAACTGGATTAGTAATACAGCAAGGACAGGCTTCGGTATCTGGGGAATATTACCGCAGCCGGTTGTTAATGATTGGATATCAGGTAAATATTATGATTTCTTTTCTGGTTCTCATAATGGTTTTGAAACATTAGGTATTAAATACGAAAGAAGTATTTTATTTTTCAAACCCTATTGCTGGTTTGTTGTGGATAAATTCTTATCTGATCAGATTCATTCATATCAGCAAATCTGGCAGGGAAACTACTCTGTTGATTCACAAAATAATCGGGCAACATACCAGAGTAAAATGTGTCGGCTGGATATTCTTCAGGCTGATCCTTCAAATATGGATATTTCAACTAGACAAAATTACCGGACTAGTTCTGTGATCTTCGAAAAAAAGGGAGTGCGGGATTATACATTCTCAACGATATTATTCCCCCTGCAAAACGACTCAAAGATTAACCCTGATATTCGATTATTTGAAAGAGATGGAAATAAACAGATTGTATTGTCTGCGGATAGTTTGAGATTTGTTGCGTATTTAATAAATCAACCCGGCATAAAATTAGACGAGTTTGAAACAGATGCTGACTTAATTGCTTCGACATATGTAAATGATGTTTTGAAAAGTTTATTGATAAAAGGCGGGACTTACTTTAATTCGGATAAAATTAAAATAGAGTCTGAAGAGATATTCAATATTGAGATAGAAATTCAGGGTAATTATCAAATAACATTATCATCTGCAGATAAAAAAACGCACAATTTGATGCTGAATGGGAAGTCAATTACATTAAATTAATACTTCTTAGATTCTACATCATGTTCTGTCAGTAATTCAACGACGAAATTAGCTCGTTTTTGAAGGATTTTGCGTGTATCAATTTGAGAGCAAATACGGCATAACCCCGATGAATCGTAGTGTTAAGCGATTTGTCATTTCGATCCCGAATGAAAAACTTCCTGCCGATAAGCAGACCTACCTGCCGATAGGCAGTTCGGGTGAGAAATCTTATTACCTTAGTCACGGTGTTAACCTAATGACCAACTGAAATTTCAACTGCTGTCTTGTAAGCAAGGGTTATGATCTTTTCGAATAAGCCGCCCTTGAGTGTTTCTACTTTGTCTGACGGCTGATGGAGGTGATCGTAGCTGTTGGTCGTTACAAAGTACAGGCAGGGGATTCCTTTGTCGTAGAATGGGGTAGCGTCTGCGCCGCCGCCGCTCCAGGTTTCATCTACCATCATTTTATCTCCGGCTTCATCTATCTTCTTTGCTTTCTGCCATAGCTCCGGTGCACTTTTGCCGTTGCCTGCTTTTATGCTGTCGCCGTACCCTACACAGTCGAGGTTCAGCATCGCGACTATCTTTCCGTAATCTCCTTTCCAGCTTTCTACAAAATACTTTGATCCGTTTAATCCCTGCTCTTCGCCGGCAAATAAAACGAATATAACCGACCGCTTCGGTTTTATTTTGTTTTGGGTGAAAGCTTTCGCGATTTCTAATATTCCCGACGAGCCTGAAGCATTATCGTTTGCCCCGGGAAATAATAACCCTGCCTGGGTGCCTACGTGATCAAGGTGCGCACCTGCAACAACGTATTCGTTCTTCAGCTCAGGGTCGCTGCCTTCTATCATTCCCACTACGTTCATCGTCCGGGCCCCCTTCTCGTACTTTGCATTTACTTCAACTACCGCTCTGGTTTTCAGGTTCAGTGAGTGAGGCTCTTTAGATGAGTCTATCAACGACTGACATCCGCTTATTGTTTCTCCGCTTCCACTTAACAGTTTATCCGCGGCATCCAGTGAAATGTGAAGCTGCGGAAAGTCTTCCAGCTGCTCTCCTTCACCATGCAGCATACTCCCTATCAGCGGCTGTGGCTCTTTGTCATTGGGAAGTGAAACGAAAAGAATTCCCTTTGCGCCATGCTTCTTTGCGGTGAGCGATTTTTCGCGTGGATAACCTTCGCCCCATCCTTTGTCGTCTAATTTCCACCCGGGGTTGTACTTGAAGACCATTACTATTTTGTTGTTCACGTCTATTCCCGCGTAATCGTCGTAGTTCAGGTTGGGACGGGAAATCCCGTACCCGCAGAATGCTACGGGAAGTGTAAAGCTATTCGATCCTGTAAACCCACGAAGCACAAAGTCTTTTCCGAGCTCATAGCTCATTGTATCTGTCCCGGTTAATACTTTGAAAACCGCTGGTGAGTCTATCCTGTTGTACTCAATGTTAAAATGCTGAAAGTAGTTTTCATCGCCGCCGGGCTTTAGTCCGAATTCAGCAAATTGTCCCGCTGCAAATTGCGCTGCTTTGTTGTATCCTTCGCTGCCCGGCAGCCTTCCCCCGAGTTCAGGGGATGAAAGGGTGCTGTCGTACTTGAGAAGATCTTCTTTGTTTATTCTGAAAGTCCCGGCGGGATTTTGCGGATAAGCAATTATTGATGTAAGTAAAAGGGTAAGGGTAAGGAGATGTGTTTTCATTTCAGGATATAATTTCTATAAAATGTGTGCACAAAAATACAAATTTACCCGACAATGGGACAAATAGGACAGAGTGGGGATGATTTATTATCTTAAATTACTTAAAAACCCCTGATTCGTTATTTTTTACCCTCCTCAGGCAGGACAATGTCCCTTTCAGAGGATTGCCCGCACTAGACAATTATATACATCCCTTAAAATTATGAGGTGACCGATGAAAACTTTGTCACTGCTTATATTCTTATGCCTTATCCTCACTTTTCCCGCAAATTCACAATGGTTTGAACAGACATCCCCCACTACTAAACCCCTTTATTCTGTATCGGTTGTCGATAATTCCGTGGCCTGGGCCTGCGGCCGGGAGGGGACGATCATAAGAACAACTAACGGAGGCGCCGACTGGACGATAATCTCGCCGGGCTACTTTCAGGATTATCAGCATTTCTGGTCGATCTATGCACTGGATGCTCAGACAGCTTTTGCTGTTTATTCACAGCTTGGCGGTATTGGAGATATAACAGAAGTTTACAAAACAACAAATGGCGGAACAACCTGGACCATTGTTTTTGAGCAAACCGGCGGGTGGGTAATGGATATTGAAATGTTCACCCAGGATAATGGATTTCTTTATACCTCTCCGCTAAATGGGTATTGGAGATTCTTTAATACTACTGACGGCGGATCAACCTGGCAGTTGATCACCCAGTACCAGGAAAGTATTATTTTAGAGATGGGTCATTTTAATTCATCATTTTTCTCCGGAACTGAAGTCTGGTTCGGCTCTAATTCTACTAATGTTTATCATTCTACTGATAATGGGTATACCTGGGCTCACGTGCCGGTAACCACACAGAATATATACTCAGTATGGTTTAATACTCCAGATTGGGGCTTGCTTGCCGGCGATAACTACCTAGAGAGGACTACTGACGGTGGAAGTAACTGGGGACAGACTACTGGTCAGCCTTCAATTGATTCCTCCAGCTCTATCTTTGGCACAGATACCCGCTGGTGGGTGGGGAACCAAAATCATATTTATTATTCGGACGATAATGTGATATTCTGGAATACACAATACTCGGCTCCTTCGGGCAGATACATGGAGATTGCGGGAGCGAGGAACGGCAATCTCATAATCGGTGTCAGGAACAACGGTGGCATCTCGGCTTATATGTACCCCGTGCCTGTTGAACTTTCATCTTTCACCGTCGCGGCTGCGAATGATAATGTGATGTTAAACTGGAAGACGGCTTCGGAAATTAATAACAGAGGGTTTGTAATTCAGAGATCTAAGATTGAATTGCAGGAATATAAAAGATCGGACTGGAGGGAGATTGGCTTCGTTGAAGGAAAGGGAACGACAACAGAAGAAAATTATTATTCATACAGCGATAAAAGTTTAGAAGCAGGGATCTATTCGTACCGGCTGATCCAGGTTGATCTTGACGGCACAAGAACAAAAGCGGGGGAGATTAACGTAGAGGTCGCCCCGCCTGTCAAATCATATTCGCTTGCACAGAATTACCCTAACCCTTTCAACCCGTCGACTAAAATAGAATATTCTATTCCGGCGGATGGTTTCGTAACACTGAAGGTTTATAATGCTGCAGGTGAAGAGGTAAAAAGATTGATCAGCAAAAATAAAGCTGCGGGCAGTTATAACGTAACATTCGATGCGTCGGGACTCCCGAGCGGAATCTATTTCTACCGCCTTCAAAGCGGCACTTATACTTCCGTTAAAAAGATGATTCTGTTGAGATGATTTTGAAATTTAATTCCATTTCTTGTTCGCATTCACTGCTTTTATGTTAAAGGAGTTCATTATGAGAAAAGAGTTGCTTCTTATATCAGGGGCTCTGTTGTTGTTTGCATTCGGCTCAATCTCCGCACAGAAGAAAACCCTTTCTGCCGGTAAAACCCCTGATCAAATTTCCCGCGGCAGCGTACATCAGGATAGCTGGCCTCTGGCAAGTGTTGCATACGCAAATGATAATACAACTAATACAAATATTTCTATTCCGATACCTGACGGCACCCCCTTTACAACTCTGGGAAACTTCACTGCACCTTTCTCTGCAACCTCCATGTGTAAGGGCGGCGACGGCAATTTTTATTTAACGGATGCCTTGAGGGAATTGTTTCTTTTCGATCCGGCCACGGGTACCTGTACATCGCTGGGATATATGAGCGGTATGGGTAATGATAACCCCAACGGGATTTCCTACAACCCTGTAAATCATACTTATTATATGGTGGGATTTTTTGGATTATATTCACTTAACATAAATACACTGGCGGCATCATTCATTGGAAATTTTCAGGGAAATTCCGGTTATATAATGGAACTCTGTTTCGATGAAAACGGAACCTGCTATGTTTATGAAATTAACTCAAATCCCTCCAAAGCTTATATAATGAATATCAGTAACGCTTCGCTTACACCTCTTGGCGATATTGGATTTGTTCCTATCTATGAGCAGGGGATGAGCTATGATTTTGAAACTCATACAATATATATCTCCGCATTTAATGGAAATACCAACACGGGTCAATTAAGAACGATGGATAAAACTACAGGAATGACAACCCTCGTGTACGACTGGGGTGATCAGATTGCTCCTTTTGCTCTCGATTCGGATTACGGTAATCCTTGTCCTGTTTCAGCAGCATCCAATCCCGATCCCCCCTCTGGCATAACGGATGTAAGTGTGGGTGGGATCACTTTAAACTGGGATAACAGCACTGGAACGACAAACGTTGAAGTATGGTTTGGCCCGACAGGAAATACCGCTCAGGTCTACAACGGTACCCCGATCACCTCCTGGCCTACAGGAGCATTGGATTATTCTTCAGCTTACAGCTGGCATATCGTATGCAGTAATGATACCTGCGGAACCACAGGGCCTGGCTGGACATTTACAACAGAACAGAATCCGAACTTTCTCGCTGTAGATTTTTATCCGGTAAGCTCAGCTTACTGGACAGGTAGAACTAACGGCGAAACAAAAAACGACGGTGAAATTGATGCAAATGATTCAACCGTCGGCTGGGCTGTTTATGATATCAGCGGAATGCCGCAGTATGCTCAAATTCAGGATCTAAGGTTTTTTGGATATGTAAATGATGTTTACGCTCCGTACTGGAGTGCCACTCCAATGGGTAATGTTAATCCTGTTAGTGATGGTGCGGCGGCAATCAGCAATCAGATATTATCATCATCTGGTGAGAACATAGCATATATATATTCAGACGAATCATCCGGCTTTCCTCCCGGCTGGCATGATTATCCGATGGTGAACGGTGCAATAACCGATTTTGAGTATGCTATTAATTCCGGCCGGGGATGGTTTGCCACGGGCTTTATAGAACGATCCGGCATTACTTTCTTCTATATTGATTTTGACGGCTGGTCGCAGCCGAATCCTCCGTATCTTGAAGTAACTTATACGGCAGTACCGGTCGAATTAACTTCGTTCAGTGCAAGTGCTAATGAAGGCACTGTCGTTCTGAACTGGCAAACAGCAACGGAAACAAATAACAAGGGATTTGAGATTGAACGGCAGAGAACGGAGGGCATAGAGCAGAGCGAAAACGCAGAGTGGGAGGAAATTGGTTTTGTGATTGGGAATGGCACTTCAACGGAAACGCATTCATATTCTTATACTGATAACAAAGTTAGTTCCGGAAATTATTATTACCGCCTGAAGCAGATTGACTTTGATGGAAGTTTCGAATACAGTAAAGAAATTGAAGTTGATGTTAACCTGCCGGCAGCATTTGCTCTGCTTCAGAACTACCCTAATCCGTTTAACCCATCGACAACTATTAAATATTCAATCCCTGCAGATCATCAGGTAAAACTGAACGTATACAGTCCGCTGGGCGAAAAAGTATTAACTCTCGTTGACGGGTTCCGGAAAGCCGGTCAGTATGAAGTTAACTTCGATGCGTCAGGACTCCCTAGCGGAATCTATTTCTACCGTCTTCAAAGCGGCACCTATACATCCGTTAAAAAGCTGATACTTCTCAGGTAAAACCGCGAATTGACACTCCTTCCCCATTCATCCTTCCCTATTCCCCCTTCCCATTCCCTTCCTCCGTTCCTAATTTTCTGCTTTTTAATTGCCTCTAAAGTTTGTTAAAATTGAAGGAATTATTATTTGTTTTTCAAACTATTGGAAGAAAAATGGTTAAACCTGCACATTTTTTATTGCTCATTTTTGCTGCTGCAATTCTTTCTGCCGCAATGATTTATCCCCAGGATAAGGGAGATTTTTTAACTAACGCGATGGACACTACGGTTATTCCGGGTACCGATTTCTTTAAGTACGCTACCGGTACGTGGATGAAGGAGAACCCGATCCCTGCTTCTGAACGCAGGTGGGGACTGGCGAACCTGGTTAACGAAGAAACTTATGCACGGTTGAAAGGAATTCTGCAGGAAGCCGCTTCTACTCAGTCGCCCGCGGGTACGGCTGAACAGAAAATAGGTGATTTTTATTTTACGGGTATGGATACGGTTTCGATTGAGAAGTCGGGACTTGATCCCCTCAAGCCTGAGCTTGATAAAATCGCTTCTATAAAATCTGAAAAGGATCTGTTTGAGACGACCGCCCTGCTTCAGCGTGAGGGAGTGAACGTTATGTTCGGGATATTTATCGACCAGGACACGAAGAACAGCGAGCAGTACTCGATGTATTTGTGGCAGGGAGGTCTTGGACTTCCGAACCGCGAATATTATTTCCGGGATGATGCGCGTACTCAGGATATCCGCGATGAGTATAAGGTTTATATCTCTAACGCTCTCGGATTGCTGGGCGAAGACCAGGCCCGGGCTGCTGCTGATGAGAACGTGATTTATAAAATCGAAAATTTCCTCGCCGATTCGTCAAGGAAGCTGGAGGATCTTCGCGATCCTTACGCGAACTATAATAAGATGTCGGTATCAGAGCTTGAAAAATCGGCTCCCAATATCGAATGGGCGGTGCTGCTGAAAGATATGGGCGCGGGGCAGGTTGATTCCATTATTGTAGGTCAGCCGGAATTTGTTAATGCTCTTAACGCCGCCATCCAAAAATTCAGTATCGGCGACTGGAAGACGTACCTGAAGTTTCATCTTCTTAATGAGTTCGCGGGAAGGTTGGGCAGCAAATACGATAATGAAAGGTTCCATTTCTACGGAACTGTAATGTCGGGTGTAAAGGAACAAAAACCACGCTGGAAACGAATACAGGATGCAACAGAGGGAGCGATGGGAGAGCTGCTGGGACAGATTTACGTTGAGAAATATTATTCGCCCAAAACAAAACAACGTTACGAGAAGATTGTTGATGACTGTATCGATGCCTTTGCAGAGAGGATTAAAAAACTCGACTGGATGAGCGATTCAACGAAACAGAAAGCACTGGTAAAATTGTATGCGGTTACAAAGAAAGTCGGCTACCCGGATAAGTGGAAAGACTTTTCTCCTTTGAAGGTCGACCGCAGCTCTTTTGCAAGGAATACTATAAATGCTAATGTTTTCTGGACCGACTACTCGCTTAACAAGCTCGGGAAGCCGGTCGACCGGCTTGAGTGGAATATGACGCCCCAGACGTGGAACGCGTATTACAACCCTTCTAATAATGAGATCGTTCTTCCGGCAGCCGCATTTATCGTACCCGGCGTGCCTGATTCACTTGTTGACGACGCCGTGGCTTATGCATATGCGGGAGCTTCAACAATAGGACACGAGCTTACTCATGGTTTCGATGACGAAGGAAGACTTTTCGATGAGAAGGGCAACCTGAAGAACTGGTGGACAAAAGAGGATGAGGAGAAATTCAAAGCGAAAACTCAGATGATGGTTGACCAATTTAATGCATATGTTGTGCTAGACAGTATGCATATAAACGGCGAGGCTACTCTTGGCGAGAATATTGCAGACCTCGGCGGTGATGTCATAGGATGGGATGCTTTTGTGAAAACAAAGCAGTATACGGAAGGGAAGAAGATAGCAGGTCTTACTCCCGCCCAGAGGTTCTGGATCGGTTATGCTTATTCGTGGTTGGGACATACACGTCCCGAAGCCCTCGCACAGCAGGTTTTAACCGACGTGCATTCTCCTAACTTCCTTCGCGTGAACGGACCTTTTACCGATGTTGATGCGTGGTATAAGGCGTTCGATATAAAACCGGGAGAGCCTATGTACAGGCCGCCGGATGAACGCGTGAAGATCTGGTAAGGCTATTTAAGATTTAAGATTGAAGATTTAAGATTGAAGATTTAAGATTGAAGATTTAAGATTGAAGAGGATTGCAGATTGGATTTAGTTAATATTCAATCCCTGCCTACCGGCAGGCAGGTGCAATATTAAATTTTCAATCTATATTCCGGGATTTAAGGGTGATCTCGTAGCCTTCGCTTTTTAACTTAACACGGTTCTTGTGAAGGAAATCTTTTATTGCTTCAACCGGTATTATCTTTGTGATCCCGTACTTGATGCTTTTATGAATTTTAGGATAAGCCTCTCCCTCGTATGGGATCAGCGTATTATATTTTTTGCCGCTGCCCAGTTTTGGGGGTGCTAGAAAAACCTCCTCATCTTCAGGAACCCACTGTACCATTCCCACCAATTCGAAGTGCGGCACGCCGTCTCTTATCGCAAGCACAAGTCCTCCGCTGAATCCCGGGTTAACCACCGCGTCTACAAGGAAGGCACCCTGGCTGTCGCGGTTTGGACTGCTAACTATGGCTTTTGTAACCATCTGGTAATTTATCGGGTACCCGAACAAATACACAAACGTACCCCATTCAAGCTGTTTTGAGTATCCGACAGGGTAGGGGAATACGGGAATTCTGAAACCGGTTTGTGCGCTGTATTTCCTTCCCAGCAATGCGATATCCGCCTGGTCATCTTTTGCCAGCAGCTCAACCTCGCTCCCTTCGGGAAATCCCGCCACGTAAATGTTCTCTTTATCTTTTATGGAGAGAGTTTCAATGTAGGGTGTGATCATTCCATTTTTATCTGCCCTGTAGGCCGCTATCGTATCGGCGAAGCTGACTATATGGGCACAGGTAATTAACGCAATCGCCCCGTTCTCCGATGACACTGTAAATGCTGTACCCGACAATGAATTATTTCCGTATTCTACAGAGTCGGCCTTTTTGCTGAGGATATCATCGTTCAGCATTGAATACTTTATTTTATCCTCCGGGGCAAACTTATAGATCTTATAAAACACTGTGCAGTTTATCCGCTGAACGCTTTCGCTTATCCTTTCAAGTTCGGGGGACGAGGACTTGTAGGGGAATTCGCTGTCGTACTTCCCGTCATTGAGTGTAGGGTAAACGGTCTCAAGCGTGGTAGAGCAAGAGCTTAAAAGAAGTGCCATTATGATAAGAGGGAAACACTTTTTCAATTTAATCACTTAGAATTTCCTGCTGTAATCTAACCAGATTGTTCTTTCTAGTCAATTAAGCACTGATTTTTAGCAAAAAAAAACCCGGCCATAATAACCGGGTTAAACTGTCTGCTGTCGTTCTCTTTACTTCAGCAGGATCATTTTTTTGCTGGAGATGAAGTCCTTCGACTTCAGTCTGTATATATAAATTCCGCTTGCAACTCTTTCACCCTGAGAATTGACGCCGTTCCATGTGACGGTATGGTTACCCGGACTCTGGACTACATTATTAACAAGACTATTTATCCTGCGCCCCAGAATGTCAAATACTTCAAGTGTTACTTCACCTTTCTCTTTAAGCTGGTAGGTGATTGTGGTAGACGGGTTAAACGGGTTCGGGTAGTTTTGGTATAAAGCATAAGTGTTCGGCTGAAGCGATATATTCTCAGCATGAACCTTTGCATAATCTTCCGTTCCTATGATGATCCTGAAATTACTCTTTCCGCTTTCGGATGTGGTTATTTCAACAGCTCCGTTTTCTATATCAAGCGGGATCTCCCTATCTCTGTCAAGCAGCCAGATCTTAAAGTTATCAGGCAGAGATGACATTCTTCCCACTGCAAGATTGAATGATTTCCCGGCATCTTTTGTAACTACCTTGAAATCCCAGAATGCTCCTTCCTTTGATACCGGCACTACATCCCGCGCAAAATAACTCCTGCCCGATTCAATCAGCAGTTGAATATCATCAGCTATAGGCGGCGGCTTCATTACATCAAACGTATCCATCTCATCCTTTGCGCCTTGCATCATACCAACAAAGTTCTGCATATCTTTTCGTCCCGATGCACCCAGAAATGCTTTCAATTGAACCATAAACTCATCATCTTTAAGAGAAGCAAACAAACTGCCGCTTTGCTTTTTGCCGAGTGAAAGATTAGGACTGACGTTAAGGTTGATCACTGTTGACAGCGGGTTATAAACCCAATATCCTTCCCAGGGCTGCAGCACCAGCTGATCCATTTCATATTCCTGCGTATCGGGATCCCATCGAAGAGGCATCTGCAGCAGCAGATCTGAATTTTCGATCACCAGCCAGTCAACCGGGAAAGCGAATGGATCTCCGATCTGATTATAGCCGGGCGGTACCGTAATTGTGTAGCTGTTGAATGACGGAACACTCGATGCATTATCAATATCAAAAGTTCTGCCTTCCCTGTTTATAAGCCAGAAGGCGTTTCCCGGAATAACATTACCGGTGATAGAATTGTATTCTGCATATTCGTTTAATCCCGACTGCCACCTGAAGATACGCCAGTTCTTCGGATCATATAAACCGTAATCGTCTCCGAAAACAGAGTCTATCGTGGGCGCACTTATTGATAGCGGTACTGACACCATCTGGTATTCAGCTGCCCTGATAGGGTCAGGATAGGGAAACTGAGGAATACTGACATCGATTGAAGCCGGGTTCAGGTCAGGGTTCAGGGATGGATAGGTTACTGTTGTTAATCCGTCGCTGAACATAAGATAATATTGTATACCCAGTATAGTTGAGAATTCAGGCGGAATATTGTAAGTATAAAATAATCCCTGGTTTGAAAGTGTGTCCTGTACAAATGTCGGTTCTCCCGTTCTTCTATAAAAAATATCGCTAATAGTGAACTGAGAAGAAGCTGGAGGAGTAATATTAAGTGATACAGGCTGACCGATGCCCGGAATAGAAGGAACCTGAACCTGTATAGCTGAAAGGCCGGTTCCGTTTAACTGAACGACAGCAGGGCTGCCGGAAGCAGAACTATATATAAGCAGTTCAGCAGTTTTAAGTCCTGATGTGTCGGGGGAAAAGCTTACATCCAGGTTCTGGTAGTTCAATAATGGTATGGTATCTCCGTCTATTGCCGGGGATAATGAATAGCTGGACGCATCGATACCGGTTATCCTAGCACTGTCGATTATAATACTGGTGTACCCCGGATTAATAAGTGATATAGTCCGGTTTGATACAAGTCCGACATCGATTGAACCGAAATTCAGTACTGAATCGGACAGCAGCAGCTGAGCCCTGACACCGGTACCTGAAATAAACACAGTGTCGGGGGAGGTTGATGCATCACTGACAATTTCCATATAGCCGGTCTTTAATCCTTCGTAAAGAGGCACGAATATAAATCCCATGTCGGCGGATTGAAGTGCGGTGATGCTGTCAAGAGGAAATCCGGAGTATATGCCGAACGAACTGCTGGTATCGTTTACCAGGTTCAGATTGAAAATGTGGAGATTGGCTGTGCTCACATTGTTTAGTGACAGAGTTGTCGAATCGGCCGTAACCAGTTGAACATTTCCGAAGTCAAGCGAGTTGGGGGCTGCTATGAATTTAGGTGAAGGAAGTTTTGCTACGAAAGCTTCTCCGTTTATTCCGTTTAAGGTAAAGCTGCCGAAAATTCCTGAATTATAAAAGTACCCGCAGCCGTAAATGTCGCCGCGTGAATCGCTGGCTATTCCTCCCGCATCATTGCTGTTTGTGATTCCCGTCCTCAGACCCCATAGCTTTAATCCCGTGGCGGAATATCTCGCGAAGTAAACGTCACTCAATTCGCCGGAAGTCAGATCCTGTGATATCCTTGAAATAAGACATATATTTCCGGCAGCATCAAGGTCTATTTCACCTCCGTCATTATAGTAAGTGCTAGGATTATCCTGCACTGCCCATAAAGCATTTCCTGCCTGATCATATTTCGCAACAAATATATCACTATTTGAAAGGCTGGTCAGAACGATCCCCTCAAAATTTGCCATTACCGAAAAAGAGCCGGTGAAAAGAATATTATTATCCTTATCAATCCTGATATCTGATCCGTAGGAATATGAACCGCTTGAATCACTGTAAACCTGCCGTACCCAGACGAAATTTCCAAGAGGGTCATACTTGGCAAGAAATATATCCTGGTCTGTTCCGTCATAGCTGCTTACCAATATACTATCACCAAAACTAATTACACTGCCGAAGGAACCTGTAATAAAAACGTTATCATTTTGATCGGTCCTTACTCCGTAGGAAGTATTATAGAAACTTTGTCCGCCTGACGGGTCAAAAGCAGCCTGCACCCACTGCTCGTTCCCCAGAGCATTGTATTTTACTACATAAATATCTCCATAGGGGTTAGCAGATTGTACTGTAAATGATCCGAAAGTAGCAAACTGGGTAAATATACCTGTGACAATAATATTATCCTGATTATCAGTTGTTACTTCATAACCATAATCATAACTCTGGCCGCCGCCCTGCCTTACCCATTGGAAAAGTCCATCTGAAGTATATTTTGCTGTGAAGATATCATAATTCCCAATGGATGTCAGCGTAACTGTTCCGAAGGTAGCTCTGCCGTTGAAAATACCTGTTATAATAATATTGCCGAGGTTATCAGTAATTACACTGTAAGGCTGATCATAATTTGCTCCCCCGGCACTGATAGCCCAGAGTACTGTTCCCGTATTGGTGTACTTTGCAATAAAAATATCACCTGCTCCCGCAGAATTCAGCGTGAAACCGCCGAAGGTAGCTGTACTGTCGAAATACCCGGTTACAATGATATTGCCGTCCCTGTCTACAGTCAGATCGGCAGCCCCGTCGTAGCCGTTACCTCCGTCGCTTGCGGCCCAGAGAAAATCAGGAGCTTGGCCTGGTAAGATCTGCGCAGAAAGATTCCGGAAAACTGCGGAGATAATAAATATTATTATTATCCCGATCAGAAATTGTTTTGGTTCATTCATTTTATTACCAATGAAAATTTATAAATCCTTCTACAAATCGAATTTAATTCCACCGCCGATCACATAGTTCTGCAGGTCGGTTTTCCCGTCGGCGCTGGCAACAGCATATTTGAGCAGTAAAGGAACAGACACTGAGGATGATAGCCGGAATTGGGGAGTCAGCTGGAGACCATACAAGGTATACCCCGAAAAATACCCGGCCGTCTTTTCATAAAAGCTTGAAAAGATTCCGTAACCCATTGAAAATGACGTGTTGAAATGCTGATTATATGATACGCCGATATAAAACTGGTTGGGAGTGATCTTTTCATTATCAAGTACAGCATATTCTCCTTTTAATTCATCCAGGGCAACATTCCTGTAGAGCAGGTTAATCGTCAGGAAATCAAAAGTGAAAAACTGTCTGTACATGGAATTGAATACAATTCTATTGCCGGAAGAAAAGATCTCCTTATCATTCAACTTATCGCTTCCGTAAAAGATACCTGTAAGGTCGCCGGAAACTGTCTGTGTTTCGCTGAGTTTAATATCTAGTCCGGCTGTAAGCGAGACCTCATTCGATGGTGTGTATTTATCACTCACATCCTTGAGAGGCTGGTATTCTGATTTAAACTGGTAGGAGAGACCTGCGCCGATGACAACATTATCGGATACCGGGTGCAGCCATGTTGCGCCAAGAAAAGCATTCAATCCCTGGCCAAAATTAGATGTTCGCAGTCCGAACAATTCCTGGCTGATTACCTGTGAAACCGCGAATTCTGTGATACTAAGTTTTGTTTTTCCACTCGGGATATTCACCCCGGCATTGAATGACAGGTTCTCATCAGGCAATTTCTGTTTAATAAAAAGCTGCAGATCGGATAGTCCGCTTAAATCGCTGTTAATATTTCCCAGGCTTGTACTGGCTGAAGCATACCTTGTAACGAGTCCGACCGAAGTATAATCAAGAGGATTATACCCCGCCGAAATAATATTGGTGAATTCAGAAAAATCAGTGCTGTCATTTACCGACCAATTCTCGTAGACCGGCATTATATTGATTGAGACAGCAGGATGCTGATTATAGATATCCTGGGAATTTATATTTGACGTCAGGAACAGGATGAGAAATGAACAGATCCTTAAAATTCTTTTCATGGTATTATTTCCTGTGGTTAAATACTGATTCTCTATTGACCAGCGGGCGGCGGCGGCGGCGGCGGCGGAACCGGCAGTTCCTGATTCAGTCCCGCTTCCTGAGCTGGGCTTCTGCTGTCGATTCCCTGTACAAAGTTTGAGATGATATTTGTACCCAGACTTTCAAGCCGGCTTGCTGCGAGATTGATCATTTCATTCTTTACGACCGGTGCTGTCTTCCTCAATGTAGTAACAAGGTTTTCTTTTGTACCGCCGCTTTTACCAAGACTTTGTGATGATTGGAGTTTACTTCCTGCGTCACGGAAGGCGGGATCAATCTGAGAGGCCTGGTTAAAAAACTGACCTGCCTGCTGAAAATTTCCTGCATCCTCCTGAAGAAGTCCCCTGGAGTAGGCGAGGAAAGCTTCAAGATTCTGCGTCGGTATGTAGGCTATTTTTTCCTTTTCCTGCTGAGTGAGCTGAAAACCATTTTGTTCCAGGAATGCAAATACAACCTGCTTCTGAAGAACGAAAAAATCCTTCATTGAACCGGATTTGTTTACCCAGGATTTCCTCTTACTGGTTTGAACTTCCCAAGATCCCAGGTCTATCTTAAATTCGCCGTTGTTTGTTACATCATAATCTCCCGAAACTATCGTTCCTGCTTGTAATATTTTACCGACACGCGGTGCAGTTGACTGATCCACAGCACCCGATTGAGAAAGCTTCAGTTCATCCAGAACGGCTTGTATCCGTACTCTTTCAAGTACCCTGATGTCTTTCAGCCTGGCGAGGTCGATACTCACCATTTCACTGAAACCTCTGCTCAAAGGTGCATAGTCTTTGTTGGTACCCTGGTAGATCAACGGAAAAACAGCCATCGTACTATCGGATACATTCTGAAAAGTCAGATCTTTTTCATTTTTTATCAACGACCTAACATCAGAAAAGTTCTCCTGGCGTTTTATCCAGAGGTACCTTCCCTCTAGCATCTCCCTGAAAGGAGAATCCTCCGGTACCTCCTTATACTTTGCGTAATATGATTCAGCCCTGTCGGTCTCATTGTAAAATTCCAGATTTAATCCCTTGTAGAAAAGCAGTTCGGGATCGTCGGGTTTTAAATCCAGGGCTTCGCCAAGGTAATACCTGGCTTTATCATTGTCGTGAGTCTGGATATAATACACACTCAGATTTTTTACCGCCTCGAAATCCTTTGGATTTGCGACAGACCTGTCTATCCAGCCGCGGACCTGATTTTTGTACATCTCGGGATTATCCATCAGTGATCCTGATGAACACGAATTAAGTTCCAGCATAGACAGCGCAAGAACAACGGCAAGAAATAAGAAATTAATCTTTTTCAAATTTCAACCTCATGGAATTTTTTATTAAAGCAGCGGAGCTATGCTCTGGGCTTTTAATTTAGCTTTCTCATAATTCGGATCTATCTTTAACGCTTCCTCAAACTTAGCATACGCATTTTTGTAGTCTTCTTTTTCGAGGTAGCTTAAGCCGACAGAATAAGCCATTATAGCATCAAGGGATGGTGCCTGGGAAACATCCTGCGGAGTTTCTTCCTTCAGAGTAACATTTATATTATCAGCTATTTTTTTTCCGAGTTGATCCACCAGGTCAAAAAACTCATCCAGGTCACCCTTGACCTCATCAGTTAATAATATTTCGCTGGTTTCAACCTTTACCAGACGGGCTCCAAGCCATATCTGGTCGCCCATAATAATAAAGCTTCCGAGGAGTACAGTTTGAACACCAAGTTGTTTTCCAAGTCGTACAGCTCCTTCCATATTATACTGATCCTGGAGTTTGATCTCATCAAGTATCCACTTAATTCTTTCTCGTTCTATTACTTTCAGATTGGTCGAATTGTTCAGCCTGTTGATCATAAGGTCTGCAAAACCCTGTTCCATCGGATCATACTGAGCTTTGTGATCAACCGACCGGTTCTTAAAGTCGATGATAGCCATTGTTTTCATACCGGGGTCGGGACGTTCAACTTGATACGATCCCGAAAATTCCTTCCGTGACTCATAATAAAGTTTCATGAATACCGGCGGTTCATAATCAGGATTAAAAACTACCATCGGGGGTTCCAGCTTAAGCAGCTGGTCTATTGATTCCTTTGCTTTATCATAGAATCCTTTGGCAGAATATGCACGTCCCAGGAATCTGAGAGCTTCTTTCCTGATTTCAACGTCAATGGTGTTATCTGCTGCAAGACCGTTAAGTATTTCGATTGCATTATCGAACTGTGCAGATTTATAATACTGTTCGGCCTGATCGAGCTTTTCTTTTGGACCTGTTTGCGCATACATTGATGGAACAATTATCAGAAAACAGAGAACAAAAAAGATTCCGGAAGCAGAAATTCGGGTAATGGATTGTAATTGATTATACCTCATATAATTATCCTCCTGTGCTTGAATATTTAAAATCTAAATGATCAGTAAGTCTATTGGAAATGAAAAACCAGTGAGTGAGTTTTTGGTTCGAATGTCGGGCTTACTGTCAATTGAACTTCGTCTTCAACGGTTTTGTAGCCCGTTTTTTTTACCATGATTTTATAGTTTCCGGGACCCAGGTTCAGATCGCCCGGAGTCGTTTTATCTGTACTGTTTCCGTTAACATAGATCATCCCCCAGATCGGATCTCCCGAACTGCTTAAGGATTGTATGTTCACCTGTTCCTGGAAATAGCATGTCAATTTCATATCCTGGTTCCCTCGGAGATCTACGTGAGCTTCCTTTGTGCCGAATTCCGGGTGAACGAACCTGATGGTATGTTTTCCAGCTGTTACTGTGTTTCTCAATACTTCCGAAGAGTTGTTAAGAACTTTACTGCCGTCAACGTAAATACTTGATGCGGGTACTGAGTTTAGTGTTAAGCTTGCTTTTGCCTGCGGTGTGATAACTGGTTCCAGTCTTACATTAAGCTCGTTCTTTCCTGAATCCAGTTGAAGACCTGCATTTTCCCAGTTTTTGTACCCTTCAAGTTTCAATGCAACAGAGTACCTGGCGAGAGGCAGACTGTCTCTCAGGAAGGGCGTCTTTCCCTCAGCCATTCCGTTAAGATACACAAGTGCCCCGGCAGGTTCAGAATTTATTGATAGTGTAGTTGGAATAAACTTCACAATCTTAATCTTAGGAAGAGACGAATCAACCATATTATTTTTAGTTAAAAAATATGCGGCTATTATCACTGCTACAACTAATATTCCCGCACCATAAAGATAGCTCCTTTTGTTGAGCGTTTGCCCTGGTTTAACTGTTTCCTTTTCGGCTTCATAGCCTGTAATTATCCTGGTCTTTTCTTCCTCATTATCTTCCTCCAGCTTTATATTTTTTAATGCGGAAGACATTTCGGCTGCATTCTGATATCTATTCTCCGGGTCTTTATCAATAGATTTTAATATTACCTTTACCAGTTCTTTCGGGATCAAAGGATTGTATTTCAGGGGAGAAGGGATCTTTCCTTCAACAATCTGCTTTTGTATAACAAATTCTGATTCACCTCTTTCAAAGGGAGTTCTTCCGGCAAGCATTTCATACAGTGTCATCCCGATCGAATATATATCACTTCTTGTATCAACATTTCTCAAGCCCTTAACCTGTTCGGGCGACATATAATAAAGGGTACCGGCGGCAGCATGTGTTACCGTAACCTGGGAGCCATGTTCCTGGACAACTTTTGCCAATCCGAAATCCATAACCTTAATTGTACCGTCATCGCAAAGAAGTATATTGTTCGGTTTAATGTCACGATGGATTACCCCGACTTTGTGGGCATGCCCTATGGCATTGATGATTTGAAAACCGATCGAAACGGTTTCGTTTGCCCTGAATCGCCCTTTTTCCCGCAGCCATTCTGATATTGTGCGTGCACTGACATATTCCATAACCATGAATAAACCGAATTCAGTTTCACGGAGAGCATGTACACCCACGATATTCTGGTTCTCAAGCCTTGCAAGGGCTCTCGCCTCCGTCTTAAATCTCTGCAGGAAATTCCCGTCCCTCGCAAGGAAAGGATCAATCATTTTTAAGGCGACAATTTTCTCGAGGTTCATATCCATTGCTTTAAAAACAATGCCCATACCGCCTCTTCCAATTATCTCGAGAATTTTGTAATTGTCTATTTCTTTTCCGATCAACTGATCCATATTCCTTAATCCAAACTGGTTTTACCGTTTAAGCTGATATCATTGAACCTGGCTGACGAATTTTTATCGACATAGATACCCGCTTTGCCGAAGATGCCCCAAACGCTCTTGAAAGAACTGATCAAACCGGATTGATCGTAAATACTGATAAGATTGTTTGAATAGATTATCCTCATTTTTCTGTCCATTGAAGTATCTTTGGGACGAATAACGAGCAGCTTTTCTATATCATTTCCCCTGACTCTCTGCAGGGTATAATTACCTCCGTCCCGGTATTTGAAAACATAATAATCCAGGGGTGAAACATACCCGATGATCAACCCTACTACTGAATTAGGGTTATCTATTTCAATATTGACCGAGAGCGTAAGGTCAAACATATCCTGATTATAAATAACAAACTTTTCGCTGAGAGTATTTGAGAAGTTTAGTTGGTTTCCGTTAATTGCAAATTCATTCTTATTAATGCCCGGATAAATCCAGCCCGTCGAGTTGAAATTTCCTGCATTAATTACCGGCCGTTGCTCTGGTTCAGTAACCGCGGAAATGTCTCCGGAAGAATCTGTTGACGGAGGTTTATATTCAAGCTGACTGGTACACTGACTTATCAAATTCCGGATATCAGCATCACCAGGCTGTACTTCCGCGGCTTTTCTGAAGTATTTCAGGGCATCTTCAAAATTCTGCTCATTCATAAGCTTTTTGCCGATACCCTTATATGCTGAGGCAATTTCGCCTACACCCCTTAATGCAGCCTGGTGCATCGGCTGATTATCCAGTATTGTTTTATAGATCGTAAATGCTTTATCATAATTCTTTTCTTTCAGCAGTCGGTCGGCTTCACTGAGAAGGTCAGAGTCGGTTTCGTCTGTATTCTCTTTTGGATCTATACTTTGCGGTTTCTGTATCTCATTTGAGGGAGAGGATCTGTATACTGTCTGGACCTTGCCGGAATTGAACATTGTATCCTTTAACTGTAAATAGAGCAGAATAAGTATTATTATAGAAACCACAATAATGCCTATCCAGCCTTTGCTTTTCCTGCGGGTTCCTGCTTTCCGGACCCTAACTTTCTTTTGTTTCCGCGGCTTTACAGGAACTGACTTTACTTCTTCTTCCGGATCGATTTTTATTACAATAACAGTTACATTATCTTTTCCTCCGCGTTCATTTGCCAGGTTGATCAACATATCACATGCATCCGAAGGATTATTCCCGGATACAATTTTCAGGATTTCGCCCTTACTTACTTTTGCCAGTCCATCTGAACAAAGGACATAGCACTGTCCCCGTTTCAACTTCAAGTCATCGATAACATCCACTTTAACCGTTTCATCGACACCCAGTGCTCTTGCAAGAACAGACTTTGAAGGGTAATTGCGCGCTTCTTCAGGAGTCAGAATTCCTTCCCTTAACATTTCCTGAACCTTCGTATGGTCTTTAGTAATCTGCTCAATTGTGTTATTCTCGACCTTATAGATTCTTGAATCACCTACGTGCCCGGCAATAACCCGGTCGGGTAAAAGTACCAATGTGGAACAGGTGGTCCCCATCCTCCCGAATTCAGTTTTGTCGCCCGATTTATTATATATCTCAGAATTTGCTTTTTCAATCGCGGTTTTCAGAGCAACGGATTCTTCAAATTCGGAACTGAAATATTCATTCTCAACAACCTTCACTGCAATTGTACTGGCTTCTTTCCCGCCTTTATGTCCTCCCATTCCATCAGCAACAATAAAGAGCTGACCTTTTGGGGAATCAATGTTCAGATTATTCTCGGGAAATTTTCCGAAGTTATCCTGGTTCTCGGTTCTTACAAGGCCGATATCAGACTTGGCCGAAAAGAACAGGTTAAAATTTTTAACAGGTAATGACATTGTCTTCACTATTTGTTTCTCGATGACACTCAGTTGTTTAGATTCTGCAATGCATTCTTCAATGGATTATCGAAGTTGAATCCGAATAATGAAGGATTTTCTCCGATAACTGCAGCAGAAAATATATAAAAAACATAATTATATGTTTCTTCCGGAATTTTATCTCTGTATTTCAGCAGCAGGTTCCAGAAATTCCGGTCTTTGGGATTTGCAGGTATTTTCCTTATCAGATCAATGATGTTGTACTCACCCCAGTTGTAGGAAGCCATTACCAACAGCCCTGAAGCCTGCGCATCCGTATTGTAAATATCCTTAATATAACGTGCCGCCGCACTTGTTGCTTTTGGAAAGTTATACCTGTCGTCACCGGGATCGTATACCTTTTCGTTTACAAGGGGACCAATATTTAACCCGTACTTCTTAGCTGTAGCAGGAATAAACTGCCATATTCCCTTAGCATAACCGTATCTTGTCTGAGGGCCTACTATCTGATCTCGGAAATCGCTTTCCTGCAGCGCAAGATAAAAGAACTGGGGGGGCAGATCCTGCCTTACAAGATAATTCACAACTACCTGTGCATACCCGTTTTGATTCGCGCGATCCAGTGCCTTCTTCAGCCTGGCGCTCGACCTCCATTTCGCTATATAACTTTTAACCTCAGTGATAAAATCTTTCGGCATTGTCAATTCACATTCGCCGAACAAACGTGCGGTTTTTATAATCAATTTCTCATCCGGTGCAAGATCATAAGTTCCCAACTGTTCGACCAGGTTGTCGTAATTCTTCTGTAACTCATGCCTTCGTTCATCAAATTTCTGCAGGGCTTTGATAATTTTCGGGTCACCTGATTGAGCCAGATCCTGCTTCAGTGTTTCAATTTCAAGCTCTAAAGATTTCATATCATAAAAGATATTTTCTGCAAGAGCTTTTTGTTTGTTTTCTTTTATGTTCTGGTATATCGAATAAGCCGCGGCTATAACAGCAAGTAATCCTACGACCGCGATAATTTTTACATATTTAGATGTGTGTTTTTTCTTAACTACCTTGAATGCTTCACGCATAAGCCGGGTATGCTCGCCTAACTGATCGTCTCCTCTCGACTCATCGAAATAATGCTGAATGTAGCTTGTAACCGAAGCATCCCCGGAAGGTTCAGATTTTATTTCCGGAGCAAGCGGTTTCTCTTCAAATGAGAACAAAAGAATGGGTCCATTATTACCGAGCTCAAGTGTTGTGGTTGTCTTTAATTCGACATTTTCAATTTTCTTTCCGTTAAGAAAAGTTCCATTGCTGCTCTGTTTGTCAGATAGCCACCATTTATTTCCATCGAAGATAACCTCAATATGAACCCTGCTGACTACTCCCTCATCAATCTGAATTGAACATTCATCTGACCTTCCGATTGTAAAAGTCTTATCAAAATAAAATTCTTTTTTAGATGAATTGCCTTTTTCTACCCTGACTTTTACAGTTCTGTACGAAAGGGGAGAGGAATCACTTATTTGAGTACTGTTCATAATACTAAAATAATTCTATTTTGAATTTTTGTCAGGGTTAAAGCTGAGCATCATTCTCACTATTGCCGGCCCTATCGTCTGTCGTGTCTTCTTGGTAAATGATGCTGTGAGTTTATAAGCGGTTTTATCGTCAAATGTATAGATCTGGTGCTGATATATCCTGAAATCATCCAGAGGGTACCAGCTGAAAATAGCCTCATATGCTTGCGCACCATTATTTAGCACTGTTTCCCCCCTTTTTAGAAGAGTACAGCCTTTTAATTCCTCCTCCAGCGTCTTTATTTGCCAATCGGCATAATCCAGAAGACTTTCAAATGTATGTTCATGATCAACAGTAATAATTACATTATGCTGAATACCGTCAGTAACCGGTCCCGTTATGGTATAAATAGTTTTATCTTCCCACTCCTCCAGCTGATTGACGGTGAAACCGTTTCCCTGGAAAACAACAGTCTTATCCTGCGGTGAGGCAGGTTTCGCTTCCTGTTTAACAGGCTGCTTCTGCTGCGGTGGTTTTGTTATCTCCTTATCAGGAGTTTCAGGAATTTTTTCTTCCTTCTTCTCTTCAGGAGGCTGATTCTGAAACTGCCTGTAGTAATCTGGTATTTTCATTTCTGAGATTATTATTTTTCTAAAAAATTTTGAAAAACGGATTCACAGGTTCAGGTAGATTACCGGAATTCAACATTATTCCATTCATATTGTCCCCAGGTATTTCTTGTCTCTCCTCCTACCAGACCCTCCGCCCTAATTTGTTGTCCATGAATACTGACAAGGTTAATTGTATAGCTGAATCTCATGGTTATTCTGTGAAAGTTCTCGACCAGGCCCAGGTCTTCTCTTGACCATTCGTGAATTAATTCCTTTACTCTTCCGTTTTCCCTGTTTATACGTGTTGTGTTATCCGGAATTGTCAGATTTTCTTCAGTCAAGACTCTTTCGGAGCCATGAGTGACACGAATATCGACATTGAAATGATCGACGCCTTCACTAAAGTATCCGGGCAGAATTGTGAGCTTAAAACCACGACCATTCACGATATTCTCCGGTAATGCATCTGTGGTTCTTGTTGTGGCCATAAATGATGCTGTAAATTTTGAGAGTAAATCTATAAGGATATTAGATTGTTTTGGCAGGTCTGCCCGGGGGCTTAAACCTCCATGATTTGACCATGGAGGGTACATTACTTCAATCTCCGGGTCCTCTGTAAAAATGCAATGTTCAGCATATAATTCATATTCGTTATCTGTTAACCACCATACAAGAATCCCGCCCACGGCCATGAGGGCTCCTCCTATCACGCCGGCCACTGTTCCCCACGGGCCAAGTTCTGATCCCGCAATAGCTCCCGCAGTTATTGCATCTACAATTCCCCACGCCCCAGCAAAAGCTCCAAGACTTGCACCAACAGCGGATACAGCCTGTCCGATTGCAGCGTCATAGTCATGGTTCTGCATCCAGGAGTTAACACTCTGTTCAGTATGATCAAGCATATCTATTATCCCGCTGGTAAAACCGCATGCTGCTCCGACAGTGCCAAATGAGCGTCCCATTAAAGATTTTGCATCCCTGTAATCTTCGGTTGTACTGATTAAAAAATCTGCAAGGTCTAGCGTAAAATTAACATGAGTCAGAATTTTTTGATTACGAGTATCTGAAAAACTTGCACGGTAATCTTCAATTGCCATAGCCATATTGGCCACACTTAGAATCAATTGAACCCTTTTCAACGGCAACTCAGATACATTTTGAATCCTTTCATATCGTCCTGCGGATTCCAGCAGTATCTGCGCTTCAGCAGTATAATTCGGCAGAGTTACACGGGCTTTACGTATGAGTTTCTGATATGAACTTCTAACTCGTGCTCTTCTTCTTCCCGATAATCCTGAGGTGCTTCCCCCTCGCTACATGAATAAATCTGTATGTCCCCCGTAATTCGGTCTCTATTGACAAATTCTCCAGATATTGCATTACCAGCTGTTGATTTGAGTGCCTGCCCTCTTCTGCAGCTTCCTGTATTTTTTTTATCTTTGCCGGCAATAATTCTGTGAGTGTATCTACGGCTGCATCCCAGGAACCCTTAAAGCTATCGAAAATTACATCTGCAGGAATTCTTCTCTCCTCTGTAAATAACTCAGAAGCGGGAATGTAATCTGTGTCATCCATTAATTTATCGGCAAATATTCTTCCCGGCAGTACGGCTAGCATTCCATCTGTAACATTACCCCACTGAAGTAATCCTGTAGCGAGCGATTCCGGTCTCTGCTCAGCGATACCTTCCTGACATGATTTTTCAATAGCCTTATAGGGCGTGGATTCCATTTTACGGATGAGAGATCTCATAGCTCTCTCAGCCCGGGTCCTGATCCTTTTTTCTTCATTGTTGTAATCACTGAGGTATTCTTCCGGCTGGCCGTCCGCCAGCTTAGACCTGATTCCTGCAGGGTCATTTTCTCCTATCCAGTTCTTAAGAGTGGAGGCAATAAAAAGCTTACTTTGTCTGTCATGGTTTGTGGTCCAGTTCTCCCAGGCATAAAGCCGATTCAAATACAGTGAATGCAATGATCTTGCTTCTTCGAACGGATCGCGCTCCGAGTATTCCAGTATATTGCTGAAATCAAAATCATTTGGGATGCGTTTTCTGTGAAATGATCGGTTATGTTGAATTATATCCCGTATGGAATTTTCAGTAAGCTGGACAGGGCTTATCAGAAAAAAGTAACCCTTTGGGCTTGAACCAAAACTTATATCAAGTTCGATGTAACCTTCTCTGAACGTACGATTGGGATCGGTTGCTCTATCGATGCATGATTTTGAAATATCCGGACGACGGCTGATAGTCCATCCATTTGCCTGGGCATTGATTTCTGCCTCGAGCGTTGCATGTCTCTCGCCGTCATCATAAAAAACATAAATCCACTTGTTTACAACAGGGCGCACGTTTGGAGCTCCATGTCCATATCTTTCCAGTAATCTTACTCTCAAAGGTACGCTTGAAAGAATCGTACTACGTCCTGTAGCCGACCTTACCTGTGAAACGCTTCCGTCCTGACACATTTTGAAAATTAACCTATATTCTTTACCGGGTGTTTATGGTTAGGAAATATTATTTTATATCCTCCGGGCGGCAGATCTTTTAATACTGCTTTACCGTTTTCATCCAATTTACCATTCTTTTCCTGTCCGTCGGCAAATACTATTTTATAATCTTCATCGGGGATAGGATTCTGATCGGCATCCAGTAACTGAACTTCAATCCAATCCCTGAACTTTAATAAACCGGAATCTTCGGAGATGCCGCCGATCGTTACCCGGAAAAAATATTCGGGGTTTTTATAGCCGTTCTCGGCTTCATTATCATCGGGAATATCATCGGTATCCTCTATGTACTGGAACTCCCATTCCGCTTTAATTTTCTGACTCTTAACGTGCGACGGAAAAGATGCTACAAGATCATGCGCCCCGTCGTCATCGTGTTCGTAAATTTCAATGGCTGCTTCGGCACCATCATAGGCTCCTTTCACATCGGCCGTAAGTTTCAAAATATCTCCGCGCTTTGCTTCGGTCTTATCCCACTTCAGATTTGTAATTTTAATGGGGGGCAGTAGGGGAATCGTGTTCGATTTTTTCTCAAGTCCATGCTTTGAAAGCTTTACCGTGGCGGTTAACTCATCTTTAAGATTGTCCGGGACTTCAATATTCTTCCAGAAGCGGTTTCCTGTTATCTTCCCTTTAACTGTTCCGCCCGATTTTCCCGACTTATCTTTTATCTCTATTTTAATATCCGAGTTATTCCCTACAAATTTCGTGAATACTTCTATACCGACTTTTCCGCCTGCCGAGGCAATGTTTTTTGTCCATAAAACCTGCTCAATAGCCGATTCAAGTTTAACTTCTTTGATTTTATTAGTCGAGCCAGAATGTTTTGTCATAATTATTTGCGGGGAGTTAGTAAATAGATGTTTCCCCCGGCCGCAACTATTATATTATTATTTTTTGTGATGACGGGACATGTCGTGATGTTTTCCCCGGGAAATTGAAAAATGAATTGCCTTTCCCCATTTTCATCAAACCGAGAAATTGTTGACCCTTCCGATAAAAGAAGTTTATTATCTGAAGTAACAATCGCACCTCCGGTTTTCCCATCCGTAAAGGTCTGCCATTTAAGTTTGCCGTCCTCCGTAAAGGCGAGCACCTGGTTATCAAATACAATAAATATGTCATGATTGTAGCCTATAACGGGAGGGACAGAATTTAACTGATTTTCGACCGGTAATTCGGTATCCACGAGAAGATCGCCTCTTTCTGTTATTACACGAAGCGCTAATTTATTATCACTGTTTAAAACAGTCATATAGATTCTCCCGGCTTCGTCAAGACTGAGAGACACGGGCTGGAATTGATCTTCAAATTCGGATACTGTCTTAAGATCCGGGCCTGTGATAATAATTTTATTTTCAATCGAATAAACAAAATGCTTAAGGTCCGATGCCGCGGCCACCTGATTAGTGTAATAATAAGTATGATATAATTCTTTGTAAGAAGTAAGGCTGCCGTTCTCAACGATAGGGGGATCATCAACCATGTATGCTTCCAGGTAAATGAAGCTCAGGGGAGAGGGATCATGCGGATTTTTGTTTTCTGATTTTTCCGCCAGAAGAAAATTATGATTTATCCTGCAGAAGTATTTTCTCTCAACTTCTTCAAGTCCATATACCTGCATTGAAAATAATTTCTCGCGGGATAACAAATTTATAGCAACAATATTCCCGAACCTGTCAGCATAACAAAAGAGATCCTTTTCAGGATCGAACACAATATCACTGTTGCCGATGAAATCTCTACCGGTTAACTCACCCTCAGAATCCAGTAAATACCATCTATCCGTTGCCTGGATTATAAAATTGTCTTTGGCCGTCAAAATAAATTGTGCAGGGAAAAACGGATCGATTGCTGTCTGCCATTTAATTTCCCAGAGTTTATCCGATATTATAACAGGGATCCGGGAATTTAACTCGTTATCAGCGTATGGTCTTGTATATAGATCCCCTGACGGCTCAGGATTATAGACAGGAAGAGACTGGAAAGTTTCAGACTTATTTAATGCCATTGATTTATTTATATCCTGCGAATTGGTGATACAAGCGAAAACAAAAACAAATAGAACAGTTTTATATATGAATTTCAGATTTACTTAACTCCGGGTACGGCCCTCTTAACAATTATATTTTTCACATCATCACTGGTAGGATTCTTCGAACCGGCTGAGAGGTTTAACCCAACCATATCACCGAAAAATCTCCACATTAGGTTTCCTAAATTGTTTCCGGATTTAGTAACATCGAGTTTGATGTGAAGTTCATTTGATCCTGACCAGCCAGTTGTTAAATCTTTTCCGACTTTGACCAGGAAATGTCTGGGATGAAAATTTTCAACATTATTGACATGCTTCAGATAGTCCGCCTGGGTGGCATTTGTTGATGTAGGGGTGGCAGGCGGCGCCGGTGTTAATTTATATTCCAATCCATGTAGGTAATCAACATTAGCGGGATCTTTCAGATCAATTAAAAGATTCTCAACAAGAAACCTGGGAGAAAAATGAACCAGCAGATTATCAAAATGTACACCTGAGAGGTCACCTTTATATTTAAATGTGAAGCAGAGCTGTTTTGTTACTTCGTTTCTGAATGAAGCCAGGGTATGCACTATTTCGCCATGTTTCTTAGCTTCCGGTATCGAAAATCTTAATTTGACAAGTACAAGCAGTAACCCGTCTATGCTGGCTGAACTAAAAAACTGGTACCGGTAATCATCATCACCCAGCTGATAGAGGTAGAGATCAAACATGCTGTGAGTGCCTGCTGTCGCATTTGATTCAACAAATAACGGAAAGTGATTGAAATTTCTATGAGGAGCACTTGTATGGGATTTAACATTATATTTTCTGGTGGTTGAGCCGCGGGTTATTTCTACATTAAAGGGAACACCTAAAATTTTATTAATGAATTCTGCGGAGTGCCAGTAATATCTGCTGTGAATATCCCGTATTCCCTCGAACATCAGCGGTGCGTGACCGGAAGAAGGAGGGATCATTGCAAAAGGATCACCGGGAGTATTACATCCGAAACCAAGGAACTGGTATGAAGATGCATTGAGGGTCCAGCGTTCGTTATATTCATCCGGGAGGCTGGCTCCATGTCCGCATTCGTGCGCTGCTACAAATACGTTACCTGAAGTTGGGCTTTCATTTCCGGTTGAGAAATTCCCGGTTCCATCGTGACCATTCATATTTGCACGCGGGATACTGATAATGTTAATCTGAAAGTGAGCCCTATTAAAAATGGATTTTTGCACGAAAAAATACGGTTGAATTTTTAATTTTAACTTACTCTCATCCTGAGGTTTTATCTCAACAGTTCCGGGATTTCCGCCATCAGGACCATTCCATCGTTTAGGAATGTTCTCAAGCATTTTCTTTTCGTAATCATTTGCATTAAAAGGGGTACCGTCATTATTTTTTGACGGAGCATTTGCCAGGTTAAAGAAGAACCTGAAATAAGACATAATCTTTGCAATCTCGGTACCATCCTTCAGATCACAGCATCTCAAAAGCACTTTATCAAACCTTCCTATCAAAAATCCCACTGAATTTGGAACAGGATTTTCAAACTCCTTATATTTTCCGGTGGCAAGATCTTTTGATCTTGATTGATATATATCCTGCCAGAAGAAAGGTTCAATTGAATATGTACTTTTTTTCGGATCCGGATCAGAATCTACTCTGCCCGGTCTGTTGCCCATCACCACCTGAGGTTTAACTCCCATTTTAACAGCATCAGCCCACATAACGGCGGCCCTTGCTCCAACAACATCATTACCGCTTATCTTTTTTGTTCTCTTGTTGAAAATTTCAAATATATTTCCCTCGGTAATGATAATCCTGGTCCAGTCAGGATAATCATTTATATAATATCCGTTTACTATTTTTATATCGCTGTAAGGGTATACATCCTTCGAAGATTCATTTCCGGGATTATAAATACCCTGATCAGAGATTGGTTTACCTTTACCGGTATTAGGATTTAAAAATTGATGAAAGAATAATGTAATCTGCTCGGTATTGGGCATAAAATGCTGCTTTATTGAATTATCCGTAAGAATAATATCATCCAGAGAATAAATTAAGGGTGTTTCTTTTTTTAAGCTCTTATCCAAGTCTGACTGTGAAAGCGCTTCGAATAATTTCCCGTCCTGATCTTTAAATCGCGTAAAATATTTTTTTGAAATCCACAGTTCCGGCAGATCATAATATTTAAGTCGGTCAGGACCAAGTTTAAGCTTTTCCGGATCCTTAACATTTTCAAGTTTCCTTGTTTTTGCATCCTCCGAGTGAATATAAGTTTCGGGGTCAGTCTTAAATCTTATCTGAATTTTGTTATCCGGTTTCGGATCATCTTTACCATCGTCTGTCTTCTGAATAATCCACGGAAGACATAACACAGTATCATCAGTCTTATCCTCATTAATTATCCAGTTCGATTTTGTGTCAGGTTTATCAGCATCAGATGATGGTTCTTTTTTGAAGCCTTCTATAAAGACCGGTGGAATGCAGATCCTTGAATGAGCATGATCAGAATGACCGAACACCCTGTCAAAAAATTCAAAACGCACGAACTGCCAGATCGGATTCAGGATCATCTCAACATAGCTTCCTTCAGATCCTATATTCTTTTTTTTCTCCTCAATGTTTACAAAATCCGGGTCGTTGAAGTCGCTCGTGTTTTTTACTTCCCATTTAGAATTCTTTATTGCCCATTTCAGAGGAAGCTTAAATAACTTTTCGCTTTTATTTTGAAGATCGGCTGTTTCAGGTTCAAATACTGACCTGGTTTTATCATCACTTTTCGAATATGAAAAATAGATATCATTTGACGATTCAAATCTCAGTGAAAAAGATTTTTTATCCCTGTTGACAAGAAACTTTAGCTTTCCGTCTCTCAGTGTAGTTTCATCCTGTGTTGTTCCATCAGGGAATTCAATGATTACCGGGAAATCCTCAGGGAATGTTTTATTGTTATCCTCCGGATCTTTATAAAATACCTGTAAAAATACGCGGGCAGCCTCGCCGCTTGGAACAGGCAGCGGCTCAGCGGGAACCGGATTTCTCTTATAAAGTTCTGTGCCATATAAATCACATTTGGAGCTTATACAGGTTGTTGTATTCGGATGACATTTTAGTACCGGTTCTTCTCCATCGTCAAAGAAAAGAATTTCTACTCTTCTGTCGACTGAATTTTCGGATTCGGTTTTTGATTTACTGGCGGGGAAGTTTTCACCACATCCTACATGCGGCGCGGGAGATGGTGAGGGTTTCTCAACGAACAGAAGTTTGCCTTGAAGATCTTCAAGACCTTCACGGGTAATTCCCATTATAATTGCCAGTTCATCCATATAAACATCAAAAAAAGCACCCCAGGTCTTTATCTCCATATTTCCTGTTTCGGGAATGTGTTCCTCATATTCATCATTATACCGGACCTGAAACTTCTTCAGAGCCGCATCCGTCTCACTGTCCTTCTTATTGTCAACTTCTCCGGGATCACAATCCCAGCCCCAGTTATAGGATATCCATTTCAGTATCTGCTGGTAATCCTCAACCTGATGTTTTTTATCTGAAATATTAGCCCATTTTGTTTTTTGTCCTGTTAATGCACTAAAAACATTTACGGATCTCAGCCTCGATAAACCAAGATTATAATCGGAGCTGCCTTTTTTATCTGTATGTCCTGCAACAAGTATTTTCTGTGCGAAAGATTTGTTCTGGCATTCCTTGTAGCACGTGTAAAGAACACCCAATCCGGTAATGCGATTCTGCTCATCAGTCCCTGGTTCTGGGGCTTCTTTCCCGTAATCAGGCAGCAGGACAGCACTATCAAAATGGAAGTTTACATCCTCCATTTCAATGATGCTGTAGCCGTAAACAGTTTTGGCTGTAATACTGTTCTTTTTACCGGATAACAGATCACCGAGCTTATCTGATTTACGAGCGTCGATCGTCAGTTCAGGCATTTGTTCTTTAACAGTTAGTCTTTTTTAAATCTGGAAAGTTTTGGAAATGTGATACTAAAATTCCCTCCGGGAACCTTCTCTTCTTTTTTGTATCCGTTACCATCAAGCTTGCCTTTTCTCACTTCTCCATTCGGCAGATAAAGAATATATTCTTCATCTTTAAGAGCATTACCCTCATCGTCTTTTAGTTCCACTTCGATGAAATCTTCAATATAGAGCCTACCTGACCTTGCTGTTAAATCCGGATCACTGATGACTGTAAAGTAATACTCAGGTGATGAAAACTCGTCCGTTTTCTTTTCATCATTCTGTTCTCCGCTTTGAGAAATCTCCCATTCTGCTTTTGCTTTATTCCCCTGAATTTTTGCCTCGATATTTTTTATCTCTACATCTGCTTTTTTAATGTCTCTCTTCCATATTGAAAACGTCAGTGGTTCGCCATCATCCAATCCTTCTGATTCGACGTTTAATTCAACTTTGTCTCCGGGCTTTACCATTTCCTTTGACCACTTTGCGTTGAATAATTTTTTTAATACCAGCTCTGCGCTGCCTTCTTTTAATGCATCCCGGGTGATTCTTCCATCTGTTTTAACTTTGCCTGAAGAGTCCTTTTTATCCGTGTCGGTCAGTTTGTAATCGACACCGCTTACCGGATTTCCCGCTTTGTCTACCAGCTTGTACTCCAGCCAGTTTTTCTCTTTGGTAGTGGCTTCAGGACTCCCGGCTACTGCATTCTTGGCACTGGCTTTCGCAGCCGCCGCTCCGCCTGAGCCCGCACCGCCGCCGCTCCCGCTCCCGCTTCCTGCCATACCTATCATTACCGTTGCGCTTCCTTTGATAATGGAATCGGGAGGACCGACACATGTAGCCATATCACCCATCCTTGCTGCCGGCTGCCCTCCTATAAATACTGTTGGACTGCCGGGCGGCATTATTGGTCCGCCTACGTGAGGTATCGGCGGAGTTCCGGGTGTTACCATAGGACAAACATGCATATCCCCTACCCTTGCAGCAGGCATATTTTCAATTAATACTGTCGGACATCCGACCACTATTAAACCTCCGTGGGCACAGCTGTCACCCATTCTTGCGGCAAAACTCATGATTATCTTTCTTTTTTCATCAATTTATTTTAACCATGGCCCCTTTAATTGTGTTTATGCCAGAAGCTTCAACAGTGGACAGTGCACCCTTCACCTTTATATTCACGCTTGCTTCAACAGTCGTGTTCAAACCCTTGATATTATTATCTGTGCTGGCTTCCGACGATATCTTCATTCCTTTCTGCTTAAGATCGCTTTTTGCTTCGGCGTTTATATTAGTGGCCTTAACTTTATAATTGCTCTTAGCTTCGGAATTTATATTGGCTGCCGTTATTTCCGTATCACCTTCAGTTTCCAGTTTAAAGGATTTCGATTTAACATTTATTTCACCTTTCGGCGCCTGGATATCAATACTCCCATCTTTGGTTTCAATTATCAATTTCTGATTTTTAAGATCAATTATAAAATTATTGTTTTTTGGCTTATCCGACAGCTGGATTTTTTCAGCTCCGTCAGTATCATCAATCAGAAGAAAATGACCCTTTTTGCTGGTTACAACAATCTTCGTATTTTTATCGTCAAGGAGTATAGTATGTCCTTCTTTGGTTGTGATCGTGATATTCTGGTTCTTATCATCCATCGTGATCTTGTGTTTATCTTTCGATGTAACCTCAATCTTATCATCCTTATCATCCATCAATATCTTGTGCGAATCAGAAGTTGTCAATGAAATCTGCGTCTCATTTGATTTATCATCTATCAGGATTTCATTACCTGCCGCGGTTCTGATAATATTATGTGATTTATTCTTAGCTGCCACCGGGGAGGCCTGAGACGGATTAGGCACCGTACCCAGTCCTATCGGTCTGTCAACGTTTCCGTCGACGCATGCCCACAGCAGTTCTGTTTCCTTATGGTTTGGAAAATGTATTCCATATCCTGATCCCGAATAGCTTTGCGTCAGTCTTATCGGCAGGGAAGCCTCACCGTTTGATTTATCACTGAGGTCAAAAAGCATTTTTGCCTTGTACCGTCCGTGGTCGTCAAGGTATGCATATTCATCACCTGTTCCCGATTCCAGCTTTGCGCTCATAATCCCGGAGATTTTCGGGATGGGTGTTTTTCTCTTGGGTTTGAATTCGATATCGAATGGAATAGCATAAAATTTGCACTCGAAAACTGATTCTGTTGTTTGAAGTTTCTGCGGAATGACAAACTGGCCGCGTTGAGATCCGGTTAGTGAAACTTTTGTAATAATATATTCCATATTCCAATCATCACGGTAATGTTTGTCAAGTTTAAACCTGTAACCCGCCCTGAACACCCTGCTGTCCGTTTTCCCGCTGAATATTAAACTTCCCGCCAGAAATTCCTGGTTTCTGATTTTTGCAAGAAATTCGGCATCCTTCTCATTCTCAAAATTATCTCCGTAGTCATAATATGTGCCCGGCAGATCAGACACGATCTTACTCTCTGCCATTAACTGTTTTTCCGGAAAGAGATAGTTGTAATCTTTCAACATAACTTTCCCCGTAACCAGCTTTTCGGTTGAAGAGAGATCAAGGATGGATTCTATCTGGCCTAAGGGTTCCTTGTTTTCATTGTATCCGATACCGTCTGATAACCCCGCATCCGGCAGCTTGCTGTTATCGTCTGTAAAACAAACTACATCCTTATCCCCGCTGTGGTCGAAGTAATAGTATATTCCGAAATGTTCAAGACGCCGGTTAAGAAAGTTGAACTCTGTTTCCCTGTATTGAACTATAAACTCACTTTTGGGATAATTGTTCTTCAGATCGACTTTATAGTCGCTTCCTGTTAATTCACTTTTTTCCATTATTTTTTTAATCAGGTCTTTTATTTCAATATCCTGGTATACCTCATTCTGAAAAGTGAGGCACGCTTTCCAGAGGCGCGGAACCAGAACTACTTTATAAAACACGTGATCTTTTGATTGACCAAATTGTTCAATTTGTGCAATGATACCATGGATTTCCTGTTCGCTTTGGTCAGGTCTTACGAGTGTAAACGTTGCAGATTTATTCAGAATTTTATTCGAGCCGATTTTCGGATCACCTGACGCAAGAACAATCCTGTACTCAAATAAACCGGAGATTTCCTCCTCTCCCTCAAATGATATCACACCGAAAACATCATCATCCACTTCAGAGAAATGAATCCGATAATAGGGTTGATTAAACTTTTGGTCCGGCATCGTACACCTTTTTAATTAACAATGGATAATTAATAATGAATAATTGCTTTGTATGATCATATCTTAAACGAACTTATATTTGAATGAACCGTCTTTTGATCTCGTCACGGTAACTTTGGAGGGACTTTTTCCTTCAGCCATAAATCCCAGCAGCTGGGATGAAATTTCAGGGGCAAGCTTTTTGTCGACGATAGCGTCTATGTTCCTGGCGCCTGTTTCCGCCCTTGTACATGATTCAACAATATCATCGATTACAGCTTTATTGAACTCTACCATCAGGTTTTGATTCTCCAGCAGTTTCTTTTTAATCTTTCCTAATTTCATCTCTACGATCGGCTTTAACACCTCCTTACTGAGAGGAAGAAAAACTATGGGTTTAAGCCTTCCTAAAAATTCCGGTCTGAAATATTGGTTCATATAAGGCCGGAGTTCTTCAAGTAAGTCATCAGGATTTATCATGCCGGCATTATACTTTTCAAAGAGCACTTCAGAAGCCAGATTTGAAGTCATGAAGATCGTAGTATTCGAAAAATCAATATTTCTCCTGTCGGCATCCTGCAGCATTCCCCTATCAAAAATCTGCATAAAAAGATCTGTAACCGATGTATTTGCTTTTTCTATTTCATCAAGCAGAACAACGCAATAGGGACGTCTTCTTACAGGCTCACTCAACGCTCCTCCTTCTCCGTAGCCTACAAGTCCGGGATCAGCCCCGATCAGTCTCGATGTATTATATTCGTTCTGATACTCGGTCATATTCAACGTAACCATAAATCTTTCATCCCCGAAAAGTACCTCAGCTACGGCACGGGCAAGTTCTGTTTTTCCCACGCCGCTGGGTCCTATGAGCAGGAAAACACCGTTCGGGCCCTCTTCTTTTTTTATACCCACTTTTGCTCCTCTGATTACATCCGCGATTTGCTTAATTGCATGATCCTGCCCGACAACCCTTTTCTTTAGATCTTCTTCCAGGTTCAAAAGAGTCGTCATCTCATCCCTGGTCATGTTTCCTACTTTGATTCCCGTCCATGCTTCAATTACTTCGGCTACTGTATTCGCTGTAACCTCTGCAAAGACCTGAGGATTACTCTCCTGTAAAGAGCTCAGCTCTTCTCTTACTTTAGTTATCTGCTCTACAATCGATGAATCCTCTTTTCCTTTACCATTTCCGTTACCTGTGAATTTCTTTATCCGCAGTTCCATCAGCTTCCGCGTAAGCTCACTCTCTTTTGTCCATCTTTCTTCGTTCATTTTAATATCGGTTTCCAGCTTTATTTTTTTACCTTCAAGTTCTTTCAATACCGCAGTATCGATTATTAAATCCATGTCAGAATCTTTTTTCCGGGTGCCGATAGCCATGTTCACAGATTTCAACTGGCTTATCATTAATTCAAGTTTCGGGGGTTTGCTGGTCAATGACATTTTAACACGAGTTGCCGCCGTATCAAGCAGGTCTACCGCCTTATCAGGAAGCTGTCTTCCTGCTATATACCTTCTTGACAATTTAACTGCCGCTTCAATGGCTGCATCTGTAATATGGATGCCATGGTAAGCCTCATACCTTTCTTTAATTCCTCTTAACATCAGCATCGCTTTTTCATCTTCGGGCTCGCCGACGTGTATAGGCTGAAATCTTCTTTCAAGCGCAGCATCTTTAGCAAAATATTTATTGTACTCCAGGTATGTGGTTGCTGCAATAGCGCGGAAAGATCCTCTCGCCAGGGCAGGCTTCAATAAATTAGCCGCATCTCCTCCCCCTGCGGATGCTCCGGCTCCGATCAGCGTATGCGCTTCATCTATAAAAAGTATTGCTGGTAGGGGAGAGTTTGTTATTTCATTTATCACTGCCTTAAGTCTTTTCTCAAATTCTCCTCTCATTTTTGTTCCGGCCTGCAGTGACCCCATATCAAGTGAGTAAATCTGATTATTCTTCAATATATCAGGGACCTCATCTGCAGCAATTTTAATTGCGAGACCTTCAACCAGTGCAGTTTTGCCGACTCCCGGCTCTCCTAAAAGTATTGGGTTTGATTTCTTTCTGCGGCACAAAACTTCAATTACCTGAATAATCTCTTCATCTCTGCCCAGAATAGGATCTATTTTTCCGTCTTTTGCCTGAGCAACGAGATTGGTGGTATACAAATCAAGCACAGTGCCATCCTGAGGAATGGCTTTTGCTTCCTCCTGTGAAAGCATTTCCGAGGAAACAGATTCATCTTCTGCAGAACCTTTGACGATATTATAGAATTCTGTACGCAGCTCCTCCTGTTTTACAGGCGATAAAATATCCATTAACCTTGTACTGATGACCTGTTCAGAGGAAATGAATACTTCAAATAATGCACCTGATCTTATTTTCGTTTCGTGGTGATGAACTGAACTGGTAATCCAGGCCTGCTCCAGTAATTCTGTGAGCAGCGGTGAGAGTTTCGGCTTTCCGGTATTACCTTTTTCCATTTCATCCAGATTTTTCAGACACCGTGCCTGTACATCACCTGCATCGACCGTGTAGTGCCTGAGGATTAACGGAACATCTCCCTGTCCGTCTTCCAGCAGTGCATTTAACAGATGATCGAAAGTAATTTCATAATGTCCGCGGTTGATACCCAGCCCAGTAGCAGTGTCCAGGTTTCGAACAATGTAGTTATTTAATTTTAAAAGCAACGATTTAAGATCCTTACTTTGCATTTAAATCTCCTGTAGGTTTTTAAAATTATTTTTTTTGAGAGGGGAGGAAGGTAAAAGTACTTATTCTAATTTGATCCCGTATTGAATTCTTCATTCGGGATATTTACATCGAATTCTTCTATTGATGGTTTTCCGAGCCAGAAGGTTGTGCCGAGCTTCAATCTCTCATCATTCCATGAAATGGATTCGATTGTATCTGCCTGAATTTTAAATTTTATATCATATTCAAGACCGTCGTTGAGATACAGACTCAAAAGCTCATTGAGCCTTTTTGAATTTTCTGTATGTGGAAGGAAATTAAGATAATCTTCAAAAGACACCGGGCCGATCTCTATACAAATTCTGCTCATATAGTCCACTGTGGTTCTTCCTATGAAGCTGTTACTGCCGAGACTGAAATCACTGCTCCCGAGTGCCGGAACACCCACCAGTTCTACCCAGCGGGGGATGAATTCAGTAATTTTGAAGGGGAATTTCGGGAAAATGTGTGAAAGGAGTATTCTTAAACCCTCTTTGCTTCGAACACGCTGACTAAAAACCCCGGCATATTTTATCAGGGTGAACTCTGAAATTGATGAAGTTTTCTTACCTGAAAATGAACCCCTGCCGATAAAAGAGTTTATTCTTTCCGATATCTTATTATCAGAACTGCTGTTTAAATGGAGATAGAAGCGGTATTTTTTCCATGATTGATAATACAGCCAATAGAAGCGATTGTTAAAGATGTCGAGGAAATTCTGAAGCGGAATATTTCCCTCCCCGAGAATTTTCTCCTGAAATACGATTTGTTCGTGGTAACATCTCGGCAGGGGTGAGTTTATCCCGTACAGGCCAAGAAATGTCAAAACAAATTTTATTTCATCATTTTCTAAAGCAACAGATTTAATATCAGTCGGCGGATAAGAGTAGTATTGATATGGACGGAACCTCAATCCTGTCTGATCAAAAAGATAGTCCTTCCGTCCGGGATTATCTTTTTTTGAGATATTCTCACTTAGCCAGACAGCCTGCCATACCTGATATTCAGGTCCTCTATGGAGGATATCCTCAATTATACCGGAAGTATTTCTCCTATTGCGGGATTCCATGTGTAACTTATTGTTGTGCCGGATTCTGTTATTTTTAAGAAAACATATGAATTAATCGTGACGTACTGTGAAAGGAATGAATTTAAAACCATTCCCAGCAGATTTATTTCCCCCTCACCGTTTTCGAATTCCTTTGAATCTACTTCCAAATGAAATTCAATTCCCCTTATAAGACTTTGATTCATGATTTTATTAACCAGCCGGGGTTTATGAACTACTTTTATGCTTTCAATCCTTTTTTTGTTGGGGTGGCCGGGTGACTTTGTCCAGTTATATAAATTTAAAATACTTTTAAAGGTATTTATTTCGGCAAGTGTTGAAAAACTGACAGATAAATGAGCGATGAGCGACCAGAGATAATTCTGCTTATCGGGGCAATTCTGAACTTCGGTGGGCACAGTTATATTGTAAGCTTCTATACCCGGAGGAAAATCAAGCGGTTCTTTAATTGAACCCACTTCAAGATAAGCTGACGGAAGAAAACCATTCGACAAAGTAGCCTCGATACTTAGCGTCTCTTTCGGAAAAATATCCTCTTCCATGCTCGGTCCGAATAGTCTGATAAAGATCTCAGACATATCGCTCGGTCTTGTTTTGCGTACGACTGAATAGAACCGTTTAAAATCATACTCCGGACTGGTAGTATCGAGTATGTCGTGAGCGGTGATTGGAATATACTTATATTGTTCACTCCTGTTTTCGCTTATGCCGCTGACCTGGTCCACAGAATAAATTTCTCTGCTTTTCCTTCTGTACAGATCAGGAATAATGTAATACTCCGGAAGTCTCTGCGTGACAGACACTTCTTCTGTCGGCCGGGAAAACAAGTTGATAATAGGGACGCAATTAATATTTATATTATTTTTTCCCGGCAGTTTTTCACGCAGTATTTTTTTGTTAAAGTCTATCCGTATCTCAATTTTCGGGGATTCTCCGGATGCAATAAATTGATCCAGTCCATATATGTCTACAAAAAAGAATTTTTCGGGAAAAGCAAAATATTCCTGAAGAATTCTAAACCCTTTGAAAGATTGTTTTGCATACGGAAGAAGGGAATAATCATCTACATTGTAATCTGTCTCTGTTGAAATTTCGGGAACCTGGATCTTAAAATTGTTTATATTTTTAAATTCCGATTTTTCGTTAATAAATTCCCGCACAGAAACAGCGGATACATACCGCGTGAAAAAAAGATGCATATAGTACTTAACGGAAGATGCACCCTGAAGGTAAATTCTGAACCTTCCCATTTTGAGTGAATTATAATCTACATTTCTGTCAAGCTGCAGTTTTAAAACCAGTGAGGACTTACCCTGGGGTGTTTCTTCAACAGTAACATCATTAAGCTTTACAGGTCTTACGATCAAATCCTGAGTGGTTCTGAATATGAACTCTGTTGGTTCTTCTTTCTCTGTAAGCCTCGATCCACCGCCTGAACCTGAATGTACCTTGTATTTTACTTTGTATTTGTTGCTCTGAGTCTGAATTTCGCTCCCTTTTTTTATGACAACCGGCTCTGTAAGGGCTCCCGATTTAATATTTGCCTGGAGTATTGCACATGACGGAAAAGTTTTAAGCAGGTGAGGGAACAGAATTTCAAGAATTCCTCCGGCAATCTCCGGGAATTCGTCGTCCAGTCTTTCATGTATCCGCCCCGCAAGGAAAGCGAATCCTTCGTATAACCTTTCAACGAATGGATCCTTCCTTTCTCTTTCACTCAGGTGGAGCCGGGATCCGAGGGTCGGGTGTTTTTTACTGAACTCCTCTCCGGAAGTCTGAAGAAAATTATATTCTCTTTCGAAATACTTGTCAGAACTCATTGGGTATCCTTATCAAAGATGACTTTAGTCCATCCTGTAGTTGAAAACTCAGTCAGCAAAATTTCCTGGTTTGAACTGTCCCTGACCTTTATAATTATTTTTAACGACGCCCTTAAAGTTTTCTGGTCGAATTCTGAATTCTGGATACGCACTTCACTGATCCTGGGTTCGTATTTTAATATTACATCCTTAATCTCATTTTTCAGGGATTCGATCGGATTATCCGAAGCAAGGTATATCTGGAGAATATCCGATATTCCAAAATCGGGAAGATGCAAAACTGATCCTCTCCTCGTTGTAAGAATCATCCGGAGGTTTTCAATTATGCTCAGGCTTAATTTCTGATCTTCCGTCAGATTTTCAAACTGCTGGGGGCCTATTTCATCAGGATTTACAACTTCCGATACAAACTGACCCAGAAGTATGTTATAAATACTTAAGTTTTTCAATTATTATTCTTCCAAAATAAAAGGGTGGATTATTTTTTTTGAGATAAGCTATAATCCACCCTGTCAAAACGGTTCTATCAGCCAGGAAGTTTGAATGAGAAAAAGCCCTGATCGGCAAATTGGGTGCTGGCTTTTTTATGCTCCCATACTATATTTTCTGCTACAAGATAAACCCGCTCCAGGTGAGCAATATTCAGTTTATTTGTTTCAACAGAAGAAGGCATCATGTTTTCAATCTGAACAACCCTGGCGTTTTCCAGCGTGTACAGGAAGTAAACAGTCTCCTTGCCCGTGGCTTCTGCTATTTCGTAGAGCGAGACAACAACGGATTTGAAAACCTTACCTTCGGCGCAGTACTGGAACATGAATGGCGTCAGCTTATCGATCTCTTTAAGGATCATAAACGGTTCATACATTCTGCTGCCTGTAACCTGACCGGTTGAAGCATCCACCGGTAATTTTACAGTCTGTGAAAATTCCAGTACAGTACAGGAACCGTTGGGACGTGGACCTTCAAGATCGTTTCCTTCAGCGTCTTTGAACAAAACCTCACCTTTTACTGCCATGACTAACCTCCAAATAAATTAAAGTATTGTTATTTAGTTATCACTTAATGAATAATTCTGTGATTTACGATTCTTCACCTGAATGATATGCTATAAGTTTTAGATTCACATCCATTCCGGTTATTGCAACATGAGGCCTGAATTCTGCACTGATCTGGAAGAACCCGGGTCTCTCCTTGAGTTCCGTCACATCGAGTTTATACGAACGTAGTGGTTTCTCTGCTACTATCCTTTCTGCCGGATTAGGCATATCAACTACGAGAGTATCCAGCCAGCTTGACATATCTTTTTTAATATCGCCGGCTCCAGCATTTTTACCAACAAAAACCAACTGACGGTATTTCAGATAATGAGCAATTCTTGTAACAAGCATTGTATACTGCAGTCTCGACCCAACCGAAAAGTTTGCCGTAGCGGCAGGATCGTTCTTAATTTGTTTAGGTCTGTTAGCTGAAGGAGTCTCAAAGAAACAGGCATAATCTGTTCTGTCCCAGTGAGCAAGTGGAATAAATCCGAGATCACAGAGTTCAGCATCTTTTGCCTGACCCACGGAAGCTTCCAGGGGAACTTTTAGCTTGGTTTGACCATGTTCTTCATAAGTAGGTACCGGAAGATTTTCAACTTTACCACCCGATTCAACGCCGACGACCTTAACACTCCAGCCCCATTTCTCGAAGCTTTTTACCATATTCGAAGCCAGGGCGAATGAAGTACTGCACCACAGACTGTTATCAGTTCCGGCCCTCATAACATTTTCTGTATAATTAAAGTTTTTCGTAGGCTCTGCTTCAGCACTATAAGGCAAACGACCAAGGAATCTTGGAAGTGTCAATCCGACATATTTTGAACGGTCGTCATCCCTGAAGGCACGCCAGGAAGCATAAGCGGCCCCTTCCTTCAGCTGCTCCGGCAGAAAACGATTATTCATAACATCAGTCATGTTCTTTTCACCGAAGAATTGTGCTGAAGCATTCCCGATAATAGGGAGCTGCGCTGATTCTCCGAGAACGGATAAATGCTGAAGGAGTGATATATCCTGCGGTTTATTTTCAAACTGGAAATCACTTACTATAGCAGTGTAAGAATGTCCGCCTACTTTATCATAAGCGCCCCAGTAGATATGATGCCAGAGACCCGAATCTTTCTCATAGCCTTCACCCAGGGCAGCGTCATTAAGATCATCGTATAAATCCTCTTTTGAAACATCAAGCAGTTCAAATTTAACCGGCTTGCTGAATTCGGTATTCTGTACCAGGAATAAGAGTCCGCGCCATGTTGATTCAAGTTCCTGGAAGTCCTGATGATGTAATATCTCATCCATCTGGGCACTGAGAACCGTATCGAGATCTGCTATGTATGAATCTACCAAAGCCCCTGTAATCTTGAATACTGCCGATTCTTTACCAACCTTACCTACAAATTCAGCAACTGCTGACTTCTTGGAGTCGTCAAGCAGGGAGATTAGCTTATCAACAGAACTTTGTTCAGTTTCCTGACCCTGTTCTGTCGATTCTGATTTTTCTTTAGCCATTTTTATTAAACCTCCGTTTACAAATTAAAATTTCTAAATATTTTCTTTTATTTTTTATCCTGGGTACCAAGTTTCGACATGAGATCATCAATACTTGCACCTCCATCTTTTAAAACGCCTTCGAGGGCTTTTTTCAAGTTGGCATCTTTAAGAACAGCAAGTTTGAGTTCTTTTAGTCTCTCTCTTGCCTCCAGTAACTTCTGCAGAGGTTCAACTTTTTTAACTATCTCATCCGGGTGAAAATCCTTAATATCCTGGAAGTCGAGATTAACTTCCAATTTTGCTTCAGGATCATCGGAAAGCTTATTGGGAACCGTGAGTTTGATCCTTGGGTTAAGATCCTTCAGCACTCTCTTATAATCGCCTTTGTTGCCTATTGTCCGCAGTCTCCTGTCTTTAATGGGAGGCTGACTTCCCGGCTCACTTTTACTGAAATTCCCGGTGATCAGCATACGGTAATCAAGCTCCACGCTTTCCTTTGCATCGCTGCTGGGGAGTATGGAGACTTTGACGCGCTGTGCTATCTTCGGTGCAGTTGGTCTGGCCATCTTACTTTCTCCTTTTATGTTTTTGTTGTTCTAAAATAATTGCTAGAATTCCGTTATGTTTCGCTATTTTATAAAATAATTCTTCCTGTTGGTTTTCCAGGACATTTTTATTCGCTTCTTTATCCATTGTAAAAAGCAGCTGAACATTGGTCAGATATAAAGAATGCCAGATTGATGTGCATAAAGCAGGTTCCCAATCCGATAGATTCAATCCGTCTATCATCCTGTTCAATTCCTCAAGATTTACTTTCGCAATGTTATACTGTTTTGCTTCATAGCAGAAATTGGCAATATTCAAGCGCCTGAGAAATTTACCTTTCATGCTCTCTTCTGAATTTAGCTTCTGCTGCATCAATTCAAATTCCTTTTCAAAATTTTTCGGCAAACCCTTTACCGCTTTCTTGTATTCTGTATTAATTTCCTCATATGATTGATCAACAATCATCGGGTGGATAGTTGAACCCTGTTCTTCTCCGGCAGAACCGGCCGCCGCGCTTACCGATATCTGATCCAGCCAGTTCAGGGTATCTTTGTCTGCAAATGGAACTTCACCGCCCGAGAATTTCAAGCCCGGAAGCTCCGGTAATCTTTTAACAAGACGGGACAGGTAATATTTAATATCATTTGCTGCGGTGGTATAACTTCCGCCTTTCTTTTCAAGGGCGTTAACCAGGTACCTCTGTGCATCGAACCAGTAACGGAACTCGCTGTTGTCCTTCAGGAATTCAAGTTCCACCCTTGGTATCAGAATATCGCTTTTGCCTTCATTATGCCAGGTCAGTAAAAGTTTTCTGATTATATCATTCGGCGGTTCTATATTCGTGATCTTTTCTTCAGAAGAGGGTGGGGAGAGTGTTCCCCACTGGATTTGTCTGGCAATACCAAAGGCAAAATATGATTCCGGAACTTTTTCAACGGTTTCGTTATCCCGGATAACTTCGTAAAAATAGGTGAGGTATCGTCTCAGCTGTACAATAATCTCATCCTCAGCAGCCAGTCTTCCCGTCTTTACCGGGGGAACTTCCTCTGCGGCAGAAGCAGGTGCGGAAGTCTGTTTCATTTCTGATTTGAGAGCAGGAGGAGTGATCGGTTTTTTTTCGGGAGCGGGAGCAGGTTTTAATGCCTTCTCAGCGTTTTTAACATGTTCTGAGAAAACATCCTGGAGGCTCTGCAGTACGGGAACATTCTCCGGCATGAGTTTTTCGCATTCTGACAATATCAAACTGATCAGCTCATTGATACTGATTATTTCCGGGGCATTGGTTTTATTTATCTGATCCCTTTCCAAAAGTTTAGTCACCCTTGAGGTACTAAGGAACTGAATTGCTTTACTTTTATGAGAGATTTTATCCGGGAAAAGATCATTCCCGAAATTTTTCAGAAGATGGTAAACTATTTCTAGACCGTTCCGGAATCCTTTAAGCTGTTCAGATCTGTATAAAGCAAAGCACATCCAGGAAGCAACTTTAATATCTTTGCTCTTTTCTTTCAGAATAATTTCGGAGAGATCAATCCAGTTTTTATAATTGGGTACTGTCTTCGGAAATTCCATGCTGAGCTTAAAATATTCTTCATCATTTGAAGCATCCTGTCCTGCCGGTGAATCTCCCGGAACAGGATCAAGAAATCCCCTCACAAAATCTGATACTTCCTGTTCTGCCAGTGTTTCAGCCATAAAACCCGCCTAAAATTTTATCCTAAAGTTTTTGTAAAATATTTCCGAGAGATGTATCGGAATTAAAATCGTTTGAATCTGCATGCCGTAGTACTTCACCTGATGAATCAATATTAATAATTCTGCTGTCCTGGTTATCGGGCGATATCAGATCGAGGAAGTTGATGCTGTTAAGTTTGAACGGAAAGATTGTTAAGTTGAATTGAGAATCATCAGTGTTATTCCAGAAGATTGATGAATGTCCGGGTGAAAGATTGATTTTTTTATTTAGTAGTTTAACAAAAAAAGCAGTATCGAAATTAAAATTAGAATTATCTGAATTAAATGAAATTCTGATACACGTCGTATCGGAGAATGTTAAATTTGCCGGATTCATATTCTCTGCTGTGATTCCTGTCCTGTCCTGCAGTGAACTGATAGTGGTAGAAGAAAGAAAAGCCTGAAAACCATTGTTGAATGAAGCCTCATTTTTAATTTCGGGGATAAAATTTTTCAGTGTTGAATTAAGGTCATTAAGGTTTTCTTCTTTCCGTAGAAAATAGTCAAGCATTTCAATTATTTCCTGAAGTACGGCCGGAACAAAAGCAAAGGTAGCGAAATTTCTTAATGATATTATTGAAAAAATAACCAGTGGAAATTCTCTTCCGCTTTTATCATTACTTGAATAAATTACTCCGGCTGCTGCACGCTCAGAGGAAGGGAAGGGAATATAGAAGTTTGTCGGTGGAAGTGTTTCGTATTTCCATTTCCAGTCCGATTTTAACTTTAACCTGGCATCTGCCAGCCCGTTCTGTATCCATTTGTCTATGAATAATATTTCAGGCAGCCCCGAGTTAAATTTTATGAAATCATTAAAGTCGGGCAGTTTACCGAAATATCCGGTGGAAATTTCTTTTGAATTTTTTTGAAGCAAAACGTTTCGGAAGTTGTATTAATTAATCCTGTCAGGCAGATGAAATATGCTGAAAAAATCTCTCGCAAAGGGATTTTTTGAACTGCCTGAATTCAACTGGTATGAAACTGTTACATCATAACTTCCGTCTTTCTGAAAGAACCAGTTAAAATTATATTGAGAAGCGGACGAGCCGCGTGAAACAGTAGCCTCATGCAGTAGTCTGAACAGAGCCCATTCACCTTCATATGATTTTGTTTCGGAAGTTCCGAGATTCCTTAACGAAATATTCATTCTTGCACCGGGAGTTCCTTTAACCCCGGGCCAGACAAAATCGGTCCAGAAAGGGGAACCCATCTTGTAGTAATCCTCTACACCGTCAAGGTATAGATATACCTGTTCCACGATAGGCTTGACTGAGCCGACTAATTTAGATTCAGGCAATTCCGGCCTGAGACGGAAATTTATTCCAAGGTCACCGTTCTTGAATAATGTACTTGTAATGGCGTCTGCCTTTTTCAGGGCCTGAATAAAGGCCTCAGACAATGTTAATCCCTCACTCTCCCACTGGTTTACCCTCCAGCGGTCTCTATTTATAAATTCGCTTAATTCTTCGTTGTAAAACGACCATAAAATTCCTGTCTGCGGTTTGAAGAAATCTTTAAAATCCTGGATAGGGGCGTCATCCTGAGAGTCTTTAAAAGGAAATGATGCTGAAAGGGTTTTGTTAAATGTATCAGCAACTTTCGTTTTCCACTGCTGGTTAATATACTGGCTTGCATCTGAAATTACAGCTTTCCAGGAAAGTTTAACCGGATCAGAGAATAAATTTTGTAATACAGGAGCATTGAACGCAGATCCGCGCACAACCTGCATAGCTGTTGGAAACTCGGCAGTCCTTTGAGACAATACTTTTACAGCGTAATCCCTGGCCAGGTCCTGACTGCCTTTCACCTGGTCAAGTACTCCTCCAATAATTCCATACTGAGCAAGGATAGCATTTAAATCTGCTGCCGAAGAGCCATCTCCGGATCCGAGAACGAATTTTATATATTTCCTCGTTTCATCGAGGCTCGCCTGATTTACGTCAAGACCGGCGAACTGGTTGTTCTTTTTCACTGAGTCCGGCGGCGACTGGATATCGACTATAATGCTCAGCTGGGTTGCGAATAGTTTTAATACAGAGATCAGCGGAGAATTAACAGGGTCGCTTAAAATTTTCATATTATTGGCGGCAAGCGGCACATTGTCGAATCCTGTGTATCTTATGCTCTGAAGAAACTGCAGCCAGTTTTGTTTAAAATCATTCAGATAAAGAGTCAGTAATCCTTTTTTGATTTCTTCACTGTCGAAGCTGCCGGAAGCAGGTTTGAGATTTGCTTTCCCAAGTACCCAGTCCTCCTTCCCCGGGTTAATGCTTTCATCTATTATTGCCTGCTTAATATAGTTCATCCATCCGTCTGCCGTAAATATATAAGGAACTTTCTGATCTGTTGTCATTACGCTCAGGTATCTTCCGCCGATTGCCTGCTCAAGGGAAAGTTCATTGGGAAACCTGCTGATCCCGTTCTGTTTCAACCGTGCGTAAATACTTTCTGCATTCGGTTTGTACTGGATACGGTCTCTTACCATGCTGATCAGCAGATTATCGCTCTTTACTGGAAAGACATTTTTATCAGGTAATAATCCGATGTAAAAGTCCAGGTAATTTCTGAACATCTGTTTGAGGGAATCTTTTTCACCCGTGGATGCTCTCATATTCGAGGAGATATATTTTGAATCGAGTATTCCTGAAAAGACCGTTGTTAGAAATTTCTGCTCGCTCGTATCGAGTCTCGCTCTTTCATTTCCCAGCAGCAGATATGATTTAAGATAATTATATATCAACTCCCCCGAAAAATCTTTACCATTGGCATAATCATTCAGGTATTGTGTGAGTTCATTGTAAACATTCTGCTCAAAGAACCCAGTTGTCTTTTTTATAAAAATATCCTCCAGGAAGGGAAGTGTTCTTTCACTCCTGTCCATCCCGAAACTGATGAAAGCATCATTACCTCTCCCATCCCGGACTGTTTTAATAAGATTTATCAGACTGTCTGTTTTGGAGAAATTACTTAATAAATTCCCTCCCCAATTAATCCCGGCAAAAGAAGAAGAGATAGAATTTTCCCTGTCAAGGAATCTGCTGCTGCCATTAAAGCCGATGAGGGTGAAAATTGAAAATAAGATCAGGAGAACCGCTGATGCTGCAATCGTTGCAAGCCTGGCTGAACTTTGTTTTCTTACCGTACCTTTTGTTTGCCCTGTTGAAAAATTCTGGTCCCCGATAACTATATCATTAAGAAGATCTTTTATAAAATAATTTTTCTTTTCAACAGCTTCATCCGAATCATCTGCAGCCGGCTCGGGAAGATTAAACTGTTTTGCAATTTCCCTGATGGCAACATCCAGAGGCATCCCTTCCTGCGTACCACTAGTAAAGTAGAAGCCGCGGAAGAGGGGATTATCCTGGTAAGGGTTGTGCTGAAACACCTCGCCTGTAAGATATGTCAATTTTTGCTGAAGTGTATTGAACTGAAACGGGAACAGAAAAACTTTTCTTCTCTGTTCACGTTTTAATGGACTGCTTAACCTGATGGTTCTTATTTCAAATAATTTTTTTACCAGTTTCTTAAATTCAGTTTCGAATATACCTTTTGTATCCTGAGACATTATTTGCTGTGAATTGAAAGTGGCTCCCCATATCTGAGAACGTTCTGTCTCACTGAAATCGCCGAAGTATTCTACGAATCCCTGTACCAGATCGCATTTGGTGAAAATAAAGTAAACCGGAAAATTAACTCCCAGCGTTTCAATAAGTTCATCGATTCTCTGCCTCATATTCCTGGCGTGATCAAAAAGCTGATCTTTGTCTGAATTGATTATCTCATCGATATTAATGGCAATAATAACTCCATTAACCGGTTTCTTTTTTCTGTTTTTCTTCAGAACATCAAGAAATGCAATCCATTCGGGTCTGTCTTCAGTTTGTGATACATACCTTCCGGCAGTATCGAGGAAAATTGCCTTGGTTGAAAAGAACCAGTCGCAGTTCCTTGTCCCTCCGACGCCCCGGAATCCTTCCTTTCCGAATGGAAACTCGAGACCTGAATTCTGTATGGCTGTTGTTTTCCCTGCCGCGGAAGGGCCGATTATCATATACCAGGGAAGTGCATAAAGCGCAGCTTTGCCAGATTTTCCATTAGCTATTTTGGAATTTTTGAGTGAAGTGATTGCTGTTTCCAGCTGCTTCCTGAACTGTTCAATTTCAGCTTTTTTCTCCGGACTCAGATTCTGCATCTGATCATCAGCCTGGTTGCCTATCGATTCCTCGATCTGGCTTGCCTTCTGAGCATCCTTCATTTTTTTGTACAGGATAAGGATAGTTACAATTAGAAAAATGAATATTATAATTGCCAGCTGTACCATGAAAGACATTCCGAAAATGGGACCGAGAACAAGTATCAGTACTATAAGCAGCAGTCCCGCAATTGCCATTATGGAAGAAGGATTTTTAATGAAATTTACAATAGCATTCATAATTACAGTTTAATCATTAAATGATGGAATTCAGGCTAACAGTCCTTTTATCGAATCAATAACATCGTTGGCTGCACCGGTGGCTGAAAGGGACATAATAACATAGAATATTAAGAATAGAACGACAGCTGAAACCGGGTAAATCCAAACCGGAAGTCCGCCCCCTGAATTCGTTATAACGGTATCCGAAGGTTTTGCATTCGGTGAAATTGCATCTATTGACTGATACATTTCGGGATGAAGCTCCATATTAAGATCATCAATTACACGTCTTAATAGTTCCGGTGACTGAAGCTGGTATTTACCTTTAAAACCAAGGGCAAGACATAAATAATAAATCTCCAGTACATCCTTGTTTGTGCTGCTCCTTTGCCTTAGTTCCTCAAGATAGTTGAAGAATTCTTCACCTGCATTAAAAGTATCGAACATTTTGATCTGGAGGGGTTCCGCCAGCCAGGTTTCTTTTTGGTTCCAGGATGAACTTATAATAGTTTCATCAAGGAAGGCCACAAGTGCAAACTTAGCTTTCAAAATTTTTTCATTATCGATACCTGCACCCCGAGCTTCTCTTTCAAAGCGTTCAAACATTTCATTCAGGTGTGACTTAAGCGATTCCGGGTTCCCGTAATTGTTTGTAGATCTTAGCTGAAGGATAAGCATGAGACATTCTGATGCAATCTCAGATACAGGTTTTTTCTTTCCGGATTTTTGTGAAGGTATGTCCATTTTACTTCATTTTATAATTAATTAAAAATACTAATCTCCCGGCAGCAGGAGAACCAATTCCATTTGAAGCGACTTGAACTCTGAGGCAATAAAAAATGCTATATTATTTTTTGCAGCTACCTTGTCCCAGAATCTGCCTTCCTTATTTATTTTGAAATAATGGGCATTCTCATTTACAGATACTCCTGCAGGAGGACGGGCAGTATATTCAACGGTTATCCCCTGTATTCCGGCCTGATGGACAGCGAATATTTCTTCATAGGCCGAGACTTTTATGTTTTTCGGCAGTTCAGTAATGATTTTCTTTTCCGGGATATCGCCTGTAACAGAAATGAAAAACTGTGCTGACATCTGGTTAGGTGACAGCTGGCCGACATACAGAGTATCTGCTTGTTTCCTCAATGGTATGTTGATATCTCTTCGTTCAACCGTTTTCTGAACATTCAGCATCTGGTTTATATCTGCGATTACCTGGCCGAAAACCTCAGTAAGATGTTTATGATCGTAGGCAGGGAATTCCGAAGTTTTAATCCCGAGGTTGGAATATGTCGACAGCTGGCCGGCAAGATTAAGAAGCAAAATATATAAATTCTCAGGGTGAATATTCTGCGATTGATAATAATAATTGAGGAGGGGAATAAACGAATTTATCGTTTGAAGCATTAAAAGTATCTCAACCTGGATCAAAGACAATTCGGGTTTCTGAATAGAAGTCAGTTTACGTAATTCTTTGCTTTTTGAAACGAGAGCTCCTAATAGTTTCCTCACAGATTCCTGCAGGCTCTCAGAATTTGAGACAGAAAGCGACGGCGGAACATAATTTGTTTCCATCGTATATTTTCCGTCAGAACTCCTGGTAATCTCGCCAATTTTTATTGAACTGAAATCTTCCAGCGATTCATCACCGAATTTAAATTGAAAATTAGGTTTCGCGATACCGACAGATCTTAGATTCGACCCCGTATTATAATCGCTGATCTCAATATTCTGCATGCTGAAGCGGGAATTGTTATAAACTGTTCCATCCAGCTGGCAGTTATTCCCTGATGTATTCTCTAAAGGTAAAACAAGGAAAACACTCAGTTTCTCCGAAGTGGCATCAAACAGATCTTCAAAATTTCTGCCTTTCGGGAGAGGATCATTATCAGGCATATTAAAGCCCAGACCATCAGGCATTATCCCTGAACATTGTACGAATGAAAATAAGCCTCCTGAAAGTGCTGCAGCATCGATCAGTATTTTCCTGATTCCCCAGAAACCCGGGTTTATCAGAGCTAGTTTAGAATTCAGGTCATATTGGTTATACCTGTCGGACTGCTGAAAATGATGCGGGTCCAGCTTCATTCCTTCGTACCAGACAACTTTTTGGAATTTCATTTACTTTTTATTCTCTTCCTGGTGAATAGATATTTTTAATCTCCTTCCTGCACTGACAGAGAATTTGAGTGAATTCTCACCAAAATATCCCCAATGTCTCCGGCAGGAATTATCTGACGCCAGCCATCTGTTGCAGGCGAATGGAAATCTCCTACAATCCCTATATAGGCAGCATCCTTTTTAATTTCATAATCGTTTATTATGAAAGTATCGTTGGGAGCCATAAGTTTTTCTGATTTGCCATCGGCGATCAGATCATCACCGAGTGTTTCATCGGGATTCCTTAATAAGGATTCAAAACTTGCATGACTGAACTTATCAGCATTCTTTAGCTGATAAATTTTTATTACAACCGCGTTGTTTTCATTACAGTCTTCGTCGCAATGAAGGGAAACTTTTATTGTTTCTGTTCCTCCTCCGCAGCCGTATGTGTAGAATAGAGTCAGTGAAAATAAGTAGAGTATTATTTTTTTGATTTTCATATTACTCCCCGGATTAATATTCATTATGTGATTTTCCTGAAAGAATTCTCTTCTGATATCCCTTTAAAAATGAAGGCCGGAAATATTTCTTTTCTATGTGATAAGGATCGGAAGCAAATCTCTGGTAATGTTCTTTCAAAGCATCCAGAACCTTTGATTTTTTTGCGAAAGGAAGAATTTTACCCAGATCCGGACCGGATTGCTTGCTTTTACTGTCGATCTCTTTTTCGATAGTTACCGGGTCAAGCGAATTCAGTAAGGACTTGCTTCCTTCATTTACCGATTCCTGATATCCTTCAAGCAATCCTAACTGATGAGACAATAATTTGGAGGTTTCCTCCTTCAGGAGTCCCAGCCTCTTCCTTTCATCTTCTGGTGATATATCAGGACTAAACAGGAATTCTTTAAATTCTTTTAAGGAACCAGTAGGGATAGTATGATAAATAGTTACTCCGAAGAATTCCTGTCTGAATTGAAGGAACCCATGAATCAGTTTCGAAAAAGTATCGAGCAGTACATCTATAGTCTCGGTAAAATGTGAACCCAAAGAATAGTCCTGCAGTGATGAACCCTTATCGTACTTCACTTCTTGCTTTACCTGCTTTTTAGCGGAACTCTCAACGGGGGCTACAGCCCGGGCAGGTACTGAAGGTTTTCTGTCGAGAAAGTGCTCGGCAAAATACTCGGCAATAAAATTATTAGGTTCATTTTTATCCAGGAAATTAAAGTTCTGCATTACTGAAAATTTGAACATTTCCAGCTTCATAGGAGAATCCTCTTCCCTGAACTTATCTGCAATTTTATTCAGATTTTCAACGATGCTGCTCACTTCATCGGCGAAGGGACTGGAAAAAACCATCGTTTTCTGATCGTCATCCTCTGCTTCTTCCTGCTCCTTTATCAATTCAACTTCCAGTTCATATTCTCCGAGTCTTATCATATCACCTGTTTTTAATGCATTCTCTTCATTAGGCACAATAGCATTTTCGTTCAGATAAGTCATATTTGCTGATTCCAGGTCTACCAGCTGCAGAATTCCCTCGGTATTAATGATCTTCGCATGTTGCCTTGAAACGACCTTGAACGGATCTGGTAGAATTACATCATTTTTTTCATCTCTGCCGAGTGTTACAGGGAACCTGTTGAAATCCAGCACCGAAGAAAATGACGGATCGGATTTTTTCGATATTTTGAAATTGATTTTCATAGTAAAAGTTTTTTGTTTTTAAAGAAAGGGTCAGGCACAGCTTCGCCGCATAACTCACAAAAGTGAAATAAAAGTTTGAATCTTTTCATAATAACCAGGCCGGTTGGCAAGACCTTTATCAATCAGCGGAAAAAGTTTCAAACAACAAATGTTTAATCAATAAAATGCTTCCTGGTATTCAATTGTTGGAATAATAGGGGAAGTTGTCTAATCTTAAAGATAATTACCCATAGATCTAATCTGCAGGCAGGTAATGATTCACTGCCTTCGGTGAGACTTGCTTTTTCTTCCTTAGATCTTGTTTGAAAAAAACCCACCTGCAGACTCATTTTATTTATGAAAGGAGTTGTTTAATTACCTGGTTTTGTAGATTTTTTGCTAAAAATCAAAATAAATTAATATATAATTATTGTCAATAGAATCAGCAAAACCCCGTCGGCCTGAATTATAAAAAAACCTAGAACTTTCCCAGTTCAAAGATCAGTATTGTCAGAATAGCCGCGGCGGGAGCCCATATCCTGAAGTTTTTGGTATTGAAGATTAAGGCAGTCGCAATTATCCAGGTTGCCAGCAGCAGAACAGAGGAAAGCGGGAACATCGCAGTAAGGGAAATAACCGACTTTCCCACCGAACCGAATTTATAGGTCATCCTTACCGGATTAAAGACAAATACGTTAGCTATTACAGCGATGAGAGTGAAAATTTCTATTTTTTTTAGATTGCCCGGAAACCTGAAATATTCGAGTCCTGTTCTTACAGCTAGCAGGATTGCCACAAGCAGCGTAGCCCAGTAGTAAAAGTTTATTGAGCCAGGTACTTTCCTGTAGAAAGTCATAATTATGCCTTCACCTTTCCCGGGGATGATATATTCTTTCCCGTTATGGTGAAGTTTTATATAATATGAAACTTTTGAGCCGGGTTCCTGCTGCGGGATGCTGCCTGATACGATCTCTGCTTTTTGGCTAAGTTCAGAGCTGTTCCATGAGGATGACCCTTTGTTTTTCCAGAATACTGTTCCGGTAAGACTATCTGATTCTGTCTTAAGAAAGAACCTGTAGGCATCGTTTCCATAATATACCCTGTCAAGCTTATACCCGGTTTCTTTCTCCTCGATTCCGAAAGAACCGGATACGGGATACTCGCTGCTTAACCGGCTCTGCAGAAAACCGGCAACAAATGTTATAACAGCGGCGGCCGTCCACAATATTATGCTCTGTTTCATATCTTTAGTTCCGGAATATCTGCAAATTTAGGAATGATTTAATGAATTTGCGAATTAAGCGGATCAACGAATTGGCGGATTGATGGGATTGGCGAATTGATGGGATTGGCGAATTGATCGGATTGGCGGATTGATCGAAATGCGAATCAGTGGTTTGGTTATTATAAAGCTGTCGAAAAATTCAACAATATGACAGTTCTGTCATACTCTGATTTATCCTGTTTTAGAGTTGGCTTTGTACCGGAGTTGTAGCGGAGTTGCACTCAAAATGAGACACATTTAAAACAGCAAAAAAAGCGAAAATTAGCTGTTGAAAAATTCTATAGTATGACAAAATGGCAGTGTTGCATTTTGGATCACAGTCGGTTTAAAACCTTTTATGGGAACTAAAGTAATTATGAAACTTGAGATTAAGATATTTTTATCACCTGAGGAGGCAGCTTCAAAGATAGCAGAGGAGATAACGGAGATGGTCTCTGAAAACTCCGGTGAGAACGGGGATACTTTTATTTCACTCTCCGGTGGAAGAACACCTAAAATATTATTCAATAAAATATCGGATGAATACGCTGACAGGATTGACTGGAGCAGGGTTCATCTTTTCTGGGGGGATGAGAGGTGTGTGCCTCCGGATAATGAGCAGAGCAATTATGGAATGACGAAGGAATATCTTCTTGATAATATTAATTTACCCACAGCAAATGTTCACCGGATCAGAGGGGAGGAAGATCCCCGGGAGGAGACTGCAAGGATTGCAGAGGAGATAAGCCGGATTGTTCCCGCAGTAAATAACCTGCCGCGATTCGATTTGAATATCCTTGGACTGGGCAGGGACGGGCATACAGCATCATTATTTCCAGGGAAAAAACTGAAGAACATAGCCGAAGGAATTGCAGGTACAGCTGTTCATCCTGAATCGGGACAGAAAAGGATATCGCTAACTTCAGATGTGATAAGCAATGCCAGGCAGAATATTTTTTTGGTAACCGGGGAGAAGAAGGCAGATATAATTTACGAGATAATGAGCAGGAAGGATTCGGAGAAGGGCTTTCCGGCCGCGCGGATAAAAGCCGCGGAAATGTTGAAGTGGTATCTTGATGAAAAGGCTGCCTCCAGAATAAAGATGCCTTGAGAATCGAGACGGATTGCAGATCATCCGCCACACACCATCCGTAATTTACCCGTCAGAATGAAGTACCGACCTTAATTCTGAGATTTCCAAAAACTGAAATAGCACCAAAACTTCCGTCCGACATTCGCGAGAGAGTAATAGAGGGCCCTAATGCCAGGGCACTAAATGCCCAGCTTTCTGCTATCTTCTGAACAAGAATCTCAATTAAATACTGGTCCTGCCTTACATCGCTGTTAAACATAGCATCAAACCTGAAATCGAATGTGCTGCCTGCAAGAGAAAGTTCTCTTCCTTCATAACCTGCATGCCACTCATTCAAAAATTTGGCAGCATAGACTTTTCCTCTTGTAGATCCGAGGATACTTATTGGATACCTGAACTCGAAGTTATAATACTGTCCCGCAAGTATTTTTGCGTGATAATTGCTGGTATCATCTGCAGTCCAGTCTCTCAACTGCTCCTCTGTAGGATCAATCACAACCTTGGAATACCCGAATTCAAAAAAGTTGCCGAAGGGGATAACATAGGAAACATGAAATCCGGTTGACGCATACAGGTTGTTATGCCTGTTTCCGAATCTAAGTTTGGAAAAAGCATCAACATGTCCGAATACTCCTCCCGTTACACCGAGAATATGAATATCGCCCTCAAGGTAATTTGTTTCCCCGGGTCCGGAATATTCCGTACCTAATCCAAAGGAGAATCCTATATCATTTTTAATCGGGATACCGAATCTCTCACCGCCGAAAAACTGAAAGAAAGGATTTACGTAATGCATAGTTGATGAAATCTGGAGCTTGGTTGGCGGATCCACCACCTTATTCAGCTTTATTTTCTCGAAAACGCGGGTGAAAACACTTCCGTAGTTAATGCTTTCTTCAAGATCTATTTTAAAAGGGTAGGTAACAACCATTGCCCTGGTCTCAGGTTTTAAAGCGAGGAACGGATAAAGATTGCCCTTAATTGAAATTGTCTGGTTGTTCGGATCACGCAGATCGGCAATTATTTCTGCTTTTGGATCGGGAGGATCGATAAATAATTCTGTCTGGATTTGTATAAAAAGACTGTCATCGAGAGGTTCCATCTGGAAGTAGCGTATTGGCTCCTCTTCCTGTGCCGGTGTATTACTAATATAAAAGATCACAAAAAGAGCCGACAGAAGTAGTAGTAGTTTTATTTTGTGCATAAAGTAGTTCCGATGAATTTATTTAGAAAAATCAGTAAAATAGAATGAGTCTCCTACCTGTACCCTATCCTTTGATCTTTCATCAACTACTGTGAAGAAGAAATTTACTTTATATCTTCCGTCTGCTTCCCTCAGATTTCCAAATTTGTCGAGCCATTCGTCGAATCTGTTTTCGTTAGACGCGATCTTTAATGACACATTATATACCGGATTCCCCTTGGTATCTTTCATTGGTCCTGACACAGAAATCGGACCGCTCCAGGATACCTTAAGCTGTTCGGGACGTTCATCCAGAATTGTAACAGTAAAGACTGTTATCCTCTGGAGGTCCTGAACATAGATATCAGAATTGTTCATCTTGGTTGTAACACGATTAATTTTGATTTCAGGAGGTCTGTTGGGAACAACTTTAATCCTGTCTTCCTGGCTGCCGTACTTTGCAATAACTTCAGTCTGATTCGTCAGATCAAAAGTTTTTTCCTGTCCCGGAGGAATTACTACCAGCGGCTTGCTCCGGTCGTTAGGATCATATATTGAAGTGGGAACACTTCCTGAGTTAGTCGCCTTATTCCAGGTGTATTGAATAAAAGTCTGTTTAAGTGAAATAGGAGACTGTAATATTTCCTGTTCTTTGTCGACAGGCTTCTCTTCCGGTTTTTCTTCCGGCGGCTGTTCCTTGATTTTTTCAGTCAGATCCTTCATCCTGGTATTAAGAGAAGCAAGCTTCTCTTTCAGAGCAGCGTTTTCCTCGAGGGCGTTCTCTTCAATCTTTACATCGAATTTAATTCCCTGAGCAGTGAGAGAATCGAGGACAATCATGAGGGAGTCGCGCACGCTCTTATCAACGACCTCATCTTTCAAGACCACCCTGTTTAAGTCGAGATCGGCACCTTTCAATGCCAGCACAGTGATTACAAAAATGTAAAGCACCTGGTAGATTATAAATTTACTGTCCCTGTTTTTCTGAACCATAATTACACACTCACTTTTTTACAACTATTGCTTCAAGGTGTTTAAGTCCGGCCTGGGTCTTCTCATCGCCGAGGGTCAATGACGCCTGCTGTATTGAGGCAGCAAGGGATTTAAGGTGTTCGATCTTTTCTGGACTAATACCCTGGATGCTGTTAATTTTTTCGAGAATCTGATGAACAGAGCTGAAGTTAGTAACAAGAGTTTCACTCAGCTGCGAGGTTCTTTCAAGAAGTGTTTTATATGCTTCAAGATCTTTAACCGAGAACTCTATTCCTTTTCCGCCTATGCCGGACTGACTTAACTGCCTTACGAGGTTCTTCGAATTTTCTATCTGGATGCGTGAGAAATATCTTTCCTTCATATCCTGTACATGCGTAACTACGTTCTGGAATTCCACGCCTAGCTGATCAAGCACAGGCTCAAACAATTTACCGAGTGCCAGAACGATCAGGGCTTTGATTTCAAAAGGAACTGATAAACCTAAAAATATTTCCTCTCCAAGCTTGATGCTTATAAGAAGAATTGCGGCTCCTATCAGAGGTAAAGCAGTTGAAATACTGTCGATCACACTCTCATAGGATGTTATGATTCTGTCGATTGTCTCAGAAACAGGACTCCTTAAAACTTCGATCTTTAACTTGTTATAAGCAAGGAATGCCATGAATGCAAAAAGTCCGTAAACAACTACCGGCATCCACCAGAAACTGAAGGGTCTAACAATTTCCTGAGCAGGCTGCCAGGAAGGAAAGAGCGCTTTTCCCAGTTCTACGGAAACGTTGCCTAGGATCGGAACATATGCCAGATCAAGGAAAAAGGATAAAATGAGGGCTACAAATGAGATGATCGCAGGTTTTACAATAACAGAAAATTTTATTTTCCGTATCGCATTTTCTTTATAACTATCAAGCTCGTCTTCGAGTCCGTTCTTAGCATATAAATCAGCATCGCCTGTCAAAACCTTTTCGGAAGGCTTTTCCACGATTTCAGCTTTTAGCATATGGTACCTCTGGGTCTTAATTCATGAAAATATAATTTAAAACTATTGATTTTTGACATTTTTTAATGTGCCCGAATTTTTGATGTACTACTTTAAGACAATTATTGTACCAATTTCTTAAAATAGTATAATTTTGTCCCCTGAAAATGGGGCGGCAAAAATTATTATTGATTCGGATATCCGCGTTCTTCAATAAAGAAATAAATAACTCAACTAGCCGGGAAAGCTTAAAATCTCAACTAAAATGATTAGGTTTCGAAATAGTTCGGGAAAATATAATAATAATTGTGAATTTAATGACAGGAATGGGACAAAAAAAATCAAGACTTTCCTTTCTTAATCACAATCCTGCCTTATTTCATTTTTACTTCACCGAAGTAAAAATTACTAATACATCCCTTGGCGTAAAAACCACAACCCTGAAAAAAGTAAAAGATGTGCGAAAATTCAAGAGTATAATTAGCCTGCAATTCATTAAATTTAAGATTACTTTTGAAAGGAATTAATGCTTATAAATCCTGGATTGCTTGAAGTCAACACAAGAGTATGGATTAAGAAATTCGGACGAGATGCCCGGCTTTCGGATATAGATCAGCGGTTTATCGATGACCTTAATGCAAGGGGTATTCAGATCTTCTGGCTGATGGGGGTTTGGAAAACCAGTCCCGAACTTGCAGCACAGTGCTGCTTTGGGATCGACCTCGTACCCGGGTATGTGAAGGCATTGAGTGACTGGAAAAAGGAAGATGTAATTGGTTCGCCTTTTGCCATTGATGATTATGTGCTTAACCCGGGGCTGGGCACAGAAGATGATCTTCTGAAATTAAGGGAGCGCCTCAATAAAGCAGGTGTGAAGCTCCTCCTTGATTTTATACCGAACCATTTCGGGGCGAACTCTCCTCTGATCAGATCTCATCCTGAAATATTTCTGCAGACTGATAAGGATTCGTTTAAGAAAGATCCATATGCTTTCTTCGAGTACGATGCCGGCAAACCTTTGTACCTGGTTCACGGAAGGGATCCATTCTTTCCGCCCTGGACGGATACAGTTCAGCTGAACTATTTCGAGCCTGCGGCGAGGGAGATAATGATAGAGAAACTTTCCTATATCGCATCATTGGTCGATGGTGCACGCTGCGATATGGCAATGCTTCCATTGAACAATGTTTTTCAGAATACGTGGATGGGCGTGCTGAGCAAAACTGAATACAGGAAACCCGATGAGGAATTCTGGAAGACGGCTATTGCGAAGACGAAGGAACACAATCCTGATTTTATGTTTATGGCTGAAGCCTACTGGGACCTTGAATGGCAGCTTCAGCAGATGGGGTTTGATTACACCTACGACAAGCGGCTTTATGACCGGCTTTCAGAAGGTGATATACCCGGAATAAAAGCTCATCTCCAGGCTGATAAAGAATTCCAGTTGAAAAGTGTCAGATTTATAGAAAACCACGATGAGGACAGATCAATCACAAGTCTCGGCAGGTTTAAAGCTCTTGCATCGGCGGTTATTATAAGTACAATACAGGGAGTACGTTTTTATAACGATGGTCAGTTCGAAGGTAAAAAGATTAAGCTCCCAATTCAACTCGGGCGAGAACCTGATGAAAAACCATCGGTGATGGTACAGAAGTTTTATGATACTCTTGCTTGAGGTTGTTGAAAGATGAAATTTTCAGAACCGGTACCTGGCAGCTGCTTAATCCTATAAGTCCGGATACCGGTAATAATTCCTGTGACAATTTCCTGGCCTGGCGTTGGAGTCTTGGAAATGAAATGAGGATCGTGGTAATAAATTATTCACATTCAACTTCCCAATGCCGGCTGAAGATTGATCTTCCGACCGGGAAGAATGAGATCACTCTTAAAGACCTTTTAACAGGGGCAGTGTATAAGCGTTCGGTAAAAGAGATCAGCGACCCTGGTCTGTTCATTGAGCTTCGCGGCTACCAATCACACATCTTCGCCCTCAGCCTGGTGTAAGTACCAAGCAGAGGGCATGGCGCAGAGAGCAGGGGGCAAATGGCAGTCTGGGTGGGATTATTTTTTCAATCAAACCAGTGGAAATCTTTTCTTATCTTTGCTAAATGAGCAATACCAGGATACGAGGCAGAGGCGCACAATTTAACCCCGGCAACAGGTTTGAAAAACTTTCTCTTGAGGACTTTAAACCAGATGAGATGGATTATTTTACAGAGCCTGAAGAAGAGAAAAAGATTCAGACGCAATTCTTCAAGGATGATTCCAGATCTGTAATAGCTAAAAACGACAGCTATGATGTCGGGATTCGAATATTCAGTCAACCCCTACCGCGGCTGTGAGCATGGATGTGTTTACTGCTATGCCCGTCCTACCCACGAATTCCTTGGGTTCTCCGCAGGTACCGATTTTGAGTCGAAGATAATGGTTAAGAAGGATGCACCGAAACTTCTTGAAGCTGAGTTTAACAAGAAAAGTTACAAACCTGACTTTATTATGTTCAGCGGGAATACCGACTGCTATCAGCCTGTAGAAAAACAGCTGGAAATCACCAGGGAAACATTGAAGGTCTGTCTCAAGTACCGCAACCCGGTTTCCATCATTACCAAGAATGCTTTGATCGAACGGGATATGGACATACTTAAAGAGATGGCGGAACTGGAGCTTGTTTCTGTCGGCCTATCTGTTACCACGCTTGATAAAGACCTTGCCCGTAAAATGGAGCCGCGGACTTCTTCTCCCGAAAGGCGGCTTCAGGTAATCGAAAAATTTGCTGCCGAAAAAATACCCGTGGGCATTAACATAGCCCCGGTTATTCCCGGATTAAATGATGAAGAAATTCCTTCCATTCTTAAAGAGGCTTCTTCCAGAGGGGCGATGTTTGCGGGACATATAATGCTGCGTCTTCCTTATGCTGTTAAGGATCTTTTCCTTCATTGGCTGAAAACTGAATTTCCCGACAGGGAGAAGAAGGTTATCAACAAGATAATGGAGATGCGCGGCGGGAAACTTAATGAATCTGAATTCGGTACAAGATTTTCCGGAAAAGGCGAACTGGCCGAAACTATTCATAATTTGTTCGAATTAAGCTGCAAAAAATACGGTCTTAACCGGGGAAAAATAGTTTTAAGAAAAGATTTATTCAAAAAAGTAAATAACCAGTTAGAAATGTTTTAATTTTGAAACACTTTTTCAATAATTTCATCTTATACTTGTATTATGGCACAGAAAAAAAATAAACAGAAACCAAGGCAGATAGGGAAGACAAAGGTAGATCAGAAAAAACCCCTGATTGATCCGAGATATAAAAACACCGTGTGGACTATCGTCATCATCGTTATCCTGATAATATTTTTTATAGTAAATAATACCCGGAACGTACCGGAACATGGACCTTACCCTCCCGGATTTAATTCCCAGCAAGCCGAAAAAGTTTTGAACGAGAATCAATAATTCATAAGGAAAAAAATATGATTAAAGTATTAGCATCAGTAATAATAATATTTTATGCCGTAACGGTTGCAGGCTGTCAGAAAGAAAACGAAACGAAAGTCAGTCAGACTCCGGAAGACAACGTGACAATGCAGGATAACAACAGCAAAGCTCCTGATTTTACCCTGAGCAATATAAGTGGCAAGGATGTAAGCTTATCGGATTATAAAGGGAAAGTAGTGATTGTGGATTTCTGGGCAACCTGGTGTCCTCCGTGTAGAAAGGGAATTCCTGATCTCATTTCATTACAGAATGAGTACAAGGATAAGGTTACGGTAATAGGTATTTCATTAGACCGTGAAAACACAAAAGGCAGTGTTCCCGATTTCGTTGACCGTATGGGAATCAATTATCCGGTTGTTTATTTCAACGATAAAGTGATAAATGATTTCGGCGGAGTATCTGCTATTCCTACAACTTTTATTATCGACCAGGGCGGCAACATCGTTAAAAAGATCGTCGGGCTCTACCCGAAAGAGTGAATATGAAAATAAGATCAAAGAGTTGATTAACAAATCATAAAGTTTTGACTACGAAACTTAGGACATGCCAGAAAGCTTCAAGTCATCAGGCAATTAACGCATTCTGTCATCATTGAATTTCCTGACGGCAGTCAGGCTTGTTTCAGGATCTCTCATTTAGTGTCTTGGTGTTTTAACGGCAACTTACTTTCCTGAACAAATAAATAATAAGGCTTATTAAGAGGCTCAGCAGAATCGAGGTCACAATAGGGAAGTAAAATGTGAAGTTCTTCTTCTTTATATAAATATCACCCGGCAGCTTTCCTAGGAAAGGAATCTTGTCGCCGAAAAAGAACAATACTCCTAATACGAGTATGAAAATACCCGCATAAATCATTAATCTGCCTATCTGATGAAATTCAGGGACCATAATTCTTTTTTCAATGTGAACCGGTTTAAATTTATTTATTTAACAATAAAATTCAACTATATAGAGTAGTGGACATCCGCATAATTTAGTTGAAATATTTATATTTTAATTTCTCAAATTCCGGGAAAAAATATGGAAGATGTAAATAAACCAAGAATACTGATAACCGAAGATGATTCTGAAAACCAGCGTTTTCTTGGTATGTTCCTGAGAAAAAACTTTATAACCGATATTTGTGATTCAGATATTACCCTATATGAAAAACTTAGAAATAATTCTTATGATGTTATACTTATGGATATATCTCTTAAAGGTGAAAAGAATGGTCTCGAACTCACAAAGGAATTGAAAGCTGATCCTGAATTTAAGGATATTCCAATTGTTTGTCTGACTGCACACGCCTTCAAGACCGATATTGAGAATGCGATAAATGCCGGGGTGGATATTTTTCTTACAAAACCCGTTGATAATCACGTATTGATGCGTACACTTCTTAATGCTGCAAAAAAGAAACGGAGTGATGATGAAATGGAAACTTAGAACATATCCGGACCTGGGACTGCTAACAATCAGAGTGATTCTTGGATTAGTATATATATTTGTTTACGGAGGCAGAAAACTTTTTGCCGGTCCCGAGACCTGGACAAACATTGGATCCGCAGTATTACACATTGGTATCAATTTTTCTTACCCCGTCTGGGGATTCTTTGCGTCCTGCGCAGAGTTTTTTGGAGGTATTCTTATTCTCCTTGGATTATTCTTTCGCCCTGCGGCAGCATTTATAATTATAGTAATGTTGGTTGCAACAAACAGCGGCTACATTACAGGCCGTGGCCTGAGTTCGATTGCTCATCCGCTTGAATTAGGAATAACATTATTGGGATTGTTTTTAATGGGACCGGGAAGGTACAGCCTCGATTACCACCTATCCGGCAGGAGAAGAGTTAAGTAAAAGGTATAAACTTTATTGCGAGCGAGTCCTTGAGTGAAGCAATCTGTTTCTGTGAGTTTTCTGTGAACCAATATTAGAATATTCAGGGTTGTCATCCTGATTTAACCTATTTATTACATCCCGTCTCTAAGGAACCTTGGTTCTTCGAGTGTAAGAATTATTGAAATTCTATGGGTGTCGGGAAGCCTGTCGATCTCAGCCATATTAAACCTTGCAAATGAATAATCGATATTCAGCTTGGGAAGTTTTATACCGGCACCAACCGTAAACTGCTTTACATCATTATACCCGCCTCTGATTGAAAACAGGTTGTTATAATTAAATTCCAGTCCTGCGTGCATATCAAAACTTACAGGACCAGCGTGAAAGGTAGATGCGTACTGTCTGTTCTCAAACCTTACGTCGAAATCAAGTGCGGGAGTCAGAACACCATTCAGGATGTGAAGTCCATATGCGGCACCGATTTTTGCGGTGGGCGAGATGAGTTCATTAAGTCCTGTGCTCCATGAAACTAGTGTTGTGGTTATATCCTGCAGGTTTGCACCCACCGAAAAATTTTCGAAAGGAAGATAGATTGCTCCTACATCGAAACCTACTCCGTATGCGTTAAACTCAGCAATATCCTTATATATAATTTTAATGCTGGCGCCATAATAGAAATTTTCAGAATGGATCTTTGCAAAGCTGAGGTAGAAAGCCCACTCCTGGTCGCTGAACTCAGTTATTTTATCATAGTTCAATCTTGCATACTGATCAGTAATGAAGTTGGGGTCATTTACTGTTACGCCCGGGTTTCTGCCGTCCTCAAGGGCCTGCCTGGTATCGGGAATACCGTCAATACCAAGGCGCATAATACTAAGAGAAAAAGTCATATCTGTATTCCACGGTATAGCAACGGCGGCATAATCGTAATTAACCAGATTGCCGAATCTTTCATCGTGCATTAAAGAAATCTGGGGATAATTTACCTGCGCAAGGCCTGCGGGATTATAATACCCGGCAGTGATATCATTAGCAACGGCAGCGAAAGCTCCTCCCATCGCCAGAGGTCTTCCTCCAATCCCTATAGCCATGAATTCACCTGCATATTTCCCGATAACTGTTTGTGCATTCGCGAAGGGAAGGAAAAGAAAAACAGATAGAATTGCAAGAGTGATTTTTTTAGCCATAAGATAGGTAGCAACCATTTAGTTGATGTAAAATCGTGGCAAAAGATGGATAATTTGATTCTGAAAGTCAAGGCTAATTTAGGGAGAAACCGATTAAATACCCGGATCGCCCGCTCGTTAATTTAGCAAAATCATTTTCCGGGAACCTACCAGGTTATTTACCTGGACCTGGTATATATAAACGCCGCTTGCCAGGTGACGGCCCGAAGAAGCGGCATTAATTTCAACCTTATACCTTCCGGGTCTTTACTGTTCATTAACCAACACCGCAATTTCGTTACCAATAATATCATAGATCTTCATTGTTACAAATCCCGTTTCAGGTATATTAAAATCAATTGTCGTCGAGGGATTGAACGGGTTTGGATAATTCTGATAGAGTATAAAATCTGAAGGAGTCGGATTGAAATCATTCGCAACTGATACATAATAAGGGTCCCTGATTATATTGGTTCCCGGAGATCCAAAGATCCATCCCTTCTCCTGATTCACAAAATCGAGAGCATAATTATTAATCCCAGAGGGAAAGTTTTCCGCTTTCCAGGTTTCTTGCCCATCAGTGGTTTTAAAGACACGTCCGTCATAAGTGCATTCATATCCTGTTCGGGAATCAACAAAATCAATATCCGTTTGACTAAATAATATACCATTCAAAATCAAATACCTTAAACGATTCCCATGAATCACCGGCGTTTGTTGTCCTTAAAATATAATTCCTATAGCTGAACCATGCCGTATCTCCGCTGACGGCAATCGAAGAGGGTGTAGAAATCGTATCGAGTACTTTTCCCCAATTGTGTCCATTGTCGGTGATCTTTAGAATTAGTCCCATCACCTCTTCAATCTTCAATCTTAAATTACTTCGCTTTCCCCTGGTTCGCTACCGCATTCGTCTTCTTCGCAATTTCCTCCTGGTCGCCGAGGTAGTAATGCTTCAGCGGTTTCAGGTTATCATCAAGTTCATATACCAAAGGAATTCCGGTTGGAATGTTCAGTGCTACTATCTCTTCATCGGGTACGTTGTCAAGATATTTAACAAGCGCGCGGAGACTATTGCCGTGTGCTGCGATGATTATCTTCTTACCCGATTTAATTGAAGGCGCTACGGTATCATTCCAGTATGGCAGAAATCTCTCAACAGTATCTTTAAGGCACTCCGTAAGAGGAAGCTCTTTTTCGGTCAGGTTCTTATAGCGAGGATCTTTTCCCGGAAAGCGTTCATCATCTTTATCCAGCGCAGGCGGCCTTATATCGTAACTTCTTCTCCAGGTGTGAACCTGCTCTTCACCGAATTTCTTTGCCATCTCTGCTTTGTTTAATCCCTGCAGCGCGCCGTAATGCCGTTCATTCAGTCTCCATGATCTTTCCACAGGTATCCACATAAGATCAAGTTTATCCAGAGCTATCCATAATGTTCTTATGGCTCTTTTCAACACCGAGGTATAAGCCATATCGAAAATGTAGCCTTCTTCTTTAAGCAAATCACCTGATTTTTGGGCTTCAAATACTCCCTGGTACGATAAATCAACATCCGTCCACCCGGTGAAGCGGTTCTCCTTGTTCCAGGTGCTCTCGCCGTGACGTAATAAAACTAATTTACTCATTATTGCTCCCGTCTATTCAGAATTATTATTATGTACACCTTCTAAAATAATAAATAAGGGAGTGTTAATTTATATTTCATATCATAAGGGGTTATCTTCTGTAATTTTTTTCGTTCCGGAAAACCTGAGCACAAAGTAACCGGCAATTCCTGATATAAGAGATGCCACAAGAATACCCACCTTGGCAATGTTCGTCAGGTCTTCGGTCGTAAAAGCCAGGTTGGTTATGAACAGTGACATCGTGAAGCCTATTCCCGCAAGGATACCGGCTCCGTAAATATGTTTCCAGTTAACTTTCGAAGGAAGGCTGGCGATATCCAGTTTTACTGCAACCCACGAGAAGATGAATATTCCGACCTGCTTACCGATGAATAATCCGGCTATAATACCAAGACTGATTTCGTTCACGAGGGATTCAAAGAAATCCTCCTGGAACGGAACCCCCGCATTCGCAAGGGCAAATACCGGCATTATAAAAAACGAGACCCAGGGATTAAGCGAATGCTCAAATCTCTGCAGGGGTGTAAGTACTTTTGCACAGGTACTTCCAAGCGTTTGCACGATATTCTGTCTTTCTTCGTTTGCCAGAACATTGGGACCTTCCTCTCCTTCGCGGTCGAATTCATCAAGCAGCTCTTTCCCGTTAACCAGGAAATCTCTTGTATTATACCTTGAGGTTGCAGGAACAACGAATGCAAGAAGCACTCCTGCCACAGTAGCATGAATACCCGACATTAAAAAAGCCAGCCAGAGGGCAAGACCAAGCACGATATAAACCAGCAGGTTTCTTACTCCCAACCGGTTTGCGATCAATAGAAGAAGGAATATACCGGCTGCAATCGCTAAAGCTGTGAATGATAATCCTGCTGTATAAAAGAATGCGATAACCAGTACCGCCCCAATGTCGTCTGCAATAGCCAGAGCTGTAATGAATATTTTCAGGTTTACCGGGACATTCGAACCGAGTAGCGCCATCAAACCGATGACAAATGCAATGTCGGTTGCCATCGGTATTCCCCAGCCCGACTCGCCGCTGCCGCCTGCATTAAAGATTATATAAATCACTGCCGGAAAGACCATTCCTCCGAGGGCTGCAGCAACCGGCAGGATGGCCTGTCGGGTGGTTGACAATTCACCTACGAGAAACTCACGCTTTATTTCGAGTCCAACCACGAAAAAAAATACTGCCATCAGCCCGTCATTTATCCAGTGATGGAGACTATAATCCAATTTAAAGTTCTCAATTCCTATCGAGATTTTCGTGTGCCATAGACTGAAATATGATTCCGATATCCCCGTATTAGCCCATATAAGGGCAATAACCGTACAGATAATCAGCAAAATTCCACTGGATGCTTCTGCCCGTGTGAATTCCTTGAAAGGGCGTATAAGTTTTTCAATCGGCGGTTCGGGATTGGTTATTTTCATTTAAATTCCTGATTTACTGACAGATATAATCCTTAACATAAAACTTTTCTCACAGGTTCAAAAGCTCTATGGATTAATACTAATAAGGATGACGGAAATCAGGTAAATAACAATTATCAGGGAGCTTTCAAAGCCTATGTTGGTAAATCCCTTCTTTTCCCTTCGCAACAGACCAAGAATAAGAACTGAGGTCATTGTTACTGCCGCCCCTATTATAATAAATTCCTTGCTTGTCGCCACCCCATAGATTGAACCATCACGATAAGCCACATCTGCCATTGCAGCAAAAAGTGTATCAAATACATTTCCTCCAAGCACCCCGCCAACAGCCAGCGTGAGAGCCCCTCGCCGTACTGCAGCAACTGAGATTACAAGTTCCGGCAGGGATGTGGTGATGGCAATTAATACGGCACCTACAAAGCTATGGTTAAGACCTGCAAGTTTTGCGATATCTTCAGATGATTTTGTAAGGAACCATCCCGCCGTTATTATAAGAACGGCGGAAATCAAAAAGCTGATCCACATTCCCGGTAATGACTTCTTTTTATTATTTTCATTGGGTACATCTATCCTGGTTCACCGATATAACTCAAAAGCAAAATTGGTGTCGCCGGATGTATTCCCCAAAAACTGATCTGCGGACCCGATAGTGCCAGGAAAAGAACCCCCAACAGGGCAATCAACAATGAACCCTGCATCATATTTTCAACTGATGCAGCAGCATGTTCAAGATTTACTTTACGGTAGGTTATGTCAGCGACGGCGAGAAAGGTTGTCTGCGCGGCAATCCCTCCAAAGGCATTCGATAACGCCATAGAAGGAAACCCGTCTATAGCTGAAACCACAGAGGCTGTTATTCCGGGAATTGATGTGCTGGCACCCAGTAGTACGGCTCCCACAATGGCTTCACCAAGACCGGTGCGGTCAGCCAGTTCATCAGCAAACCTTGCCATCTTGAACCCGACAAATCCAATTACAATCGCGGATGCTATAAAAATTACTATGGGCATATGCCGGACAATATATGGAATGTCCTGGAGGCTGATTGTGAGAAAAACGAAAATAATTTTAAACCTTCGCACTTCCTTTTTACTCAAATATAAAAACAATGGGATGGGGTTCTAGTTTTAATACATAAAATGAGTAATTTATATACTAACAGAAGGAGAATCTTATGGTGCGAACAATGAAATTACTTTTTATTATTGCCGGTCTCTCTCTTCCTCTACTGCTAACCGGATGTTCCAATAGCACTTCACCAAATGGTAACCAGCATACTTCAGATCAAATAAATAAATCCTGGGTAGTTGAAACCGATATGGGTGTACTGAATGCTGAAGGCGTACCTATGCGCGACTGTGACGGTGTATTTGCACTGGGATGGAACGAATTATTCGGACCTATCAGATGGAATGATGAAATAAACGGACATGCGATGGCTGTGGTATTCGGTGATACAGTCCATCAGCGTCCTTTTATAAGGAGCGGAATAGATGTCGGTACTATTTATATAAACTATAACAATAACCAGATACAGCTTGAAAAAAGAACGGGACCTGCCGGCGGAGTATTCTACTCTTTATACCCCCGTTTCTTTGATGACGGACATCTCGATTTTGTCCCGGGTGGGGATTATGAATTTGAGATAACCGGCTCAGAAAATTTCAATCCTTTGAACTTTACATTAACAGCCCCTCAGGAGCTCATAACGGTTAATACCCCTGAGGAGGATTCAGTAATCAATCCGGCAAATGATCTTACACTTGAATGGTCGGGCGGTACAGTAGACGGTCCGATCGCAATACGGCTGATGCCCTGTCGTCCCCCACAGCCGCCCGAACGTGGTCCTCGTCATGGGGAAGGCATGCATCCACCGATGCAGATTCCGCCAATGGGCAATCCGATCTTCATACTTCTTGATCATAATCCCGGCACATATACTATCTCATCCTCAACCATACAGAATCTTATAAACCAGACCGGCGCGGAGAAGCTTGTCTGTGTAGTTTCACAGGTAGATAAAAACGATGTTCAGCACGACAGCAGAGATCTGAAGTTTGTGATGCATAACGGCGATAGTGTTTTATTAAATGTTCAGCAGTAACAGATAGATAACATCCTGCACTTAATCCGGAGTCTGTTTCCGTGGACTCCGGAGTTTTTATTCAAGCCTTTTTTTGAATCTCATTGAACTTGCCGTAAGAATGAGTATTCCTATTCCCAGCAGGGCGAGTATTTCCGGGATAAGCTGGAATATACCGTCACCTTTCAGAATTACTCCTCGTAATATCGTTATGTAATATCTTAAAGGAATGAGGTAGGTAATAGGCTGAATCCATCCGGGCATATTTTCAATCGGGAATGCAAACCCGGAAAGGAAATTCATAGGCAGCAGTACACCGAACATTGCTACCATCATAGCCTGCTGCTGGGTTTTTGAAACAGTTGAAATAAACAAGCCGAGACCGAGGGAGGAAAGGACATAAATAAATGAGGCCAGCATCAGGAAAAAGAAATCGCCCCGTATAGCAATACCGAACCAGTAGACCATAACGAGGGTAACTACCAGGACATCGATAAATCCCATAACAATGAAAGGAATTGTTTTTCCTATAATAAGCTGGAAAGGTTTTATAGGTGTTACAATTATCTGCTCAAGCGTACCGATCTCCCTTTCCTTAACGATAGCCATAGCCATCAGGGATGTGGTGATAATTGTAAGGAGCAGTCCCATAATTCCCGGAAGCATAAAAACTCTGGTTTTAAGATCAGGATTATACCATACCCTGAGTTCCGGGTTGATATTAACTCCTGCGATCGACTGCATTCCTGATCTGTTTTTAGCCTGGACAAGGATGTTCTGCGAATAACTTGAAACCACCCCTGTAACATACCCGAATGCTATAGAAGCTTTATTACCGTCGGATCCATCGAACAGGGCCTGAAGCTCAACCTGTTCTCCACGACGGAGCTTCTTCTCAAAATCTTTCGGAATTACAAGCGCCCAGAGGTCTTCACCCTTATTTATATAATTCATCACCTGGTCGTAGCTTTCGGCATAATGGTTCGTTGTAAAGTAACCCGAGCGTTCAAACTTCTCGATAAAGTCCCTGCTGGATACCGTCTTATCCTGGTCATATACAACTGTGTTGATATTATTGATGTCAAGGTTGGCAGCATAGCCGAGAAGGATAAGCTGAAGTACCGGTGCAATAAATATAATCCCGAACAGTCTCGGATCTCTCTTCAGCTGAAGGAATTCTTTAACAATTATTGTTAATATAATTTTCATACCGGACCTATATCGTCTTACTCTTACGGTTAATTATGGCTGCAAGTCCCAGGAAGACAACAGAGAAAATGAGAAGGTAGATCAGCTGATCCCAGAAAGCGAAGAGTCCAACACCTTTCAACAGAATATCTCTTAATACAACTATATAAAACTTAACCGGGGTAATATTTGTAAAGTTCTGTATTACCGGCGGCATACTTTCAATCGGAAAAACGAAACCCGACAGGAGGAACGAAGGAAGCAGTGAGATCAGAGCCGCCAGCTGGAATGCGACCTGCTGCGAATCGGAAATAGTTGAGATTAATATTCCAAGGTTAAGTGAGGCAAACAGGAAAATAAAAGTTGAAAGGAACAGCAGAAATACGCTGCCTTTAACGGTTACGTCAAATAAAAGATATCCCGCAAACAGGATCATAGACGCCACCACTAGTGCGATTATGGTGTAAGGAATTGTTTTACCGATCAAGAGCTCGACAGACGAAAGAGGGGAAACATTGATCTGTTCCATTGTTCCTCTTTCTTTCTCTCTTACGATGGAAAGGGCAATAGAAATTACCGCTGTCATTATAAGGATCATCGAAATCAATCCGGGGATAAGGTACCTGGTAGAATTAAGGTCGGGATTATACAGGAACCTTGGCTCAAGGTCTATTGGAATAAAAGCCTGTCTTCCTCTTACCCTAAGCAGATCATTGGTCAGTTCCTGGGAAAAGGTCGCAGAAGCCGCCCGCATATAATTCATTATTACAGAGGCGGTATTAGCGTCGACGCCGGCTACAAGGATCTGGACATTTACCTGTCTCCCCGAATAAATATTCTGAGAAAAATCCTGGGGGAAGACGATTACAGCCTGTGCATTTCCCTGATCGAGGGTAGTCCTGATCTGATCTTCTGAGCTGAGGTGATCCACAAGATCAAAGTAGCTTGAGCTTGTAAGGCGGTTCAGGTAATTTCTCGTGATCTCCGAATTATCCCTGTCATACACAGCCAGCTTAATATGGTGCACATCGAAATTTATCGCATAGCCGAATAGGATAAGGAGGACGAAGGGAAACACAAACAGCACATAGAGCATACGCTTGTCGCGCAAAAGCTGCCGCACTTCCTTCTTCGATATAGCAAGTATTCGTGTAAACATAATTTTTACTATTTGCTTTCCAGCAAATGAATAAACACATCCTCCAGGGTCGGGACGATCTGATCAATGCGCTTCACATTTATACCATTTTTTTTCAGTACGGAAACTACCTGGTCTTTGCTTTCGAATTTATTATTTACGATAAGATGAATCTGGTTTCCGAAAATCGACGTCTCGCTGACAAACTCCTGCTTCTCCATCAGCTCAAGTGCATCAACTACCCGGTCGCATTCAATCTCGAAAATCGGGTTCTTTATGTATTCGGTTTTCAGAACCTTCGAAGTTCCTTCGGCAATAAGTTTGCCTGCATTTATCAGGATTATATTGTTGCAGTACTCGGCTTCTTCCAGGTAGTGGGTGGTTACAAGGACAGTAGTTCCCTCACCGGATAAATCATTTATAAGCTCCCAGAAATTTCTGCGTGAAATAGGATCAACACCGCTGGTAGGTTCATCAAGAAAAACAATTCCCGGACGATGGATCACGGCAGTACCGAGAGCGAGTCTCTGTTTTATTCCTCCCGGCAGCGAGCCGGTCAGAAGCTTCTGTTTTCCTTCAAGGTTAGCGATCTGCAGGACCCACTTCTTTCTTTCCTGCAGCTCATCGCCTTCCAGTCCGTACACTCCTCCGAAGAAATTAATATTCTCTTCAACGGTCAGATCATTATAAAGTGAAAAGCGCTGCGACATATAACCGATACTTCTCTTAACCTTATCGGGTTCATTCATAACACTGTAACCTGCAACCAGTGCATCCCCGGATGTTGGTTCAAGTATTCCGCAAAGCATTTTAATTGTGGTGGATTTGCCGGCACCATTGGCGCCCAGGAAGCCGAAAACCTCACCTTTCTCTACACTAAAAGAAACATGATCAACCGCGGTAAACTTCCCGAACTGCTTTGTCAGCTCTTTAACTTCTATAGTATTTTTCATATCCAAATTCATTTAATCCTTCAATCCGCCAATCAACTTGCTTCTTTTACCAGGTGAATGAACACATTTTCAAGAGAAGGAGGGATGCTCCTTGAGCTCTCGATGGTAATATCATTCTGCTTTAAGAGGTCTTCTATCTTTTTATATTCCTTTTCATAGCTGTCAGCCACCACATTTATCCTGTCGCCGAACAGCTGAACCTTATTATTCATATTCTGCTGTACAAGTTTATAAGCCTTCCTTGCCTGGGGAGAGACGATCTCTATAATTTCTTTATGAATAGCTGCCCGTATCTTACGGGGTTCATCAATGCTCATTATTTCTCCCTTATTCATCAGCGCAACCCGGTTACAGCGCTCTGCTTCGTCGAGGTAGGGAGTTGACATAAATATAGTAATACCTTCCTTTATAAGACTGGAAAGGATTTTCCAGAAATCTCTTCGTGACACCGGATCGACGCCCGTTGTAGGTTCATCAAGAAATATTATTTCAGGTTTATGAATCAGACTGCAGGCAAGGGCAAGCTTCTGCTTCATACCGCCGGAAAGGTTGTCAGTCAGGCGTGTTCTGAAAGGAGTAAGGCGTGTAAACTCAAGCAGTTCATTCCGTCTTTCTTCGTAGTTTTTTACTCCGTGTATATCAGCGAAGAACTCAATATTCTCATCGACTGTCAAGTCGCCGTAAAGGCTGAACTTCTGTGAGAGATATCCGATTTTCTTCTGAACCTTTCTTATATGTGTCTTAAGATCATCACCAAGAATATTTACACTTCCCTCATCGGGTGCGATAAGTCCGCACAACATCCTGATGGTTGTAGTCTTGCCCGCACCATCGGGACCCACGAGTCCGAACATCTCGCCTTTATTCACTTCAAAGGAGATTCCTTTTACGGCTTCTATATCGCCGTAAGATTTCTTTAAGTTTTGTATGGTTATAGCCATGGAATTGCAAAATTACAAGATTAAAAAATTACAAATTATAACCCCGCCTTCATTAGGGCAGGGATTCAGCATTGTTCAAGTATCTACTTAAGTATTTTTTGAAACTGGATAGTTGTTTAATAATATCCAATGCTCTGGAATAATAACATTCAAACTTATCCTTCGTTATATAATTCAAATCTAAGGCTACATAAAGCATTGATCTTACTTCGCCTGCTGATCCTTTAGCATATTTCAAAAATCTGATAAGTTCTTTAGTATTATCTCTCTCGAAACCCTCGGATATATTGTTCATAATTGAAATTGCTGCGCGTTGCAGCTGGTCTTTAAATCCATAATCTTTTTTGAGCCTATCCGATGATGTAAGTTCATATATCATTCTTACAAATTCCCTGGCATCCTGCCAGACTTTTAACTCTTCAAATGTTTTCCCATTTCCCCCTCCAATTTTGAATTTTGCAATTTTGCAATTAAATATGAATCGATGCATCTGCCGGCATACCGGGTTTAAGTTCATACTTTGGATTATCTATTCTTATTTTCACCGCAAAAACCAGCTTGGTTCTCTCATCCTTCGTCTGGATATTCTTTGGTGTAAACTCAGCCTCGGGAGAAATATAAATTACCTTGCCGGTATAATTCTTATCAGGGTAAGCATCAACACTTACATCCGCCTTCTGGCCCAGTTTTACACGGCCCAGTTCCTCCTCAGAGACATAAATTACAAGATCAACCGTTCGCAGATCGGAAACCTTAAACAGTGACGACATCTGGGTAACGGTTTCACCTTTCTCGAAAAATTTATCCACAATCACCCCGTTTATGGGCGACTGCACGTACGAATCATTTATACTTTTCTTTAAAAGCTTTACCGCGGCCTTCTGCCTGTTAAGGTTTGCTTCGGCCTGCTGGATCTCCTCGGGGCGTGCAAAATTCTTCAGCTTGGAAAAATTCTCGTTTGCTGATTTAAGCTGAGCCTGTGCGAGTTCAAATTTTGCGTTTGCATTATCATACTGGTTCTGAGAGACAGAATTTGACTGGTAAAGATTTTCCATTCGTTCCTTGTCTTTCTTTGCCAGATCATAATTAACCTGCGCCTGCTTTACGGCCTCTTCAGCCTGGCTGATATCCTCCTTACGGGCGCCCTTCCTGAGAAGATTAAGCTGAGCCTGTGCCACCTGTTCAGAGGCCTCTGCCTGATCCAGCTGAAGCTGCAGAGTTTCATGATCGATGCTCATGACTGTATCGCCTTCATTCACAAACTGTCCCTCATCATAGAGTATCTTCTTTATCTCACCGTTAACTTTCGAGCTTACAATAACATTTGTCGCTTCAATATTCCCTGAGGCTTCAATCAGGTTCGGGTTATTATTACCTCCGCAGCCGTATAGGAAAATTCCTGTTATAAAAATCAGAAGTACCTTTTTCATTTGTTAACTCCGGGTTGAAGTTTATTAAAAAGTTCTTTTCCCTTGTCAGTCAAAATTGCATTCATAAGCAGGCTGATAGTAGGGTTCATTATCGTCTCAGGCTTCAGCTTCCGCTGTACTATGAAATCGGGATTTATAATACCCCTGATAGATGAAACAAAGAACATTACGATAATATCTGTGGGGTAGTCGACTATAAATCCTTCATTCTTTCCCTGGTTTATGAGTTTTGAAATATTTGCTATCATCATTTTAGTCCGGAACTCGTCTATTTCTTTCCAGAGTCCCTGGTAATGTGCCTGGATATCCTCAATCCATTTGTTGCTTACACTTAGAAGAAGTTTCCCCAAGTGCTGAAATAAATTAAATGCCTTGGTAACCGCATCTTCATCGGAATCGAGTATATCCTGAATAATACCTTTATTCTGAAGCAGAAAATTGTGAACAACCTCCTTAACGAGGATTTCCTTCGACTCGAAATATTTATATATAGTTTTCTTGCTTATCTTGAGGCGTTTTGCAATCTCATCCATCGGGGTTTTATAAAAACCCTCCTGCATAAAAACTTTGGTGGATTCGTCAAGTATTTTCTGTTTTTCTTCGTCCATCATTACGGAAACTATTTTACTTAATTCTAGTTTCCAACTTAAACAATGGAAACTAGAATGTCAAGAAATAGTTTCCACAATATTTAGCCTGGCAATGCGAATTTCTATCGTTCTCTCAATCAAAATATTGATTCTATCCAATAATTATTGCAAATTCAAACAAGTAATTATTCTCTACTCCGAGAGGGTGAGAAACCAGGGCTGGATTACTGTTTTTTTCTGAAGTTACTTTCCGAAAACTCTCCCGAAGAAGACTCCTGCTGACAATTTCTTATTTATATAGAATTGCTCTTACTTTTTGCTGAAATAAATCTTTGATGCAGTCAATTGTCATAAGCGGGTTAAATATGCAACCGAATAATAAAAAAGAAATTTCCTGCAGAGTTTTATTTTCGTTGTTAAATGCGGTAAAGAAAAAAAATATAGATACGGATAAAATATTGAAAGGTGTTCCATATGACCTTCCTTATTTATTAAATAAGCACGAGCGCATAGAGTGGTGGGTTACCTGTAAAATAATTGCAAACACCAGGCCGTACTTTTCCCGTCAGGAATATGAACAAATGGGTAGGGACTATGTAGTAGATGAATTTTATATCGAGGGTATTATTTTCGCACTAATACTTTATTCTTCTGGTAAACTTACTAATCTCTTAAAGAATCAAATGTTGAAAGCGGCATCCTCAATAGTCAGTCCGCTTTTTTCGTGTATCCATCAGCAAATACATTTTATTGAAAAAAATAAAATGCATCTTCATTTTTATCTTGATCCCGGCTATGAACATTGTCCTGAGTTGTTTTACATGAGTATAGGAGTTCTGGAAAAACTTGGAGAAAAAACAGCAAAAAAAGGATTTAAAGTTGATTTTACTCTTACTTCAAATGGTGGCGATTATGATATTTCATGGGTAGAAGCCGGATTTAGCTTTAAGCTCAAGAATTGGGGGCGCTGGTTGTTCAATATGAGGAAAGCATTTCTGGATTTGACAGAGTCCCACGATGAATTAATTAATCAGTACAATAAATTAGAAGAATCAAAAAAACTACTCCAGCAACAAACTACCCAGCTCAGAACCGCACACGAAATAACAAAATCAATAAGACAAAGTTTAGATATAAATAAAACTCTAAAAGCAATCACCAGTGCACTGGTTAATGAAGCAAATTTTGCATCCGCCCGTATAAAACTATTCAAAGATACTGAAGGAAATAACCTGGATATTGAAGATTACAGCGGAAGTGATGAGGTAAATATTGAGCCTTTGGTTAGGCCTATTATTATAAATGAAGTTACAGCAGGTGAACTGATTATTTATCCAAAATCTGAGACAGAAATATATGAGTCGAATGAACTGCTCAATTATATGATCCCTATAATAAATATTTCTATTCATGATTCACTGATTCTGAGAACAGTTACAGACTACAAAAACAATCTCGAAAAAAAAGTTGAGAAACGGACAGGTGAACTCAAAATAGCACAGAATGAAATTTCAAAAACCGTTGATTTACTTCAGCTTGAGCAGCAGGTACAGAACAGGTTTTTTATGAATATTTCTCATGAATTCAGAACGCCGTTAACTTTAATCATTGGGCCAGTTAAAGAGATTACCGAAAGTTCAGTGGATGAAAAAATGAAAGAGAAGCTCGGAGTTGTCTACAAAAACGCTAATAGAATGCTAGGACTTGTAAATCAGTTACTAGATATATCGAAGATCGAATCTCATAATATGAAACTTCAGACCAGACCTCAAAATATTATTCCATTATTAAGAGATCTGATCTTATCCTTTTCCTCATATGCTGAAAGAAAAAAAATATCTCTTAAACTTATCGCGGCTGAGGACCAGATAGTTGTCTATCTGGATAGGGATAAGATGGAAAAAATAATTACTAATGTACTTTCAAACGCTTTAAAATTTACTCCCGGGAGAGGTAAAGTTGACGTTTCAATAAATCAAATAGATGAACCAAATCAGAGCAGATCAATGGAAATAACGGTCTGTGATACTGGCATAGGTATACCAAAAGAAAAATTGCCGAATATCTTCGACCGCTTCTATCAGGTGGACGGAAGTCATACAAGGGAGCAGGAGGGAACAGGCATTGGATTATCCTTAACAAAGGAATTGGTTGAGATGCATAAAGGTAAAATAGAAGTTGAAAGCGAGGAAGGGAAAGGAACCAAAGTTAAAATAAGAATCCCTTTAGGTAAGGATCATTTAAAACCTGAAGAAATTAATGAGATTACGGAAGAAAATATAACAATCTCTGCTGGTTCGACCGATTCAGTATACTACGAAGAAATTAAATCATATAATCCTGATTGCGTTACCATAGCTGAAAATGGAAAACCACTTCTGTTGTTAATTGAGGATAATTCAGATGTGAGAAACTACATAAAAGAAAATCTTAAAAAAGATTACCTAATTATTGAAGCTAAAGACGGAGAAGATGGCTGGAACAAATCGACTGAAAATTTGCCTGATTTAATAATATGCGATGTAATGATGCCAAAAATGGATGGATTTCAACTATGCAAAAAGCTAAAGACAAGTGAGAGAACAAGCCATATACCTGTAATTCTGCTTACAGCAAAAGCCACAATGGCTGATAAAGTTAACGGCCTTGAAACAGGCGCAGACGAGTATATCACGAAACCATTCGAGACTGTTGAATTAATTGCAAGAATTAAAAATCTTATTGAACAGAGAAAAAGAATCCATGAACATTTCCGGAAAATGGGAATAGTTGAATTAAACCAGGCTAAAATCACACCTATAGATAGAAGGTTGTTACAAAATGCTTTTGATATCATTAAATAATAATATTTCCAATTCCTCATTTAGTGTTGAAACTCTTGCAGAAAATATGGCAGTAAGCCGGTACGTTCTTTACAAAAAAATTATATCCTTAACCGGAGAGCCCCCTGTTGAGCTAATCAGGAGAATAAGATTACTTAAAGCAGCAAGCTTGATAGAAAATAAATTCGGTAATCTATCTGAAGTTGCACTCGAAGTTGGTTTCAATAATCCGGCTTACTTTTCTGACTGCTTTAAGAAGCAATTTGGGGTTCCACCCTCTCAATATCTACAAAAATTTAATAGTAATTGAAGTTCGTCCATTCACTATTTTAATATCAGGCTCAAATCTGAAAGTATCTGACACAAATCTGGTAGATTGACTTTTCACCAGGTATTATAATATCCTCAGAATTTATTCTATTTATTCCCGGAAAATTAACGACGCATCATCTGTTGATTAGTTTGAAAACAGGCTTTATTTAATGAACCTGACAAAAAATCCTGTAGTCAATGAATTGGTTCCTTCAGAATTTTATATGGGTCAGAATTACCCGAACCCTTTTCGAGACAAAACAACAATAAAATATTGCCTCGCATACAGGACTAAAGTAGTGATAACTATTTTTAATTCGGCAGGTGAATTAATTGAAAAGCTTGTTGATGAAGAGAAAAAAGCAGGTACATATGATGTCGAATTTAGCGTCAATAGTTCTCAATCCGGTTGTCCTTCATCTGGAGATAGTGAAAAGCAGAATCTGGCTGAAGGAGTTTATTACTACAAAATAAAAGCCGGAAGTTATACAGCGATTAAGCAAATGGTATTACTGAAATAATATTATCAGCTGTCAGTTAATGCCAGCCGGAGTATATGTGTTTAAGCAAAATTAATTCATGTTTTTTGGGAGGACATTTTCCGGAACCCCCACAATAAAAAGGAGGAAGAAAAATGTTGAAGAAAATTCTAGTATTCTGTGTTTTACTTTCGATAATCTCCTGTCAAAAAGATAATCCGGTTTCCCCAACCGAAGAAGAGAGCACTCAAACAATCGGGGACGAATGGACAGTGAAGACTGGCATGCACACTGCAAGGGGGTACTTATGTTGTGCAGAAGTAGATGGGAAAATATATCTGATAGGGGGTATTATTGATTTAACACCAAAAATTTCTGATGATGTTGAAATGTATGATCCCGAAACAGATAAATGGACAATTAAAAATCATATGCCTGAAAAAATTCTTGGTCAGGCTGCAGCAGCAGTAGATGGGAAAATTTATACTTTTGGAGGGAGAACAGGAGCACTATACGACGGAACGACCCTTGATTACACTTACTTGTATGATCCGGCTGCTGATACCTGGACGAGAAAAACAAACATACCTGAACCTAGAGCATTCCTGACGGCCTCTGTTATTGATGGGAAAATATACACAATTGGTGGGGCCTATACAGGATACCAGGGTGCTGCAGAAGTTCAGGTGTATGATCCTGCAACTGATACCTGGACTACCAAAGCCAGTCTTCCAAAGGGCAGTAGTTACCCCAGCTCTGCTGTTTTTAATGGAAAAATCTTTGTAATTGGGGGAGGAACTTCAGGGGATGCAGGAGCGGGAACCCCATTTGCTGATTTTGAAGTTTATGATCCGTCAAACAATTTCTGGGAATCAAAAGAAGATATCACGCTTCCCAGAATCGGTCACGGTTCCGGTGTAATAAATAATAAATTGTATATCTGCGGCGGGTTTTCATACAACACTGAACTTAATGATTTAATGGAGTACGATTTTAGCAAAGATAGCTGGACAACCAGGGCGGCCATGCCTTCAACACGACGTTGTTTCGCAACCTGTGTTTATAAAAATAAAATGTACATCTTTGGCGGGGTTATTGGCGGCGCGGGAAGTAGCCACACCTTAAGTAGTGTAGTAGAATATACTCCGCCTGGTAATTGATAATAGAATTTTCTAAAAAAATCATGCAAAAGTAGTCGTGTTTAACTTATAAGGAGGCGAAGCTAGTATTTGAAAACAAAAAAAATCAACCAGTGTTAATTAAGAATGAAAAATTCAAAAAGGTAATTACCGGATTTAATTAGCAAATGAATGTTCCGTAGAAATACTAAATAATAATTTCAATAATTGGAGGTAGTACAATGAAATCATTAGGTAATTTATTAATTGTTTGTAGCTTTATTTCAATAGTAATTATTCTGGCAGGTTGTGAACAAACTACTGAACCAACCGAAATTTCGGTTAATCAGCAATTGAATAAAGCATATCAGACCAGACCTTTCTCTGGTGATTTTCTCTATGTGTTTTCGTCGCTGATAAACGATTCTGTTGCTGTTTACTACGCAACGGGTAATGCATCTCATCTTGGGTATTGCACTATAATTGACACCACAATCCATCATTATACATTGACTGGCCTGACGGTAGAAGGTAGTGATTGGATTACAGCAGCTAATGGTGCATTAGTCCATATGACGTGGTTTATGGATTATTATGATCCTACTACCTGGGTATGGGAGATTGTTGGAGGGACAGGCAGATTTAGTGGGGTAAGCGGCAGTGGAACGTTTACAGGGGAATCTACGAGTGCAGGAGACTTAGCGATAAGATATACCGGTGAAATTTCATACTGAGTGTACCCGGGCTAAATAATTAACCTGGAAAAATCCGCAGAACAGATTGAGGGGAAAAACTGCAGGTAGGGGATTTTAGCAACAAAGAAATTTATTTCACTGAAATAGTTTATTGTTGCAAGTGTTGAAGATGGTATCTTTTGAACTTACATAGTCTGCTCAAGAGATACCATCTTTGGTAATTCTAATTAAATTATTAATCTCATTGTTGCCAGACTCCAATTCGCAACCTTCTGCCTGACGGGCAGGCGTTCCAGATCAACTTCCCTCCGGCAGGCCGGCTTACCATGGTAGATAAAACGGGCTGCGGTTCCAATTTTAGCTCAATGAGCTTTTCAAAAGATATGAATTTTCTTATTTTTCGAATCAAAAACGGGAGGGGATCCTGATGAGATCACTTTTTTTAATTTTGTTCCTGATATCATTCACTCTACAAGCCCAGCAGGAGATGGAGAAAAATCTTGATGCTGCGTATCAGAATGCAAAAAAAGGAGTATACTGGGCGCTCGCAAACATACCCGAAAAAAAAGCCCGCCTTCAAAGCGATCTTATCGCCGACGAAAAACTATATGCCACTGTTAAGCTGGAAAAAGAATTTGAAGGTGTAAAAATCGTATCAACGGGGTATCACAATACGACAGAAATATCCATTACCATATATAGATCGACAGCCGGACTTATTAAAAAAGGATACATTAAACCTGTGTCTTCAGACAGCTTGAGTACAGAATAAATCCGCTGAAGTTGATCGGCTGCTGTTCACGATCTTATAGACAAGAGTGACTTATAAAAAATAGTACTAATAATATGATTGTCTGCTGTCACGATAGATATACCCTCCCATACCGATATTCTTCTATGGATTCTGCCATAAGAATTTAATTTTTTACAGGCCAGTTGACTCAAAATAAAACCTAACCATGAGCCTGGTACGTTGACTCATAATAGCACCTAACTTTCAGACATTAAAAGAACAAATAATATATTAGTGCTTTGTTAAAATAAGCGAAGATAAAATAATTATTCAAAATTTCTTGTTCTCAAAAATCAATTCAGAAAGTTTAATATTTCGATTATTTTAGATTGAATAATGGATTTTAATTCAAAGGGATTTAAAGATTTTCTAAGAGCTATTAGACTTTTCTTTTTTGTCATAGGTATAGCATAGGATTCAAGTAATCTGTCCAGAGGAGTCCTGGGGGCATCGTGCCTCTTAATAATCTTAGACCCAGTTCTTTGCTTGGAAATAATTTTACTTGAAGGGATAAAGAAATTAAAAAATAAGGACCAGTAATTTTTATAAATATCATTAAGCATATCTACAATTTGAGGTTTATCAAAACGCTGGTATCCGAGGTATTGTCTTATATGGGTCCAGTTCTTTCCTTCAATATGAGCATTATCATTCTTTTGATAGCTCCTGGAACGGGTATATTCAACAGGTAACTTTCTACGCGTATATTTGTACAAATGCCAGTTAATAAATTCAGAACCATTATCAGAATCAAAACCTAAAAGCTTAAACGGGAAGGCCTCTTCAATACTTCTAATGGCTTCGAATGCAGACTTTTCACCCTTGCCCCAGATGGCACGTGGTTCAGTCCATCCGGTGGCAATATCCACAGTATTTACAGTATAAACGAAGGCTCCGGCCACAGAGCTGCCGCAATGCGCTACTGTATCTGCTTCAATAAATCCTGGCCTTGTTTCATCCCATTGATTAGTCTTTATGGGTATTTGTTTCTTTATTAAAGAACCAGGCTTAGTGGTCGACAGACCAAGTTTACCCAATCTTTTTCTCTCCTTACTCAATAGTCGATCTATAGTTGCAGGTGATATATTTAATAATTTTTCCCTGATAGGTTCGGATATTTTAATGCAATATGACTGCTCATAAAAGGGCAGCCATAGTGGAATAATTGGTTTTAACCTTTTTGAACAGATTAAATTTGTTGCCTTAAGCAAGGCCTTCAGAAAGTGAATAATGATGGGACTATTGTAACTTTTCTTTCTGCCGACCCTCTTTTTCTTCTGGTTCTTTTTCTTCTCCTTTTGATTTAGTAAATGGATCGCATACTTACGGTTGTACCCGCAAATTTTGCAAAATTCATTTAAGATCCTTTGTTTCTCTTCTTTACTAGCATTCTGATATCTTGATTTAATTTCAAGCAGATACTCTGCTTTAGCTTTTTTACTCATAATTTTTCTTTCAAAAATTATTTTGGGAGGGTTAGATCTATTATGAGTCAACGAATATAATCAATTTCGCTTTTTGAGGTTTTTACCCTGCTTTTGGGAAAATTATTTGGTTATTTACGGTTAGATTTAATTTTGAGGCAATGACTACCTTTTCGATAGTCCAGGGTTAGATTAATTGTGAGTCAATCCGCAGGAAAGAGGATATTTTTCCTTGCTTGTTAGACAGGCATTGAATTTATATATTTTAATCAATAAACGAGGATCTTTATGAAAAAGCCGGTACTCTGTATTACGTTGCTGTTTTTATTCCTGCTCACAATTGTGCGGACAGGAAGAACCCAAACAGCATTTAATACCGGCAATGTATTGTTTAATGTTGATGCGTTTGGGGCAATTTCAGTCTTAACAATTTCAAGTACTGATACTCTGTTTCAGATAGATAGGGCTTCTATTCTTGTTGCAGGAAATCCCAATGAGGTACTTGATTACTGGAATGATGTAGGTATAGTAAATCCTACAACCCTGGTAAACGGTGGTCCGGATAGCAGTAGTTTTGAAATAACGGGTACATATGATAACAGTTATAATGATCTACCCCCGGCTGTTATAGTTGCACAGACAATTTACGGGTGGAATAATGAGGACTGCGCTTTGATCAAATTTAATGTTACGAACAATGAAGCATCAATTTTACCAACAATTGTGGGGCTGGATATTAACCAGGATATTGATTCCACATGGGAAAATGATGTAATATACTTCAATACTGAAAATAACATATTATATAATTATGAAAATACTTATGTAGGTATTAAAATCCTGTCCGAAGCAACCAAAGCAGTTGCGGTGTTTCCATGGTATTTGGAATACACAGATAATGATTCAGGCTATTATGCCTGGCTTACAGGAGGAATAAATACTGATACCCTTGTTACAGGTTCACTTGGAGGTGTGGGTATAATGGGGGTCGAAAGCGTTGACCTGCAGCCGCAGGAAATGAGGACTGTTTACATGGCAATCGCAGTTGGAACAGCTGAAGCTTCTATGCTTGCAAATATGGCTTTTGCAGAAGAGCATTATGGGGCGATAACAGCCATTGCAGAACATGTCTTAAAAAGTATGGAATATAAACTTGCACAGAATTTTCCTAATCCTTTTAATCCCTCAACAACTATTTCTTTTTCGATACCTAGGAGTGAACGAATTACTCTTGAGGTATACAATCTGCTGGGACAAAAGGTGGCATCGATCATGAATAAGGAGATGGAAGGAGGCAGCTATAATATAAAGTTCGATGCCTCCAACCTTTCTTCCGGAATATATTTTTATACTCTTAGGGCGGGCAAGCTTTATATCGACCAAAAAAATGATGCTCCTGAAGTAGTCTCAAGTGTAATAGCTGCTAACATTCTGATTGCGATATGTTATGCGATAGGCGCTACTTGACTTAAAGGAAAAAAAATCTTAATATCTGTAATAAATATTACATCCTTTCATAAAAATGTAATTATTATTACCAATGAATTCCCGCTTAATTGATATTTTCCTCCAGGCTGCCTCAATAAATGCACTCTCCCAGAACGAAAAACCCGTTGCTGATTTTATAAGAGACTTTCTATCAGGCACATCCTTTAACATATCTGAAGATGAATCAAAAACACTTTCATACAGCAACACCGGCAACCTAATTATACGGGTTGGCGACGGAGGTAGTTTTGTTCTTCTTTCCCATATGGATACAGCCAGGCCTACATTGAAAATGAGACCCGTATTTCAGGATGGCAGGATAACTTCTGCAGGAGATACTGTACTGGGAGTGGATAACAGGCTCGGAATAGCCATACTGCTCTATACACTTGAAAAAATACATAAAGAAAAAATACCCGTAAAAAATTTTACAGTAGCCTTTACCACCTGCGAGGAGACAACGCTGCTTGGTTCCAAAAATTTAAATCTCAGTACTCACGTTAACCGGGGCTTCGTATTCGACTCCTCTTTCCGCCCGGGTAATTTTATAAACACAGCCTGCGGATCAAAGGGATTTAAGATAAGAGTAAAGGGAAGGGCGTCGCACTCTGGTATAGCTCCCGAAAAAGGTATAAATGCAATCGCTGCGGCTGCAAATGCTCTATATAAAGTTAAGCAGGGAAAAATTGATGATGATACCACATTGAATATCGGTAAAATAAACGGAGGTTCTGCAGTAAATGTTATTCCCGAGGAGGTCTGCCTTGAAGGTGAGGTTCGCTCCTTCAATACTTCCCGGATTACAGAACTTATTGATGAGGTTAAAAGTATCTTTGCTGCTGAAGCAGGCAAGCTGAATGCCGAAACAGAATTTGAAAGTAACTGGGATTTTAAGCCTTATATTGTTGAATCCTCCAATCCTGTTTATCAGGAACTGACAGAAGTTCTTAAAAAAACAGGACTTACTCCGGAACCCAGAATTTCTCTCGGAGGAAGTGATGCAAATTCACTTAATGAATCGGGCATTTCTTCCGTCAACCTGGGCATTGGTGCTCAGAACCCTCATTCTAATGATGAGTTTGTACTTATTGAGGATTTAATTAAAAGTGCTGAAATAGCAATGGAGCTTGTAAAAAAATGAAAAAATTTGCAATGTTATACCATATTATCCTTTCTCTTTCACTTATTCCCCTTAATGCACAGGCGAAAGGTCACCTTGTTATTATCGGAGGCGGCGATAAACCCGCAAATGTAATTGAAAAGTTCATTAGTCTTGCCGGAGGAGAAAATGCAGAAATAATCGTTATCCCGAATGCAAGCTCTGTACCTTTTGAATCGGCGGAATACCAGGTGGATCAGTTGAAATCATTCGGAGCCACAAGTGTGAAACCAATATATTTCAGCAAAGCTACGGCGAATGATGATTCAATAGTTAACAAACTAAAAAAAACTTCGGGTGTTTATTTTTGCGGTGGTGATCAAAGTCTGCTTACGGCCGACCTGCTCGGGACACGCCTTCTTGAGCGGATCAGAGATATATATCAGGCTGGAGGAGTTGTCGGTGGAACAAGTGCCGGTGCAGCAGTAATGAGCCGCGTGATGATAACGGGTAATGAGCTCGTCAACAAGGACAGCTCTGCAGCGTTTAATATAATAGAAAGTGGAAACATTGAAACTACTGAAGGTTTTGGTTTTGTAACAAAAGCTGTGATAGATCAGCACTTTATTAAAAGGAAAAGAAATAATAGATTAATAACAGTAATTCTTGAACACCCGGATCTGCTGGGAATCGGAATCGACGAATCGACAGCCATCCTTGTAAATCCGGACGATACCTTCGAAGTGCTCGGGGAGAGCCAGGTCATAATCTATAATCCTCTCCATGCTGTTGACTTAAAGTCAAATGATGCCGGGAAGTTTTCGGTGAACAATATGGAAATGAGTATTCTTACAGCAGGACAAAAATTTGATTTGAATAAGGCAAAAATTATTCAATGAATTTAGCTAAAGTAAAAATACCGAATACCTATGTTATTATCTTTTCACTTCTCGTTATTACGACAATACTGACATGGATAATTCCTGCAGGAGAATACCAGAGAGTAATAGTTGACGGTAAAAAGGAAGTAATGAACGATTCCTTTCATTATGAATCTGAGAATCCCCAGGGAATCGGCGATCTGCTAATGGCACCGATACGCGGATTTGTAGATGCTTCATTGATAATAGGACTGGTTTTTATTGTAGGAGGCGCATTTGCTGTATTTCAGAAGACAGAAGCGGTAGATTCTCTCATTCTTGGTATTGCCAAGCTGCACAAGGATTCAAGGCTTGTGCGATTATTACTAATCCCCATTTTTATGGTTATCTTTTCCCTTGCCGGGGCAATATTCGGAATGAGCGAAGAGGTAATCCCTTTCATTCTAGTATTTGTTCCGCTGGCTATTACTCTTGGATATGATACAATTACCGGTGTTGCAATTCCGTTTGTTGGTGCCGGTGCGGGCTTTGCCGGAGCTTTTCTGAATCCCTTTACTGTGGGTATTGCTCAGGAAATAGCGGGGCTTCCTTTATTCAGTGGGATAGTCTACCGTGGCATCTGCTGGTTGATAACAACGTCTATAGCAGTTGCCTTCGTAATGCTCTATGCACAGAAAATTAAAAAGCATCCTGAAAAGAGTATCACCTTTTCACTCGATAAAGAGAAAAAGAAAAATATTGATCATACAGAAGTTGAGAACCATGCAGGAATTTCAGGCAGGCATAAGCTGGTTCTGATCACCTTCCTGGCAGGACTTGCAGTTCTTATTTTTGGTGTTCTCAGGTACCAATGGTTTATTGAAGAACTTGCTGCTGTCTTCCTGATTACCGGGATCCTTGTGGGTCTGGTTGGAGGGTTGAATGCCAATGAAATAACCGGATCTTTTATTAAGGGTGCAAAAGACCTGGTAGGAACCGCATTAATAATCGGACTTGCCCGCGGAATATTAATTTTATCACAGGATGGAAAAATAATAGACTCGATACTGTTTGCGCTCTCATCGCCGATCTCCTCGTTTCATCCTGTGGTTTCTTCACAGGCAATGTTTTTCGTACAGACTCTTTTAAACTTTTTTGTGCCTTCAGGAAGCGGACAGGCCGTTCTTACTATGCCCATAATGGCCCCGCTCGCCGATCTTGTAAACGTATCCAGGCAGACGGCAGTACTGGCCTTCCAGTTCGGCGACGGCTTCAGCAATATGATTATACCTACCTCCGCTGTCACAATGGGTGTGCTCTCCCTTGCCGAAATTCCCTGGGAAAAGTGGGCACGCTGGATACTTCCTTTAGAATTTATTTTTCTCGCAGCAGGAATGATGCTCCTTATACCGCCGTTCCTGTTCGGCTGGCATTGAGTAATTATGTTTAACCAATTTAAGGAGGTTCATTATGAAAAAATTGTTTCAGTTTATTTTTTTCTTTTTTCTACTTCTGTCCCCTCAGCTGCTGCTTGCACAAGGCGAATTTTTCACAGACAATCTGGATGTCTATGTTAATGATTACGGCAGGATTCGAATATATAGTCTTCCTGATACTATCAAACAATTAGAGAGAGCATCTTTGCTGGTTGCAACGGCACCTGACGCAGTTTTTGATTATTACAATGATCAGGATGTGGAAGATTCAACAAGACTCGTCGATAATCCGTCCTGGGGAGATTATGAAATATACGGTGGTTATAACAACCAATATTCAGCACTACCTCCCGATGTACTACTAAAGCAGTATGTTTTTGGGTGGCAAACCGAATCCTTTATTATAGTTAAATACGTTGTAGAAAATCGTGATTCTTCGGCAACTGATGCTGTTTTAGGCCTCGATTTAATACCTGAAATAGAAAATATGCTGGGACTGGATACAGTGGAATATTCTCAAAGCGATGGGATTATAAATGTTTATAAATCTAATCATCTGGGGTTTAAAATCTTATCAGATAATCCTGTATCGGTTAATATATTCGAATACGTCGATAATTATTATCAGGATACAAGTTATTATAACTGGCTGACAAATGGGAATATCGACACTTTCTTTACTACTGAGCTCGATGATCCGGTTATAATTGCTGGAATACCGTCGCAACCTTTTAATATGGGGGATTCATTGATTCTGTATGAAGCTATTGCTTTTGGTGAAACTGAAAGTGAGATGCTCGCGGGTATGGATGCTGCTGTTTCAAAATATGCAGAATTGACAGGGATCCGTTACGAAAATACGGTTGTCCCGTCAGATTTTTCTTTGTCACAGAACTACCCGAATCCCTTTAATCCAACGACAAAGATCTCATTTTCACTCCCCTCAAAACAAATGGTGACTTTAAAGGTATTTAATTCACTGGGACAGGAAGTATTAATGCTTGTAAATAGCGAAATGTCTGCCGGAAATTATACTGTTGATTTTGGTGCTTCCGGCCTGAGCAGCGGCGTTTATTTTTACAAAATCTCGGCGGGAGATTTTAGCCTCGCAAAGAAAATGCTCCTGATTAAATGATCAGAAGCTGAAATGTTAAAGATTATTAATATGAGGTGTTATATGAAAAAGTTATTATTTACTTTCTTCTTATTGTTCGCTGTACTCTCTGTGGATTTATTTGCACAGGCCAGTTTCAATACAGGAACTGTCGGCGTTACGATAAATACTTATGGAAGATTCCGGATCTATATACCTGATGAAAATGGAACTATTCAGGTTCAACGACTTTCTTTGCTTGTGGGTATGGATCAGAATGCGGTATTCGATTATACAAATGATGCAGCTAATGAAGAACCTACTACCCTGGTAAGTAACCCTCAGCTCAGCGATTATGAAATTACCGGGGCTTTTAATAATGAATATTCAGGATTGCCGCCGAATATACTTGAAAGGCTGAACGTTTACGGATGGACTAATGCTTCATATGTTATTTTGAAATTTACCGTCAAGAACCGTGAAGCCAGTGCTTTTCCTGCAATAATAGGGATCGAGACGATTACCCAGCCCGACGGTGATTATGGCTTTGATACTGTTTCTTACGATGCATCAAATGATCTTATACGTTCACATAGGGGCGCTGAAAATATAGGATTTAAATTGTTGTCACATCCACTGGTTTCATTGACAGCTTTTGAGTGGTATTCGGGATATACAGTCGACAGCGATTACTGGATCTGGATGAATCATGGTACGATCGATCTCGAATATATATCTAATACAGTCGACGGTCCGGTTTTCATTACGGCTCAGGATCCTATCGATCTGAATCCTCAGGACTCTGTCGTTGTGTACTATGCAGTTGCTGTTGGAACAAATGAAATGGAAATGCTTGATAACATGTCACTTGCCGAGCAGAAGTTTATTCAGATAGTCCCTGTTGAACTCACCTCATTTACATCAAAGGTCTCTCCGGGAATCGTAACTCTTAACTGGCAGACTGCAACTGAGATTAACAACCACGGTTTTGAAATTGAACGAAACAGTGATGGAACCTGGACGACTATTGGATATAGAGAAGGTGCAGGTACAACTACAGAACAACAGTTATATTCTTTCTCTGATAATGTTTCGACTTTAAATGCACATCAAATTAGTTACAGGCTGAAACAGATTGATTATAACGGAACATTTTCATATTCAAATATTATTGAAGTAACTGTGCTTCCTGTAAGATTCAGTCTCAGTCAGAATTACCCTAACCCGTTTAATCCTTCAACTTTAATCTCTTTTTCAATTCCTAACAGGGAAAATGTGGCGCTGGATGTCTATAACCTGCTGGGACAAAAAGTAACCTCGATCCTGAACAAGGAGATGGAAGGAGGTAGTTATGAAATTAACTTTGATGCATCTAAGCTGTCTGCCGGAATATATTTCTATACTCTGAGGGCAGGAAGCTTTACTTCGACAAAAAAAATGATGCTGCTTAAATAGTATTATACTAATTCCCGGCCGCGTGAAGATGGCCGGGACTACTTAACCAAAGTTCAGCAAGTTATTTTGAATTTAATATTTGAGTTATGGCAAGGTACCAGGAGATAAAAGAAAAAATCCATACTAAGTACAATGATCTTCCGAAAAACCAGAAGAAGATGGCGGATTACTTTATCGATAATTTTGACAGCATCCCTTTTCTTAGTGTGCAGGAAGTTTCTAAAGAGACCGGTATCAGCGTGGCTTCTGTGGTGAGATTTGCCCAGCGCACCGGGTTTTCAGGCTACAGCGAACTAAGGGACGCTATTGCTGAATCTCTTCAGAACCAGCTCAGCGGTAAAATGATCTTTCCTCTTTTCGATAAACGAAAAGTGGAGGAGGATCTGCTCACTGCCGTTGCAAACCAGGATATACAGAACATTAACGATACCCTGAGCTTAATCGAAAGGGAAAATTTCAGGAAAGCGGTGAAGGAGATTGGAAAAGCAGGCCGCGTTTTTACTGCGGGGCTAGGTATTTCATACCTCCTTGCTGAAATTCTTGCATACCAGCTTACCCAGGTGGGGATAGATGCATCAGTGTTTAAACATGATTATACAATCTTTCACGAACAGATAATGTTCTTAACCAAAAACGACCTGGTTATTGCATTCTCATTTCCCCCATACTCGAAAGAAACTATTGAAGCCTGTGAATACGCCGTCAATAAGGGAATCATGACTATCTCCATTACAAATAAGGAAGCATCACCGATTACACATTATTCTGATATAAACCTTGTTGTACAAAGCGAGAATATGCTTTATACTAATTCCTTTGCTGCGATTTCTGTGGTCATTAATGCCATTGCAACAGAGTGTGCAATGAAAAATAAACAGAGAGCAGAGAAAGTGCTGAAGGAAAGCAGCAAAGTTACTGAAAATCAAAAATTAATTGTGAGCTAAAGTTATCCCGATTACGGTTACGGACGGGATACAGAGCCGGGAGTTATTATGAAAAAATTTTTACTGCTGATTATACTACTTCAATTACAACTCATAGCTGGTACAACCGGGAAACTCACGGGAAAGGTTACCGACTCGCAGACGGGAGATCCCTTACCGGGTGCGAACATTCTGATAAATGGCACCAGCCTTGGCGGAGCGTCCGATCCGGATGGAAATTTTATTATCCTCAATATACCTCCCGGTAACTATACTGTCAGAATAAGTTATCTCGGCTATGAAACGCTTCTGGTTGAGGGTGTTAAGATCATTGTGGATCAGACTACAAACCTGCCCGTGCAGCTGTCGCCGACATCAATAGAAGTAGGTGAGGTTGTTGTAACAGCAAAAACACCTATGATCCAGAAGGACCTTACAAGCACAATTTCGGTTTTAACCAGGGAGGAGATAGAAGCGCTTCCGGTTTCGACTTTTACTGAACTTTTAAGTCTGCAGGCGGGTGTTGTAGGCAGCGGATCAAATCTTCACATAAGAGGAGGCAGATCCAATGAAGTTGCCTACATGGTTGACGGTATGTATGTGCAGGATCCTTTGCTGGGAGGACTCGCAACCCAGATAAATAATGACGCAATCCAGGAAATGAGTCTTCTCTCAGGTACGTTCAACGCTGAATACGGTAATGCCTTGAGCGGTGTAGTTAACATAGTTACAAGAGACGGAACGGATCAATTTTCAGGAAAACTTGAATACAGGACAAGCGAGTTCGGCATACAGAGATATGCTGATCTTCACGAAGCCCGGATAAACGGCAGTCTCAGCGGACCAATTATATCTAAAGAAATTAACTTCTTTATTTCGGGGGAAAGTGACCGGCGGGGCAGCTACCTGCCGTTTGGATATGACCGGGAAAAAACAGGACTGGCGAAGATAACTTCAACTTTATTCCGCGGCGTGAAAATTTCACTTCTGAACCGCGGGAGTATAGGTGCAAGTCAGGGTTACAGTCAAAGTTACAAATATATTCCTGACCAGTATCTCAGAAGAAGATCAGACAGCTGGCAGAGCGCCCTTACCGTTACCCATACAATAGCTGACAACTTCTTCTATGATCTCAGGCTCTCGTATTTCAACCAGGGGTTTTATTCCGGTATTGATAAAGATACAGCCGATTATATACCTTCGAGCGAATGGCAGTATCTCGATATTGGAACAGGCTTTGAATTCTATTCACTCGCAGATCCTGTTGAAGTGCGCGACAGCCGTACGGTTACAGCAGATGCAAAACTTGATGGGGTATGGCAGATAGGATCGCTGAATGAAGTTAAATTCGGTGGTGCTTATAAGCAGCACTGGCTCAGGTATTTTAATGTATATGACCCTACCCGCAACTATCCTTATATAAACGATTATTCTACCGAACCGTTTGAGATGGCGGTCTATGCTCAGGATAAGATTGAGTTTCCATACCTTGTAATAAATGTCGGATTAAGATTCGATTACCTGAACGCTAACGCGAATTTCAGAAACGATCCGCTAAATCCTTCTTCTGTTATAACTGTTAGGCCAAGGTCACAGTTTTCGCCCCGCATCGGTATCGCTCATCCGATATCCGACAGGACAAAGCTTCATTTTGCCTATGGACATTTCTTTCAGAATCCGGAATACCAGTACCTCTTTGAAAACAGACAGTACGATCTTAACGTAAGAGAACCGCTGTTCGGACAGGCGGACCTTGACGCAGAAAGAACAATTGCCTATGAGGTTGGTGTATCACACCAGTTCAGCGACCGGATAGCAATCGACCTGACGGCATATTATAAGGACATAACCGGCCTGATCGGTACACGCTACTATTTTCCGTATGTTGATGGAAGATATACAGGCTATACTCTTTATGTAAATGAAGATTACGCAAACGTTAAAGGGTTTGAAATAAACCTTGATATCCGTCCCGACAGATACTTCTCGGGAGGACTCACATACACATACTCTGTTTCAAAGGGAAGTGCTTCTTCAGAAACGGAGCAGTATCCCGGCACTTCGGAATCGACTCAGCTTTATTACCTGAACTTTGATAAGACTCATGTATTTAATCTCTCAGGAACATTTACAATTCCATCGGATGAGGGACCTGAAATCTTCGGTAGTCATTTTATGGAAAGAATGGACATTAGTGTCATAGCAAGGGCAGCTTCCGGCTACCCTTATACTCCCAGCGGCAGGGATATAGGTTTTGTTGAAAGAAACTCGCTTCGCATGCCTGCAACTTATTCTATCGATCTGATGATCGGTAAAGAATTTCCGGTTGTGAACAGCTATTCCCTGAGGATATTTGCCGAGATCCTTAATCTGACTGATCACAGAAATGTACTTTATGTATATAGTGATACCGGAGACCCCAACTTCACATTCGAAGGAAATTATTCTCCTGAGTATATACGTGATCCTTCAAACTTCGGACCTCCGAGATCAATCAGACTCGGGGCGACATTTAAATTTTGAATAAATAGTAATTATTAAAAAACTATGAAAACAATTCTTATTACTCTAATGGCTGTCATTATCTCTACTGCCTTCATCAGCGCACAAGAGAAAGATAAAGACTCTTACCGTTCAGCCTTTGATAAAGTTCTTGGCATTAATGACAGGGCTGCGGGAACGCATAATGCCAGTAATATAGGGCTCTTCTTTGAAAACCGGGGAAAGTTGTATCCCAGGCGGATCACGGAAGGACCCTCTGGTGAGTTTCCTATCAACAGCACCAAACATTATATTTACAGGATAAACCCCATGGTAGGCATACCGGGAAATGTTATACAGGGACGGTATACTACTGATGAGGAATGGGAGGCCGTTGGCGGTTATCATAACACTGCGCTTGCGCAGATCGCCTTCAGCGATAACCCGGAAACGTGGGATCCGCAGCTTGGCTGGCCTGTAAAGGATTCGCAGGGTAATCCACTTATTTTATCTGACCAGGATAGTTACTGCGTTTACAGCGACAGCAACAATACTAAAAGCGTCCTCGGAATCCTCACAGCGCAGACGGGCTATGCATTCGGAGTAGCCTTCGCGAAGAATATTATCTTCTATAAATTCCAGATAATCAATGTAAGTCAAAATAACTACTCGGGAGTTTATTTTGATCTGTATACAGATATGGATATAGGCAACGTAAGCGGCGGAGATCCTGAATATAATGATGATAAGCTTGATTATAATGCTGAGAAAAATGTCGTTTACTTTTTTGATGACGGACTTTCAAACGAATGGCCTGATGGCAAAACGGGATACATGGGTGTCGCATTTCTGAAAACACCGGAAGTTAATGGTATTGAACCCGGTATTACAGATATGCACTATAATCTATACGATGATGATCTTGATATTGATACTGTTCAGTACGGCATTATGTCAAGTGCACAGAGTTTATACAACTCATCAATTGGTCCCAGGTTTTTTCACCCCGGGAATAATTCTTCTATCAATATCGATGATCCTGCAACAATCCCTGCGTCAGGGATGGATATACTCGCAAATGTATCTTCGGGTCCCTATGATCTGAATCCGGGAGATACCCTTACCTTTATTACAGCAATCGTAGCGGGCGAAACTCTGGCTGAAGTGCTGGATGCGACGGACCAGGCGCAGAGCACGGTGAACGCCAACTTTGAACTGCCTAAACCTCCTGCCCGCCCGCATTTGTACGGAATTGCGGGTGACTTTAAATCTATCCTTTTCTGGGATGATGCCGCAGAAAGATCGCAGGATAATTTTACAGAGGAATATGATTTTGAAGGATACAGGATTTATCGCAGCCAGGACCAGGGGGCCAGCTGGAATAAGATTGCCGATTTAGATATACTCAACAGCCAGGGACAGAACACTGGTCTGCAGTATACATATACGGATACTGCCGTTATAAACGGATTTGAATACTGGTATTCAATTACTTCCTACGACAGGGGAGATGCAGAAATTGAAAGCCTTGAGAGTGCTATCGGTAACACGCTTGAATCAGTGAATACGATTTCAATTACTCCAAGATCTGATGCAATAGGTCGTGAGCCGGTGTCTTCATATGATATTCAGAAAATTTCAGGTGAATCAAATTATGTTTTTAAGGTCAATCCTATTGATTCAGCGGGTCTGGCAGGGAACTCTTACAATGCAGGATTCCTTTATACCATAAAAAAAGAAAAAGGGGATCTTGAAACTTCCGTCAGTCTGCAGATAACTGATACAGCAATGACAACACCTTATAAACTGGGGATTCAGTTCACATCTCCATCTGCTTATAATACTGTGAACCTTACGACAGGAGAAATAATCGGAAGAGAAGGATATAATTATCCGCCTGGAGGAAGACCAATCGATTTTCCAGGTTATGGTGTGAGGGCTGTACTTTCCGACGCTCCTTCAACGCCTCCGGAAAAGCTGCCTGAGTCGGGCGACCTTATAACAATAAATTACTCTGTCAATGTTATCCGTAATAACCAGGATACGGTTGTTTACCCCAGGCCTTTCGGCATCGGACAGGAACAGTCCACCCTCGACGGAGTTTTCTTCAGTCTTGTTCAGCCTGACTTGATACAGGAAGTTTCCAGAGTTGGCGGAACAGATGATATCGAAATGCAGTTTTCCGTTTCGGCAGATACGCTTATTACAAATGAGTTGTACCTTGTTTCGGTTACCGGAAGCGGTAAGAACGGGGCTGATGGATTCATTTCGATTTTAGTAAAAAATTCTGCAATGGATACTGTTTTCTCAGCCGATTCACTTTATAACCTTGATACATTTGAATTTAACGGGATAGAAGGTAAAGTAACTTTTCCCTCCGGTGATCCGCCGGGTTCCGGAAATATCTTTTCTGTAAAGACTATTACTCCTATACTCCCTGATATCAGGGATAAATACAGCTTTAAGATAAAGGGCGCTGAAGTTCAACCATCTGTCGTTGCTGATAAAATCAAAAATATTAAAGTCGTTCCTAATCCTTATATGGTATCCAGTCTTTATGAAAGGGAATATGGGGAACTGAGGCGAGAACCGCTCCGACAAATTCAGTTTATCAATCTTCCTTCTGAATGCACAATTTATATATTCTCAGTCAATGCAGACCTCGTTAAAACGCTTCATCATAATTCATCGAATGGAACTGAAGTGTGGGATCTGAGAACCGAGAGCGGAAGAGAGATTGCCCCAGGCGTATATATTTATGTTGTAAAGTCAGCCGGATCAGAATTCAAAGACCGGTTTGCTGTAATTAAATAAAAATTTACGGCAGATAATACTATGGGAGTTTATATGAAAAAAATATTTACAGTTTTATTACTTGTACTGATGACCGGAATAACTGCTGCGCAGAACGCGAATCTCGGTACATCCGGCGCCCAGTTCCTGCAGATACCTGTAGGTGCCAGAGAAACCGCGATGGGCGGAGCAGTTGTTGGGTTGACAGGAGATGCTTCTTCTGTATTCTGGAATCCGGCAGGAATAGTTAAAGTAAATTCGGTGGAAGCCACGTTTTCATATATGAACTGGTTTGATCTTTTTGATATGAATGCCGCTGCAGTTGTATATAATATGCAGGATGCCGGTGCTGTTGCTCTGAGTCTGATATCATTTACCACAGGTGAGATGGAGATTACCACTGAAGAAGAACCTAACGGTACGGGAAGATTTTTTGATGCGGGAGATCTGGCACTGGGACTAAGCTATGCGAAGTATCTTACCGACAGGTTCGGGGTTGGTGTAACGGTGAAATATGTTTCCCAGAGGATATGGAATGAAACCGCATCAGGATTTGCATTCGATATCGGGACACAATACCACCTGGATTTCCAGAACCTGACTATCGCGATGAGCATGGCTAATTTCGGAGGTGAATTGCAGTTTGAGGGTCCCGACCTTGATATTGTTTATAATAAGGATAATAATTATCCAACCAGCAGGCTTGCACCGGCCTCGTTAAAAACCGATACATATCCTCTTCCTCTTAATTTTCAGGTGGGGCTCGGGTTCGACATTTACAGCGCTGATTTTATGAAAATAAGAGGAGGCATTGATGCTGTGCATCCTAATGATAACAGCGAAAGGCTTCATTTCGGAGTGGAGTTTTCTTTTTTTGACAGGCTGTATCTAAGGACCGGCTATAAGTTCAATTATGATGATGAGGATTTTACATTCGGTGCAGGTGCCAATGTTCCTTTCTCTGGCAGCAGCGTCTATTTCGATTATGCTTATGCACTATATGATATTCTGCCGAGCGTTCACAGAATTACTGTGGGACTGGCCCTTTAATTCAAAGCTCATTTTTATTAACCAAATATCCGAGTATATGAAAATAGAAAGGATAGAATTAAGGCGGATTTTCCTCCCCTATAAAGAACCTTTCGAAACAAGCGGATGGGTTGAGGACGGCAACTACGGGATAATTGCAAAAGTTTATTCAGAGGGACTAAAGGGCTGGGGTGAATCGCCGGCGGGGAAGGAACCCTGGTATAATGAAGAAACTACTGATACTGCCTGGTCGATACAAAAAAATTTTTTAGTTCCCCTGCTGCTCGACAAAGAAATATCACAGCCGGAAATGGTTGATGTTTTATTCCAGCCTGTCCGCGGAAACAAGATTGCAAAAACAGCGCTCGAATTCGCTGTATGGGATCTTACCGCAAAGGAGGCAGGAATCAGTTTATCATCATTCATAGGCGGAGAGAGAAAAATTATTCCTGTAGGCGTCAGTATCGGAATACAGAAAAATTTATACTCACTTCTGAATGCAGTTGAAGGTTACTTAAAGGAAGGTTACCAAAGAATCAAAATAAAAATAAAGCCGGGATATGATATTCGTCCTGTGAAAGCAATAAGAAAAAATTTCCCGGGAATAATGCTGCAGGTAGATGCGAACAGTATCTACACCCTGAAAGACACTGAACATTTGAAGGAGCTTGATGAATTTGATCTGCTGCTTATTGAACAGCCTCTTGCACACGATGATATTTTTGAACACTCAAAGCTGCAGAAAATATTGAAAACCCCTGTTTGTCTCGATGAGAGTATTACCTCACCGGCGCATGCATCATTTGCTCTTGAAATAGAAGCCTGCCGGGTTATAAATATTAAACCATCGCGTGTGGGCGGATTCACTGCGGCCCGAAAAATTCATGATATGTGCTTTCACAAATCTGTACCTGTCTGGTGCGGAGGTATGCTTGAAACAGGGATAGGAAGGACATTCAATGCAGCATTGGCATCCCTGCCCGGGTTCGTTTTACCCGGTGATATTAGTGCGAACGACCGCTATTTTGAAAGAGATATTGTGTTGAACCCCTTTGAACTGAACTATGACGGAACCCTCAACGTCCCGGAATTACCAGGATGCGGGGCCATTGTTGATGAAGACTATCTTGAAACTGTCACCCTTCAGAAATATGAAACTTCTGCAAAAGGAATATTGCAATGAAACTTACACTTATAACATTTATGATTAGCTCCATGCCGATATTTCCACAGAAATTTGCCACTCCGCTGGAAGAAAATAATTATAACAGTCTGTCATCATACTCACAGATGATATCTTACCTTGAGCACACTGGAGACACAGATACGAGGATAAAGCTTGATTACATCGCCGGAACTGTTCAGGGACGGAAAGTGCCGGTGGTCTTTATATCAGCCGGTAAATTTGGTGAAGATCCGTCAAAGATAAAAATATTAATATTTGCACAGCAGCATGGAAATGAACAGTCGGGTAAGGAAGGTGCTTTATTGCTGTTGGAAGATATCGTTACCGGAGGATTTGACAACTTCCTTGAGCAGGCTGACCTTATGCTCGTACCCCAAATGAATCCTGATGGTTCGGCAGTTAACGAGAGAAGAAACGGGAACAATGCCGATCTGAACAGGAATCATCTGATCTTAACGCAGCCTGAAGTGATCGGACTACATCAGCTCTTTAACGAATACCTTCCCGAAGCTACACTCGATGTTCACGAATATTACCCTTACGGGGATGACTGGCTTGCATACGGTTACGTGAAGAATTTTGACGAACAGTTCGGAGCCGCTACTGATATAAACGTTTCAGAGGAGATCAGAGAATATTCTAATAAAAAGTTCTTTCCATTTGTCGCAGAATATTTAAAAGAGAGAGAATTTACTTTTAATAATTATATCCTTGGAGGACCTCCGGGTGTAAGCCGGTTCAGGCACAGCACTGTCGATATAAATGACGGCAGACAGAGCTTCGGGATTTTAAATTCGTTTTCTTTTATACTTGAGGGGCTGAATGGAAAAGACGCTCTTCTTGACAACATTAAACAAAGAGCAGAGGGACAAAAGACAGCGATGGAGGCGTTTATTAGTTTTGTTGTGAAGAAAAGAGATATGGTCAGGAAGTTAGTTAAAGATGAAAGAGAGAAACTTGAGCAGTCGAGGGAAGGAGAACCTGTGGCTATACGGATGGAACATGTTCGTGCGGATAGCAGTTTGAGGCTGAGACTAAAATCGGTAAAAACAGGGGAGGATACTACTATTATAGCAGGGGAATATCATTCGGTAGTTACACCTGTAATGACAATCAAGAAACCGGCGGGCTACCTGGTGCCAAAAGATTCTGCTGACCTTGTAACGATGCTGAAGGATCATGGTGTATCATTCGGTCCATATATAAAAAAGAAAAAGGATAATTATCAGAAGTACTTTGTCGAGAAAGTCGATTCGGTTTTTCTCGAGGAGCTTATGCTGCCGGATGCAGTTATAAGAAACGAAGTATCAGCTGATATTGATGAAAGTAAATATTATTATGTGCCTGTAAACCAGCTGAACAGTAATATGCTTGTGCTGGGACTGGAACCTCAGAGTATGATAGGTATAATTGTATATGATGAATACAAAAACTGGATTAAGGAAGGGGAGTATTATCCTATTATCAGGGTAATAACGGCTGATTAATTTCCGTTCGTGAGAGTGTCTGTTTCCTGGGTGAAGCTGGTCATTATTGTCGAAACCTGATCTTCATTTCCAAGCAGATCTTTTAATGTAAGTTTATCAAGTACACTGTCGAGTAGTGACTGGACCTTACTCCACAGCGAGCGGATAGCACAGTCGATTGAATTCGTGCAGATATTCTGAATACCCGAGTGGATGTCGCAGAAAGAGGATTCATACAGTTTTCCGCCGAGTGCTGCAAGTACCTCTCCAATAATAATTTCATCCGGAGGTCTGGAAAGCTTATATCCGCCCGTTTGTCCCCGGCTGCTATCAATAAATTCACCCAATCTTAGGATACGTAATAGTTTACCGACATGGGCAGTGGATAATCCTTCCAGCTCACTGATTTCCGGGATAGTCAATCCGTTGGGTGATTTGGATTTCGCTATCCTTATAAGACACCGTAATCCATATTCTTCCTGGGTACTGAATTTCATTTTGTCATCATTTCTTTATAAATACTGAGGTTGTCTCAGCATAACTAAGACAACCCCATCAATTTTCAATCTTTCAATCTTCAATTTGCAATCTTCAATAATCTTCTATCCTTTATACAATGGTATCTTTGATCCGCACTGAACTGCATAAGTTACTTTTTCAAAAGCGTCCGGGGGAATTGAAGGACCCTGTTTTGTACAGAGTTCATCGAATGCCTCCCTGAGATCGGCCGCGATTTCTTCAGCTGATCGTCCTTCTATGTTATATCTCTGCATAAAGTACATAAGCTGACCGTTCTTAAAGATAGCGATGCTGGGAGAAGACGGAGGATATCCTTTGATTAATTCCCGAATCTTATCAACAGCTTCTCTTTCCTGTCCTGCAAAGCCCGTTACAAGTCTGTCGGGGATGGCATTATGCTGAAGAGCCAGTGAAACACCGGGTCTTGCGCTGCCTGCAGCGCATCCGCAGACTGAGTTAATCATAACTAACACTACCTGGTCATCATTAACATTTATTGCATCATCTACATCTTTTGAAGTCAACAACTCCTTGAAGCCTACTGCTATTAAAGCATCTCTCATAGGCTGAACAGCATCCTGATCATAGAGGGGGGGACGCGACATAATATTAAACATATTTATCTACTCCTATTTTTTGATTTATTAATTATAACATTCCAAGTTCAAGTTTTGCGGCATCCGACATCATGTCTTTATCCCACGGGGGATTCCAGACAAGCTCAACTTTCACATATCTTACTTCGGGTATTGAATATACCTTCTCTTGTACTTCTCCTGGCAGTGACCCTGCAACAGGGCAGGCCGGTGACGTGAGTGTCATCTTCACAACCACATTTGCATCGTTATCGATCTGGATCTCGTATATTAATCCCAGTTCAAATATGTTGACGGGGATTTCGGGATCATAGCAGGTTTTAAGCATTGCTATGATCTTTTCTTCAAGTTCCTGCTTGTTGATCACTTCAGTGGTTTCTTTTTTCATTCTGTTGTTACGGTTTTGTTCTTTTCTTTCAAAGCCGATATTAAAGTATGCCATGCTAAACTCGCACATTTTACTCGTGATGGAAATTCTCTTACTCCTGCGAACACTGCCAGTTTACCTACCTCATCCGTATTAACTTCCTCATCCAATTTTCCGGTAATAAGGTGATGAAATTTTTCAAATATTTTCTCGGCTTCATCAATTGTTTTGCCCTTAACCAGTGTGCTCATAAGGGAAGCCGATGCCTTTGAGATTGCGCATCCTGATCCCATAAATGAAATGTCTTCAATTTTATCATCGTCAAGTTTCACATATACATCAATGCGGTCGCCGCAAAGGGGATTATATCCTTCTGCGTAGTGGTTTGCAGTTTCAAGTTTTTTAAAGTTTCTCGGACTCTTATTATGATCCAGTATTACCTGCTGGTAAAGTTCTCTTAATTCATTATCCATTAGCTGAATGCCTCGATTACTTTTTTTACTCCCCGTACAAGAATATCAGCTTCTTCAATAGTGTTATACATTGCGAATGAAGCCCTTGAAGTTGCAGGGATATTAAACCTGTCCATTAAAGGCTGGGTGCAATGATGTCCTGTTCTCACAGCTATTCCTTCGTAATCCAAAAAAGTCCCCACATCGTGGGGATGCACATTTTTCAGAACAAAGGAAATAACGCTGCTTTTTTCCGCAGCCGTTCCGATTATTCTTAGTCCCTCAACGCTGGACAATTCATCGGCAGCATAGCCAAGTACATGCTTTTCGTATTTTGAGATGGAATCAAGACCGATAGATAGCACATAATCTATCGCCGCACCCAGCCCGATAGCATCTGCAATATTAGATGTTCCTGCTTCGAACTTAAAAGGGAGTTCATTATAGGTAGTTTTTGTAAAAGTTACTTTGGAGATCATATCTCCGCCGCCCATAAATGGCGGCATCTGTTCCAGTAATGATTCTTTTCCGTACAGAACGCCTATACCGGTGGGACCGTAAAGCTTGTGTCCTGAAAAAGCAAAGAAATCGCAGTCAAGTTTCTGCATATCTACAGGAATATGACTGACTGCCTGGGCAGCATCAAGAAGAACCGGGACTCCGTGTTTGTGTGCTATTTCGATGATCTTTTCAACGGGGTTGATCGTTCCTAGTGAATTGGAAACATAAACGACTGAGATAATTTTAGTGCGTTCTGTTATCAGCTTTTCAAATTCTTCGAGGATTAATTCGCCGGTATCGGTAATGGGAGCAACTTTAAGCACTGCGTTTTTTTCTGCTGCTATCAGCTGCCATGGAACTATATTCGAATGGTGCTCCATACCGGTTATAAGGATCTCGTCTCCTTCATTAAGGCTGCTTCTTCCGAAGCTGTTTGCCACGAGGTTAATTGACTCTGTTGTACCGCGGGTAAATATGATTTCTCTTTCGCTCTTTGCATTTATAAAATTCTTAACCTTCATTCTGGCTTCCTCAAAAGCAGTAGTGGCGCGCTCACTTAATGTATGTACACCGCGGTGAATGTTTGAGTTCAAATTAGTGTAATAATTAATAAGTGAATCGATTACTTGCTGCGGTTTCTGTGTAGTCGCGGCATTATCCAGGTAAACCAAAGACTTGCCCCTGACAAGTGTTTTAAGGATCGGGAAGTCCTCCCTGATCCTTTGTATATCAAATTCATTTTCTTTAGACAATATTTCTGTTTTCGTATTCACCTTATTGTACCGGATTAAATTTATTTGTTAATATTCCTTCAAGATAATTTCTTATAGGCTCAACCTTAATTGAGTTCACAACTTCATCGGCAAAAGCATGTATCAGCATTCCACGGGCTGTCTCATCTCCTATTCCTCTGGTTTTAAGATAGAAAAGAGCCTCATCTTCAATCTGTCCGATTGTAGCTCCGTGGGAGCATTTAACGTCATCGGCAAAAATTTCGAGCTGGGGTTTTGTATTAACAAGTGCTCTATCAGATAGTATGACATTGTTGTTCTCCTGGAAAGCGTTGGTTTTCTGTGCATCGGGACGAACCATTACCTTTCCGTTAAACACACCTCTTGAGTTTCCGTCAAGAATACCTTTGTAATGTTCGTGGCTGTTGCAGTGTGGTTTGGCATGGTCGATCATTGTATGGACATCGAACAGCTGATCGCCGTCAATCATAAATAATCCGTTAAGCATACACTCGCCCCCGGTATCATTAAACCTGGTGTTAAAATCGTTACGGCTTAAACCAGCGCCGAATGAAATCATACTCGAGCTGAAGTTACTGTTCCGCTCCTGATCAACTTCCATTCTTGCTATATGGAATGCATTCCTGTTTTCATCCTGCAGCTTGATATGATCTACAACAGCATTCTCATCTGCAAAAATTTCCGTGACTGTATTCGTAAAATAAATCCCGTCGTCGAGCGAACCGTAATGTTCAATTATTGTTGCCTGTGAATTTTTCCCTGCAACGAAGAGGTTCCTTGGCTGACTTAATATCTTTGTACCTTCAGATAAGCCGAGATATAAAATATGGATCGGGTCTTCAATTATCTTACCGTCAGGAATATATATGAAGGCGCCGTCTTTAGTGTAGGCAGTGCTTAAGGCGGTAAAAATTTGTTCTTTATAGTCGGCATATTTACTGAAATGCTTTTCAACAATTGCAGAATTATTTTCAATAGCGTCTGCTATGCTCCCGGCGATAACGCCTTTCGGGAAGTTCTTTACATCTGAAAGTTCTTTCGAATAAAAACCATTTACAAAAACAAGCAGTGAATGCTCCAGTTCATCGAACAAAAACTTTTTAACCCGGTTTTTATCCTTCAGAGTTATTTTTTGAGCGGGAGTAAAAGTATGCTTCAGTAGCTGAGCGATACTGGTGTACTTCCATTCTTCATTCCTGGTAGTTGGGAATTCAAGTCTGGAAAAATTTGAAATAGCTTCCTTCCTGATTTTATGGATAGGAGCGGAAGCGCCGCCGTTAAGACTATTCTCAAATTTCCCGAAGTTATCTATATACGAACTTTTAATATCTTTTAATTCCAGAGTATCAGTCATTTTAAGTTTTCTGTTTTTAGGTTCTGTTTTTTTAATCTTCTACTAATTGTTTCTTATGATCTTTAATCCAATCGTATCCTTTTTCCTCAAGTTCAAGCGCGAGATCCTTACCGCCCGATTTAACAATCCTGCCGTTATAGAGCACGTGCACGAAATCGGGAACAATATAATCAAGCAGACGCTGGTAATGAGTAACAACAATTGTGGCGTTATCCTTATTTTTCAATTCATTTACGCCGTTCGCGACGATCTTAAGAGCATCTATATCAAGTCCCGAATCTGTTTCATCAAGTATGCTGAGTTTCGGCTCAAGAACAGCCATCTGGAAAATTTCATTTCTCTTTTTCTCGCCTCCGGAAAAGCCCTCATTCACTGCTCTTGATAATAATTTCTGATCGAGTTCAACGAGCTTCATTTTTTCTTTTATAAGGGAAAGAAATTCCATTGCGTCAAGCTGTTCCTCACCGCGGTATTTCCTGATCTCATTAAGAGCTGTCTTCAGGAGGTTGGTATTGCTTACACCGGGTAATTCAACAGGGTACTGGAATGCAAGAAACAAACCTTCGCGGGCGCGGTCTTCAGGGGAAAGCTCAAGCAGGTTCTTTCCATTGTAAATTACCTCACCCTGTGTGATTTCATATTCCTCCTTACCGACGAGAACCTGGGCAAGGGTACTTTTACCGGAACCATTTGGTCCCATTATAGCGTGAATTTCACCGGCGTTCACCTTAAGATCAATTCCTTTAAGAATTTCCTTGGTTCCGATATTCACGTGCAGATTTTTTATCTCTAACATTATTTTCTTTCCTGTCTCTTAAAAAAATTAGCAATTAACAATTAAACCATTTAACAATCTTCAATCTAATCTTGTAATCTTGTAATCTTGTAATCTTTCAATCTTAAATCTTCAATCATAAATCCCCTATCCCACGCTGCCTTCAAGACTGATACTCAGCAGCTTCGTAGCCTCAACCGCAAACTCCATCGGCAGTTCTTTAAAGACTTCCTTACAATATCCGTTTACTATTAATCCGATGGCATCCTCTGTGGATATTCCTCTCTGATTCAGATAGAATATCTGATCTTCACCGATTTTTGAGGTAGTTGCTTCATGTTCTATCTGGGCCGACGGGTTATTGATTTCAAGGTAAGGAAAAGTATGAGCTCCGCATTTATCTCCTATCAGCAGCGAATCGCATTGGGAAAAATTACGGGCATTTTCAGCTTTCCGGTTAATTTTGACGAGTCCTCTGTAGCTGTTATTACTATGTCCTGCAGAAATACCTTTAGATATGATCGTACTCTTTGTATTCTTTCCAAGGTGGATCATCTTGGTTCCGGTATCAGCCTGCTGGTAATTGTTTGTCACGGCCACCGAATAAAACTCACCTACAGAATTATCTCCCTGCAGGATACAGCCGGGGTACTTCCATGTGATCGCTGATCCTGTTTCCACCTGTGTCCAGGAGATTTTTGAATTAACACCGCGGCAGGCGCCTCTCTTCGTTACAAAATTATAGATGCCGCCTTTTCCGTTTTTGTCGCCCGCATACCAGTTCTGAACAGTTGAATACTTGATTTGAGCGTTATCCAGAGCAACAAGTTCGACTACTGCTGCGTGCAGCTGGTTTTCATCTCTCATCGGTGCAGTGCATCCCTCAAGGTAGCTAACATAGGAACCCTCATCGGCGATGATCAGGGTTCGTTCAAATTGTCCCGTCTTGGCTGCATTTATTCTGAAATAGGTTGACAGTTCCATAGGGCATCGGACGCCCTTAGGGACGTAGACAAAAGTTCCGTCGCTGAAAACCGCTGAGTTAAGAGTGGCGTAGAAGTTATCAGTATAGGGTACCACACTTCCCATATATTTCTTTACAAGGTCAGAGTGATCCTGAATTGCTTCGGATATAGAACAAAATATTATACCAAGCTCTGCAAGTGTATCCTTAAATGTTGTTGCAACAGAAACGCTGTCAAAAACAGCATCAACCGCAACTCCGCTTAATTTTTTCTGCTCTTCAAGGGAAATACCGAGTTTTTCAAAGGTTCTGAGCAGTTCGGGATCGACCTCGTCCAGACTGTTTATCTGAGGTTTCTTTTTGGGAGCCGAATAATAAGTAATATCCTGGTAATCAACCGGATTATATTTAATATTAGCCCAATGTGGTTCCTTCATAGTCATCCACTGCCTGTAAGATTTCAGTCTCCACTCAAGCATCCATTCCGGTTCCTTTTTAATAGCAGAGAGCTGTTTAATAATATGCTCATTCAATCCGGAAGGAAGTGTGTCTGCTTCGATATCAGATACAAAACCGTACTTATATTCCTTATTCGCTAATTCTTCTATTATTCCTACTTCGGTATTGCTCATTTATACTCCATAATTTGATAATCCTGAAAAATGTCCTTCAGAATCTTGATTATTGCTAATTCAAAACTACATAATCTATACATTTTTGTCAAGATTTAAGTTCCTTGTGAAAACCTATATTTTTTCATAATTTAGCCCTAGCAGCTGAACACCAGTCACAACCACCAAAAATTGTCGTGATTTCGTACCAAAACAGTCGACTATATAGGGCTTCTGTTGTTATCTTCTCCCTGTAACCTATCAATCACTCTTCGGCCTCTTTTCGGCCACACCCCGGCCACTACTCGGCCAATGCTCAGCTATTCTCCGGCTATTGTTCTGCTCCTCCTCAGCCATTGCTCTGTGCTCCCCGGTGAATTCTCGGTCATTCTATGGCCGTCCGTCGGGATATTCCCTAGTTAGTACTCCACCTTCTCCGACCAATGCAGGGCCATTTACCCATCTTTTTCATTGCCAGCTGCCGAATATTTCCCGGCTGTTTCTAGACCCCTCCCCTGATATTCCTTGGCGATTGCCTAGCTGTTTCCAGTAATTTCTGGGTCATTCTCCGGTCACTCGTCGGCTATTCCCGGATCATTATCCCGTCATTTCATCGCCGCCCGTCGAATATTCCCCGGCTAATTCTTGACCTCTCCCCGGACATTCCCTGGCCATTGTCCAGCTGTTTCTTAGTCACTTCTGGGTCATTCTCTGGCTACTCGTCGGCTATTCCCCGGGTCATTACCCAACCTTCACTCATTGCATTGCAGCTGTCCCTCAGGGCTCCCCTTACTCATAGTCCCCACACATTCTATGCAATCTCTATGTTCTGCTTATCTATTATATTTGGTTAGAGCTTCTTCAATAATAGTTTAAATATGCAGTAAGGGGTCGTTCTTTACATTCATTCCCGAAAAACAGGAAATAACATTCCCGACTTTAACCCTTAGATATAAGGTTCCGGAGGGGCATCTATTCTTCATATCCCTCATTTTCAACGAGGAATCATTTCAATCCACATCTTCCTTAATTGTTTTTATGCAATTATTGAATTAACTTTGGCTTAATTTTTACAACAATCTGACAAATTTGGACGAGCAGAAAACAAACCAAAACAACCAGGGCGAGGGCCAGAATCCTAACAAAACAGGTGGAAAAGAAGACTCCAGCGGCAAAAAGAATCCCAGGTACAACAAGTATTATCGCGGCAGAAGAAACCGGTATCCCAGGTACGGCAATCAGAGAGGTGAAACTCAGAAGAGTGCATTCAAGAAACTATCTATTATAATTCCCTTATTCAATGAAGAAGAATCCCTCAATCCCCTGACAAACGAAATCAGGAAAACCTTAAAGACTGTGAGTATCAGCTACGAAGTTATTTTTGTGGACGACGGCAGTGATGATAAATCGCTTAAGATACTTAAGGAAATATGCAGAACCGATAAAAGATTTAAATTTATAAGCTTTAGAAAGAATTACGGTAAATCAGCTGCGCTCCAGATGGGATTCAAAAATGCATCGGGAGATGTGATTGTAACTATGGATGCCGATCTGCAGGATGATCCGAATGAAATTCCCAACCTGATTAAAAAACTTGAAGAAGGATACGATCTTGTATCGGGCTGGAAGAAAATAAGGCACGATCCTTTCATTAAAAAAACTTCCTCCCGGTTCTTTAATTTTGTCACCAGGATTATAACCCGCATCAAAATACATGATTTCAACTGCGGACTTAAAGCATACAGAAAAGAAGTAACCGAAAATATAAAAGTGTACGGTGAGCTGCATCGTTATTTACCTGTACTTGCTGACTGGCAGGGATACAAAATTTCCGAGGTCCCCGTTAAGCATCATCCCCGCAGGTACGGAAAGACAAAATTCGGCATTTCACGCTTCTTCAAAGGTTTTATCGATCTTATCACTGTCATTTTTGCAACCCGGTATATCAAACGTCCAATGCATTTCTTCGGGTTCCTTGGCGCTTTATCTTTCCTCGTAGGACTTATTGTGAATGGCTACCTTACAGTATTATGGATTGTCGGGGAGCCGCTGAGCAATCGTCCGATGCTGTTCCTGGGTATGCTGCTGATTATCGTAGGAGTTCAGTTTTTCTCGGTAGGACTCTTAGGTGAGATGTTAGTTAATAATTTTATGAGCGAAAGAGAATATATAATAAAGGATAAAGAGCTTTAGGTGTGAAATTATGTATTTACCCAGCTCATTCTGATTTTTCTCCCCAAATAAGTTAGCCTCATGTATTACGATCCTGTAAAAGATATTTTTGCTTCCATGATAAGGAAGTACCCAAAACTAAGAGTTCTGTTTTATAGTATACTCGATATTATGTTTTTACGCTCGTGGTACGTCCGCAGGGAGCTGAAGAACCTTAGACACATCTTTAATAAGAGGGAAATAGAGATTTATGATGCGGGCACCGGGTACGGGCAGTATTCGTATTTTATGTCGAAGCACCTGAGACCGGATAAAATTTTTGCAGTTGATGTAAAGGAGGAGTGGATTAAAGACTGTCGTAAGTTTTTTCAGTCAGAAAAAATAAATAATGTTACTTTCGGTATTGAGGATCTTACGTCAATTGGTCATGAAAACCGCTTTGATATTATTGTATGCGTGGATGTAATGGAGCACATAGAAGAGGATGTGAAGGTTTTTGAAAACTTCTATAAAGCTCTGAAGCGGGGAGGTTACCTGCTTATAAATACCCCTTCCATTTATGGCGGAAGCGATGTTCACGATGAATCGGATGAAAGCTTTGTAAGCGAGCATGCCCGTGACGGCTATTCGCGTGAAGACCTTGAAGGAAAGCTTACCCCGTTAGGATTTTCAGTTTACAGGTCGCGCTACACATACGGATTCTGGGGAGATAAAGCATGGCGCCTGGGAATTAAATATCCCATTATGCTGGTGAATATTTCCAAATTCTTTCTGATATTACTCCCGTTTTATTTCCTTATTACTTTTCCTTTTACGTTGATAATGATGTATCTGGATTATGCAATAAAAAATAAAGTTGGTTCGGGAATAACTTTTATAGCAAAAAAATAACAAGTAAAATTTTATTCAGCCGGAATTCCAATGACCAAAACCAAAAAGACCATTCAGTCGAAGAAAAACAAGCCCGAAGGATTTTTTTCAAAGTTAAACATTGAAGAAGTTCTTCCGGCAAAGTATCATGCTTTAGCCGTAGTTTTAGTCTTAGTGATACTGTTTTTCGTGTTTTTGAACCCCCTTTATTTCGGAGGCAAAACTTTTCAATCAGGGGATATCATCTCCAGTAAAAGTATGCAGCCGTATATTGTAAACCATGGTGATGGATATACTCTCTGGAATCCTTATATATTTTGTGGAATGCCAGCCTATGCTATAGGGCTAGCGTTTAAGTGGTTTAACCTAATTGCTGTTATTGTAGCTCTTGTCAGAGATGGATTTACCAGTTTGTTCTCTGTCGAATATACAAAATGGACATTTTACCTTATCCTTTTTGGTATAACATCTTTTTTGCTAACCCGACACCTTACCAAGAATCTGTTAGTTAGTCTCTTTGTTGCAGTGACATCTTCCTTCAGTACAGGTATTATAGTTTTTCTTTATATCGGACATGTAACAAAATTAAACTCCATCTGCATGTTTCCTCTGATATTTCTAATGTTATTAAGACTGAAAGAACGTATAAGATTAATAGATTTTCTCATCCTCATTATAGCAATCCAGATTTCACTACTTGGTTTTCATGTTCAAATTATTTATTACACAGTCTTGTCCGTTGGAATATACGTCCTTTATTACTTTTTACGATCTTTAATAAAAAAGGATCGTTTGCTCACCCGAAACATTCTAAAATTAGCAGGAGTTTTCATATTTGCTTTTTTGATTGCTCTTCTCATTCAATCGGATAGTCTCACCCAAATTTTTGAATACTCAAAATTTTCAACCCGCGGCACGGAAAGTATTATTGATAAGGAGAGCGGGAAACAGCAGGAGAACACGTCTGAGTATTATGATTATCACACGAACTGGTCATTCTCACCCGGTGAAGTATTAACATTTATCGTTCCTTCTTATTATGGTTTTGGAAATTCAACTTATAAAGGTCCACTTACGAACAATCAGCCGGTGGAAGTAAATACGTACTTCGGACAAATGCTGTTTGTGGATGTGGCGATGTATATGGGAGTGCTTGTTTTCTTCCTGGCTCTCTTTGCGATATTCACCCTCTGGAAGGAACCATTCGTACAATTTCTTACTATACTATCGGCTTTTGCTCTTCTGGTATCTTTCGGCAGAACTTTCCCCATAATATTTGATCCCTTATTTAATTATCTGCCGTTCTTTAACAAGTTCCGCGTGCCATCGATGATTCTGGTTCTCATTCAGATGAGCTTTCCTGTGCTGGCGGGACTCGGAATAATGAAAATAATTTCTCTTAGAACAGAAAAAAATATCAGGTTGGAAAAGCTAATTAAGAATGCTGCTTTCGTATTTACAGGGATATTTGTTCTAGGCATCCTGCTGAATGGTGCTGTTACTCAATGGTTCGTCGGAAGAGTTAACGATTATGCAGGTTCATTGACAGCTTCGAGGCCTCAGATGGCTAAACAGTTTGAGGCTTTAGCTGACTATACATCCAAGATGTTTCTGAGCGACTTCCTTTTTGCATTTGCTTTTTTGGCTCTCACCTTCTGGGCGGCAAACTTTTATATAAAAGAAAAATTGAGTCGTGACTCGCTGGTTCTGTTCATAATTATTTTATCTCTCGTGGATTTATGGAGAATCGATGCGAGGGGAGCAAAATATATTTCTACTCCTAATTTAGAAAACGAATTCAAAAAACCCGATTATGTTAAGGTTATAGAGGAACAGAACGACAAGGAACCTTTCAGGATATTAAATTTGAAGCAGGACGGCACGCTTGGATCCTTTAACCAGAATTCTAATTTCAATGCCTATTTCCTTTTGGAAGATTTCTATGGGTACTCAGGAATCAAACCCCGCTCATACCAGGATATAATTGATGTGGTTGGACCGGTTAATGCAACACTCTGGCGTATGCTCAATGTAAAATACATCATTACAGAAAAGCAGGTGCAGTTTCCCGGACTTGCTCCCATTTATACTGGGGACAAAAATGTAATTTACATTAACCAGTATGCGCTTCCAAGGTTATACTTTGTAGATTCTGTAGAACACAAATCTGAAATGGAAATACTGCAGCAGATAAAAGCTTCATCGTTTGATCCGCGGCATAAAGTTTTTGTCTCTGAAAAAGGATTAAAAGTTTCGCCCGCTGATTCATCCACAAGCGTAAAGCTGATAGAATACAAAGATGAAGTTGTTGCAGCTGATGTGAAAGCCTCAGGTAAAAACTTCCTTTTCTTTGGGGATACCTATATGTCGGGAGATACTGATTATAAATTATTTAAAGTTAAGACAGGCTGGAGAGCATACATTGATGATAAAGAGACAAAGATCCTTAGATCTAATCATGGTTATATGGGTATAATTATTCCGAAAGGAATACATAAGGTAGTGTTTAAATTTGTACCTCAAAGTTTTTACATAACAAAATATATTGCTTTAGTCTTAAGCCTCCTGGTTTTGATAGGAATTATTTATAATATCTTTTCGAATAAATTACTTTACAGAAGTGCTACAAGTCCAAGCAAAACAACATATTGAACAACTATTTAGTGAAAAAAAATAAAATAGATACAAAAATTAATTTTAGATCCCCCTCCTTCAGAAAGTATCTTACAAACACTTCATGGCTGTTTGTTGAGAAGCTCATTCGTATTATCATAGGTTTTTTTGTTACGGTTTATATCATTCGCTATCTGGGACCTGCCCAATTTGGGTTACTCAGTTATGTTACAAGTTTTGTTTTCCTTTTCTCATCAATCGCCACTTTGGGGCTTGACAATATTATAATTCGGGATATAGTAAATGAATCTGATGCGAGAGATGAAGTATTAGGAACCTCATTTTTATTAAGGATTTCAGGTTCCGCAATAAGTTTTATTTTAATTGGGATCACTGTTTTTTTAACTTCTGAGAATAATTTCAACATCATTTTAATCTTTATTATCGCAATTTCCACATCCTTTCAAGCCTTCAATGTTATCGACTCATATTTTCAATCAAGGGTTCAGTCGAAATATTCCGTTTATGTAAAAATCGTTTCCTTTATAATCATTACAGTATTGAAGTTGTTACTAATAATTTTCAATTATTCACTGATATATTTTGCTATAGTAACTTCTTTTGAAACAATTATAATGGCCGGCGGTTATACATTTATATATCACTTTAAAAGTCTTAAGATTTTCAACTGGCGTTTCAGTAAGAAAAGAGCTTTTCAACTTTTAAAAGATGCGTGGCCCTTGATACTATCTGGATTAGTTATCTCCGTCTATATGAAAATTGATCAGGTAATGATAAAAAAGATGTTAAATGACACTGAGGTTGGTTTATATGCGGCCGCTGTGAGAATTTCTGAAGCCTGGTATTTCATACCCGTCGCGATAAGCACATCATTATTTCCAGCTATATTGAATGCAAAGAAAATCAGCGATGAATTGTATTTGGCTAGGCTGCAAAAGCTTTATGACATACTGGCTTGGATGGCAATTGGTATCGGCCTGGTTGTAACTTTATTCTCAACGGATTTAGTCAAAATATTACTTGGAACAACTTATCTACCAGCCGTACCAGTAATAAAGATTTATATCTGGGCAGGAGTTGCTGTTTTTCTTGGTGTGGCCAGCAGCCAATTCCTTATAAGTGAAAACCTTACAAAAATTTCATTTATCAGATCTTTTTTAGGAATGATTGTAAATGTGATCTTAAATTTATTATTTATTCCAATATTGGGTATCATTGGGTCAGCCCTGGCTACTCTCATATCATACACCATAGCCACATTTTCTCTGGGATTTAAAGGGAAAACAGGAAGACAATTTTTGATGATGCTTAAAGCGATTTTATTTATTAATCTATATAAGTACCTTATCAACTATTTATCGAGAAAGAGAAATGTATAAATCACTGGCTGATTGGATATTTAGGGTATATGCATATATTTTTGCCAAATCATTTTTTAAAAGCTTTAATAAAATACTTTTTAAATTGGCGATAAGAGGTCTTGGGTTTTATAATTACCAGAATAATCATCTTACGGGTGAAGATTATTTCATAAACAAAATATTTAATAATATTGGGCCTAAAGTTGTTTTTGATATCGGAGCAAACTTGGGAAATTATTCAATTAAATTAAGTAAAAATCCTGAATGTCAAATCTATGCTTTTGAACCATCTCCTGAAACAGTTAAATTGTTGCAGGATAATATTCGCCAAATAAAGAATATCCAGATCGTAAATCTTGCTGTATCAGATATGATCACTAAACTGAAATTTTACGATTATGCAAACCGTGATTCTAGCCAACATGCAACCTTATATAAAGATATAATTATCGATTGTCATAAAGGACAAACAAAAGAATATGATGTTTATGCGACAACGATTGATGCTTTTGTAGAAGAATTTAACATTGCTTCAATCGATCTGCTAAAGATCGACGTTGAAGGAAATGAATATAAGGTTCTACAAGGAGCTAAAAAAATGTTACAAAAAAAATCAATCAAGGTTATTCAGTTTGAGTTCAATGAGTTTAATTCAATATCTCGGGTTTTCTTTAAAGATATTTATCAAATGTTGGAAAGGGATTACAAGATATTTAGATTGCTACCAACAGGTTTATTGATAATTAAAGAGTATATTCCTATAGAATGTGAAATATTTGGTTATTCTAACTATATAGCGATATTAAATGATAACTAAACAATTAATAAAATATTTTAGAAGTAATTAATGTCTGTTCCAGTACTTTTTATAATTTTTAATCGTCCGGATACAACGAGAAAAGTATTTGATCAAATAAGAAATGCTAAGCCTTCAAGTCTTTTTATTGCGGGAGATGGACCCAGAAATGAGAGTGAAACCGTAATTGTTAAAGAAACGAGAGAAATAGTCTCAGAGATTGATTGGAATTGTGAGGTAGAGGTACTCTTCAGAGAGAAAAATCTTGGCTGCAAAAATGCCGTTAGTTCTGCAATAGATTGGTTTTTCGGGAAAAATGAAATGGGAATAATTTTAGAAGATGATTGTGTCCCCCAAGCTTCTTTTTTTAAATATTGCGAAAAACTTTTGATAAAATACAAAGATGAAGAAAAGATAATGCAAATCTCAGGTTTTAATCCAGTTAATAAATTAAATGTTCATGATAGTTATTACTTTTCAAAATTTGGTCCTATTTGGGGATGGGCTTCATGGAGCCGAGCTTGGAAACATAATGATTTAAACATGACCACCTGGGTAAATATAAAAAGAGACAAACTTTATAAAAAATTTTGTGATTCTTACCTTGAAGAAAGATGGAGAATTAATGTATTTGACAAGGTTTATTCTAATAAAATAAATACTTGGGATTATCAGTGGGTTTTTTCTAAATTAATTAGGAATGGACTTAGTATCGTTCCTAAAGAAAACTTGATCACTAATATTGGTTTTGCAGAAAATGCAACTCACACAAATTCAAAGAATAAAGATCTAAGCTTTTATAAGGTCAAAGAAATGCAATTTCCCCTAATTCACCCTCATAAAATAGAACGAAACAAAATTTATGATAAGAAATATTTTTATGAATATGTGATGAACAATGTCCTAAAGGATTTAAGATATAAGTATTTCCGGTTTATATCCAAATAATAAAAGAAATAATTACTACTTTAAATCTATTTACAACAACACTAATTATGGAAAATTATTTATATAGGAGAGCTAAATGATTAAAATAAATGTGGGTTCAGGGTATGACTACAAAGAAGATTATATAAATATAGATGGCTGTGATATACTCGAAAAAGTTGATAAAGTGATTAATTTTAATACAGACTCGATAACCAATCACTTTGATGTAAGTTCTGTTAGCTTCATTCTAGCAAATGATTTTATTGAGCACTTTTATCATTGGGAAGCTGTTAGTATTCTAAATGATTTCTTCAAAATATTAAAACCAAATGGAAAAATTGAAATAAGAGTACCTGATATTAAATTCATTTGTGCCACATGGCGAATGAAAATCGAAGAAAAAATTACTTACTTATATGGCGGTCAGGATATAAATCAGGGCGAAAATAAAGACAGTTATAGAGAAAAATTTCCTCAGTTTTTTTGCCATAAATATGGGTATACACAAAAAACTATGAAAAAAGAGTTGTCGAAAATCGGTTTTATGCAAATAATTACTGAAAGTCAGGGAAGAAATTTTATCGCCAGGGCCTCAAAACCTGAACTTAGATAATTCTAAGTAGAACTTGATTTATATCATTTGTATTTATCTTAATCTCGAAAAAACGATAGAATGAAAGTTGCATTTATTACAACAGTTGATCATAATGTTGGTGATGACTTTGTACGTGAGGGAATTAAATTTTTATTGAAAAGAGTATTCCCGGGAGAAGAAATAAGTTTCCAGAATATTCATAAACATTCTCCGATTACTGCACGTTATGGTTTTGAATGGTTCAAAAATCTAAAAATCTCAAAATTTAATTTTCCTTCAGCCAAACTAGATCAGTTGTTACCTCTGAATCTCTCGGGTGATAGGATCCTTGAGGCCGATTTAGTTATTCAGAGCGGAGCCCCTGTATACTGGTGTCATAAAGAATTCGGAAGTCATTGTGCTGACAATGAGTGGTACGATCCCCTGATTCGAAGGAGATTTTTAAAAAACAGGAGTGCAAAATTATTGAATATAGCTGCAGGCTCCTGTCAGGATTTCTATTCTAATGGAAATGAATTTCATGAGTGTAAAAAAGATCTAGATTATATAAAAGAGTTTCATTCACTTTCAGCTTTAACAACTGTAAGAGACAAACTTGCTTATGACCTACTTTTATCACTCGGACTAAAGACTCAGTTAATTGCCTGCCCTTCAATTTTCGCAATTGACGAGTATGAACTAAAACCACAAAATAAAAATTATCTAATTATAAATTATATGCATTTAGCCGGCCATTATACTTTTGGTCGTGAGATTAAGAGTAATAAATGGTATAGAGAGTTAACCGCATTTTATAATTATGTAAGGGATAAAGAAGATATTCTTTTTGTATGTCATAATAAGAGCGAGATTGCAAATGCAAAAAAGATCGATCCAGATGCAAATACATTTTATTCCGATAATTTTATTGATTACATGAAAATATACGCTAAAGCCAGGTATGGTATTATGAACAGGGTTCACGGAGCATTCCTGATGGCAAGTTATGGAACTCCTTCTTTAATAATCGGAAATGACAGTCGGGCAAAAATGGCTGACGAAATAGGGCTGAAAAGCATATTCATTAATGATGCAGATCATGATATGTTAATTGAAGAATACAAAAAACTAAAAAATACTTATGAGAACTATGAAGCGAAGATTAACTCCATAAAGACTAATGCCTACAAGCATTACTACTCAGCACTTTCGGACGTAATAAACAAATGAAAGCTTATTGTCAAAATACTCTCAAAACATGAGTTTCGGAATAAGAAGATTTATATTATTATTATTTAGTTTTATCAAGTTAGCTTATTATTCCGCACTGTTTCTTCTTCCGCGAAAAAAACCTGAACAATTAAAAAATAAATCTATTCTGCTCATAAAATTGGATGATATCGGTGATTATATTTTATTCAGAAATCTTTTAAAATATTTTAAATTATCGAATAAATTCCAGGATCATCATATTACTCTATGCGGCAATATAATTTGGAAAGACATTTTTGAGTTATTGGATAAGGATTATGTTGATAATGTGATATGGGTAAATAAAAGTAAATTCTCAAAAAACTTATTGTACAGAAATTATAAAATAAATGAAGTTGGGGGCATATTCTACAGCTATCTGATCAACTGTACATTATCCAGAAATTTTTATATTGATGATACTCTTGCTGCAATGTTAAAAGCAGAAAATAAAATTGGAAATAAAACAGATTTATCTAATCAATTTAACTGGCAGAAAAAAATTAGTGATAAATATTATTCACGATTGATAAAGACAGGTGAAAAATCAAAATTTGAATTTTACAGAAACAGGGAGTACATCTCTAAAATTTTAAGAGTAGATATCAAAGAATGGATACCCCAAATTGAAAAGAATTATTTTATTCAAAATAAAAGAACTCTTGAGGATTACGCAGTATTTTGTTTAGGTGCCAGAAAAAAGTTTAAGATTTGGAAAGTTAATAATTTTGTTGAAGTTGCAAAGTTTTAAAAAGAAATACAATTTAAAACTGGTTGTACTGGGTTCATCGCTTGATATTGAGACGTCAAAAGAATTTGAAAATCATTTTGACAAAAATGACGTTGTCAATTATACTTCAAAAACTAATTTGAAGGAAGCCATTGAGATTATAAATGGAACACAAATTATGATCACAAATGACTCAGGACTTGCTCATATTGCAGCTGCTTTAAAGAAAAATACTATTGTTATTGCAAATGGAACACATTTTGGACGATTTTTCCCATATCCACCAGAGATCTATTATGTCAAAACCGTATATCCGTTAGAAATAAATATTGAATCACTAAATGAAAATGATGTAATTGAAGAATACAAATACAGAAGCAGATTGGATATTAACCTTATAACTTATCAAGATGTTATTAAAATAGCTGATCGACTTATGAAGAAAAAATGAATTAAATAACTGGAGTCGGTTTTGAGGAATGAAGGTTTTGAGTTAAAAAATAATAGATTTGTGAAAAAATGTTGCTTGTAACAATAATATTGACCAGCTTTTTTATCAGATAATTCTCTTTAATTAACGGCGGTTGGGGCTCTAAAATGAAGAGGATTATCCCTTTAATTTTTCTATGGGAAGGTCTTCAAATCGGTTTCACGGGTGGGCTAATTTGTTTTTTGCTGGATGTCCAGTATTTGGGCGAACTTTGCTGCTATATTCCTGCGGTCGAATTGTTTTACAACCTGCAGATTAGTCCTAAAAGTATCTGCCTTATTAAAAAATTCTTCTGGATCCTGGTCGTATCTGAATATCATTCCACTGTTTGTTTCTTCCAATATACTTTTTACCTCCTCATTGTCATCACCGAAAGCTAGTATTGGTCTACCTGTTCTCAGATATTCAAAAAGCTTCCCCGGTACATGTCTTTTCTCGGTTGCACATACCAGCAGGTAATCGGCCTTCATCAGTTCACTCAACATTTCCTTGTATGGAAGAAATCCGGCATAATCGGTGATCCCAGCAAGCTCATTCTTTTCAATTGCATTTTTAACTGCGGGACTTACAGTTCCTATAAATTTAATTTTTATAACCTCTTCATCATTTTTTTCTTTTATTCTTTTCCATAAATGGGGAGGGTTCTGGTAATCGAAAATGTTCCCCGCGTGTATTATCAGCTTGTAACCCATTTTATCGTTTTCCTGTTCAACATCCTCAAAATCTTCTTCATTATAACCCCAGTACAGAACATCTGCTTTATCTTTTATGAAAGGATATTTCCAGCTGTAATCCTCAAGTGTCGATTTTGTTACGAAAACAACAGAAGATGCATTTGTCATAACAGATTTTTCCAGATGGTTATCGATCGCAAGTGTAGGAGCACTTCTTTTAAAATTTCGATAATATATAATATCCACCCACGGGTCAATCAAAACAGGAATATGAGGAATTGAATAAATTTTGCTAAGCTTCATTCCTACAAGGTGGGTGCTGTGAGGAGGACCGATGGTTACTATCACAGAAAAATGATCATGTTCAAGTATCTCTTTCCCTTTTTTCACAGCTGACAGGTACCAGCCAATCCTTGCATCGGGTACAAAAACATTCATCCTAATCCAGATGGAAAGCTTATGGGATAAGCTTTTATTTTCGGTAGAAATAGTTTCAGAAGCTATGAGCTGTTCGTCCTTTTCCTTCCCGGTAAACCATTTGTATATGTTAAAGGGTTCTAATGTCTTTGATTTGTATACTTTCAGGCCAGGTTCAACTTCCTGCAGAAGACTTTCGTCCTTTTGCGTGAAAGATTCATTCTCTACCGTAAGCACCTCTGGATGCCACTCTGATGATGGTAGATATTTTATGATGTTCAGGGGCCAATGGAGAGTAGCTTTACCTGATGGAGGCCAGAAATATGTTATAAACAGGACCTTCTTCATTATTGTTTTATACCGACAAACTTTAAAACTGCGACCTCGCCTGTATGAAATCTGCTTTCATTCAGATGAACAAATTCCTTTGTAAGTCTTTCGATGTTCAACCCGCTGAAATTTTCTTCTATTTCTTCAGGTGAATAAAGCATATCATAATTCTGCGGACCACCGGAGTCTTTCCCCAGCTGTTCCTTAGAATAAACTTCCATTAATATTCTTCCGCCCTTCTTCAGCGCATCAGAAGCTCTTTTGTGGACGATCTTTGATATCTCAGGATTAAGATGTATAAAAATTATCGAGACTGCGTCATATGTTTCCGGTTTCGGATGAAAATCCCCCAGATCTGTAACCGTATAATTTATCTGGACATTCTTTTCTGCCGCAAACTTCAATGCTTTCTCTTTTGCCACATTACTGAAATCGACCGCATCAACTTTCCAGCCAAGGGATGCAGCATATATTCCATTCCTCCCTTCGCCTTCTGCTAATGCAAGTAATCTGCCAGGTGAAAGCTTATTTATTTCTGATTTGAAGAACTCATTCGGTTCAGTCCCATAAACGAATTCCTCAGAAGAATACCGGTTATCCCAAAATTCATTCATATTTCACTATTATATTTATACATTCAAATTTAAGCAGAAACTGAAGTAAATTGAAATATTGAGATAGGGAACAAACCTACTCAATTTCTTTGTTATTATTATACAATGCATTTAACCTGAAAGATATTATGCTGATAGATATTGAAACTGCCTCTCCTCCTTACATTGTTACCCAGGAAAAAGCTGCCACTGAGCTTAAAAAGCGAATGACGGGCAGTAATGCTGCTTCGAGACTAATTGATATGGCCGCCCAGCATTCCGGCATTGATAACCGTTCTATTGTAATTCCTGATGCCGAACCCGATGTCAATGATAATTTTTATTCGTCGAACGGCGGTTATATTTCTCCTGATACAAAGCACAGGATGAATGAGTATGAAAAATGGTCGAAGATACTTACCAAAAACGCGGTGGAGAAAGTTATAAATAAAACAAACTTCCGGCCTGAAGATCTTGACAAAATAATTACTATCAGCTGTACGGGATTCTTTGCACCGGGAATAGATTATTATCTGATAAATGAATTTAATTTTCCTCTTGATTTAAAAAGAATGAACATCGGGTTTATGGGATGCGCAGCTTCACTTATAGGTATGGAATCGGTACTCCAGGCGCTTAATAATTCAAACGAAAATAATACTTTGTTGGTTTCCGTTGAATTATGCAGTCTTCACCTTCAGACGGAACCCAGCCGCGACAACATCCTAGCAAACCTTATCTTCGCTGATGGTTGTGCCGCCGCTTTATTCTCGAATTCTCAGAGGTACAGTCCGAAAGGTAAGCTTGAATTAATAAGGACTGATTCAATCTTATTTAAAGATTCCTCAAGATATATGGGATGGAAAATAGGGAATTCCGGGTTTGAGATGCTGCTTTCCTCGGATCTTCCGAGAATAATTTTAAGCGAAGCTGTTCCCGCACTAACATCACAGCTCGATAAACAGGGTATAGATATCAGCTCAATAAAACACTGGGCTCTCCATCCCGGGGGAAGGGCTATACTCGATTCACTGCAGTCGGGACTGAAGCTTCCAGATGCTCAGTTAGTTCCTTCCAGGACAGTGTTAAAAAACTACGGGAATTTATCCTCTGCGTCAATATTGTTTGTACTTAAGGAAATAATCGACTCAGGCAAAGTACGGAAGGGTGAATTATGCTGCGCTGTTGCTTTTGGTCCGGGACTTACAATGGAAACTGCACTTTTTAGAGGAGTCTGATGTTTCTAAAAAGAAGCTCAAAACCGGAGATGATGGATAATTTCTCCATCGGGGATAATAGAATAGAAACAGCCTTGAAAGAGCTGCATATAATTAACCGGTATCTTGGAGGCATTTCTGTCACTGAAAAGGGAATTCAAAATTTGGACAACGATCAATCTTCGGAAATTAAAATCCTTGATGTGGGCGGAGGAGGATCCGATACCTTATCTGATTTAAAGAAAAAATACCCTCTGAATATTTATTCATTAGATCTGAATAAATATTCCTGTCATTATCAGAAAAACCTTCATCCCGGTCATAATGTTATCTGTGCTGATGCAGTAAAGCTTCCGGTCAAAGAAAGATCCTTTGACGTTGTTCATGTATCTCTTTTCCTTCACCATTTCAGCGAAGAGGAAATTGTCAAAATGCTGAAACATTTCCTGGGTGTCGCCAGGAACGGCGTCATAATAAACGACCTGAGAAGAAATATCCTGGCATATACCGGTATCAGGTTTCTAACAATGCTTTTTTCCCGCAGCAAATTCGTAAAGAATGACGGACCTTTGTCTGTCCGCCGAGCCTTCATCACAAAAGAACTGATATCGATTTTATCCCGCGCGGGAATCGACAACTATATCATTCGGAAAATGTGGGCGTTCAGGTTCCTTGTAATAATTTCCCCGGTGCAGAATGAAAAGGACTGATTTTGATGTCATCATTATCGGGGGAGGGCCGGCCGGCTCTGTTGCGTCTCTCTATCTTGCAAGGGCAGGATTAAGAACGGCCCTGATTGAAAGAGCGGCATTTCCCAGGGAAACTTTATGCGGCGAATTTCTCTCGCTGGAAGTTATTGAACATCTCAGGAATCTTACTCTTGAAAAAAAATTCCTGGAACTTGAACCAAACAGCATCAAGTCGTTCAGGTTCATCTCCGGAAAACGGGTGTTCGGCTCAGAGCTGCCATTTGAAAGTTTTTCACTCAAACGTTCGATATTCGATGAATTTCTTCTTAACGAAGCCGTGAACTCCGGATTGAATTTATTTCAGCCGGCCGAAGCTAAGGAAATTGTAAATGAAGGGGAACGATTTGTTGTCAGGATAAAATCAGAAGGAGAGATTAAGGAATTATCATCAAGGTTTGTGATCGGGGCTTTCGGAAAATATAACGTACGGGATAAAAACCTTCAGAGGATATTTGCCGGCAAAAATACCGGCTATTACGGAATAAAATTTCATGTTTGTAAAGATGAACTTTCCAATTTCGAAGATTCCTGTATTTATATTTTTCAGGGAGATAATATTTATGCAGGAATGAATACAGTCGGAAGGGGAGAGGTTACATTCTGTTTTCTCAGAAGGAAAAAACAAAAAATCATTTCGTTTTCGGATCATTTAACAAGGTTGTTTGAAGAAAATCCTGACCTCGCGGCAATGTTTAATAACCTCGTTCCCGACCTGAAACAGCGGGAGGTTTACGGTGCAGGGAGTATTTATTTTGGAAGAAAGGAACTAGTTAAGAATGGAATAATTATGATCGGCGATGCGGCGAAAATAATAGCTCCGCTTGCGGGTGACGGAATAGGCATGGCTTTTCAATCAGCCAAAATTGCCGCTGACATCATCAGGGAAGCTATTGAAAATCAGCAGAATTTTTCCTGGATAGAACAGGCTTATAATGAAAAATGGAAAAAACAGTTCCTTCAAAGAACATCCACCGCCCGGCTGGTGCAGAACTTTATACTTAAGAAATCATTTCTGAACTTAATCCCAGATAGTCTGATTAGGCTTTCAATCCCTGTGCTGATCAACGCTACCAGGAAATGATATTATTTCTTTCTGGGCCTTTAGTTATCTTTGTGATAGAAATTGAAATATTAATATGATGGTAATGAACTTGCAGAATATAGATAAATTTATAGTAGTGGGTGACAGGGTTCTTCTACGCGCTACCGAGGAATCCCAGAGGACCGCCTCTGGTTTATATCTGCCGCCGGGTGTTTCAGAAAAAGATAAAATTCAAAGCGGATACGTTATAAAAGTTGGTCCCGGCTACCCTACAGGTACAAATGCTGATGATGAGCCCTGGAAGGAAGCAAAAGAATCCGTTAAATATATTCCTCTGCAGGCGAAAGAGGGAGACCTGGCAATATTTCTCCGTAAGGAAGCATTTGAAATCGAATTTGAGAAAGAAAAGCTTCTTATCGTACCTCAATCGGCTCTTCTTTTACTTATCAGGGATGATCTATCTGATTTTTAGTTTGGAAGGTTCTAATTTATAGTTATGAAGGTAATTAAGACTGCGATAACGAGGAAGAGCAATGCGAATCCACCGGCTTTGTATTTAGGAAGGTTCTTGTTATCTGAATGTGATTGGGACTGATGACTCTTCCAGTCACCTTTTTCAATTGACCATTTATTACCGTCCCTGTCGAAATAATCCATAGATAACATTTTATACGATTCCTCTGTAGAAGTTCTGCATCATTTATTCAATTTTTATACCCCTCTGATTTACAGAGGAATGCCAAAATTATATACTATATGGGGTAAATAAAGAAATAATTACCACTGTGAAAAGAAAATTACAAAAAAAAGGGAACTTAAAAAATTCCCTTTAAAGATTTTGAGTACCAAAATTTTTTCTACTCTAGCCAGCTGAGTATTTCAAATCGGGATGATTTTAATTTAAGCTGTCCAAGCTGAATTGCTTCCCAGCTGTAGTAGAACTGAGCATTCCCCTGAGATTCAACCGAAACTTCATCCCCAACAATTATTGTCCCCCCGTATATGGAATTATTCCCTATGGCCTGACACCGGATCGATGATTGTCCGTATACTATAACAACCCCGTAATAATTAAAATTTCCACTCAGGTTGATGTTCCCGTTTATAATCATAATTCCATAACCAGAAGCGTCAGTGAAATCAACATCTCCATTGCAGTAAGTAATAATGGGTTTGTCAGCAGTCCCAAATTGTGATCCGCTGGAATATGTTCCGGTAGTCAAGATCGTATCAGCAGAAAATATAAAGTCCTCTGTTAATCCCAGCCAGTCAGTCGTATCAGGCACAGTATGTACACTTGGAACTCCGCCCTCACCTTTGATGGTCTTTGTAATTTTTGATTTGACATTATCTATTACATATGCGCTGTCAGTAGCATCGTCCACTCCAACTCCCGGTAGGGGAGGTGCTGTACCAACTGTGCCGTTCATTTTATGATCATTACCATCGATATCAACATTACCGTTAAGATTAAGTGAAACCGTATTCGATGAGATATAGAGAGCAGAGCTAACTCCAGGCATTTTTACAGGTTCCCTTTTTGCGTTTACAATACTCGGATGTACTTTGTCCTCGTAATATCCAACTGATCTGATAGTTAAGTTTGAATCCGGCCCGGAGATATATAAGTCATATCTGCCGCCAAGCAGATTATTGTCCATAAATGTCCCTGTTAAGTCTTTATCCCTTCTCATTTTTTCCAGGTAAACCTCAATACCTGAATTGGAAATCAACCTTGCCTGGGTTGTCTTATACATATCCAGGGTGGTATCAAGACTCCTATTAGTGTTGGCATTAAGATTTACGATCAGCAGGGAAATTAACCCGGCCACGCCTATTACAAGTATTAAAATTCCTTTTCCCATTTTAAATATTCCTCGGGTTAATGGTTAGTTCCCAGTAAGTAAATGGATATTCATCGCCAACCTCGAGTACAGTCTCTACCCATATTTCAGCTTTAACATAACAAATACTGTCGGGATCCGCAGTTGTATTTTCATTTGAATTGAGATATGAAAAACGGAGATTGGTTAGTCCTAGAGTAGGACCGCCGATTGTGTCATTATTGACCACCCGGAATAATATCCGGTCGTCGGGATTAGGGGTAGCTTCGGCATCAGCTTTTGATCCTAAAAAATAAGTTACCTGGTCCATACTACCGTCATTATTAATATCACCTTTAAAAGAAATTCTCTGCTGGGTAGCTTCAGTAATAGCTGTACCCGAATATTTATAACCTATCTTTCTCAAATCATCATTTATTATTTCAGCAAGTGTTTTAGCATTTTGCTGAAGCCGGAGGTCGGCATCTGAAGCAAACTTCGTTTCCTGTGAATAAGCATTAAGATTAACAATCAGCAGCATTACAATGCCCCCTATTAAGGAAGCGCCAAGAAGATCCAGTATTACGTTCATACCTGTGCTTATTTAAGGGTGAATACAAATGATAAGTTTACATCTTCTCTCATAAAAGGACTTGTAACTGTTACGGTCACCTTTTTGTAATAGCTTGGTGTGCTTATCTCATTATCCGGATTCAAACTATCTACATAAAAAACTCTGCAGATTATCCCGTAGTTTTCTGCATGAGGGGCACTAACAGTCTTTTCATAGAAGTTGTAATCATCAATATCATTGAATGTCTGATATGTTTCTCCGGTTTCCGGACCAAGATTATCGGCCGGCGTCAGATTAGCAAGTCCGGTAGGGAATTCAACCGTGGCCTCATCAAAACTTCTCTGTTTTATTGTCTCTATCATATCGTCTGCAAGCGAAAAGGCGGTAAGATATACTTTATTCTCGATCTGTGCAGTTGAATTTTCCAGGACAGAGTTATTAAATCTTAAAGATGAAAGTGAGAGCAGAACTAAAGCCCCCATCGTTAACATAGATTGTACACTGTTCATAATCTTCCCTGCTGTTTTTAGTGTTAAATGATACCGAACATGTCAACTATTGTACCTTATCCGGTAACTTCTTTTCTGAGCGAATTTATACCGTCAGATTTGTCAGTCTTAGAATTATTGACATTTCTGACGTCAAACGTTGCATTTGACGTCAGAATTAAAGTTACCCCTGAAAAATGTATTAGTTAAAAATTAAAGAACTTAGAAGTACTATTATTCATACCAGGATAAAATCTTGAAACCATTTGATTTCAGGCGGGCTCTTACTTTATCAATCGCGTCCTGGCTGTGGTTAACATTCATGGTTCCGGTAAGTTTGAAAGTTATATATTTACCTGCTATGATTATACCGCCATTGACATTATTAGTACCGGATGACTGAAAAGTAAGATCTGAATTTTTATAACAGAGAATAATGCCTTTATAATCAAAATTGCCCGCAAATTTAATGTCGCCGTTAACCACGAGGATGCCCGCACCGATTCCATTATTTATAATAATAGTTTTATTGGCAGCAGCATCAGCATTAACAAGGGTGATAACCGGATGATCTAAAGTGCCGAGATTAGTTCCATTTGGGATATCCTGAATGAATGTCTGATCTGCAGCGTTTGCAAGGAACTGGTACATTTTCGCCCAATCGACACCTAACCCGGTAACACCAACGCTCGGATGTCCGGTTACTCCCGTTGTCGTATCCAGCACGCCTTCAATATTCTCGGGTTTTAGGAGACTTGCAAGTATATTGTCTCTCTGAGCTTCATCATCAACACCTACACCCCAAACCGGTTTTCCACCCGGATTCGGAGTTCCATCTGCATAATGATCGAGTCCGCTTACAGCCATATCACCAAGCTCAGCAGCGTTAACAGCTGAATTTGAACTAATATAAATTCCTCCCGGAGGGTTAGGGAACGAAATCGGAGTCAGGTAAGCATCTGCAACTGAGATATGACGGACACCCTGAAATTCTGATTGTGTGGTTACTGTTACGTATGGAAGAGCGCCTGTTATATTGACATCATAAGTTCCGCCGAACAAGCTTTGTGTGGGTATTGAACTGCCGACTAGTGTTTTATCATCGTACAGTTTTTCGAGATAAACCTCTACTCCTGTGTTGGCAATGAGTCTTGCCTGTGTCTGATCGAACATATCTACCGTTGTGGAAAGATTTTCTTTCGAGTTTCCGTTAAGTTTTAAAACAAGGAATGATACAAGAAGCATCGTTCCAAGCACAATGATTAATGAACTTTTACCCATATTATATATTCCTCGGATAAATTGTAAATTCCCAGTATGTAAATGTAGAATCATGAATACCGGTGACAAAGTTATTTCTTGATTCTGAAGGCTGAACCCACATTTCTGTTTTTATATACCTGATTTTCGATAAGTCAGCTGTAACGGTTTTAACGCTGTCGTAAAATGTAAACTGTAATTTTACCAGCCCCAGTGAGGGACCATCAATTGTATCCTTTTCATTCAGAACCCTTACCAGTATCAAATCATGCAGGTTTGTAGTTCCCGATGAATAGGTTGAATCTTCCAAAAAATATTCAACAGTGTCAATTGAACCGTAACCGGCGATTCCGGGTCTCTCCAGATCGCCAACGAATTTAAACCTATCTTCCTGGGCATTGAGAATAGGTGTTGCACTAACCTTATAACCTATTTTTCTGAAATCGGAGTTCATTATTTCAGCAAGGGTTTTGGTATTCTGCTGCAGCCTCAGCTCTGTATCCGATGAATAGCTGGATTCAGACATAAACAGGTTCAACTTTAATATCAGCAGGAGAAGCATGCCTCCAATGATGGTAGAACCTAAAAGATCCATAATTGTATTCATAGATAATTATCCCTAATTCTTTGAATGAAGTGAAAAAATAAAATACATTTGAAAATTATCTCTCAGAAAGTCGCTTGAAACAGTAATGGTAACTTTTTTATAATAAGTCTGTATGCCGGAAGGTGTGCCATCAGCGTTACAATATGCAACATCACAATGAACAAGGTACCCTTCAGCATGAGGTGCATCGACGGGATCATCATAGTTATTGTAATCATCGATATCATCGAAATACGGCCATGTTTCTCCCTCATAAGTCAAACTGCCCGGAGGAGTCAACTGGGAAGCCTTAATAGCCTGGAAATCAATTGTTCTCTCATCAAAGGCTTTCTGCTTCATTTCCTCAATAAGATCATCCGCAAGGGAAAATGCTGTCAGATAAACTTTATCTTCAATTTCGATTGTTGAATTCTGGAGTACACTTGAATTAAAAAGCAGGGAAACAATTGAGAAAATTACAAGTGCTCCAATAGCTAACATTGATTGTATACTTGCCATATCCGTAAATCCTTTTTGGAAACTGGATTATAACTTCAAATCCAATGCCTGTATTCTATCGTCCAATCTTACATTTACGATAAGTAAAATGACTGGTATAGACAGCTATTGTGTCATTTTTGGCGTCTGACTGGAAAAATTTACTTATCAGGCAGAACTATCTACCATTTTCCCTGATCTTTTGAAGTCTTCTTTGGAGGGTTCTTTCGCTCACACCCAGGATTAATGCTGCCCGCTGGACATTACCATCCGAATGCTTCATTATGCTCAAAATGTGATTTCTTACGGCATCATCGATAGTGATCAGATTATTCTCTGAGGGCATGAATTGCACTTCTTTGTTATATCCGTCGGGTATATCGATCTCTGTTATAAGTTCATTATCTTTTGTTTTGGCGACTGCATTTAATACCAGGTTTTCCAGCTCTCTAATATTCCCCGGAAATGAATAACTCTTAAGCTTATTTAAAACCTTTACGCTGAATCCCTTTGCTTTTTTATTATAGGTTTTATTTCCCATCTCGAGAAAATATTTAGAAAGGATTATGATATCTTCACCGCGTTCTCTTAAAGGAGGAAGCTTGATGTATCCGCGGTTTAAACGGTAATAGAGATCAGCTCTGAATTCTTTATTATTGACCGCCTCGAGAAGATCTTTATTGGTAGCCGTAATTATCCTTATATCGAGTTTGAGAGGTTTGGTGCTTCCGATCCGGTATATTTCGCTGTACTGGATTGCTCGCAGCAATTTTCCCTGGAGTTCCTTCGGCATCTCGCCTATTTCATCGAGGAAAATCGTTCCCCCGTTTGCTGCCTCAAAATATCCTAATCTTTCGCTCGTAGCTCCTGTGAATGACCCTTTTTCGTGCCCGAAAAGCTCACTCTCAAAAAGAGTTGGAGAGATTGATGCAAGGTTCACAGTAACCAGAGGTTTTGTCTTTCGGGGTGAAAGCTGATGGATCTTCCTGGCTATTAAATCCTTACCTGTTCCCGTTTCTCCGGTAATTAAAACAGTTTCATTTGTGGGAGCAAAAATTTCTATTAACTCAAAAACTTTTAGTATCGCAGGCGACTCAGTAATAATCTCCCTGAACTTTTCGTTGGATGCCTCTGATATGTCGACTCCTTTCCTCAGGGTATCACGTTCCCTCTCAAGGAGTTTTTGTTCCAGAGCTCTTTTTATCGTTAAAGATAACCTGTCTATTTCAGGAGGCTTTGTTATAAATTCATATGCTCCGAGCTTAATAGCCTTTAGGGCTATCTGCAGATCATCTACTCCTGTTATCATTATAAAAGGTATCTGAGGATACTGAGGTATAAGGTTCTCGAGAAGCTCAAGTCCGTTCATCCCCGGCATATAAACATCCAGCAGGATGATATCTACCTGTTCATTCTTAAGTATATTCTCCACCCTTAAAGGATCCGATTCAGTTATTATGTACTCGTAACCCTCTTCCTGGAGAAGTGACTTCATAAGTTCGAGGTAATTTTTTTCGTCGTCTACTATTAAAATCGAAGCGTTTTTCAATTAGGTGCTCCCATTATTGATTAGTTAATTACTAAAATTCCTGAAAATATTATTACCAATTTTATGCCACTGATAAGAGTGAGTATATTTTCATCGATTTTTGTATTTTTATAGTCTGATTATAAATTAAATTGAATTAAAGGTTAATATCATGGCTGCAAATATTGAAATGATCAAGAAAGTTTATTCGGAATACCGGAGTAAAGTTGAGGCTGCCCGTAAGGTCCTTAACAGACCGCTAACATATGCTGAGAAAATCCTCTATACTCATTTATGGGAAACTCCTAAAAGTGAATTAAAAAGAGGAAAGGATTATGCTGAACTCGCTCCCGACCGTGTTGCGATGCAGGATGCAACAGCCCAGATGGCTCTTCTCCAGTTTATGTGGGCTGGAAGAAAAACTACGGCAGTTCCTTCAACCGTTCACTGTGATCACCTCATCCAGGCACAGGTTGGGGCTAAAGATGATTTGTTGAGAGCCAACGGGGAGAATAAAGAAGTTTATGATTTCCTCGAAAGCGTTTCCAGGAAATATGGGATCGGTTTCTGGAAACCGGGGGCAGGTATTATCCACCAGGTTATTCTTGAAAATTATGCATTCCCGGGCGGAATGATGATAGGAACAGATTCCCATACCCCCAACGCGGGCGGTTTAGGAATGATTGCCATCGGTGTGGGCGGAGCAGATGCTGTGGACGTTATGGCAGGTATGCCCTGGGAACTGAAATGGCCGAAACTCATAGGAGTTAAGCTAACTGGCAGGATGAACGGCTGGGCGTCTGCTAAAGATATAATACTCAAATTAGCCGGAATCCTCACGGTTAAAGGAGGTACCGGAGCAATAGTAGAATACTTCGGAGAGGGAACAACCAGTATCTCCTGTACGGGTAAAGGTACAATATGTAATATGGGCGCTGAAATCGGTGCTACTACTTCAGTTTTTCCCTTTGATGAGAAAATGGCAGCCTACCTTCGTATCACTGATCGTGCTGACGTTACTGCATTGGCGGAAGGTCTCGCCGATGTACTTGCGGCCGATGATGAAGTACTTGAGAACCCGGAGAAATATTTTGATCAGGTCATCGAACTAAATCTCACCGAACTCGAGCCTCACCTCAACGGACCATTCACTCCTGATAAAGCCTGGCCGATTTCAAAGATGAAAGAAGCCGTGAAGGAAAACGGCTATCCGGAAAAAATCAGCGTTGCTCTTATCGGTAGCTGTACAAATTCGAGCTATGAAGATATCGACAGATCGGCAAGTATTGCAAAACAGGCTATGGAAAAAGGACTGAAAACCAAGTCCCAATTCACAATAACTCCAGGTTCCGAGCAGGTAAGATCAACAATTGAACGGGATGGTCAACTGAAGATTCTGGAAGATTTTGGAGGATTAATTTTAGCAAATGCCTGCGGACCCTGTATCGGAATGTGGAAGAGAATGGATATTAAAACAGGCGAGAAAAACACAATTGTTACTTCCTTTAATAGGAATTTTGCAAAAAGAAACGACGGTAATCCTGAAACACTGGCCTTTGTTGCAAGTCCCGAACTCACTACTGCTCTCGCCATTGCCGGAAAACTAACCTTCAATCCTCTTACTGACGAACTCGAGAATGAAAAAGGAGAGAAGGTGAAACTGGATCCTCCGGTAGGACAGGAATTACCCCCAAGAGGATTTAATAAAGATGGAAATGGATTTATTGCTCCTTCAAAAGACGGCAGTGATGTTCAGGTTAAAGTTGAACCTGACAGCGAAAGACTGCAGCTTTTAAAACCATTTGAACCCTGGAACGGAAAAGATCTTAAAGACCTTCCTGTTCTTCTGAAAGCAAAAGGCAAATGTACAACGGACCATATTTCAATGGCCGGTCCCTGGTTAAGATACAGGGGACACCTTGATAATATTTCAAATAATATGTTCATCGGTGCCATCAATGCATTTACAGAAGAAGCAGGAAAAGTTAAGAACACCTTCACCGGTGAATATAAATCTGTTCCGGATGTCGCTCGAGAATACAAAGCCAAAGGCGTCAACTGGGTCGTGATCGGAGACGAGAATTACGGCGAAGGTTCAAGTCGTGAACATGCAGCAATGGAACCCCGATTCCTCGGAGGCAGAGCTATAATTGTAAAAAGCTTTGCAAGGATCCATGAGACAAATCTAAAAAAACAGGGAATGCTTCCTCTTATTTTTGCAAATCCTGCTGATTACGATAAAATCCGTGAGGATGATAAGGTAAGTATTGTCGGATTAAAGAACATTGCTCCGGAAAAACAGCTGAAGATGGTTGTTAAACACAAGGACGGTTCTGCCGATGAAATAATGCTTAATCATACAATGAACAATGCTCAGATTAAATGGTTCAATGCAGGAAGTGCCCTGAACCTGATCGCCCAGATGAATAAGTAGAAGATAAAAGCAACTAAAACAACAACTTTAAGGGAACAGGTTTCTGTTCCCTTTTTTTATCCTGTTCTGATAACCAGAAAGGTAATAGTTTATTAACGATGCACTAAGGCTTGTGTTGAATTTGTTTATTTACACTCCTATTTTTTCACAATGATATTTCTAAACCCTGCCGTTTTATTCGGCTTATTAGCAGCAAGTATCCCCGTACTGATTCATCTCTTAAATCTTAAGAAACTTAAGAAGATAGAATTCAGTACCCTTTCAGTTTTAAAAGAACTCCAGAAGAATAAGATCAGGAAGCTGAAACTGAAGCAGTGGCTTCTGCTCGCATTAAGGGTTTTGATCATACTCCTGGTTGTAACTGCGTTCGCAAGACCAACTTTGAAAGGTGTTGCTCTCGGCGGCACAACCTCTGCAGCAAAAACAACGGCAGTATTCATACTCGATGATACTTTCAGTATGTCCGCTGTCGGTTCTGAAGGTTCCTGCTTTAACCAGGCTAAGCAGACAATTATTGACCTGTTGAACAACCTGCAGGAAGGCGATGAAGCTGCTCTTGTACTTGTATCCAATCAGGGGAATGAGGATATAAAACCGACTTTAAATCTTTCGGAATTCCGGAAGCAGGTCAGGGATGCTGATATTTCTTTTTCCAGCGGCACGTTAAATCATTCCATTATAAGAGCCGGCGAAATCCTGAACAATTCCAGGAATTTTAATAAGGAAATTTATCTTTTGTCCGATTTTCAGAAAACAAGGCTGGAACAGGAAAGCTCTCTTCCTGATCTCAGCCGTCTGCTGAATGATAAAATAAAACTCTATACTTTTGATTTTTCCGGAAAGGATATCTTCAACCTCGGTATAAATGAATTCGAAGTTAATACCCGGATTTTTGAAAAGGATAAACCGGTAAGTTTTAAGACGACAGTTACTAATTATTCTGAGCGGCCGGCAGATAATGCGGTGGTCTCACTTTTTATAGACGGTAAAAGAAGCGCCCAGCAGAGTATTTCTCTTACTCCGGGTGAATCGAAGTCAATCAATATGGAAGCTGATGCTAAAACGACAGGATATACTGATGCTATTGCAGAGCTTGAAGATGATGATATTCTGCAGGATAATAAAAGCTACACAAACTTCTTTATTCCTGATAATATCCCCGCCGCAGTTTTCTATGACAACCAGGCAGATATTAAGTTTATTGAAACAACGATGAATATTTCCGGTGAGGCGGGTACTATTAAATTAACTGAAAAGAACTTAAACCAGCTCTCATCGTTTGATCTTTCCCGGTTCGGTGTTGTTATTGTCAATGGTGCGGCAAACATATCTGACATTGAGAGGCTGAAAACTTATGTTGAAAACGGTGGCGGTTTGCTCCTGGCTCCCGGTGAGAATACATCCGTCTCTGATTTTGCAAAAATAACCTCTGTACTTGGTCTCCCCGTTCCGGAAGGAACAGCCGGGAAATTAAATGAAACCAATAATGCTGTCGCTTTTGAAAAAGTTGAATATGATCATCCTCTGTTTAGAAATATTTTCTCTTCATCAGAAAATAAAAAACTGCAGTCACCCGATATCTATTTTCATTATAAAATTTCCACACAGGGTAAGGGTATAAATATAATTACTCTGACAGACGGAACATCCTTCCTAAGCGATTATAAAATCGGGAAGGGGCGGGTACTTTTATTTAATACTTCACCTGTATTGAGCTGGAGTGATTTTCCGCTTAAAAATATTTTCGCTCCTTTAATGCTCAAGTCGGTTTTTTATCTTGCCTCCAAAGACAAACCCGAAAATGAGTACTTCGCTGGTCAGCCGGTTACGGTTTCCCTTTCCGGTGCTGTAGTTCCGCAGATTAAAGTTGAAAGACCTGATAAGACTGAGGAACTCATAAATCTTGAAAAATCAGGAAGTCTGAATTTTATAACGTATGACAAAACAAATGTAACCGGGAATTATAAATTTTTTGCGGGACAGAAAGATATCGCTGAGATTTCTGTTAATACCAATCCTGAAGAATCAGTCACTAAATATATAAACAGCAGTGACTTCGAAAAATATCTCCGTGATATTCATTTTAAGGGAAAACACATTTCAATTTCGGGAAATGAAAATCCTTCTGAGATAGTGATGCAGTCGAGATTCGGTTCAGAATTATGGAGAATCTTTTTAATTGCTGCGTTAATAACCGCAATGGTGGAAATGGCAATCTCGAGAAGTGCCAAACGTGATCTTGTTAGTATCTGACAGGATGTAATAAATCATTGGATATTTAAGGGGATTTTCTTTATTTATTAAGTAATTGATGAAAAAATTAAGTGAATGATAGATTTACCCTCAAAGACAAACGAAAGAGCCATATTAGCTGCGCTGGATACTAAACATACCAGCAGGGAACTTGTCGAAGAACACCTTTCAGAACTTGAAGAACTTGCATTAACTGCAGGTGCGGAAACGGTTATGAAATTAATTCAGGACCGTCCTTCAATGGATTCTGCCTACTATATAGGTAAAGGTAAAGCCGAAGAACTTGCTTTCCTTGTTGAGCAGAATGAAATCGACCTTGTGATTTTTGATGACGACCTTACTCCTGTGCAGCTCAGGAATCTCGAACGGCTGGTTGACAAAAAGATTATTGACAGAAGCGGGTTGATCCTTGATATTTTCGCCTCGCGTGCGAAAACGAATGAGGCTAAAACACAGGTAGAGCTTGCACAGCTGCAGTATATGCTGCCGAGATTGACGAGAGCATGGACTCACTTATCAAAGCAGTATGGCGGAATTGGCACCAAGGGTCCCGGTGAAACCCAGATTGAAACTGACCGTAGAATGATACGCAACAGGATCAGCCATCTTAAAGAAAAATTAAAAAAGATCGAAAAACAGAGAGATACCCAGAGTCAGCAACGGAAAGATCTGGTAAGGGTTACACTTGTGGGATATACAAACGTCGGAAAATCCACCTTGTTTAATTTATTAACCAGTTCTGATGTATTTGCTGAGGATAAGCTCTTTGCCACACTCGATTCAACAACGCGCACTCTGAATTTCGGAAAAAAAGAAAAGCTGCTTCTTTCGGATACTGTAGGATTTATCCGCAAACTTCCTCCAAATCTGGTAGCCTCCTTTAAAACCACACTTAATGAGGTAAGAGACGCAGATATAATTATGCACGTTATAGATATAACCCATCCTTATTTTGAAGATCAGATTGATGTTGTAGAGCAGACACTAAAAGAACTCGGAAGCGATAATAAAACACAGATAAAGATCTTTAACAAGGTTGATGCACTGACAGACAGAAACAGGATATCATACGTAAAGAATAAGTACCCTGACAGTATCATCCTTTCGGCACAGAGAGGCATCAATATCTCGCAGTTAAAAGAAAAACTGGTTGAAATAACTGAATCGGCCTATGTTGAAGAAGATATTAATCTTGGTCTGCATGAATCAAGGAAAGCCGCAAAAATTCATACGATGGCGGAAGTTCTTTCGACGGAATATGATGAAGATACCATCCATATTAAGTACAGAACAAACAGGGAGAATTCAGAAAAAATTAAGAAAATGCTTTCCAGGGTTTAAGTTTCTTTTAATAACCCGATATTACTTCCTATTTCTCACGCTTAATTCTTAAATTTGTGAACATCTTATTATACATCTTTGGGAGAAATGATGTCTATCGTACTAAATGGTTCCGGGCTGACTGTTGAAAAACTTGTTAGAATAGCCCGGTTTAATGAAAAAGTAGAACTTGATTCCGGCTCTCTTGAAAAAATTAAAGTATGCCGTAATATGCTGGAGAAAAAACTCCAGGCACACGAGATAATGTATGGAACGAACACAGGCATAGGCGAATTTTCGGAAATCGTACTGAATGATGACCAGGTTAAAGAATTTCAGAAGTTTCTTATTTATAATCATTCAGCGGGCATAGGTGATCCTGCTCCTGTTGAATATGTCCGGGGTGCTATCGCCGGCAGGATCAACGTCCACGCACATGGAAATTCCGCATGCCGTCCTGAGATCACTCTTACACTGGTTGAAATGCTTAACAAAGGAGTAACACCGGTTGTATGCCAGAAAGGATCTGTCGGTGCCTGCGGAGATCTTGCTCCTATGTCGCAGGTCGCTCTTTTAATGATGGGGGAGGGGGAAGCCTACTATAATGGTGAAAGGCTTCCAGGAAAAACAGCCCTTGAAAAAGCAGGTATTAAAGTACCCGGACTTCAGGCGCGGGACGGACTGGCAGTAATAAACGGCTCGAACCTGCTGACCGCTATGGGAGCTATTCACCTGTATGATATTAACAGGTGGCTTAAACAGGCTGAAATAGCTGCGGCTATGTCACTTGAAGCTCTTCGTGCAAACCTTAAACCCTATGACGAACGCCTTCATAAGCTGCGCGGATTTGCAGGTGCTGTCCGCAGTGCTAATGCCATAATGAAATGCATTAAGGGGAGCGATCTTCAGACAGGGAAGGTGAAGAGCAAGGTACAGGATGCTTATTCCATGCGCTCTACCCCGCAGGTTATCGGTGCGGCTCACGATGCTGTTGCCTACGCCAAAGCCCAGGTGGAAACAGAACTTAATGGTGTTGGTGATAACCCTATTTTTATTCCGGAAGATAATCTCACGCTAACAGGCGCTAATTTCCAGGGAACCCCTGTATCGCTTCCTATGGATATGGTTGGTGCTTCAGTTACGATGATCTCGGTACTCTCTGAACGCAGACTTAACAGGTTGTTGAACCCTGCTTTGAGTGTAGGTCTTCCGTCGTTCCTTACCAAAGGTGCCGGTATGTATTCGGGTATGATGTTAAGTCAGTATACTGCCGATTCGCTTATCGTTGAACAAAGGATCTTATCGACACCGGCTTCAATACAATCGATTCCGGCTGCAGCCGACCAGGAAGATTTTGTTTCTATGGGTATGAATACGTCAATTAAAAACGCCCAGATATTTGATAATGCCTGCGGAGTGCTCGGAATTGAGTTTATGGCTGCCGCGCAGGCACTTGATTTCAGGGATCATCAAACAGGTAAAGGTGTGGCTAAAGCAAAAGAGGTGATCAGGAAATATGTTGATCACCTTGAAGTGGATAGACCGCTTTATCCTGATCATACAAAAATGAAAGAAGTTGTAAGATCCTGTGAAATCCTTGAAGAAGTTGAAAAGGAGACAGGAAGTCTGGAATAACTAGTTAAAAAATTAGAAACTGTCTAAATGCTTATTGTCAACCTGAACTTGTTTCAGGTTCCCTATTAGATTAAAATATGAACCTGCCAGTTTACAGGTCGAATGGGATGACGAGCTAGAGGCAGACTCTCTTTTATAAATATGTAGTGGGAAGGTTAATAGTAGATGGACATTCTTTTCTTAGTTGTTGGTTTAATCATTGGTTTTGTAATAGGCTGGCTTGTACTTAAAGCCCGTTCAGGTTCAGCAGTTTCCACAGAAGAGATGGAAAATTTGAAAAATCAGTTATACCAGGTTCAGTCAGATAAAACCAGGATTGAAGAACGTGAAAATATTCTTAAAAAATCACTGCAGGAAAATACCGATGAGCTGATTAAAGAAAGGGCTAAGGTAGTAGAATTATCATCAGCTGTTTCAAGATCGGAAGAAACCGGCAATAACCTGAAGCAAAGGTTAGCCGAACAGAAAGGTGAAGTAGAAGAACTTCAGCAGAAATTCACCAAAGAATTTGAAAATCTTGCCAACAGGATTTTTGAGGAAAAGGGAAATAAATTCACCGAGCAGAATAAGGAGAAACTCAGCGAGATACTGAATCCCTTAAAAGAAAAGATCTACGAATTTGAAAAGAAGGTGGAAGAAAGCAGTAAGGAGAGCATTAAAGGTCACGCTTCATTAAAGGAACAACTCTCAATGTTAAAAGAGTTGAACCAGCAGGTAACACAGGAGGCCAAGAACCTTACCGAAGCCTTAAAAGGGCAGAGCAAGACCCAGGGAAGCTGGGGAGAGTTTATACTTGAGAGTCTGCTGGAGAAATCAGGACTTGTTAAAGGACGCGAATATTCCGTACAGGAAAGCATTACATCAGAATCGGGCAGAAGATTTCAGCCTGACGTTATCATCAAACTTCCCGATAATAAAAGCCTTATAATTGACTCCAAAGTTTCTCTTGTCGGCTATGAAAAATTCTCTACCTGTGAAAACGATAAGGAAAAACAGCTTGCTGTACGTGAGCACCTGTCTTCCATCAGGTCCCATCTTAAAAATCTGAACAGCAAGAATTATCAGAATCTCTATAAGCTTGAGAGTCTTGATTTTGTACTTATGTTTATGCCAATTGAACCGGCATTTGCCCTTGCGGTGCAGAGTGATAATTCACTTTTCAGCGACGCTTTCGAAATGAATATAGTAATTGTCAGTCCCTCAACCCTCCTTGCAACTTTAAGAACCATAGCAAGCATCTGGCGTCAGGAAAATCAGAACAAAAATGCCCTTGAAATAGCCAGACAGAGTGGTGCCCTGTATGATAAGTTCGTAGGTTTTGTAGAAGACCTTGAGAACATAGGCAAAAAAATAGATGATTCGAGAAACTGTTATTCTGATGCCATGAAGAAACTGAAAGATGGAAACGGCAACCTTGTCAGGCGTGCAGAAAAGATTAGGGAACTGGGTGCAAAAACCTCCAAAAGTCTTCCCAGGACCCTTCTGGACAACGCTGACGGCGAAGCTGACACCCCGCTGCTTAATGATTAAGTCCGGGTTGGCCATTCCTTTAGTTTACGATTGAAATGAGGCATTTTATTTTATATAAATTATCAAATTTTTCTGGCATACTTTTGTGTAATCTCCTTATGTATACAGATATGATATTCGTCTGGGTATGATTAATTAATTTTACTGAGGGAGGAAGCTATGATAATTACACAACCCGAAACAACTCAGGATTTTGAGCTTTACTACGATTTGCGGTGGAGAATTCTCAGGGAACCATGGAAGCAGTCCAGAGGAACTGAAAAAGATGAACTGGAGGAAAGAGCACTGCACCTGATGGTCTGCATAGACGACCGTATTCCTGTTGCCGTTGGCAGAGCGCATTTTAATACGGATATTGAAGCTCAGATAAGGTTTATGGCTGTGGAACCAAGGTTTCAAAATACGGGACTGGGTTCTGTGATCCTTAAAAAGCTTGAAGATGAAGTCCGGCAGCTCGGGGCAAAATATGTTATCTTGCATTCAAGAGAGAATGCAGTTCCTTTTTATGAAAGGCATGGTTACAGAATTATATCTGCATCTCATACACTTTTTGAATCGGTTCCTCATTTTCTTATGAAAAAAGAATTTTACCCGAAGGAAAAATTAAACATTAATTGAATGCAGAAGTCTTAAGATCCCATTCTCACAACTTCATCGAATTCCTCTTTCTCAACGGGCATCACCGAAAGCCGGCTGCCTTTTTGAACAAGTTTCATCTTGCTTAGTTTCTTATTTTCCTTTATTTCTTCTAATGTCACGGGATGTTTAAACTCTTTAACGAATTTTACGTCAACCATAAACCAGGTTGGATCTTCCTTTTTTGCCGATGGGAAAAAATGTACGTCATCAGGATCGAACTGAGAATGATCCGGGTATCCTTCTTTGGCAATTTCACATGTTCCGACAACAGCATTTGGGTCAGCATTGCTATGGTAGAACAGAACCCCGTCTCCTTTTTTCATCTCGTCTCTCATAAAGTTGCGTGCCTGGTAATTGCGGACGCCATTCCAATATGTTGTTTTATCCTTACTCTTTCTTAAATCTTCCAGGGAAAATTCTTCGGGATCGGACTTAATCAGCCAATAATTTTTAGCCATCTTTCGCTATTCCTCTTGTAAACATTTTAATAATCAAAAATAAAAAGAATCTTATGCCCTTACAATCTAAACCCTCACCAATCAAGGCATCTTCATTAAACAAATAGGGTAAAATAGCCGCCCTCCGGGGAATTATAAAATGAATTTATTTATGAACAGCGGAAGACAGGTGGATAAAACTCTCCCCGGCTTGAAATGCAATAACAATATGAGACAATGACATTTTGTCATACTATAGACATTTTCAACAGTTGAAAATTGCGTTTTTTCGCTGTTTTAGGATTGTCTCATTTTGATCCCAACAGGCTTCCACCAAGCCTGTAACAAGCTCACTTCTCCAGCATAAATCCTAAGTCTGCCATTTTGTCATACTTGTGTAATTTTTCAACACCCTGGAAGCATAGTTTCCACAGATTTCCCTTGCAGATCTTTCCTCTTTTAGAATGTTGCACCGGAGCTTCCCCTATAAACGATCCCGCGAACGGTGGTCCTGCCAAAGCGGGATTTTCAAGGACTAAGTATTACTTCCAAATTTGTCGGGATCAATATTTTGTCCCTTGGAACATCCTGACTATTTCGGGGTAATATTTATTTGTTTTTGCATTCTTTTTATCTGATTATTGCGTTAATTTTTTTATAGTGTACTGAAATAAACCGAACTTTTTTATTATATGATAAAAGCTCTTTTATTAACAGTCTTATTCGCTGCGGCTGCATTTCCACAGGAAAGCAGGGCTTTTCAGATTGCAAGGCTAAAATATAACGGAGGAGGCGACTGGTATAATGATCCTTCTTCAGAAGTAAATCTTCTTAATTTTATTAAAGCCAATACAAATATAGAAGTTAAGCCCGAATATACATTTGTTGATCTTTCCACAGATGAAATTTTTAATTATCCTTTTTTGTTTATGACGGGTCACGGTAATGTCGTTTTTTCTGAGGATGAAGCCGCGAGGCTCAGGAAATACCTTGAGAGCGGAGGCTTCCTTTACATTGATGATGACTACGGACTCGACAATGCTATGCGCCGTGAGATGAAGAAAGTTTTTCCCGGAAAGGATTTCGTTGAGCTTCCTTTTGATTTTCCGCTTTATAATATTTTCTATAATTTTAATTCAGGTCCTCCAAAGACGCACGAACATAACGGTAAACCGCCGCAGGGCTTCGGTATTTTCATAGATAAAAGACTAGCTGTCTACTATACCTATGAATCTAATCCCAGCGACGGATGGGCCGATCCTGAGGTACATCATGATCCCGAATCTAAAAGGCAGGAAGCATTGAAATTTGGAACTAACTTAGTAGTTTATGCGCTTTCAGAGTAAAGTTTTAGTATGAGTAAAGATTCTACATATTATAAAGAGATTATACAAAAGCTGACAAGGCTGAGGAAAAAAGAATATACATTTTTTGCATCGGTAGGCCTCCAGGCCTCGTTACTGGTTGGATTGATACTCTTCCTCTGTTTCTCACTGCTTGAACTTGCAGGCAATTTTTCTCCTACTGTGAGGGCATATTTCTTTTTCTTCACTCTTCTTGTTTTTCTCGCAGCCTTTATTCTTCTGTTCCTGATTCCGCTGCTTAAGTATTCGGGTATCATAGGCGAGGCTGATTATTACAGCACTGCGAAAAGGGTCGGAAGGAACTTTCCTGAGATAAGGGATGAGCTCGTCAACGCTATGCAGCTGGCAGCATCTGATACTTCAGGAAAAATATATTCGGGATCGTTAAGTGACGCGGCATTCGGGCAGGTTTATAATAAGACCCGTGGACTTAAGTTCGAATCCATTGTAAGTTTTCAAAAGGCAAAGGAACTGCTCTTCTACCTTGGAGGTGCTTTGTTGGCCGCTGCACTTCTTTTCATTACTGTGCCCGGACTCGCCTCAGCATCCGGAAGGGTAATCGATTTTAATACTGACTATATTCCTCCTGCAAAGTTTTCATTTGAAGTGTCTCCCGGTAATGTGCAGGTGACCCGGGGGGATGACCTCTTGATTTCGGTTAAAGTGCGGGGCGAAAAACCAAAGGATGTTTACCTCGCATCAAAAACAGAAGAGCAGACGGATTTCGAAATGCAGAAATTATCAGCTGATTCGAACGGGGTATTTAATTTTCCTGTAAAGTCTATACGTTCAACTACTAAGTATTTTGCTTCCTCTGAAAATGTTTCAAGCAAAGTTTATAGCATAGAGGTGATTGATCCGCCGATTATTAAAACACTTGATGTTAAAATTGTTCCGCCGGGCTATGCAAAACTACCCGAAGCGGTACAAAAGGATAATGGAAATGTTACGGGGCTTCCGGGAACAACCGTAAATATTCTGCTTACATCAACGAAGGAACTCAAAGATGCCCGGATGGTCTTTAAGGATTCAACTGAGATCAGGATGAAGATAAATAATAATGATGCTGAGGGAAAATTCGTAATTAGGAAAGATGACTCATATAAAATTGTAATAACTGACAAAAACAAAAATGAAAACCTTTCGCCCATAACATATACAATAAAAAGTCTGTATGATGCATATCCTTCAATCGACATTATTGAGCCGGGAAAAAACTCTCCTCTTGCGAATGACAACAGGCTGCCTCTTCTTTCAAAGATCAGTGATGATTATGGATTTACGAAACTGATCCTGGATTACAGGCTTTCCTCTTCAAAATATAAGAAAGCCGATACGGTCTTCTCAAAAATCGAAATTCCATTGGATAAAGGCCTGAAAAGCCAGGAGGTTAGTTATATCTGGAACCTTGCGAATCTGGATCTTGCTGCAGAGGATGTGGTGACTTACTACCTTGAGATCTTTGATAATGATTACGTCAGCGGTCCCAAAGGCACAAAATCATCCGTCTTTACCGTTCGTGTGCCTACCCTGGACGAAATACTTTCCCAGGCTGACAATACACAGACGGAGGCATCAAATGATCTGAATGAAACACTCAAACAGGCGGAAGAACTGCAGAAGAAATTCGAAAGAATAAACCAGGAACTTAAGCAGGATAAAAAAGAGCTTACCTGGGAGGAAAAGGAAAAGATAGAAAAGTCGATGGAAGAATATCAGCAGCTCCAGGATAAGGTGAGTAAGGTAAGCGATAAGCTGAAACAAATGCAGCAGGAACTTCAGGATAATAACCTGCTCTCAAAAGAGACAATGGAAAAATATATGGAACTTCAGAAAATGATGGACGAGATGACAAGTCCTGAACTGAAGAAGCTGATGGAAAAGATGCAGGATGTTTTAAAGAATATGAACAGGCAGATGACGCAGGATCAGATGCAGAATATGAAAATTGATGAGGAAGCATTTCAGAAGAACATTGAAAGGACGATGAACCTCCTTAAAAGAATTCAGATTGAGCAGAAGATGGATGAGCTTGTAAAGCGGACGGAAGCTCTGCAGAAAAAGCAGGATGAAATCAATAAGGAAACGGCGGAGAAAGATTCTAACAATAAGAATAACCCGGAGGAACTTAGTAAAAAGCAGGATGAAGTAACAAAAGATCTGAATAAGCTCTCTGAAGAGATGAAAGAACTTCAGCAGAAAATGAGTGAGCTTAAGGATATGCCTGCGGAGGATATGCAGAAGCTTTCTGATGAATTTGAAAAGCAGCAGAACCAGCAGATGTCGCAGCAGTCATCTCAGCAGATCCGGCAGAACCAGCAGCAGCAGGCGATGCAGAATCAGCAGCAGATATCTCAGAATATGCAGAATATGCAGCAGCAGCTTTCTCAAATGCAGCAGTCGATGCAGCAGCAGAACCAGATGCAGACGCTGAATGATATGATGAGGATTCTGGACAACCTGTTAACCCTTTCAAAGCAGCAGGAGGATCTGAAAAAAGAATCAGAGAAGCTTGATCCTAATTCAGATCAATTCAGAAAAAATGCTGAGAAACAACGTAATCTCCAGAGTAGTCTCAATAACATAATGAAGCAGATGTCGGACCTCTCTCAGAAAACCTTTGCGATTACCCCGGAAATGGGAAAAAATCTCGGCGATGCACTCAGGCAGATGAACCAGGCGGTTCAGACCATGCAGAGCAGGAACGGGATGACTTCAAAAAATCTCCAGGGAGAAGCAATGAAGTCGATAAACCAGGCTGCGGCAATGATGAAGGGTTCAATGGAATCAATGATGCAGGGGGGACAGGGCGGCGGGATGATGTCGCTTATGCAGCAGCTCCAGCAGATGTCGGGGCAGCAGATGAATCTCAACAATATGACCCAGATGCTCCGGCAGATGCAGCAGGGGCAGCTTTCTCCGCAGCAGCAGGCGCAGCTTCAGAAACTTGCACAGCAGCAGGACGTAATTAGGAAATCGCTGGACCAGTTGAATAAGGAAGCTAAACAGTCGGGTGAATCAAAAAAGATCCCCGCTAACCTTGAAGATATTATGCACCGGATGCAGGAAGTAATAACCGATATGAATACAGAGAAACTGGACGACGATCTTATCCAGAAACAGGAAAGGATTCTCAGCAAACTTCTGGATGCCCAGAAATCAATAAATGAAAGAGATTTTGAAAAGCAGAGAGAATCAAATACGGGTAAAAATATCGTCGGCAAGCCTCCGGCAGAACTGAACCTGACTACAGAGGAGGGGAAAGATAAGCTGCGGGATGAGCTGAATAAAGCAGTACGTGAAGGTTACAGCAAGGATTATGAGGAACTCATCCGGAGATATTATGAGGCGCTTCAGAAAGAAAAGATCGAAAATTAAACGGGATCGATGTGAACAAATGCCTGCTGAACCTCATCAATTTCCTGAATTGCGAATTTTACTTTTGTCCCGATATCATGTGAGCTTTCGGTGCTTATATTTTTATCAACCTCAATGTGAATTTCTATGTGAAATTTGTTTCCTACGTAGTGTGATCTGAGGTCATTCATTCCTACAACGCCTTTTACCGCCATCGCTCTGTTAACAATTTCGAGTATAAGATGCTCGTCCGCTGACCTCCCCATAAGATAGTCGAGATTTTCCCTGGCAATTTCATAACCTGATTTAAAGATAAAGAATGCTATCAGTATCCCGGCTATGCCATCTACATAAGGAAAACCAAGTTCAACCATGAACACTGCGATAATGGACAATGAGGATGCAAGGACATCATTAAGACTATCGACTGCGCTCGCTTTGAGAGCAGGACTCTTAAATGTCTTCCCGACTCTCGACTGATATCTTGTAAGGATAATTTTAACCAGGATGGTTATTCCAAGAACTATATAAACAGTACTGCTGATATTAATCTGATCCGGAGTAATGATTCTTTTAATTGATTCCTCAACTACATTTATCCCCACTACACCTGTGAAAAGCGCTATCAGGAATACTGCTATCGGCTGAGCTGCATTGTGACCGAATTGATGCTCTTCATCAGGCATTTTTAGTGATACCCTGACACTGTACATTATAACGCCCGAGGATACAATATCAGTGAGAGAATTTATGGCGTCTGAGATGACCGCGATTGAATTCGATATCACCCCGACAAAAATTTTGATGATAAACAGGAATATGTTTACAAACAGGGATAAATAAGTGGCTCTCTTTAAAATTTTTACCATAAAAAGTTACCGATATTGGTCAGAAAGTACTATTTTAAGACATGAACATCAGCAAAATGTATCGAAATCAGCATTTTCTAATTTTGGAACAAGATTTGATTTTAATTGAATTATTTTGAAAAGAATTATATTTTCATTCGCGTAAAAAAGCTGTAAATGATAGCAATTTTAAACCAAAATCTCGAGCTCCTGGCAGCGGAAACATCTACCGACGCAGGTTTTATAATTAAACTCTCGTCGACGGGATTTGAGATAATAGCCTCTTTTAATGAACAGAATTTCGATATTATTCCTCTTGGTAATGATTTACGGAGACTATACCTCGGAAACCTGTTAAGTACTGAAAAAATTGCTGAATCAGATTCCTACCTTTATCTTTCGCTTGAAAAGGACATAAAATCATTCTTTTTTGAAAAAGTCACAGAAATCCAACCGCAGGAATCGGTTTACCTGCTGCTCTTTTCAGGTTTGAAGGAAAATTACTCTAAACTTAAAACAGCAGCTATCCGAAAATACATAATCGAAATTAACAAGCAAATCAGGGAAAATATTTATCAGGATAAAACAGATCGTAGTTCCCGGGAGGATGTCTCGGTTTATAATATTCTTCAGGGTGAGTGGTTTTCGCAGAACTATGAACTTATATTTTCTACCCTTCTGAATTCCTACAATGATCTTTTTTTTGTGCTGGACGAGAATGGCTACATCATTGCAGTAAGTAAATCGGGAGCGCAGTCCCTGGACTTTTCTGAGCTGGATATGCGGGGAAAACATCTTTTGGACTATGTTAAGTCTGAAGAAAAAGCCCAGCTTATGGAAGAGCTTAAAAAAACCATTATTACTGATAAAAAGCTCGACCTGGAAGTAACACTGATAGGTAAATACGAGAATGAAATACCTTTTCATATAAACTGCAGCCTGATTAAGCGGGATGAAAAAATAATGGGTATGCTGGGTACAGGTAAAAACCTTAAAGAATTTAAAACCCTAAGGAATAAGAATATTAATCTTGCAAACAGACTGACAGAAGCTGAGAGATTAATTGATATAGAAAAATCACGGTCGGACCTTTATAAGGATGTTCTTGCAGATCTTAACAGGTTAAGGAATGACTTTGTTTCTAACCTTTCCCATGAATTCAGGACACCCCTTGCCTCAATAATAGGGTTTGCTGAAACTCTTCTATCTGATAAGGATATGACGGAGGAAATGCGCACAGAATTTAATGAAATAATTCTACAGGAAGGCAAGAGACTTGCAAAATTAATAAATGATATCCTTGAACTTTCACGTTATGAGCAGGGAAAAATAGAGCTTAATAAAAATGATTTCGATATTTCTGAGCTTGTAAAAACAGTTGTAGAGGAAATAACCCCGACTATCGAGAATAAAAGGCTGATTCTGACCTGCAGTCTGCCCTCAGTACCGGCAAAGCTTTCCGCAGATAAGGAAAAAATCAGGCTCGTTTTATATGGAATTTTTAACAATTCGATAAAATACACTCCGGCAAAGGGCAGAATAACCTGTATGGTAAAAAACTTCAGTGAGGAGATAGAAGTTATTATATCGGATACGGGTACCGGAATTTCGGAAAAAGAATTTCCTTACATCTTCCATAAATTTTATCATTCTTCAAAAGGCAGCAAAGAGTTCGTTGAGAATGATATGGATCTTGTTTTTATGAAACAGATCGTTGATTTACACCGGGGAATCATTAAGATCCAGAGTGAACCCGGAAAGGGCACTTCTGTGCTGATCAAATTACCTAAAAAACTTAAATATAAATAAAAACGGATACTAAGAGTGGACAAAATTGTTTTCATAGTTGATGATGAACCTGCAATTTCCAAATTGCTTTCCTACTGGGTAAAGGATAAATGGAAATATGCGGTAGAAGTCTTCGATAACGGCGAAGACGTTCTGAAAAAATTAAGTTCAAAGCCTGATCTTATCCTTTTGGATATAATGCTCCCGGGACTCGATGGGCTTGAAACATTAAAGAGAATCAAACATTATGACGAGAACCTTCCCGTTATTATTCTTTCTGCCCAGGGGAGCATCGAAGTTGCAGTTGAAGCTCTCCGGTATGGGGCATATGATTATTTTCCTAAACCTATTGATCAGCAAAGGCTTGAACCCGCTATTAAGAACGCAATTAAGAACTATGACCTGACGAAAGAACTTCAGAATCTCAGGGAAAATGTTCAGAAGGAATATAGCTTTGATAATATAATCTCTGCCGACGGAAAGATGCAGGACGTTTTCAAGCTTGTTTCTAAAGTGCTTAATAACGACATCACCGTTCTTATATACGGCGAGAGCGGGACCGGCAAGGAACTGATTGCACGTGCTATTCACTACAATGGAAAGAGAAAAGGCGGGCCTTTTACTGTTGTAAACTGCGCATCGATACCAAGGGAGTTGCTTGAGAGTGAACTCTTTGGTCACGAAAAAGGCTCATTTACGGGAGCTCATCAGAGAAAACTTGGGAAATTTGAAATAGCCAACGGCGGAACCCTTTTCCTTGATGAAGTAGGTGAACTGGAAATGCTTCTGCAGGCGAAGCTGCTGCGTGTTATACAGGAAAAAGAATTTGAGAGAGTCGGCGGTACTGAACTGATCAAGACTGATGTCAGGATTATTTCGGCTACAAACCGCGATCTCAAACAGGCTGTCGAAGAAAAAGAGTTCAGAGAGGATCTTTATTACAGGCTGAATTCTTTCCCAATATATATACCTCCGCTGAGACAGAGACGGGGCGACATACTCGTGCTTGCCCAGCATTTTCTCGATAGCTTCAACAAGAAGCTGGGAAAGACGATTAAAGGGTTTACGAAAAAAACACTTAAGTTTATGTATGAATATAACTGGCCGGGCAATATCAGGGAGATGGAAAATACGATAGAAAGGTGTATGATTATTTGTGAAAGCGACATGATCGATGTAGAAGATTTACCGGTTCATTTAAGAGCTAATGAAGCTTCAATGAGTAATGATATCTCCGGGGCATTATTTGCAGATGATACCGTTGTGCCGTTTGAGAAGCTGAAAGAAGAGGCTATTAAACATGCACTGAAAGTGACCAGCGGGAATATAGTGGAAGCTGCTAAAAAACTGCAGCTTGGAAGAGCGACTATATACAGGCTGATGGAAAAGTATAATATTGAAAACAGGTAACTAAAAGTTAAAGGCAGTAAAATGGAATTCACCAAAGAAAAACATAATAATATTCTTGTTGAAGTTGTAAATCTTGAGAGAGCAACATTAAAAGAAGCCGAACAGTTTAAGAAAATACTTACTGCAGATATTGAAGAAGGCAATAAGAATCTTGTTGTTGATCTTAACAGCTGCGAGTTTATCGATTCAACTTTCCTGGGTGCCCTGGTTGTTTCTCTTAAGAAAGCTACTGCCCTTGGAGGAGATCTGAAACTTGTCGGTTTTCAGCCTGCAGTTCATTCGATGTTTGAGTTAACCCGGCTCCACAGGGTCTTCGAGGCTTTCAGAACCCGTGAAGACGCAATAGAGAGTTATAGTTAAATATTTATTGAGTAATTTTGAGTTCACTCTCCTTCTTAACTGCTTATTTCAATTCGGCATCGGGGTATTTATGCATTTCCCGCAGCCCAGGGTATTCTCATGAACAGTAATGAAAAAGATCTGATCCTCGTTATAGATGATGATGTGGTTATCAGGAAGCTGTTGAAACATCACCTCGATAAAAATAACTTCCGGGTGCTTGAAGCAGCTGGACCTGATGAGGGTATGGAACATTTATCCTCCAATTCCATAGACCTTGTGCTATGTGACGTTACAATGGATGGAATGGACGGTTTTACGTTTTGCAGGAAAGTAAGGGAAAATGAAAATTACCGTGCTGTTCCGTTTGTTTTTGTGACCGCTAAAAATTCCATGGAAGATAAATCCATGGCTCTCGAGGCCGGCGGCGATGATATAATTACCAAACCCTTTGACGTTAACGATCTTTTAATGAAAGTAAAAGCTCTTATTAAAAGAACCGCCATTTATAAGATCTACGGGATCAAAAAAAATCTTCAACAGTCATTCAGCAGCACGTCGAATAAGATTCTTCTTGTAGATGATGACAAGTCGCTTATAAGGATCTTCGAATATAATCTTGATAAAGCAGGTTTTGAATGCGTTATTGCAGAATCGGCCGATGTTGCATTTCATAAACTGGAATCCTTCATTCCTGATCTGATTTTATCGGATATAATGATGCCGGGTACAGACGGTTTCCAGTTCAGGAAGCGGCTGCTTGAGGATGAAACTCTCAGAACCATACCTTTTATTTTCCTGACTGCAAAAGGTGAGGAGAGCGACATACTTGAGGGCTATGAGCTCGGGATAACCGACTATGTAGTGAAAACGGCAGGACCAAAGGTTGTTGTTGCCAAAGTCAATGCGATATTAAAAAGCCTTGGGAAGGAAAGGTCGCGTGTTGTTACCGAACTGCACGCCGCGGCAGATTCTCTTCGGGTTAAGGTTGTGCCTGATTCAGCACCTGTAATAAACGGATTTAATATTAAACACTGGCATAAACCCTACCAGGGTATTCCCGGCGGCGATTTCATCGATTTCTTTCCTCTGGATAAACATAATCTTGCTGTCGTTCTCGGTGATGTCATGGGAAAAAAGTGGGGTGCCTGGTTTTTTGCATTCGCGTACGCAGGATACGTGCGCACCGCGCTTCGGATGGTTTTACAGCGTGCTGAAGAATTTTCTCCCGCGCAGATCCTGGAACAGGTTAACCAATCCGTTTATGATGATGCTAAGATATCTGAAGTCTTTGCAACATTGTCGGTAATGGTGATAAATGATGAAACAAAGACTATAAAGTACGCCGGGGCAGGTGACTTACCGATCCTGTACATGAATGCAACGGCAGGTAAGGTGCAGAAGTTGATTTCGGGGGGTCTCTGCTTGGTTTTAGTTCGAGGGCTGACTTTGAGGAGATCGAGATCAGGCTGCAGTCAGGTGATTTTATCCTTATGATCACCGATGGGGTGATAGAATCCCGGAACGTGGAAGGCGAGCAGCTGGGGAGCAGCAGGTTAATGGAAATTCTGCAGAAGGTTCAGTCAAAGGATAACCCGATTATGGAAATCATGGATGAAGTAAACGGATTTACGGGCGGAAAATATGAGGATGATATCAGCCTGATTTCAATTAAGGCTGAATGATTTATTCTTCTGTGCTTGCCTGAAGTTTTTCAGTTCTGTCAGCCAGTTTTAACTGCTCAATCAGTTCATCAAGATCACCTTCCATAATATTAGAAAGGTTATACAAGGTTAATCCGATCCTGTGGTCGGTGACCCTGTTCTGGGGAAAATTATAGGTTCTTATTTTATCACTTCTGTCGCCGCTTCTTACCATTAATTTCCTCTGTGCAGAGATTTCAGCTGATTGTTCCTTCAGCTTCATGTCATACAGTCTTGCCCTCAGCACTTTCATTGCCTTCTGCCTGTTCTTAAGCTGTGATCTTTCATCCTGGCACTGCACTACAATCCCGCTTGGCAGGTGGGTAATTCTTACCGCTGTTTCTACTTTGTTGACGTTCTGTCCTCCTGCCCCGCCTGACCTGTATATGTCGATTTTCAGATCATTCGGATTTATGTCTATCTGTACATCCTCTGCCTCGGGCAGAACGGCCACCGAAGCTGCTGAAGTGTGCACCCGTCCGCTTGCTTCTGTTTCCGGGACTCTCTGCACACGGTGGACTCCGCTCTCGAATTTCAGATCTCCGTAAACGTCATTTCCTCCTATGGAAAAAACAGCTTCTTTAATCCCGCCAAGTCCGGTATCATTTATATCCATCAGTTCAATGCGCCAGCCTTTTATTTCTGCGTAACGCGTGTACATCCTTAAAAGATCGCCCGCAAATAATGCAGCTTCTTCACCGCCTGTGCCGGCTCTTATCTCCATTATAATATCTTTATTGTCATTAGGGTCTTTCGGAAGGAGCAGGTATTTAATTTCATCTTCAAGCTTTTCCTGTTTTTCCTCAAGCTCTTCGAGCTCTGCTTCCGCCATTTCAATTATTTCCCTGTCGGAACCCGCATTTATTATTTCTTTGTTTCCCTTTATATTTTTCAGAACATCACTGTACTGCTCATAGGCTTTTACTATATCGATCAGGTCGCTTCTCTCTTTACTGAGACTGACTACCTTATCTCTGTCTGACAGAACATCAGGGTCTGATAGCTGCTGGTTTATATTCTCAAACCTGTCTTTTATCTTTTTTAACTTTTCAATAATTTCCATAACACAAATCTTTGTTTAGAAAAGCAAATATAATAAAGTCGATGCCGAATTTCTAAATTATATGACACCATCAATATGGATAAAAATAATCATATGGATACCTTTAAACAGCTGAAAATTATCTTCTTCGCCCTGGCCGCGGGACAGGTTTTTTACTTTGTGGTCTCATTCATCCTGATTGAGAACGGGACGGTGATGCTGAATAAAGATTTCAGCACAATGGGAGGATTTATCGTTCCCCTTGTGGTGGTACTCATGGTAGTGGCTTCAAAGCTGCTTTATAACCGGGCAATAAATTCAAAAGTTAAAGCAGGTGATGAAGAAAAACTGATTACCTACCGCACTTCGAATATACTAAAATTTGCTTTGCTTGAAGGGGCTAACATGTTCTCTATAACTTTCTATCTCCTTACGGGTGATTTTCTATATGCGGGGATGTTCGTAATAATTCTGGGAATATTTTTTGTGAATTACCCCGGAAGAGAAAAATTTATGGCGGAATTCGGACTGTCATCTTTTAGGGAGTGAGGCGGGAATTTAAATCATTTATCATCGAAATTCACTTGCTCTGTAATTTTTTTGCTTAAACTGATAATTTTAAAGAACCGCTGTAAAAATTGACCCGGCTTTTTTTGAAAACCTTATAGGGGAATACCAGCTGCAGCCCGGGTTTGTGTTGACGATCTCATCTGAAGCCGATAAAATTTATGCTCAGGCAACGGGACAGCCTCGTTTTGAAATCTTCCCCCAATCGGAAACTGAATATTTCCTGAAGATAGTTGATGCACAGATTACTTTTGTTAAGGATGAAAACGGCAAATATTCAAAACTGATCCTGCATCAGAACGGACGAGATATGCCGGCTGAAAGAACTAAATAACTTTCGATTAAACGCTGTCTCTGTTATCAGCCGAGGCAGCACTTTTTTTACCACTATCTGCAAAGATTTACCCTGACATGAGTTATAGAATTTGTTAAATTTGAGGTTTATCCCACTAAAATTAGCTGATGAAGAAGTTCGATATACCAGAATATTACAAGAGTCCTGTGATCTCAAGGATCAAAAAATCCCGTAAGGATTCCGACCCGAGGAAGAAGGACTTTTCTCCTACCGTTCTGGATTTTGGTCCTGTTAAGTTTTATATCGCACGGCATTTCGGATTCTGCTATGGGGTGGAGAATGCTATCGAGATTTCTTATAAGGCTATTGAAGAGAATCCTGATAAGAAAATCTTTCTTTTGAGCGAAATGATCCATAATCCCGGTGTTAATAATGATCTTCAACGCCGCGGCGTAAAGTTCCTGATGGATACTTCCGGGCAGCAGTTAATAGACTGGAATGAATTAAGTTCTGAAGACATAGTAATAATTCCCGCATTCGGCACTACTATTGAAATTCAGAATAACCTTAATGAACTGGGGATCGATCCCTATAAGTATAATACAACCTGTCCTTTCGTGGAAAAGGTATGGAACAGGTCGAAACAGCTTGGGGATAAAGATTATACGGTGATAATTCACGGTAAGCATTTTCATGAAGAGACCAGGGCTACATTTTCGCACAGTATCGAAAGTTCTCCCGCACTGATTGTAAAAGATCTGGAAGAGACAAAGAAAGTCGGGGATTTTATTTTCGGCCGGATCACGTCGGAGGAATTAAATAATATCTTTGAAGGAAGATACTCCGAAGGTTTTGATCCGGAAAGAGACCTCCGGAAAATAGGGGTAGTAAATCAGACAACGATGCTTGCAACTGAGACCCAGGCGATTGCAGATTATTTGAAGGATGTAATGATCCAGAAGTACGGTAAAGTAAATCTCGAAGATCATTTTGCCGACACAAGAGATACTTTGTGCTATGCAACTTACGACAACCAGCAGGCCACCGCAGAACTGGTAAATCAGTCGGCTGACTTTGCATTAGTTGTAGGGGGTTACAACAGTTCCAACACAGGGCATATAGCTGAATTATGTGAGGAGAGACATAAGACATATTTTATTTCAGCTGCAGACAAACTGCTTTCAAGAGATACTATTAGTCATTATGACCTTCATAGCGGTTCAGAAAAAATCACGCATAATTATATCCCCTCAAAATCACCTGTCGTTGTGATTTTAACCAGTGGTGCTTCCTGTCCTGATGCAGTTGTCGACCAGGTACTGCACAGAATATTATCTTTTTTTCCTCATGCAAGGCCAGTCGAAGAAGTGTTAAGTGATATAAGAAATTAGGCTGGGCTGTCCACACCTGTTTTATTTGTTATTCAAAACCGGATTAGGTAATTTTGTATTCTTAATAGTAATAAGACAAAGATTTTATGAGAGCAGTAATACCCGTTGCTGGTATCGGAACAAGATTAAAACCACATACATTCTCAACTCCCAAAGTTCTTCTTAATGTAGGCGGAAAGCCTATACTGGGACACATACTTGACAAACTACTTGCAGAAGGACTGACTAAATCAACCTTCATCATCGGCTATTTAGGAGAGATGATTAAAGAGTATGTCGAACAGGAATATCCTCAGCTGCAGTCAGATTTCATAGTACAGGAAGAAATGCATGGATTAGGTCATGCAATTTATATGGCTATCCCGACTTTTGATGAGGATGATATCTTCGTCATTCTTGGAGATACCTTGTTTGATGTGGACCTTTCATATGTATTCAAGAGTGAATATTCCTCCCTTGGAGTGAAAGAAGTTGAAGATCCACGAAGATTCGGCGTTGCCATTGTTAAAGATAATTTTATAGAAAAACTGGTAGAGAAACCCCAGGAGCCTGTATCGAACCTTGCCCTGGTAGGGTTGTATTATTTCAATAACGCACAGTCGCTTAAATCAGCTTTAACCGAGCTGGTTGAGAAGGACATAAGGACAAAAGGCGAGCTTCAGCTCACCGATGCTATACAGATAATGATCGATAAGGGTGAAAAAATAACCACCTTTCCGGTGGAAGGATGGTACGACTGCGGCAAACCTGAGACTCTGCTCTCAACTAATCAGTACCTCCTCTCTTTAAGGGATGACGGCAGGGAAATAGAGAGTGTTGTAATTAACAATCCCGTTTTCATTGCTGATGACGCTGTCATAAAAAATTCGGTAATCGGGCCCTATACAACAATTGCTGCGGGTACCGTAGTCGAAGATTCAATAATACGGAACTCGCTTATAGGTTCAGGATCAAAAGTTTCCAGAGCTATGCTTGAAAATTCAATCATTGGTGATAATTCTATAATCCAGGGATCATTCAAGAGATTAAGTTCGGGTAATTCTACCGAAATAGATTTTTATTAATTCATTCAGACAACTAATTAAGGCAGAAAGAAGAATGTCATACTTATTCACATCGGAATCAGTTTCCGAAGGACATCCGGATAAAGTTTGCGATGCAATATCCGATAATGTTTTAGATGCAATTTTAGAGAAGGATCCGAATGCAAGGGTTGCTTGTGAATCATTTGTTACAACGGGACTGGCTCTTGTTGGCGGTGAGATTACCACAAAAGCATATATTGAAGTTCCCGATATAGTTCGTGCAGACTATACGAGTTATTGGTTACAACAGTGCCGAATACAGGTTCGACTCCGAATCGTGCTCTGTGCTGAATTCAATACATTCACAATCACCTGATATCGCAATGGGTGTTGATAAAGGCGGAGCCGGCGATCAGGGGATAATGTTCGGATATGCCTGCGATCAGACTTCTGAGCTGATGCCAATGCCTATAATGTATGCTCATAAGCTTGTAAAGACACTGGCTGATATCAGGAAAAGAAATAACGGACTGATGCCTTACCTTCGTCCCGATGCTAAATCCCAGGTCACAATTGAATATGACGACAGGAACAGACCTATGAGAGTAGATGCTGTAGTAGTTTCAACTCAGCATGACCCTGATGTAAAACAGAAAAAAATAAAAGAAGACATAATAGAGAACGTTATTAAAAAAGTTGTTCCGGAAAAATTCATCGATAAAAAAACAAAATATTTTGTTAATCCTACCGGTAGGTTTGAGATCGGCGGTCCTCATGGCGATAGCGGATTAACAGGAAGAAAGATAATCGTTGATACATACGGCGGCTGGGCTCCTCACGGCGGAGGTGCCTTCTCAGGAAAGGATCCTTCCAAAGTTGACAGAAGCGCAACTTATGCTGCAAGACATATTGCTAAGAACGTTGTAGGTGCAAAACTCGCTAAGGAATGCCTTGTGCAGTTAGCTTATGCAATAGGAGTAGTTGATCCTGTTTCGGTTTATGTGAACACTCACGGTACTGGTGTAATACCCGATAAGGAAATCGCCCGGATGATCGCTGATGAAGTCGATCTTACCCCCGGCGGTATAATTAACAGGTTAAAACTAAGAAGACCAATTTACAAAAAGACGGCTGCTTACGGACATTTCGGCCGCAATGATAAAGATTTTACCTGGGAACAATTAGACCTTGTTCCTGTGTTTAAAAGATATGCTTAAGTTTTTATAAAATAGAAAAGGATAAAAAATGAGTGATGTAACAACAAAAAAGGATGCTGAGATTCTGCCATATAAGGTGAAGGATATTTCCCTGGCAGAATGGGGAAGAAAAGAAATTAAACTGGCTGAAGCTGAGATGCCGGGATTGATGTCATTAAGAGAGAAATTCGGCAAACAGAAACCGCTTAAGGGTGCAAGGATTGGCGGATGCCTCCATATGACGATACAGACAGCCGTCCTGATTGAAACTCTGGTCGAACTTGGTGCTGAAGTTCAGTGGTCGTCCTGTAATATTTTCTCCACACAGGATCACGCTGCTGCTGCTATTGCAGCTGCCGGTATTCCTGTATATGCCTGGAAAGGCGAAACACTCGAGGAATATGAATGGTGTATTGAACAGACATTGTTCTTCGGGAAAGACCGCAAACCCCTTAATATGATTCTTGATGACGGCGGCGATTTGACAAATAAAGTGCTCGACGAATATCCTGAGCTTGTAAAAGAAGTAAAAGGAATTTCCGAAGAAACAACTACAGGCGTTCATCGCTTATACGACAGGATGAAAAAAGGAACCTTGCCTGTAGCTGCTTTTAATGTTAATGATTCTGTAACTAAATCTAAGTTCGATAATAAGTACGGATGCAGGGAGTCTCTTGTTGATGCTATAAGAAGAGCAACCGATTTGATGCTTGCTGGTAAAGTTGCAGTGGTGTGCGGTTATGGTGATGTTGGTAAGGGTTCTGCCGAATCACTGGCCAGTGCGGGAGTAAGGGTTATCGTAACCGAGATAGATCCTATATGTGCTCTGCAGGCAGCAATGAATGGCTTCCAGGTGATGAAACTTGAGAATGCCCTTAAAGCAGCAGATATAGTTGTTACTGCAACAGGTAACCGGGACATCGTTACAGGGAAGCATTTTGAGGCTATGAAAGATAAAACTATCGTCTGCAATATCGGGCATTTTGATAATGAAATTGATATGGCCTGGCTGAATAAGAAATACGGCAGCACAAAGGATACCATAAAGCCCCAGGTTGATAAATATACTATTAACGGGAACGATATAATTGTGCTTGCAGAGGGTAGATTGGTAAACCTGGGCTGCGCAATGGGACATCCTTCATTTGTAATGTCCAATTCCTTTACAAACCAGGTTCTTGCCCAGATTGAATTATGGACAAACAATGATCAGTATGATAACAAAGTTTATGTTCTTCCAAAACACCTTGATGAAATGGTTGCTATGCTTCATCTCTCAAAACTTGGAGTAGAACTTGAGACTTTAACTCCTGAGCAGGCTGAGTATATAGGCGTGCCGGTTGAAGGTCCTTTTAAACCCGATTATTATCGTTATTAATTACCATTCCTTAAACAGAGCGGAAGTTATATTCCGCTCTGTAATTCTATTCTACTTTAAATCTTATCCTTAATACCCCGTCTTCATATCCCGTGGAGATAATTCTGAATTCCCCTATCTCTGAGGTATTGTTTACATGCTTTCCAATACAGGGACATGCATCATAATCACCCACTTTAATGATCCTTATTATTTCCCCTACGGCATCAGGGAGCCGATCAAGGTCGAATGAGCGGGAAGCTTCCTTCCTGGGAATGAATTCTTCCTTTATTTCGTGATTACCGTTAATTATCTCATTAACTCTTGATTGAATCTCTGCAATTTCCTTGTCGTTAAGGTTTCTTTCGAAGTGGTAATCGCATTTGGACTTCTTCTTCTCTATATGATTACTGAAAGAACGGCCGCAGTTAAACATCCTTACCATAGTCTGGTTGAGGATGTGTTCCGCCGTGTGCATCTGTGGAGGATATTCTTTAGACATACAATTTCTTGTAGTTGTTGCTAATCCGCTTTTAAGATTATAATATAAAAAAAGATTTGAAACTTTATTCGTCAATTATAATCTAATAATAAAAAACCTTATTGATAAATTGGAAACCAACGAAAAAGAAATCATTAACCGTCTCGAACAAAATAAAAAGGTCTATATTCCTGTTCAGAATCTCAGCGGTCTTCTTTCAAAGGCTGAATTGCGTTTCGAACATAATACCTTAATCTCCGATTATATAAGAATTATTAAACTGAACAATAATATTATCGTTCAGGAAAAAACAGATAAAAATGAGATAGCTCTGCATTTATTTGAAAATGAAGAGGCAGCTGAGAAATTCGTTAACGACAGGCTGGAGATATATGAGAAAATGTGGGATGGATGCGGCTGCCGGGTTAAGTATTATGACTAATAACAAAATGCGGATAGCCGGTCCAACTATCCGCATCAGTTTTATATTGTGGTTTTAAAGCGGCTGCCTGTTGTAATCATCAATAGCAATTCTTCCCAATTCCTCCTTCATTTCCTTAGTAAGGATTACAGAATCATAATACTTACCATCTTTTCCCTTTTCTGAAGGCGGAGAAATAAATTTACCGTTAGATCCATCAACTAATTTGAATCCCTTTATAATTATTCCTTCTTCCGACTGAACGTCAAAGAATGCAAGAAGTTTGCTGTTGCCATCCTTCGGAAATGGGTTCATTCTTACTACTTTCATTATACCTCCTAATGTAAATGGAATATTTTAAAAGAGGGAGAATATGGAACCTTCTAAGATATTAGTATACATAGACTTACCCATTTATTGTCTCCCTCTGCCCTAAAATTCTGAATTTTATCTTTAAATATCAAGATTTGGCTGACCTGTACCGTCTCAATTGTTATATTTAGAAATAAAAAAACTGGTTTCTTATGCCTCGCTGGTTGAAAATTTCAATTGGTATAGTAGTAACACTTGTTATCCTGATTGTAATCGGGGGATTTTTCATTCTCAATATGCTGAATTCATCCCTGCCTGAATATAGTGGAGAGATAAAAGCACAGCATATTTCATCAGATATTGAAATATACCGCGACAGTATGGCAATTCCTTATATCGTTGCAAAAAATGATGAGGATGCTGCATTTGCACTTGGTTATGTGCATGCCCAGGAGAGACTGTTTACGATGGACCTTGCGCGCCGTGCAGGGGCAGGTCGGTTAAGTGAAATACTGGGAACTGAAACAATCCCATTTGACCTTATGTTCAGGACCGTCGGCATTAAGCGTATGGCTGAAATGATACAAAGCAGGATGGATAAAAATTCACTGAAGATTCTTCAGTCATATTCAAACGGCGTTAATTTTTATATCAGCCAGTCAAAGAGGCACCTTCCTGTTGAATTCGATATCCTCGATTACACTCCATATAAATGGAGACCTTTAGACTGCCTGATTATGGGGAGGATGATGGCGTGGGAGTTAAATATCAGCTGGTGGACAGATGTGGTTTTCAGCGGACTTGTGCAGAAACTCGGCCAGGAAAAGGTTAAGGATATATTTCCCGACTACCCTGAAAATGCGCCTTATGTTATTCCTCCGGAATTAAAAAAACTTCCGAAAATATCAAGCGATTTAATCGATACTGACCGCAAGTTTAGGAAATTCTTCGGAATTGAAGGCACTCATATCGGTTCGAATAACTGGGTTGTAAATAAAACCATGTCTGTTTCAGGAGCATCTATTATTGCTAATGATCCGCATCTTGGCTATAGCGCTCCCGGTAAATGGTATGCCGCTGTTATCAGGAGCGGCGACTGGAATGCTGAGGGCTATACTCTTCCTGGGGTTCCCGTCTTTGTAATCGGCAAAAATCAGAATATTTCCTGGGTGCTTACAAATATAATGCTTGATGATGCTGATTTCTATGCTGAAAAAATTGATTCTTTCAGGCAGAAATTATTTTTATGAGAATAAGTGGCTTCCCCTAAAGATAATTCGCGATACGATAAGAGTAAAAGATTCTTCTTCAGTTCCATTTAAGATCCGCATCACCGGTCATGGTCCTATCATCTCAGATATTCATCCCTATAAAGTTTTATACCCTGATACGAAGTTCGACACTTCGGCTGTGAGTATGCGCTGGTCGGCACAGGACTTCAGCGACGAATTCACTGCATTCTTCAGGATAAATAAGGCCCGTAACTGGAAGGAGTTTAAAGGGTCCTTTTCCACTTATGCTGTGCCCGGTCAGAATTTTGTGTATGCTGATAAAGAAGGTAACATAGGCTATATCTTCGGGGGAAGGCTTCCGCTTAGAGGAGATCAGAATCCTACATTTATCTTTGACGGTACAACAAGTAAATACGATTGGAAAGGATATGTGCCTCCGGGTGAAATTCCGGATCTATTTAATCCCCCTGAAAATTATATAGCCTCCGCAAATAATAAGACTCTAAGGAATTTTAAGTACCATATCTCAAACCTGTGGGAGCCTCCTTCAAGAATAGAGAGGATAACAGATCTCCTTCATTCCAAACCAAAGCATGCAGTTTCTGATTATATGAAGTACCAGGTCGATTTTGTCTCGCCTTATGCTAAAAAACTTACCCGTTATATTCTGAATGCTTTTAGTGGTGTTAAGATAAATGATATAAACCTGAAGCTCTCGCTCGAACTTTTTGAGAACTGGAACTATGAAATGGACCAGTACAGTCAGGTTCCGGCCATATATGCAGTATTCTTTAACCACCTTCTGCAGAATATTTATAAGGCTAAAATGGGGCATGATCTTTATAATGAGTTTCTCTTTACTACAAATGTACCTTACAGAAGTGTAATGCAATTGATGGAAAAACCGGACTCATGGTGGTTTGATGATAATGCTACTTCTAGGATTGAAAACCGGGATGAAGTTATCAGAAAGAGTCTTTCCGAAGCATTAACAGACCTTGAACAGCGGTTTGGTAAAGACCTTAAAGAGTGGCAATGGGGGAAAATGCACCACGCAGTATTCAAACATGCATTCAGCGGATTTTCTTCTATTATAGACAATGTGATCAATATAGGGCCTTTTGAAATAGGGGGAGATGGTACCACTATATTCAATACGGAGTACCCTTTTTACGAGAGTATTGAAAGGTTTCCCAGGTTTAGTCATTCTGAATTCGAAAATGATCTGGGTCCATCTATGCGGTATATCTATGACTTCTCCCGGCCGGATGAATTTTATATGATCCTTACGACAGGGGAGTCAGGGAATATAATGAGTGATCACTATTCGGATATGTCCGAAATGTGGCTTCGCGGGAAATATTTAAGGATCAGGACTGATGATGCATCCATCAGGAATGAAAAGTATCACTTCAGGATTATTAAGGAATAATAATTCCTTCTATCTGCTGCAAGCCGAATCTCAAAGTCATTACAACCTTAAGAATTATTTGCTTAAACGGATTTTGATCATTCTTATTTTGTTTTTTCATATATAAATAAGAAATTCAAGATTGTCATTAAGTTTAACTGAATGATTTAATTTAGTACGAATTTCATTTTCTCTTTAAGGAGAAGAGTTTAACAATGAGATTTAATAATTATTATAGTAAATTTCGAAACAATTTATAGACAGGCTCAATGAAAGTTATAGAACATTTAGAAAAAGCGCAGGAACCTTTAATCAGCTTTGAGTTGATTCCACCTAAACGCGGCGGCGACATCCAGAGCCTTATGGCTGTGATAGAGGATCTGATGAAGTACAGGCCTCCTTTCATAGACATAACCAGCCATTCTGCAGAGGTGATGTATGATGAAACTCCATCCGGAATCAGAAAAAAAATAAAGAGGAAAAGGCCGGGTACTCTGGGCATCTGTGCCCTGATACAGCATAAATATAATATTGATGCCGTTCCGCATATATTAACAAAAGGATTCACCAGGGAGGAAACAGAGGATTTCCTTATTGAGCTTAATTACCTGGGTATTCAGAATGTGCTTGCAATACGAGGCGATGACAGTGGTTATGATAAACCTATCCCTGAAGGAAAAAGCGTAAATAAGTATGCTTCTGACCTGGTGCAGCAGATAAATAACATGAATAACGGTCATTACCTGGAGGATAATCTGCTTGATGCCAAACCATCAAATTTCTGCGTTGGTGTCGGTGGGTACCCGGAGAAGCATTTTGAGGCTCCCAACCTTAAGACTGATATAGAAAATGTTAAAAAGAAAGTTGAGGCAGGAGCAGACTATGTTGTAACGCAGATGTTCTATGACAACGAAGTTTATTTTAAATTCGTTGATCATTGCCGGAAAGCGGGAATAACCGTACCGATTATTCCCGGATTAAAGATTATAACTAATAAGTCACACCTCGTGACGGTTCCCAGGAATTTTTATATAAATATTCCCGAAGAATTATCGGATGAAATTACAACGGCCAAACCAGAACAGGTTCTTGAAATTGGGGCGGAATGGGCTGCTAAACAGGTTGAAGATTTATTTGAACACAAGGTACCAAGCGTGCATTTTTATATTATGCAGAACTCAAAACCTGTACAAAAACTAATGGGACATCTGAAACATTATAAAAACATAGCCTGAAAACAGAAAAATCCGAATGAAAAAAAGAAGCATTAAAAAGTTAAAATGGGGAGTTGCCGGCTGTGGAAAATATGCGGAGTATACTTTTATTCCAACGATGCATATGATGAGGAAAAGTACGGTACATGCTGTTTTCAGCAGCAGTGGACAGCGGGCAAAGGACGTTGCTCTGAAACATGGGATCCCTCTTTATTATTCTGACTATAATGATTTTTTAAACTCGGACATTGATGCTGTCTATGTTTCCAGTGCGAATGCCGATCATCACCGGCAGGTTATTGAAGCTGCCCGCGCAGGTAAACATATTCTTTGCGAAAAGCCTCTTGCCCTTAATTCGGCTGAAGCAGAAGAAATGGTGAAAGCATGTGAAGATAATAATGTCAGGCTTGCGGTTAATTATGTTTTCCACTTTCATCCCTTAGTCAGGAAAGCCGTGGAATTTATCGAAAATGATATGATCGGCAAATTCATTTCTGTTGAGATAAACTTTAATATTGAAATTGCCCCAAGCTCAAATTTCAGACATTCATCTTCAGGCGGAGGTGGAGCACTAATGGATGTGGGAACACATGCAATAGACCTGCTAAGGTATTTCGGTGGTGAAATCGTGTCTGTATGCGGAGTTATGGATACCGTCGTTTATAAAAGTGAAGTCGATGATTTTGCCTCTGCAATTGTAAAGTTTTCCGGCGGAGGTTATGGTCACTTTAATGTTTCGTTCAACAGTAAAAAAGCCTTTAACAGGGTTGAAATACTGGGACATAAAGGCGCAATAAGCATTGAAAAAATGATTGCAAATAAGTCTTCACCGGCAAAACTGACCATTCTCCTCGAAGGCGAAGCAAAAAAATCTTTCAGAAAAAGAGCTAACAAGCAGCTCCTGCTGCTTAAATCTGTTCAAAGCTCTTTTATGAAGAATGAAGAGCCTGTTGTAACAGGTAGAGACGGCCTGGTAAATCTGAAAATTATGGAAGAGTTAAAGAAGCTATGTCTTTAAGAGAAGAATTTATTCGGATCTGTCATAAAGTATATGAGAAAGGTTTCGTTTCTGCATATGATGGAAATATTTCGGCTGTCACTCCTGATAACACATTCCTGATTACACGGTCAGGTGTAAATAAAGGGGATGTTACTGAAAAAGACATCCTTGAGATAGATGCCACCGGAAGAATACTTAAAGGCGAAGGTAAGGTATCCACCGAATATAAGCTGCACTTCTTCGCATATTCGTGTAGAAAAGAGGTTAACGCAATTGTTCACTGTCATCCTGTATATGCTACAGCATTTGCAACGGCCGGAGAGGAGTTGCCGCATTACGTTTTCCCGGAAGTTTTATTAACTATCGGGAAAGTGCCTTTGTGCAGGTATGCCACTCCCTCGACCGAGGAACTCCCTAAAAGCCTGATGCCCTATATCGATTTTGCCTGGGCATTTATGCTTCAGAACCATGGCGCAGTAACCTTTGGCAAATCACTGGAAGACGCTTACTATAAAATGGAAAAACTCGAGTACAGCGCCAAAACTCTTTTCCTTGCAAGGATGATAGGTAAGGTTAATCCTTTATCTACAGAACAGATAAATGAATTACTCTCAATCGCTGAGGAAACCTACGGAATCAAGGTCGATAAAAATATCAGTTAATATTTTGCCTTTGGATTTAGTTTTGCTTTGCCGTTGGCTTCAGCCAACGGATTTAAGGAATGAGTTAGATATTTGCTGAAATCAACAGACTTTTTATAAAGGATATTTTGATGCCTGATAAGCTTAGAATTGCACTGCTGCTTGGGGGTACATCGCCCGAAAAAACCGTTTCCAAGCATTCCTCTGCATCTATTTATAATGCAATAAATTCCCTGGGACATAAATGCAGACTTATAAATCCCGCATACGGAAAAAACCAGCCGGAAAAAGTGGAGGAATTTTTTACAGATGAAGATAATCCCGAAATTTCCAACAGGAATTATCTGGAGGCAGTAAATTCAAAGTTATTTGATGAAGTCGATCTCGCTTTTATCGGTCTTCATGGAAAAATGGGTGAGGACGGCGTCATTCAATCGCTGCTGGAATTAAGAGGTATCAAATATACAGGTTCAAAAGTTCTGGCAAGCGCTATTTGTATGGATAAATCAATGTCGAAGATTTTGTTTAATCATTATGGAGTTAAGACTCCTCCCTGGATTTCGATCGATAAGAAATCAGCAAATTCTGAAGCAGTTTCAGCTATGATTAAAAAGGAATTCGGATTCCCGGCTGTAATAAAACCAAACGATCAGGGTTCAACTGTCGGGTTAACGGTCTGCACGGATTCATCGCAGGTGGAAGAAGCTCTTTCATTTTCATTTCAGTTTTCGAACCGCACTATCATCGAAAAATACATACCCGGCAGAGAGATGACCGTGGCCATCCTGGAAGATAAAGCATTGCCGGTGCTTGAGATAAAACCTAAGAACGGACTATATGACTATGAAAGCAAATATACATCGGGAATGAGCGAATACATTGTGCCGGCAGAGGCTCCGAAGGAGGCCGCTCAAAGAATGCAGGAACAGGCTTTACTTGCTTTCAATGCCCTTGGCTGCGAGGTGTACGGCAGAGTTGATTTCAGACTGGATGATGATTTTGAATCGTACTGCCTGGAGGTAAATTCACTTCCCGGGATGACATCATTGAGTCTCGTTCCTAAGATGGCTGCTACAGTCGGAATTTCATTTGAACAACTAATCGACCGTATTATACGTTTAAGTTTATAATGGCACTAGCAAAAAGTCGCAAGTTTATATATGGAATTATCGGAATAATATTTTTTGCAGGAATACTTTTCCTTCTTTTCAATGAGTATGGTATAGTGAAGTTCATCAGACTGAATAACCAGGTAAACGAACTCAATATGAAAATTAGTGAAGTGGAGAAGGAAAATAAGCAGCTGCAGGCTGAGATCGATTCACTTGAAAACAAAATTCCGGCAAAAATAGAAAAAGTTGCCAGGGAAAAATATAATATGAAAAGACCCGGTGAAAGCAAGATAGTTGTCGAGGAAAAATAAGAATTATGGCTAAGATGAAAATTCCGCAAGTTCCTCTTGCTGAGAGAGTCAGACCTAAAAAACTTGATGAGTTCAGGGGACAAAGAGAGCTGCTGGGTGAAAACAAGCCGATCAGGCTGATGATTGAGAGAGATACACTCAGTTCATTCATTTTGTGGGGACCTCCCGGAACGGGTAAAACAACCATTGCAAGGATCATCGCAGAAGAGACCGACGCGGAATTTTTTCAGATCAACGCAGTATCTTCCGGAGTGAAGGATATCCGTAAGGTTATCGATCTGGCGGAATCCAATAAGCAGCTGGGGAAAAGGACAATATTATTTATAGATGAAATTCATCGCTTCAACAAAGCTCAACAGGATGCGTTGTTAAATTCTGTTGAGGCCGGTTTAATTACTCTGATCGGCGCAACAACAGAGAACCCCTCTTTCGAAGTCATTCCCGCCTTACGTTCCAGGGCGCGTGTGTATGTGCTTGAAGAACTAACCAAAGATAATTTGCTGTCAATTCTCGACTCAGCCATTGAGAAGGATGAATTTCTTTCACAGCTGGACTTTGAATCAATAGATAAGGAATTTTTAATTTATTTATCAGGTGGCGATGCACGCTCTCTTCTCAGCATCTTTGAAGCCGCAGTAATACAGGAAGCTGATTCCAGGCCTCTTAAGATAGACAAAGAAGTTCTTGAGAATGTAGTTCAGCGTAAAAATATCCTGTATGATAAAGGGGGGGAGGAACATTATAATGTTATATCGGCCTTTATTAAGAGCGTAAGAGGAAGCGATCCCGATGCCGCAGTTTACTGGCTGGCGAGAATGCTGGAAGGAGGGGAGGATCCGATATTTATAGCGAGAAGACTCGTAGTACTTGCTTCCGAAGACATAGGAAATGCCAGTCCAAACGGACTTGTGCTTGCGGAAGCTGCCTTCGAGGCAGTCCATAAGATAGGAATGCCTGAAGCAAGGATTATACTCGCTCAGTGTACCACCTATCTTGCATCCTGTCCCAAAAGTAATACTGCATATCTCGCGATAGACGAAGCATTATCATACGTAAAGAAAAATCCTATGTACCCGGTGCCGCTGCATCTCAGGAATGCCCCGACCAAATTAATGAAAGACCTTAAATACGGGAAAGAATATAAATATCCCCACAGCTTCGAAAACCATTTTCTTTTGGAAGATTATCTGCCTGAAGAGATGAAGGGAGTTCAGTTTTATAAGCCCACCGAAAACGGGCAGGAGAAAAACCTCAAAGAAAGACTCAAATTTTTCTGGAAGAACAGGAAGAAATACTAACCCCTGATAAATTAAATAGCTGCGAACATTTTTCCGGGGAGCTGCTTTACCAGTCCCTTAAACTCTAACGATAACAAATGTACGAGGCAATCGGAGGTATTCATCTCTGTGAGTGAAGCAATTTTGTCAATCTGAACCGGTTCTGTAGAAATAACAGATATTATTTTCTCTTCAAATAAATTAAGCCCCTCAGCCTTTTTGGGAACATTTTTTCCAAGAACCGGCTGAAGCTTGAGCTCAAGTTCAAGTAAGATATCTTCGGCAGATAGGATGAGTGCAGCTTCCCCTTTCTGTATCAACAGATTTGTTCCTTCCGACTGACGAACACCCAAATTACCCGGCACAGCGAAAACTTCCCTTCCCTGATCCAGGGCAAAGGAAGCAGTCTGCATTGCACCTCCTTTAACACCGGTTTCAATTACTACGGTACCGAGACTAAGTCCGGAAATAATCCTGTTTCTTTTAGGAAAGTTCTGGGCATCAGGTTTTGTTCCAAGGGGATATTCCGAAATCACCATACCGTTTTCAGTAATCTGTCTGAAGAGGTTTCGATTTTCCGGAGGATAAATAACATCAAGTCCCGAACCGATTATTGCAACAGTCCTGCCATTATCCCTTAAAGTACGAGTATGCGCGATGGAATCAATCCCGCGTGCCATTCCGCTGACTACAGTTATACCCTGATGAGCCAGTTCTGAAGCAATTCTTTCAGCCTGCACTCTGCCATAATTTGTAGGCTGGCGTGTCCCGACAATAGCGATAGAATAAATATCATTTTCATCCGGAGTTCCCAGGGTATAAAGTATAAAAGGAGGGTCATATATCTTTTTCAGAGCAGAAGGGTATTCCTGATCCCAAATGGTCACAACCGAAGCATTCATCTTATTAAGATTATCGAGTTCAGCTTTCACTATATCCTGAAACTCGTAGTACCGGGAATTCATTCTTTGGATTCTTTTAGCAAGGTTGAAGCTTATGCCTTCAACTTCGGTAAGCGATTTGAATTCAGCAGATAAGACTTTGGTAGTAGATCTGAAACACGTAAGGAGGTTTCTTAATTTCCCCGGTCCGATCCCCTCCACTTCCAACAGGAGTCTTAACTCAGTTAACTTTTCTAAACTAAGTCCGGTCAAAAAATTTCAGCAATTTTCAGGAACTTTTAAAATCAATTTTATCAACCACAGCCACAACCATTGTATGAACCGGCGCATTCCTGTGTCCCAATATCTGGGCAACAGCCGCACCTTCCTGCACTACCAGCACAGTATCCCCTATACCCGCATCAACAGTATCCAGTGCTACCATATCTTTTTTGCCAATGTACTTACCGTAAAGATCAATCGGATGAATAGTAAGAAGCTTATGCCCTACAAGGTATGAGTTTTTCTGAGTGGCGACAATATTCCCCTTAACTTTGGCCAGTATCAACCTTTTCTTCCTGACCTTCCTTTTTCCTGCTTCTGAACATTATGGCAGCAGGAAAAACAAAAATATAAGTAATTATCAGAATAATAGGAGAGAAAACAAGGGAAGCAGTACTATTCCATTTCCCAATGCTCATCACATAATAGCCGGCTATCAACAGAACGAAGCCGAGGTAAAAAAAGAAATAATTTTTCTTCTCCCAGTAAATCTTAAAGGGGGAAGTGAAAGTTTTCTTAGAAGCCTTAACATTTCTTTTTCTAACTGTCTTTGCCATTATCAACTCCGTACAATAAAAATAAAATAAAGCCCGGTGATGGGGGTACCACCGGGCCCGACTCGTTTACCATCAAAGGGCAGGGGAGGACCCTTTGAAAGAGTCAATCAAAATATAAACTTGATCAATAAATATTTCAAGCAACAATTATTTACTTATCTGATAAACAATTTTTCTGATAGTATCGAACTGGAGATAGGGATATTCCTCACGGATAGAATCAATTGCATCTCCGGCACTGACTTTACTAGCTCTCAATTGTTTAAATTTCTTTCTGATTTGATAATCTCGAACGGATTTTTCATCGATTAAACCCTGGGAACTGAGAAGCTCATAGATATCATCACTAATCAGATCAGACAAGGGATTATCTATTTTTGCTTTAATGGTTTTCATCGCTGCTTTCCTTTCTTTATTGGTGAATGCTTTTTACCTAAAAAATAGTATCAATCGCTATTATACACTGTCTCCTTATCAAAAAGTTCCATTATTAAACAAAAAAACCGACCAGAGGCAATCCCTAAATCGGCATTAATTTGCTACTCCGGTAAATCAAAATTAACTAAATTTTACACTGTAGCAAATCTCTTATATAACAAATCCCTTAAAAATTTATTGTAAATATTGAAATAATGGCAGTAAATGTCAAGAATTAAGTGATGGAGAAATAGTAAAATATTTGTAACGGAAGAATGACTATATGAAAGGGACTGTTTATCTAAATCAATTTTAATGATACGGCTTCATTTGCTCCTAATTTTTCTGATCAGATTCCCAATCGCTTTATCGCTTATTATTTAAGCAAAATCATTTTTTTTGAATTTTTGTACCTTCCCGCAGTGATCTTATATATATAAACACCACTTGACAGATCACCTGCATAAAATCCAAGTTCGTGGGTCCCACTGCTTCTATATTCGTTTAAAAGAGTTTTAACTATCCTACCTTGTATATCATATAAATCTATATGAACATTGCCAGATTCTGCTAGTGAAAAACTTATCGTCGTTCTTGGGTTGAATGGATTTGGATAATTATTCGATAGATAATAATCCACCTTTTTTGTGTGAGGTTCTCTTGTGCCAATTGAAGTATTAGTAATTTGTTTATAATTCCAACTCATTCCATTGTCTTCAGAAATAAAAATACCAGAATTACCCGAAGCGATTAGAAACCCGGTTGAAGTTTCTGCAAAATTATATATTTCACTCCCCACATTTTTATTTATCCAGCTAACACCATTATCACTGGAATATAAAATAGATTCATCTTCATTGCAAAATAAAATATCACCAGAATTAATAAATAACTTCGCAACGTCACCATTTATTTCGTAGTTAGATGCTTGAATCCAATGAGCACCAAGATCGGTAGATTTGTATAAATATGCTTTTGAATAGTCATTTGTTTGAACTGCGACAAAGAGTGTGTTGTCTGATGTCTTAGCAATAGAAGGTGTCTTTAAATATGGCAGTCCCTCATTACAAGATGCCCAGGTATTTCCGTTATCACTTGAGTAATAAATACCGTCATCCTGCGTACTTATATAAATTCTGTCTGTCGTAAATAACATACTCTCTACAACGCTGATTGCTGGTAAAGATGTGATTTTATTCCACGAAATCCCATCGTCTGAAGAACGAAACAGAGACCCTGTACTTCCTCCTAAACCGCAATTACCAATATAAATATTCCCGGAGAGGTCAAGAAAAGTCGATATGGTAAAATTATACTCTAATTCGCTTATGAAATTATTAATAGAAACAGCTACTATTCTATAAGCATATGAACCGGAAGCTGTTATGATAGATTCATTTTGTGTATAAACCAGGCTATAGGTATTACCATCAAGATAACTTGCTAATACCTGCCAATTATCACCTAAATCAGTAGATTTAATTACAAAACCATACCCAATATGATTTGCTGTATATATTTCATCCGTTTGTCTATCCAGATACAATCCCCAAAATATAGAACCGGTGATTTGAGTTTGAGAAAAAACATTTGAAATAAAGAATATAGAAATGATAATACATTTTTTCATATTCCCCACCTTAATAATTTATGATAATTTAAATATAAATAATTATTTAAATTAAATATCTTTCCGGGAAAGACTATTTCGTAATTCCAAAAGAAGAGATATTAAAACGAGGTAATCCTGAGCAAATAATTTTAATATAGGCCTTACGAGTATAAATCATTATATTATAATTAATATAAAGTTGTTTTGAATATATTATTAAATCATAAAATATTGAATTCAGGAGATTTCAGAAAATGCTTACAAAAGGGGATCTTATGAAGGATTGCTTATTCTTTCTTGTAGCATTTTTATCTATTGTCATTTTTAATAGCTGTAAAGAAAAATTAATTGATCCGGAAGACATTCAGTTGAAAATTTTATTTCCCAATGGCGGGGAATCATTAAAGATTGATAGTATTTATACTACTATACGCTGGCAGAGCCAGGGTGTAGAAAGAATAAATATTTTCTATTCTGCAGATAATGGGGCAAACTGGCAAATAATATCAGAAAATCAGGATGCGTCCAGCGGACAATATTTATGGGAAATACCTGGAAATACTACAAATTACGGACTTGTTAAAATTTCAACATCTGATGCTACATTTCAGGATGTTTCTGACAATTGTTTTCGAATTTCATTTTCCCCGGAATATATAGGAGAGGCGCTGAAATATTACCCGTTAAGTATTGGTAATGTCTGGGTATCTGTTGTTAATGTGGAGTCCTGATATGATCCTCCCTGGCATTATAAAGTCAAAAGGGAAATATTGAGGGATAGTTTAATTTTCGGTAAGAAATTTTTCTTCTTTTCAGAGAAAGCAATATCACAGGACACTTCACACACAATTCCCGGTCCCAGATATGGGTGGGTGAGAGTGGATAGTTCTACCTGCATAATTTTCACCATAAATTCTTACGGATACGAATATCCATTTCTTAATTTATCAATGAGAGAAGGTGATGTAATTGAAGCAGATTCGGGAACAGCACCATATAGAATAGAAGTTTTAAGTGAAGAGAATGCAGAAGTTTTAGGATTAATGACAGAAGTTAAGAAATACAAAAAAACAGATGTATTTCAATCTTATCTTTACGATTTCGCAAAAGAGATAGGTCAGATACGATATAAAATAAATGGAGATTACGGTACTGATTATGATACTGTGTTGAAAGGTGCTGTGATAGACAATGTAGTATATGGAGATACAACAACTGCACAATAATTTTCCTCTCGGGCAAAACTTGAACTGCTGTTGATCACATAAGCCTTCTGTAAAAATTCTGGCTGAATCAATCTACAAAGGATCATTTGAAAGTCTGAACGCATACCGTAAACATCCCGGAAAAAATCCGCTTGTCCACTCCGAAGGTGGGGAAATGTCCCATTCTCCAATACCAGTGGTGATAACAGGGTAAGTACCTGGCTGGATAGTAAGCAAGCTGTGCTTTAAATGTAAAATCGAGTAGTTGATGGGTTCGTTTACCGAAAGATTGTTTGACGGGGGAAGAGGATTATTCTCACATCCAAATTAAAAAAATGAAAATAAAGTGCAAAGATTCATAACACAGATTTTCATAAATATGTAAAGTTAGAAATATGGTACGTCTCCTAATAATCTATCGAAAAATCCTACAATTTGAGGAATCTATAACTACCCCATTTAAATCAAAAACTTTGCATGTAGAATTTTGTTTTCGATTTTTAATGCTAAATGTACTATTTATACATTCTATATGTATAGCACCCAGGTTAACGCTATCAGCTGCAAAGAAAATGGATTCACCTTTCTGACTATGAACCGCAAAAATATTATTAAAGTTTAAAATGGTTGTTTCGGGATTCAATGAATAGAATTCAATATCTCTTACATTATTTACAAATCTAAGGTCAGAGTAGAAAAAATTCCCATCAGATTTTTGACAGATTCCGGCACGATCGTAATTTGAAATTATAATGTTGCTCGCGTTTAGAACATAGCATCCGGAAACCTCCATTGCAAAATTTGGTTTATAGTATGGATGGGTAGAAGGTACTCCCCACATATAAGAATTATTGAAGTTTATTAAATTAATCTTTGCATTTGCGGTACTCGAAAAAATAACTGTTGATTTCTCATATGATGACGCCATCAAATTATTTAAAATGGCATTACAATCACCCTGTAAGAGTACATATGAATATTTATGTTCACCTTCTATATTTGACAGGAATATATCATGAATATTTTTACACCAAATATATGCAGGGACTTTCTCTTCATCGTCATAATTATCCAGCCTTGTAGCACCTCTTACATTATATACCGAAATTTCCTTCCCATGCAGAGCATTATCATCTGCGATATCTTTGAGTAGTCCTTTAGAATATCTGGTATCTATATCTTTGATAATATTCCCATTTGGTATATCGGAGGAAAAGCCATTATCTATTTCGAACAGATAATTATTTAAGCCGTGAGCCAGAATATTTTCAAATACATTAAAGCGGCTGTTTCCCATTATTTTAATACCTACTCCGGCAGAATCTTTAGAAATGAATGATAATCCTTCCAAAGAACACCAGGAACTATTTACAATTCTAAAAGCCTCCTGGTTCAGATTTAAATAGATTTGACCTTCACATCTTAGTTTAAATTTATCCTTGCCGGAAATGGATATGGTATTTTCCAATAAAAATAGGCCAGCCGGTATGTATACTACACCGCCATTTGCCGAATCGATAGCTTTCTGCAAAATTTGAGAACAGTTGACTTTTCCAGAAGGGTCGGCACCAAGATCTAAAATGTTGATTTCTTTGTAATTCGAACTCTCTGCTGACGTTGTCAACAACCAACATTGATCAGGTCTTCCCGAAAAATAAGTGGCCAGGGTGATGAGACCTGTCAAAAATAAAGTCTTAAAATTTTTATTCATAAGTGTTCTTGTGAGGTTAAAACATTGAAAGATTATTGATCAAATTCCATTCGATCAGCTGGTACCGAAAGGTAAATTCTTTTTAATGTAAAAATAATAATATTGCCAAATCCGCGCTATTTTTAATAAGTTTAATGTTAATTTTAATTAAAATAAAACCCAGGGCTGCGAATGTCAGGAAATTCAGAAAATAAGAAAACCTTTTCGGACTATTTATATATCTTATATAAATGGAAGAAATTGATCTTTATCAATATGTTGATCGTTATTATTCTTTCGACAGTTTGGTCATTTTTAATTCCGGAAACATTCAAATCTACTGCAAGAGTAACATTATCCGGTCAGCAAGGTGGTAGTCTGTCAGGTTTAAGTAATTTATTGAACAGTAATTCTGCTATTTCACTTGGAGCACAGTTCCTCGGAATAAGTTCCTCAAGTCAGGATATGGTTTTGGCACTTCTGAATAGTCGCACAATTCTTACAGAAGTAATTAACAAATTCGATTTAATGAAGTATTATGAAATCGATGATCATAATATGGATAAAGCTTTGAAAGCTTTTGGAAGTGATGTATCATTTGAACCCAATGAGAACGGTCTTATAGAAATAAGTGCAATTAATGAAGATCCTAAATTAGCAGCTGGTATAGCCAATTACTTTGTTCAACTTGCGGATAGTATGAATATTGAATTAAATATCGAGCAGGCAAAAAGTAATAAAGACTTCATCGCAAAAAGATATGAGAAAAATGTGAATGACCTGAAAGCAGCTGAAGATTCTATGTACAAGTTTCAGAAAAAATATGGCGTATACGCTGTTCCAGAACAATTAGTTAGTGCATTTCAGGCTGCAGGGGATTTAGAAGCTGAATTGCTTAAACAGAAATTAGCTGCTGAGTTTGCTAAAAATCAGTACGGTGAAAATTCGACTCAATTCAAGACTCTTTCAAATCAAATTAATTTTATTGAAAGTAAGATTGCGGAAATAAAAAACTCAAAAGAACTTCCTTACCCAACAAATGTCCTTGTTCCATTTGGAAATCTACCAAGGATGATGGAAGACTATTTCCGATTCTACAGAGAGATCGAAATTCAAACAAAAATAATGGAATTCATTCTTCCTATGTACGAGCAGGCAAAGGTAGAGGAACAGAAAAGTGTTCCTACACTGATAGTAGTTGATAAAGCCGTACCTGCTGAGTTAAAATACAGACCTAAAAAAGCTTTTATTATTCTGGGGATATCTCTGCTGGTATTCTTTATATTAATTGTATTTGTATTTCATGGCGACAAGGTTATAAATGAATCGGAAGATAGAAATCCACTCGTATTAAAAGAAAAAAAATTCTTTCAAAGAATTATTCACTTTTACCGGTTAAAGTTTTAGAGCTAAGATGGTTTTCTTAATTCTCATCTCCCTAAGCGCATTTTTTATTTTAATAAGCAAGCTTTTATTTAAAAGCTGGTTTAATCACTTATCCATTTATACTTTTATTTGGTTCATCCTGCTGATGTTCTATGAGATGAAATTATTTTATTACTATGATTTATCATTTGAAACCTGGTCAATAATCGTCGGCTCTTTTCTTTCTTTTTTCCTTGGTATAATCACTTACTTTAGTGCCAAAAGGAACATAACAACTGATCCAAGTATATCAAATAATGTAACTGCCTCAGAAACTGTCTTTTTCGCCAATAATGCTAAAGTTTTAAAAGTTACAACAATAATATTCTCAATGATCGGACTGGCAGGGGCAATACAACATTGGCTGGTATTGATCCGCAGCTTTGGGAGCATACCAAATGTTATTCTTAATGCTAATACTATTTACCAAATGCGTGTCGAAGGCGAATTAGACTTCATACCCTATTTATCATTGTTTTCTTTCGTTGCAGTGTTTTTGGGGAGCCTTTATACTGCCAGGAAAGGTAGAATCTCGATCTATATAGTTATACCTATGATAGCTGTAATATTAAGTGATCTCGCAAACTTTGCCAGATCTCAAATGTTATTTGCTCTTATTGAATTTTTATGTGTAATGATATTTTATAAATATTCGATTGTTTCGAGACAGGTAAGTGAAAAAAAGAATAGTAAATTGATGTTCGTTGGAATTGTATTTGTGCTAGTCTTATTAATTGGTGGCGCAACTATGGTAAGATCGGTGCGTGGAACTATAGAAAGTTATAGCGCTTCTACAACTACACTCAATAAATTAAGAGGCAACACATTCATTACTCCCTCAATTTATTTGTATTTCAGTTCTGATGTAGGTGTATTAAATAAGTATCTTGAATCAGATGGAGAAAAAACGTCATTTGGTGAGAATACATTTATGCCCGTGTATAATATTCTTTACAAATATGGGGTAGTCAATAAACCAGCTAACTATCAGAGAGGGTATTTTATTCCTATGTGGTCAAATACAGGAACATATCTTAGAGAATTGCATGCGGACTTTGGAATTACCGGAGTTTTATTAGTTCCATACTCTTTAGGCCTTCTCTTAACCTTTTTGTGGTTTAAGTATTTTGAAACATATAGTTTGAATTATCTTGTTTTATTGGTTTATTTCAATATTTTAATCTTTTTTTCCTTCTTAGTCATGGTAACAAGGCTAGGTTATTGGATTATCAGTCTGGTAATAATTTTGATTCTGCTACGTTACATCAACAAATTTGCAGGATTATTTATTGACAAAACAAATAAACCAGAGCTTGAGATTGAGTAGGTTAAGGAACAATTTTATCTCACTGGCACTTGGACAGGGGGTCTTATTTATAATTAATTTTATTACCATTCTACTGGTTGCCCGTCTATTGGGAGTTGAGGAATTTGGAGAATTCGCCTCACTGCTCGCCATTATTACAATAACGTCTAAAATAATTGATTTCGGGTTGGGTCCTATTATTTTCCGTGAATTATCTGATGATGATACAGGATTAACCATTTTCGATAATGTTTTAACTTTAAAACTGATTTTGACTTTTATAGTTTTTATTGGTTACAATATTTGTGTTTTTTTAATAGAGCTCCCAACAAAATCAATTATCCTGAGTGATTTGTTATTCTTAAATATAATTTTTTCGTCCAGAATGGCTAATTTCCGGGAAGTTCTCACCACCCCCTTTAAATCTTCTATGCAAATGCACATTCCGATGTTGATAAACATTATAGATAATTCATTATTGCTTGTATATGTATTAGTATTATCGGGCGTTGGCCTTTCACTGGAGAAATTTATTTTTGGTTATGTATTTTTCAATATCCCCGGATTTGTCATAATAATTATCTATTTGCGAAATAAATTCGGCTATAAATTCCATATCAAATTAAATAAAGTTAAATGGTTAATTATTGAGGCCCTGCCGCTTGCGGGGTATGTTCTGTTAATGATAATATTTCAGCAGGCGGATATTCTGTTAATTAAAAACATCAATGGTTCGTATAGTACCGGAATTTATTCTGCCGCCACCAGACTAACAATGCCATTAAATATAATTCCCGCAACAATCGTAACGTCTATTTTCCCGATGATCGTAAAACACAGGGGGAATGAGGAATATAGTGCCAGAATTAGTCTCTTATTTAAAGTCCTTTTTTTCATTTCATTCTTATTTGCAATCATCTTTTCATTTAAATCGTTTTCATTTATCCATCTAACTTTCGGGAATTCCTACGAGGAATCTGCCGTACCGACGATTTTACTTTTTTGGGCTCAGGTTTTTTTGTTTTTTAGCTTTTTGGGAAATGACATCCTGATTGCCTATAATTCCCAGAAATGGAATTTTTTATATGCGGTAATTATAGTCTTATTGAATCTACTACTTGATCTGATACTATTACCCAAAATGAATTTTGTGGGGGCCGGGATCTCAAAGCTGATTGCAAGTTTTTTAGGAGCGGCAATCATAGCGGTCGCTTTAAGGTCAAAGGATGTTAATTTTTATATAATAAGTTTTAAAAATCTTGTCTGGATGATTTCAATCTTAATTGCATTCTATTTACTTTCGTTTCTTCCTCTCTATCTTTATATACTTTCTGTCCTGATTAGTTTTTTTGTAACTTTAAGGTATCACTTATTTTTTAAATGGGACGAAATATTATTTTTTGCCAGGATATTTAATCTGAAAGAATGGTCCTTAAAACTATTATTTAGTGATAGGAGACTCAGCGAATAGGTGAGAATAGCCAAATAGTTACAAAAAGACTCATTTTAAGCATTAAAATTTTATAAAATTTGATTTTATTATGTTAGACAATATACCTGTTTTCATATTGTGTGGGGGACTAGGAACCCGCCTGAAGGAAGAAACTGAATTCCGTCCGAAACCAATGGTGCCAGTTGGGGAAAAACCCATACTATGGCATATTATGAACTACTACAGCAAATTCGGTTTTAAGAGATTTATACTGTGTCTTGGTTTTAAAGCGGAAGTTATTAAGTCATATTTTTTAAACTCTTCCCAGATGAATAGTGATTTTACTGTAAATTTAAAGTCAAACGATGTACAAATTCACTCTGTTGACCATAATGAGGATTGGGAAGTAACTATGGCATTTACAGGTGATTTATCAATGACAGGGGCCAGAATAGCTATAGCTGCTGAAAAATATTTGGGATCGGCCGAAAATTTTGCTGTAACATATGGTGATGGACTAACCGATGCCGATTTACTATCAGAATATGAATATCATCTCTCACATAAAAAAATAGGTACTGTTCTCGGCGTCAACCCGCCTTCAAGATTCGGAGAGATTAAGCAATTAGATAATAATGTGATTGAATTTGATGAAAAACCTGAGTTTACGGAAAAGTGGATTAATGGAGGATATTTCTTTTTTAATAAAAAGTTCCTGACTTATTTATCAAAAAAAGAGAATTGTGTTCTTGAGAAGGAACCTCTCGTTAAACTTGCCAAAGATGAGGAACTGAATTTATATAAACATAATGGGTTCTGGGGTTGCATGGATACTCAAAGAGATCGGGAATATTTAAGCGAGCTCTGGAAATCGGGTAAAGCACCCTGGCGAATTTAATCTTTTAATTAAACGAGGAAAAATTGAAGATTTTTGTAACTGGCCATAAAGGATATATAGGATCGCATCTGGTAGCACTTTTAAAGGAATATGGACATACAGTAACGGGCTGTGATATAAATTTATTTGAAGGGTGTGAATGGGAAGAATTGGTGGAGCCCGATAAGGAATTAAAAAAGGATGTCAGGGAAGTAAATTTAAATGATTTATCAGGTTATGATTGTTTAATGCACCTGGCTGCAATTTCCAATGATCCTATGGGAGATTTAGATGAGAGCTTAACTTATAGTATAAATCGGGACGGGTCAATTAGATTAGCTAAACTTGCAAAGGCAGCCGGTATTCCTCGTTTTTTGTATGCCAGTAGCTGTTCGGCGTACGGAAAAGGCGAATCTCTGGATCTGGATGAAAATGCAAAACTTAATCCTGTATCAGCTTATGCGACTTCGAAAATTGAATCGGAAAAAGCGATCGGTGAACTTGCAGATGATAATTTTACTCCCGTTTTTTTACGTAATTCTACGGCCTACGGTTATTCTCCAATGCTGCGTATTGACCTTGTGGTTAACAATCTTTTAGGTTGTGCTTTTACTAAAGGTGAAATACGGATAATGAGTGATGGAACACCCTGGCGGCCGCTAATTCATTGCAAAGATATTGCGAATGCTTTTCTTGCTTTTGCGGAGGCTGGGAAAGAAGCTATCCATAATAAAGCTGTGAATATTGGTGCAAATTCAGAAAACTATCAGGTCAGGGATATTGCTGATAAGGTACAAAAATTACTACCCGCGGCCAAAATAGTTTTTACAGGAGAAGTAGGAGCTGATCCAAGAAATTACAGGGTTAAATTTGACTTTCTTAATGAGCTGCTTCCGGAATTCAAACTGGAATATAATTTGGACACCGGAATGGATGAATTATTTCGGAAATATTCCGAGCATAATTTTTCTATTGGAGATTTTGAAGGTGATAGATTTGTAAGACTAAAGACCTTAAAAAACAGATTGGAGAAAATTACGAACTTTATGGAGAATAAATGATTTTCAATGAAACACCTCTTTATGGAGCATATACGATTGATTTAGAAAAAAGGGACGACGGAAGAGGATTTTTTGCAAGATTTTTTTGTGTTGAAGAATTCGGAAAATACAACCTTGATTCAAAAATTGTCCAGATAAATAACTCATTAAGTAAGGATAAAGGAACTCTAAGAGGTATTCATTATCAACTAGAACCGAAGGCTGAAACTAAAATTGTGCGTTGTTTAAAAGGAAGCCTGTTTGATGTAATAATAGATCTTCGAAAAGAATCCGAAACATTCGGTAAATGGTTTGGGACAGAATTGACAGAAACTAACAGAACAATGATGTTTGTTCCTAAAGGTTTCGGGCATGGTTTTATTACCCTAACTGAAAATACAGAGGCATTATATCTGGTTACAGAATTTTATGCACCTGAATATGAAAAAGGCATCAGATGGAATGATCCTTACTTTAATATTCAATGGCCGCTTGAACCAGTTGTAATTTCTGCTAAAGATGAAAGTCATCCCGATTTTAACGAAGCATTTCACTTAAATTTATAATCACAATACGATGCGAATTTTGTTCACAGGCGCAAGTTCATTCACCGGCTATTGGTTCGTCCGGGAATTAACTAAAGCAGGACATAATGTTTCTGTGACGTACACCGGGATGAATATTTCTCAGTATGAAGGTATACGGAAGGAGAGGGTTAGAAGAATAGGAGAAGTATCAGATCAGATATTCAATTGTTATTTTGGATCAACACGATTTATGAATCTGCTGGATAGTGAAAATAAATGGGATCTACTGTGTCACCATGCTGCAGAAGTTACAGGTTATACAAGTTCAGAATTTGATTTCATCTCAGCTGTTAAAAAAAATACTTCTAACCTTGTTAATGTGCTAAAAAAACTTAAAGAGAAACAGTGCGATGCCATTTTATTGACCGGAAGTATATTCGAGAATGATGAAGGCAAGGGATCTGAAGACTTAAGAGCATTCTCATTATACGGATTATCAAAAAGTATGACTTATAATATTTTCAGATACTATGCTCAACTTTTGAATTTTAAATTAGGAAAGTTTGTTATTCCTAATCCGTTTGGACCATTTGAAGAATCACGATTTACAACTTTTCTTATGAAGACTTGGCTTCAAGGAGAAACTGCGGTAGTAAAAACACCTGGATATGTTAGAGACAATATTCATGTTTCTTTGTTGGCAAAAGTTTATAATCGCTTTGCCGGAGATGTTAAAAACTCAGATAACGAACTATTAAAGATTAATCCGTCGGGCTATCGTGAGTCTCAGGGTGATTTTGCCAGAAGATTTGCCACACAGATGAAAATTAGGTTTGATCTGGATTGTAAACTTGAACTGGCTAATCAGAAGGAATTCACAGAACCTAAAACCAGGATAAATTTACAAGATGCATCGAAGCTAATTTTAGATTGGGATGAACAAAGTGCCTGGGATGAGTTAGGTGAATTTTATAAAAATTATTTAATGAGGGATTGATCTTGATAAGTGTTGCCCTGCCCGTTGTAAAAACTAAATTTCTCAAATTTGCCCTGGACAGTATTTTAAATCAATCATTTGATGATTTCGAATTGATTATTGTAAATAATGGCTCACCCGAAGATGTGGATGGAATTCTTAATAATTATACTGATGGGAAGATTCGATATATTAAACATGAAAAAATGTTTCCGATTATAGAAAACTGGAATAAATGTTTGAGTTATGCTAAAGGTGAATACTTTGTTCTCTTCTCAGATGATGATATTTATGAAAAAGATTTTTTAGAAGAGATGAATTCCCTTGCTACTAAGTACCCTAATGTGGACATTTTCCATGCGAGGGTCAAGGTCATAGATGAAAATAATAATACAGCGTTCTATACGGCTTCGTGTCCGGAATTTGAAACTGTTGCAGAATTCATCTGGCATCGTCTAAAAAGTTATAGAATGCACTATGCACCAGATTTTATGTGTAAAACTGATTCACTTCGAAAAATCGGTGGATTTGTTAATTTTCCAAATGCATGGGGATCAGATGATGCAACATGGCTATTAATGGCCAATGAAAATGGCATTGTGGCCTCACCAAAATTCCTGTGCAATTGGCGGCAGTCCTCGATTAATTTATCAAGAAAAGATACTATTGAAAATAAACTTAAAGCGGTAAATGCTTATGTGGAATGGTTGAAGGATTTTATTGAAAATAAAATGAAGATAAGAGAAAATGAAAAAGATCTGCTTATAGATATTAAAAAAAATATCAATCAGAGAGTAGGCGTTCAACAAGCAGGTGCATTAAAAATTGGTATACGTCCTGGAAATTTTAAATATATAAGGTTACTCTACAACTGGATAAAATTTAAGAAAAAATATTCTCTTCAATTATTTTCATTGGTTTGGGCAGCAATGCTTTTAAAGAAAGATCTTATCAATACAAAGGATTAGATTTTGATTTTACATACAAAATCACATTTATCACTCTACTTACTCACAGATATTTCTAAATGAGAATTCTTCAGATTGCAACCATGGTCCCGTATCCGCCGACTGATGGAGGGAAACTTAGTATCTTTGGACTTATAAAAAACCTTTCTGAAAAAGGACATGAGATAGATTTCATTTGTTATCAAAAAGATTCTGATTACGAAAGCTCCTTGAGAAGCTTGCAAAAATATTGTTATCCTCATATTCTCAATTTTAAAACTGATAACAATATTTGGGGAGCAATTACGAATTTATTTTCTCCGATACCATATAATACCTCGAAGTATATATCGGATTTAATGTTGAACTATGTCGATGAGCTTTTGAAAAAAAAGGAATTCGATGTAATCCAGGTCAACCATTTGCATCTTGGTTGGTTAGCTTCTTACTTAAAAAAAGTTACATCCGTTCCAATCATTATTCGACCTCAAAATATTGAGACGGCAATAATGAAAAGATATTTTGGAAAAGTCGATAACCCCATCCTCAAACTCTTTTCCTGGTTACAATTTAGAAAATTATTAAAATATGAGCCACGTATATATTCTCAATTTGACTTATGTATAATGATTAGTGCCAATGATTTACTTCTATTAAAGAAATATCCATTTGTTAAAGCCATACAAATTCCTGCAGGGGTAAATGAAAAATTACTTGATATCGAAAGAAAACCGATTATCCGTCATTCCATAGCACATATCGGGCACACTGACTGGTATCCAAATTATGATAGTTTAAATTGGTTTATAACAGAAATCTTTCCAATAGTTCTGGAAAAATATCCGGATACAGTTCTATATATTTATGGGGGAGGTAATACTAAAAATTTTCAAATACCGGCAAATTTAAAAAATAATATACAATTGAAGGGTTTTGTTGATGACTTATGGAATGAATTGTCCGAAATAGAAGTATCGGTGGTTCCTCTCAGGATTGGTGGTGGAATTAGAATAAAAATACTTGAACTATTAGCAAGTGGAAACACTATTGTTTCAACGACCGTAGGAAAAGAAGGTATAAGTGTTGAAAACGAAAAACACTTATTAATAGCTGACACACCTACGACATTCGCAGAGCAAATTTTTAAGATATTTGAAGGATTTGATACTTCCTCTTTGATATCAAATGGGCGTAAATTTATCAGAGAAAATTATATCTGGACTAAAATTACTAGCGAGTTCGAAAATGTATATTATAATCTAATTAATTCCTCGCCCAGGAGAACTGATTAATAATTATAGCTAAGTTTTATCTTTGACTGATCTTGATCTAAAAATAGTTTTTATCTCAGAGTATTTCCCTCCTGAAATTGGAGCTGGATCAAACAGAGTCTATGAGCTTTGTAAACAATGGGTTGATTCAGGAGTAAAAGTCACTGTCATTACGGGTTTCCCAGATTACCCTACAGGCCGGATACCACCTGAATACAAAGGATTAAAATTTCTTAGAGAGGTTAAAGAAGGAATTGAAGTTATTAGAACATTCACAATACCAGCTCCAAATAAAGGTTTTTTTCTTAGGGTTGTAAGCTTTATTTCATTTATGCTTTCTGGTATTATTCAGGGGAGTTGGGCAAGTGGTAAACAGGATATAGTGATTGCAACCAGTCCACCTTTCTTTGTCGGCATCTCTGGGTATATAATAAGCAAAATTAAACGAGTTCCTTTTGTTTTTGAAGTAAGAGACCTATGGCCCGAATCTATAGTCCAGCTTGGGCAACTTAAAAATAAACTGATCATTACAATATTGGAAAAGATAGAATATTTCCTGTATCGTAATTGCTCACATATTGTTTCAGTAGCAGATTCTACGGTTCAGGTATTAGTAAGTAACGGGATTAGCAAAGAAAAAATTGATGTCATTAAAAATGGTGCTGATTTGAACCTGTTCTTACCTCAGAATAAAAATAAAGATTTATTTTCATCTCTTGATATCAGCAATAAATTTGTGGTCGCTTATATTGGGACTATTGGATTATCTCATGATATAGATAAAGTTCTTGATACAGCTAATTTATTAAGGAATAACAACGAAATTGTTTTTCTCATAATAGGTGAAGGTGCGGAGAAGGGTAACCTTCTTAGGAAACAAAAAGAACTTAACCTGAACAATGTTATATTTTTGGACAATGTAGATAAAATGCTACTTCCGGATTATTATAGTATTTGCGATATTTTGCTTGTATCTCTAAAAAAGTTACCACTATTTGAAAAAGTAATTCCATCGAAGATTTTTGAGATTTTTGCAATGCGAAAACCTATTATAATAAATGTTGATGGCGAAGCCAGAAAAATCGTTGAAGATTCGGGCGGGGGTATTTTTGTTGAGCCAGGAAATGAAGTAGCATTAAAAAATTGCATACTATTCCTTTATGAAAGGCCACACTTATTGGAATCTATGGGTGAAAAAGGTAGAAAATTTATTGAAGCAAATTTTAATAGAAAAGTTTTAGCCAATACCTATCTTGAACTATTAAAATCAATTGTGAAAAATTGATTATTTAAACTTCATTTTCAAAAGCTTTATCGATAAATGACCAAACCTTGGGAAAAATTAATAGTCTTACTTACCGATTTTATCACCATAAATCTGGCGTTTATTATTTTCTTTAAACTGAGGGTGGAGTCGGGTTGGTTTCGTCTGTTAATTACCCCTGAGTTTTTTATCCCGATGCTTATCATATATTTTTACTGGGTCATCATTTTTATGTTCGTGGGAATGTATCGTACCTGGTTCGCGGCTTCACGCTTCGATGAAATATCAACTCTTTTTAAGGCTTCTTTTTTCGGAATATTTATTCTTTTCATTCTCATCTTCGTGGATGATTACCTGCACGGTGTGGCTTCGGCCAACAGGATCTTAATATTTATTTACTGGGGATTATTCATCCTGCTTGTTGGAGGGGGAAGGCTTATCATCCGCAGTGTTCAGCGTAATCTTCTGATTAAAGGAGTAGGCAGAAGAAATGCCCTTATTATCGGGTTTAATAAAAAGGCTGTTGAGGTTGGAAAGCAGCTCCAGGAACATCGGGCTCTTGGACTTGATGCGGTAGGATTCGTTTCTGTTAAAGATGAAAATATTGGTAAACAGGATAGCGGGGTAATGGTTATCGACTCTATAAAAAATATTGAAAAAATAATAGATGAAAACGGTATAAAAGAAGTAATTATAGCTCTTGAAAGAGAGAATAATGATATCCTCATCGAAATTATTGGTAAATGCGAACCTAAAAATGTTGGATTAAAGATAGTACCTGACCTTTATGAGATTCTGAGCGGTCAGGCAAGAACCTCCCAGATCTATGGTATCCCGCTTATAGATATTATGCCGCAGCTGATGCCGGAATGGGAGAAAAGATTGAAAAGGGTCCTCGATGTCCTCTTCTCATTCATTATCCTGGTTGTTTCGTTTCCGGTTACTTTGATTTCTGCAATTGCAATAAAGCTGGATAGTAAAGGTCCCGTTTTCTTTATACAGGAAAGATGCGGTATGAACGGTGAGCCCTTCAGGATGATTAAGTTCCGGTCGATGTACGTTGATGCCGAAAAAAGAACGGGACCTGTATGGTCCATAAAAGATGATCCCCGTATTACAAGGGCCGGTAAAGTAATCAGAAAGCTCCGTATTGATGAGATCCCCCAGATGGTAAATGTTCTGAAGGGAGAAATGAGTATGGTTGGTCCCCGTCCCGAAAGACCATTCTTTGTTGAAAAACTGGCTGAAGAGATCCCCTATTATAAAAGACGCCTTAAGGTCCGCCCCGGGATTACAGGCTGGGCCCAGGTAAAGCATAAATATGATGAGACTATCGAAGATGTAAAGATAAAACTAAGATACGACCTCTTTTATATCGAGAATATGTCGCTTCGGATGGATTTTAAGATTATTTTTCGGACTATTTTTGTTGTACTTTTTGGAAAGGGTCATTATAATTAACTTAGTAAAGAAAAATAAATTCCTTCCGAAGCGGATAAAGTAAATTTATGCCAGGTAAAGCCCTAATAATTATACCAACATACGATGAACTGGATAACATCAGCAGGTTAATCCCCGATCTACTGGAAAGGTATGAAAACCTGGATGTCCTGATCGTCGATGATAATTCTCCTGACGGTACCGGTAATTATGTAGAAGAACTCTCAAAAAAGAATTCCCGGATAAAACTAATTAGAAGAGGCGGAAAACAAGGGCTGGGTACTGCCTACATTGCCGGATTTAGATATGCAATTCTGCATAATTATGAATTTATCTTTGAGATGGATGCTGATTATTCGCACGACCCGAAGGAGATCCAAAACTTTCTGAAAGCTGCTGAGCAGTATGATCTAGTCCTGGGCAGCAGGTATGTAAGAGGTGTGAATGTAATTAACTGGCCGATGCGCCGGCTGCTTCTCAGTTATTTCGCAAATAAGTATACAAGGTTCATCACAGGTATGCCTATTCAGGATGCTACCGGCGGTTTCAAATGTTTCAGGAAAAATGTTCTCGAATCGATAAACCTTGATAATATAAAATCCAATGGATACGCTTTTCAGATTGAGATGACATTTAAAGCCTGGAAGAAGGGATTTAAGGTCGGAGAAATTCCTATCATCTTTGTAGACCGCGTTAAAGGTACATCGAAAATGTCAAAGAAGATTGTCCGGGAAGCAATATTCATGGTATGGAAGCTAAGAATCAGAAGCTCTCTCGGCATTCTTTAGTGAGGAACGAATTGGATCTTTCCATAATAACTGTTAATTATAACGTAAAAGAATTCTTACAAAATCTTATCCACTCTATCCATAAAGCTGCCGGCAGCCTTAGCTATGAAATAATAATCGTTGATAATGCCTCTTCCGACGGCAGCGTTGATTTTATCACTGAAAAATTTCCTGAGGCGAAGCTTATCTCGAACGATAAGAACCTCGGCTTCGGTAAGGCAAATAACCAGGGACTGAAAATAGCAAAGGGAAATTATATCCTGCTCATTAATCCGGATGCTATTGTAAGTGAGGATACCTTTACAAAAATGATCTCATTCTTTGAAAGTCATCCCGCTGTCGGTCTCGCCGGGTGTAAAATTCTTAACCCTGACGGAACGCTTCAGCTTGCCTGCAGAAGAAGTTTTCCCGGGCCTTGGACGTCTTTCTGCAAAGTTACGGGATTGAGTAATCTCTTCCCGAATTCACGGCTCTTCGCCAGATATAACCTTACTTTTAAAGATGAAAATGAATCTTACGAGGTGGATGCGATTTCCGGGTCGTTCATGATGATGAAAAGGGAAGTTTATGAAAAGGCCGGCGGATTCGATGAGGACTATTTTATGTACGGTGAGGATCTTGATCTTTGTTACCGTATTCAGCAGTCAGGTTATAAAGTATATTATGTCCACGAAACCCAGATAATACATTATAAAGGCGAAAGTACAAGGCGAAGCAGCCTCGATGAGACAAAGTTTTTCTACGAGGCTATGCATCTGTTTGTAAAAAAACATCTTTCAAGTTCTCTTCTCGTTCAATTTATACTCAGGACAGCTATAGGTATAAGAAAGATTCTTTCTTTTCTTGGAAAAAGAAAGCTTGTCTTTTTTGCCATATTGCTTGATTTTTTCTTTTTTGACCTTTCCCTTTTCATCTCTGAGGCAATATACCAGTCGGTTCGGACCTGGAGAGGATTTCCTCAGTTCAGTTTTCCAATAGTATTTACAATTCCGGCTTTGTCATACGTTATTGTTGCCGCGGCTTATGGAGTATATAGAAGAGACAGTCTTTCCATTTTAAAAACCCTTGCCGCAGTCTTTACCAGCTTCTTTATACTCTCCGCGCTGACATTCTTTTTCAAAGACTTTGCCTATAGCCGCGCCATCGTTATTATAACTTACCTCCTGTTATTCGTTATTCTGACCATGTGGCGGATAATTCTGAAATTAGTGTTCAAGATAGGAGTTAACAGGGATCTGTATCTCAACAGAAAAACTCTTATCGTGGGTATCAACAAAACTGCTGTAAGAATCGCCGATACACTTAAAGCCAAACAAATGGATTATCATACTATCGCAGGCTTAATAAGCCTGACATCCAAAGAAATAGGCAGGAAATTCGGCGAATGGGAAGTTATCGGGAGTATTGAAAATATCACTAAAGTAATCCGTGAAAAAGGTATAGATGAGGTTATTTTCTCACCCCTGGAGCTTTCCTACTCACAGATGATGTCAATTGTCTCGGCCAGCCAAAACGAAAACACGGAATTCAAAATAATAGGAAATAACCTGGATTTCCTTGTCGGGAAAGCCTCGGTTTCAGTACTGGATGAAATTCCTTTAATCGAAATAAGGTATAATATAACTAACCCGGCGATGAAATTTTTCAAAGCATTCTTTGATTATACCCTTGCCTTGTTTGTTTTGTTTTTAGTCTATCCTTTCATATATTTGACCGCGAAAGTTAGTTCCCGCAATTCTGATTTTAGAAGGTTTATACTGAAAGTCCCCTCAGTTCTCACGGGGAGAGTGAGCTTTGTTGGACCTGAGGATCCCTCCGGATACAAAGATCTCTACCTGGGGAAAAAAGGATTAACAGGATTGTGGTATATAGAAAATGTCGAGAAAAAAGATCAGGAAAAACTGGATATTCTTTATGCAAAGAATCAGAATATATGGTTTGATCTTGAAATTCTTGCAAAATCATTAAACAAAATGTTGACGAAACGTTCCTGATATGGCTAAGACAATACTAGATTTCGAAAAACCGATACATGAGCTTGAGTCACGCCTTGAAGAGATGAAGAAGTATTCGGATAAGATGGATATCGCAAATGAGATTGTTAAACTTGAAGATAAGGTTAGGATATTGAAAGAAGGCATTTACAAGGATCTTACCAGGTGGCAGAGAGTTCAGCTTGCAAGGCATCCCGATAGACCATTTACCCTCGACTATATTTACGGAATGACGAATAATTTCGTAGAACTTCACGGCGACAGGAATTACAAAGACGATAAGGCAATCGTGGGCGGTCTCGCCGAGCTTGATGAATACAAAGTGATGATAATTGGTCATCAGAAGGGGCGGGATACAAAATCCAACCTTTACAGGAATTTCGGTATGCCTAACCCGGAAGGCTACCGCAAGGCTCTACGCTTAATGAAACTGGCCGAAAAGTTCAATAAACCGGTTATTACTATGCTTGATACTCCCGGTGCTTATCCCGGTATCGAAGCTGAAGAAAGAGGTCAGGCTGAAGCGATTGCAAAAAATCTGTTTGAGATGAGCAGACTTTCTGTTCCGATTATTGTGGTTGTTATCGGTGAGGGTGCAAGCGGCGGCGCGCTGGGCATCGGAGTAGGCGATAGAATTCTGATGCTTGAGAACTGCTGGTATTCCGTTATTTCTCCTGAATCATGTTCAAGTATTTTATGGAGAAGCTGGGATTACAAGGAACAGGCTGCAGAAGCTCTAAAATTGACTGCCCCTGATCTCCTCGAACAGAAAATCATCGACAGGATAATCCCCGAACCTACAGGAGGGGCTCATACCGATCAACAGGCGATGGTAGATACCCTTAAAAATATTCTTAAAGAAGAACTGGCATCGCTGATAAAAATTAAACCTGATAAACTTATCCAGGGACGACTGGAAAAATTCGGCAAGATGGGTTCCTTTATCGAATAAGTCCCCTTGTATTCTTTAATTCGCTAATCCGCAAAATTCGTCAATTCGCAAAATTCGCCAATCCGCCAATCCGCAAAATTCGCTCAATCCACAAAATTCCCTAATTCGTCAATTTTTTATAACTTTACTCCACATATTTTTATCTCAAAAATGCTGATACATAAAACCAGTGTACGTGTTCGTTATGCAGATACCGATCAGATGAAGTATGTGTATAACGGAAAATACTTTGAATACTTTGAAGTAGGCCGTACTGAAATGATGCGTGAAAATGGTCTGCCTTACAGTATGATTGAAAAAAGCGGCTACCAGATGCCTGTCCGCGAAGCCCTTCTGAAATTTAAAAACCCGGCTTTTTATGATGAACTGCTTGAGGTCGAAACAAGGGTTGAAACCCTTCCTGAACTTAAAGTTCACATCAATCATACTATAAGGAGCCTTGATCGTAACGTTATTATTGTTGAAGGATATATTGTTTTGGTATTTATTAATATGGAAACAAGGAAGCCTACAAGACCCCCCGAGTTTTTTATGAATGCAATTAAACGTTTTTTTAAGTAAATATGATAACCGAATCAACCAGAGAAACCATAAAAAGGGCCCTGACTGAAGATATTAAAACAGGGGATATTACCAGTCTTGCAATTATCCCTGGAGACAAAACAGCATCGGCAGAGTTCCTGGTTAAGCAGGAAGGAATCCTTGCCGGCTTTGAAGTTGCTGAAACCTGTTTCAAGGAATACGATCCCGGTATCTCCTTTATTAAATATTACAACGACGGAGACAAAGTTTTACAGGGAACTATTGCCGCGGTGGTTGAGGGCAGGGCACAATCTATCCTTACTGTAGAGAGGACAGCATTAAATTTTCTCCAGAGAATGAGCGGAATCGCTACGATGACCCATCAATTCTCCGAAATAATTAAACATACTAAAGCCCGCCTGATCGATACCCGCAAAACGGTTCCGGGATTAAGAGAATTGGATAAACTTGCAGTAAAACTCGGCGGGGCGGAAAATCACAGGATCGGTTTATATGATATGTTCCTGATAAAAGATAATCATATTGAAGTAGCGGGCTCTATTACTAAAGCAGTAGGGTCATGTAAGGCCTGGAGGAACAAAAATAATCCTGATCTTAAAATTGAAGTAGAAACTAAAAATATTAATGAGGTAAATGAAGCATTAGCCTGCGGCGTCGATGTTATAATGCTGGATAATTTCAAAACTGAACTAATGACAGAAGCTGTTAATCTTATTAACGGCAGGTGTAAAGTGGAAGCATCTGGTATGGTGAATATCGGTACAATAAAAGCCATCGCCGAAACAGGTGTTGATTATATATCTGTCGGGGCGCTTACTCACAGTGTCAAAGCCCTCGATATCTCACTCGATGTAAAGATGAGATAAAATAAATGATTTTTGACAAGCTTAAACAACTTACGAAAGATACGGCCATCTATGGGATCAGCACGATGGTCGGACGTTTCCTCTCGTTTCTGCTCGTTCCTTTCTATACAAATATATTCCATCCAGCTGAATATGGTATAATAGCCAACATCTACATTTTTATAGGGATATTTAATATCCTGTATGTCTATGGAATGGATGCGGCCTATCTGAAATTTGCAGGCCTCCCCTCTGACAAGAATAAAAAAGATATTTTCTCAACTCCTTATCTCTCGGTTTTTGTCTCAGGAATATTTTTATCAATACTAATGCTTCTTATAAGGGGTCCGGTGTTCGGTCTGCTTGAAGTTCCCCCAAATTACTATTATCTGATGTATTATTCGGCGGGGATATTATTCCTGGATTCAATTGCGGTAATTCCTTTTATTCAGCTCAGACTTCAAAGAAAGGCTAAGAAGTTTGCTGCATTCAAAATTATTAACATCGTCGTTAATATTATCCTGAACCTGGTTTTAATTTTGAAATACAGGATGGGAATTGAGGCTGTTCTGATTAGTAATTTATTTGCTTCGCTTTCTTCACTGCTGCTTCTGCTTCCGGGAATCCTAAGGGAATTTCATCTCAGCTTCGATACAGTTCTTTTGAAAAAGCTGCTGAAATTCGGACTGCCGTATCTTCCCGCGGGACTATCATCAATGCTCATCCAGGGAATAGACAGGCCTATTCTCGGTCAGATGACAAACCTCGATACGGTAGGAATCTATAATGCCTGTTATAAACTAGGCATTTTTATGATGCTCTTCGTTAATATGTTTCAATATGCCTGGCAGCCCTTTTTCCTCCAGAATGCAGAAGAGAAGAATGCTAAAGAAATTTTCTCAAAGGTATTAACTTACTTTACCCTTGCGTCAGCTTTAATTCTCGTTATCCTTTCTCTTTTTATAAATAATATTGTCGCTATTCCACTGTTCCATGGACGAACGTTAATCGATTCGGCATACTGGGGAGGAGTTTCAATCGTACCTATTATCCTTTTCGGGTATCTCTTCAACGGCCTTTATGTCATCTTCACCGCTGGAATTTATATAGAGGAAAAGAGCATTTATATACCTTTAATAACTGGTATCGGTGCTGCTGTTAACATAATTGTTAATGTTTTGTTAATCCCCGTCTGGGGTATAATGGGTGCAGCATTTGCAACATTGGCTGCATATATTGCTATGGCTGCCGGATTATATATAGTAACGCAGAAATTTTACAGAATAGAATATGAAATAGCAAAACTGGCTAAAATATTTTTCGCCATTCTGATTGTAGGCGGTATTTATTACTACCTGTTTTATTCAGATCAGCTTTTCTTTGGCTATAAAGTTTTATTGCTTGTATTCTTCTCTGTCTACCTTTATATATTTGTTTTTGATAAGAAGGAAATAGATTTTTTAATGACAAAATTAGCTTCATTAAAGCAGAAAAGGACATAATGGCCTCTGAGATTAAGATTAAGGTAAAAAGACTAAACCCAGGATTTGATGATATTGAGCTTCCGGGATATACAACTCACGGAAGTGCTGGTATGGATGTTAGAGCAGCAGTTGAAGATAAGCTGATCCTTAAAGCAGGGGAAGTCGGACTGATACCTACCAACCTTATCGTTGAAATTCCGGAAGGGTTTGAGGTACAGGTCAGACCAAGGAGCGGACTTGCAGTGAAGCACGGAATTGGTATCCTTAATTCTCCCGGAACCATCGATTCAGATTACCGCGGTGAAGTAAAAATAATAATGATGAATTTCAGCAAAGAAGATTTTGTGATAAACCGCGGTGACAGGATAGCCCAGCTTGTGTTGTCTAAAGTCTACCGCGCAGAGCTTGAAGAAAATTCTGATCTGTTAAAAACCAAAAGGGGAGAAGGCGGCTTCGGCCATACCGGTAAAGATTGAGAACTATTAGTATGATTTACAAGACAAATCAAATTATTTTTTTTAACTGCTTAAACTCTCTAAAAAAGTTCTGAAATTTTTTTAACTTGTGTTCAGTAAAAATCTAATCTCTTCCACCAAAAATTTCTTTTTTTCATGTCAGATTTTATTCATTTACATAATCATACACATTACAGTCTGCAGGATGGAGCCTGTACGGTTGATGACCTCATCCAGGCTGCTAAACGAAATAATATGCACTCTGTTGCACTAACAGATCATGGTGTAATGTATGGTATTGCGGAGTTTTATAAGAAAGCGACAAAGGAAGGAATAAAACCTATTGTAGGTATGGAAGCCTACATCGTTACAGATGGTTCAAGGTTCGACAGGGGAAAAGAAAATGATAGTAACGGAAGAAAACAATCAAAACATTATAATCACCTTATCCTGCTGGCTAAAAATAAGCAGGGGTATCAGAATTTGTCCAAACTTTCCACACTTGGACATACCGAAGGCTTTTACTATAAACCAAGAATTGATCTTGAACTGCTGAGGAAATACCGCGATGGTTTGGTTTGTACCTCTGCCTGCGCAGGTGGAGTTATATCAACACACCTCATAAACGGCAACTATGATAAAGCCAGGGAAATTGCTAAAATATTTAAAGACATTTTTGATGATGATTTCTACCTCGAAATACAGGACCACAATATGGATGTGGAGAAGCCTGTTCTGGAAGGAATGCCAAAACTGTCGAAAGAGCTGGGAATTAAGCTGGTTGCAACCAACGACTGCCATTACATAGAAAAAGATCACGCTTACGCACATAATATTCTTCTCCTTCTGTCAGACAAAAACGGTGCCGATTACAGACAGCTCAGGTACGGAACAGATCAGGTATATTTTAAAAGTCAGGAGGAGATGATCAAGCTCTTCCGTAAATATAAAGGGGCTGCTGAAAATACGCTTGAAATAGATTCCAAGATAGATCTTAAACTTGAAACAGAAGGGCATTATTATCCTCAGTTCCCCATCCCTGCTGATGTCCCTGCAAACAGCGCAGAAGAATATTTCGAACTGCTGGCCAGGGAAGGTCTTCAGAAAAGAGTAACTGACATAACACCTGTAGTACAGGAAAGATTTGATTTTGAAATAGAAACCATCAAAAAGATGGGTTTTGCTGGATATTTCCTGATAGTTCAGGACTTTATAAATGCTGCAAAAAGAATGAAAATCCCGGTCGGTCCTGGGAGAGGAAGTGTTGCCGGAAGTCTCGTTGCATACACACTTGGAATTACAAATATTAATCCGCTTAAATATAATCTTCTCTTTGAACGATTTCTGAATCCTGCCCGTAAATCAATGCCTGATATTGACGTTGACTTCGCCGATGATAAGCGCGGCGAAATAATCGACTATGTACGTGAAAAATACGGAAGTAACTGTGTCAGCCAGATTATTACCTTTAACCGCTTATCATCAAAAGCTGTAATAAGAGATGTTGCCCGTGTTTTGAAAATTCCCATCCCCACCGTTAACAAGATAACCAAATTTATTCCTTCTAAATTCGGTAAGGTCTATACTATCGAACAGGCATTAGCCGAAGTTCCTGAGTTGAAATGGGTAAAGGACTCCAAAGAGAACGAAATACAGAATTTAATTAAATATGCTAAAGTTTTAGAAGGCATGAATAGGAATGCTTCGAAGCATGCTGCAGGCGTAGTAATAACTCCCGGAGATGTGAGCAACTATGTACCGCTTGCTAATGCAGTATCACAGACTGATATCGTGACGCAGTTCAATATGAAAGAAATAGAAAGCTGGGGGCTTTTGAAGATGGATTTTCTGGGACTGCGTACACTGACAATTATACGTGATGCGTTAGCACTTATTAAGAAAAACCATAACATTGAAATTGATATAGATAATATTCCCCTTGATGATGAAAAAACCTTCCAGCTTTTTTCCAAAGGTCAGACAACAGGTGTATTCCAGTTTGAATCTGCCCCTATGCGTGAATACCTGAAAAAGCTGAGGCCCACCAGTCTCAGCGATCTTTCCGCAATGAATGCTTTATACCGGCCCGGACCGATGGAGTTCATTGATGATTTCATAGACCGCAAATACGGTTTGAAGGAAGTTGTATATCAGCATTCCATACTGGAACCCATTCTGAAGGAGACATATGGGATTATTGTTTACCAGGAACAGGTAATCCAAATTGCAAACAAAGTCGGGGGTATGAGTCTGGCCGAGGCAGACATACTCCGCAGGGCGATGGGTAAAAAAGATCTCTCTGCTATGAAGGAGCAGAAAGAAAAGTTTACCGCAGGGGCGGTTAAAAACGGAATTTCAAAAAAAACAGCTGAAGATATTTTTGAAGCAATAGACAAGTTTGCTAATTACGGGTTCAATAAGAGTCATGCAGTAGCATACAGCTACGTAGCATATCAGACAGCATATCTCAAAGCTCACTACACACCCGAATTCCTTGCGGCCAACCTTACAAATGAGTTCGGGAACCCGGATAAGGTTGCGTTATTCCTTGAAGACTGCAGGAAACTGAAAATTGAAGTACTGCCTCCCGATGTAAATAGTCCCTCTGTAACTTTTGATGTGCAGGATGGTAAGATCAGGTTTGGTATGTCGGCCATAAAGAATGTGGGAATAGCAGCCGTTGAGGAGATAATGAGAACGAAGGAAAGAATACACAGAGATTTCACCAGTATCTATGATTTTTGTGCTAATGTAGATTCTCACATTGTTAACAAACGAACACTTGAAGGGCTGATACTTGCCGGGGCGCTGGACTCAATTGACCGGATACGTTCAAAACAACTGGCCGCAGTTGAAATGGCTATTGATTACGGTAATAAAGCACGTAATTCAACCCTGGATGCGGAAAACAGCTTATTTGGTGAAATGGCGGAAGTTGTAAAACTCACTGAACCGGCACTTCCTGAACTGCCCCAGTGGTCTCAAAGGGAAAGACTTGCAAAGGAAAGAGAAGTGCTGGGCTTCTACGTAACAGATCACCCTTTAAGAAAGTTTGAACTTGAATATAAATCATTCGCATCAATCCAGCTCGGAGAAACTGAGAAACTTGAGGAGACAGATGTTGTTCGTGCATGCGGAGTAATAACCGAACTGAAACCAAAAATTGATAAATCAAACCGGACCATGGCCTTCTTTAAATTGGATGATTTCTCAGGATCTTGTGAGTGTATTATGTTCTCAAAAGTATATGAAGAATATGGTAAATACATTCAGGAGGAAGAATGCGTTTTAATTATAGGAAAAACGGAAAGCAGCGGGGATGCAGTCAAATTACATATCGACAAAGTTATCCCTCTGCAGGAGACAAAAAGTGAACTGACCGAAAGTATTAAAATAAACATTGACAAAAAACGTCACCCTGTTGAAAAAATTTCCGAGCTAAAGGATATCCTTGACCATAATGAAGGAGGAACCCCGCTTTATATTGATCTGTTAAATAATGGATCAAAGCCGGCCAGATTTACAATAAAAGATAAGAGAGTAAAGATAAGCGATCAGCTTATAGATGATATTACAAGGTGCCTCGGAGATGATTGTATTACATATGTTTGTAAGAAATAACCTCCTGTTTTGCACCTGGTTTTTAATTGTATAACATACTGCATTTTCGTATTATTAAAATTCCGATTTTATCTGACATGAAAAGGTATTGAAGCGAAATGGCACAGAAAGCTAACGAGAAACCCTGGGCATTGATTCTGGGAGCCTCCTCAGGATTCGGAGGTGCAGTATCAGTAAAGCTTGCGGCTGATGGTTATAACATTTTCGGTGTACACCTTGACAGGCAGACAACAATGCACAATGTCGACAGGATTACCAATGAGATAAAATCGAGTGGCTCCGAGGCGGTTTTCTTCAATGTTAACGCTGCCGATGCTGAAAAGAGAAAAGAAGTTATCGAGGAAATAAAAAAAGCTGCAGCAGGCAAACCCATCATTAAAGTTTTGATGCACTCTTTAGCTTTCGGTACTCTCAAACCTTTTATTAAGCATAATGATGAGCAGCCGCTGACAAAAGCCCAGATGGAAATGACCCTCGATGTAATGGCTCATTCACTGGTTTACTGGGTGCAGGAGTTAGTCGGAGAGAATCTCTTCCAGCGAAAAGGAAGGATCTTTGCGATGACCAGTTCAGGAAGCAAAGCGGTGATTCCTTATTATGGAGCGGTTTCAGCTGCCAAAGCCTCTCTCGAGTCTCATGTCAGACAACTTTCAACCGAGTTAGGTGATATGGAAATTTCAGTGAATTCAATTATGGCCGGCGTAACGGATACTCCGGCTTTACGTAAAATTCCTGGAAATGTCCCGATGATTGAAGTTGCAAAAAGAAAAAACCCGCGTAACAGGTTAACGACTCCTGAGGACATTGCCAAAGTTATCAGTATCTTGTGCAAAGATGGAGGCGAATGGATCTCGGGCGGTGTTATTAATGCTGATGGCGGGGAAGATAGTGTTAATTACGTTGGCCAGGGGGAGAATTAATCAATCAAGTTTAAAATGAGGATAGTAAAATGAAAACAATAACAATAACCGATGATAACTTTGACCAAGAAGTTATAAAATCTGATAGACCCGTTCTCATCGATTTCTGGGCCACCTGGTGCGGTCCCTGCAAGATGATTGCCCCTATAGTTGAAGAACTGGTTGACGAATATGAAGGAAAAGCAAAAATAGGAAAGCTTGACGTTGATAATAATCAGCAGACAGCAATTAAATTCGGAGTTCGCAGCATCCCTACAATTTTAATCTTTAAAGACGGGAAGCTGAAAGATACTATCATCGGTGCGGTACCAAAAGGACAGATAGTACAGAGACTGAATTCAGCTATAGCCTGAAAATTTATTTAATCATATCCCATCGGAGTTTATGTATAGAATTTTAATTACCGATGCGGTCGATAAGAAATGCAAAACAATTCTTGAATCTGCCGGCTTTGAAGTAACTTTTGAAGCCGGTATGCCTCCCGGAAAGATCAAATCAATAATAAGTAGTTACCATGCTTTAATTGTAAGGAGTGAAACACAGGTAACTCAGGATCTGATCTCGCTCATGGATAATATGGCGGTTATAGGAAGAGCGGGCACCGGTGTAGATAACATTGATGTTGATAGTGCTACCCGCAAAGGTATAATTGTTATGAATACGCCGGGCGGTAATACTATCTCCACTGCTGAGCACACAATGGCTCTGATGCTCGGAATGTGCAGAAATATCGCTATTGCAAATCAGTCGATACGGGAAGGGAAATGGGAGCGAAAGAAGTTCAAGGGGACTGAACTGGAGGGAAAAACCCTTGGCATAATAGGGCTCGGAAGAGTTGGGAGGGAAGTTGCAGTCCGTGCTAAAGCTTTCGGAATGAATGTAGCAGGATACGATCCTGTTATTTCAACTGAAACTGCCGGCAGACTTGGGGTTGAATTTGCGGGCCTAGATAAAATTTTTTCTAAATCCGATATAATTACATTTCACGTCCCTTTAAACGAAGCGACAGAAAATCTGATTTCAAACGAAACGCTTCAAAAATGCAAAGACGGTGTAAAGATAATAAATTGTGCTCGTGGAGGAATAGTAAATGAGCAGGCGCTTCTTGAAGCTTTAAATAGCGGGAAGGTATCCGCCGCGGCGTTTGATGTATATGAATCTGAACCGCCGGATCTGAGTGCAGAACTTTTTCATCACGATAGAGTATTAACTACCCCTCATCTGGGAGCTTCCACGGATGAGGCTCAGGAAAAAGTTGCTGTTCAGATAGGGGAGCAAATTGTTGACTTATTAAAAAATAAATCTGTAAGAGGAACAGTGAATGCCGCTTCCTTTGAAGCTCTGACTAATGATGATCTTAGACCTTTCATTATATTATCAGAGAAACTGGGTCAGCTTTTATCTCAGTTAAATAAAGAGCATCTCAAAAACCTGAACATTAATCTCAGCGGTCAGTTCCTTCATACATATTCGGAAATTCTATCTAAAAGTTTTTTAAAAGGCTTTTTATCGAAAAAAATTGACGAACCCGTGAACCTTGTTAATTCAAAGCTTTTTGCGGAAGAACGTGGTATCATTCTGAACGAAGTTAAATCCAATGACAATGAAAATTACAAAAACCTTGTTTCTGCCGAATTTATAGGCGAGAGGGCACGAAGGCTCATTTCAGGGACAGTGTTCGGCAAAGAAGAGATAAGAATAGTAAAAATTGATGGATACAGAGTTGAACTCAAGCCTGAAGGGAATTTGCTTTTTTACAGAAATATCGACAAGCCCGGGATGCTGGCAGCTGTCGGCACGATATTGTCCGATGAACACATTAACATTGCCGGACTATCTTTAGGGCGTCAAGAAGGCGGGAGTGAGGCGCTGACAATAATTGCGACAGATGAATCAATCAGTAAGAAGGCAATTCAGAGGATATTATCGACAAATGGTATCTGGGATGTATTACCGGTCAACTTTTAAGATAAGCGGTACCAAACTATGTTGACATTTATTCTTAAAAAACCTTAATTCACAATAATAGATTGGATACCTTAAAACTTGACAAAAATAACAGGTTGTAGTATTTTAATTTTTATTCTATGAATAATAATATACTTTGAACAGAATCTGAGGCTTATTCTGAAAATTGATACTACATTTCTTCAATACTTACTTAATCAACCATTATCCAAGGAGAGCGTTATGATAAAAAGATTTCCTGTTTTATTAATTGTGCTGGTGCTTTTTAGTTCACTTGCCTTTGCACAATCTTCTAGTTATAAAAAAGTTACATCTAAGGCAGTTTCTAAGAATTTCAAAGTAGATCCCAATAGCGCCAGCAATTTTTATATTGATTATAAAAACCGGCAATTAAATTCTACGAGCAAACCAAATGGTGCAACGCAAGATTTACTATATGCTAATTGGGATTGGCCGAGCAACAGTTGGACCCCAGCTTCCACTTTTATGTATGATTTTACAGGTGACGGGGCATTGGATCCTTTTGCATTTGCAACAGATCAGGATCAGCAACGTGCTGGAGCTTTTGGTTTTATTGACGATTTTGGTCAATCACAATACTTTCTATATGGATTGACAGGTACTGGTATTCCCGTAAGAACGGGATGGGACTCACACTTATTTATGGGTGAAAATGGAGTTGTATATGTAGCAATTTATGACTTTTTAAACAGCAATGGACTTATAAATAACCATTTATGGAAAATTGATCTACTTAGTGATCCTGGAACGGGGGAACAGTTAACCGATTCTCTGACAGCTTTAAACGCAGGATGGCCGCGTATGGCATTGGATGGTAACGGAAATTTCTGGGAGTTGTCAGATAATTATGTACCGTTCTATCTGAATATTGCTGCTTCAACTGACGGTGGGCAGACTTTTGAGATTGTCGACTCAGTCGGTAGTAATGATCCTACTTTTTGGGGAACTGCTTTCGGTAACGATCCAATTATTAACGCACATGGAGATAAAATCTCAGTTGTAACTTCAGTTGCAAAAGCTGGCGGATTGGGTGAAGTTTACGGCAGCCCTGACACTCAAGACCCGGACAGCGCGAGTGGATTATATCATTGGTTTTCGACTGATGGAGGTGGAAGCTGGCAAGGTGAAATGATTCAGCATGACGGAACTGCTGAAATTACTAACCGACCAACTTACGAAATCTATTTTCAACAGTTTGATATTGGTTCACAATATGTTGATATGCAGGGAGTTACTCATGTAGTACACGGTGGAACAAATTCTGTAGGAGTTAGAACAGCTTATGGAGATACAAGTAATGTCTATCCGGTAGCATACTGGAATGATAGAGATAAAAATTGGATTTCAGTGGAATTACCTGCTGTTGAACAGTACGATTATACTTTAGATGGATCGTTATTTGTTGGAAATATGAACGGTCCGCAAAGACCTTTTGTTAAAACTGATTCTACCGGTCAGCTCGTTGTTGTAATGTGGGCTCGTCCTCAATTTAGTGGTGAACCAGGCGCAAGTCCAGTAAACATTTATACTGATCCACATGGAGTTGAAACTAGTTTCTTTTATTATGACATAGTTTATGCGTACTCAGAAGATGGTGGTGTAACATGGCATGATCCGGAAATTGCATATTCTGTTCCTAATGAGGAAAACTACTGGCCTCAAATAGCTGAAGTTGAAACACAGGGTGATCTTGCAACTGTTCATTTCATTTCATATTATGATGAAATTCCAGGATCAAATGTAATAGGTGAAAATTCAGTATCAGTTGGAATCTGGAAATACAATACAGTTAGCTTTAATTTTACTCCTGTTGCAGTTCAGGATAATAATCAAACTGTAAATAAATTTTCGCTTGAACAAAATTATCCAAATCCATTTAATCCGACCACTAAGATTAGTTATACATTGGCGAAGAGAAGCAATGTGGAACTGAAAGTTTATAATATGCTCGGCCAGGAAGTTACTACTTTAGTAAATGGTCAGCAGGAAGTCGGATCTCATACAATCGATTTTAATGCATCGAATTTAGCGTCCGGACTTTATATCTATAAAATTCAGGCCGATAATTTTACGCAGTCAAAGAAAATGATGTTGTTGAAGTAAAATTATTTATTTAAATTACAAGGGCGGATTTCTTTGAAACAATTAGAACATCCGCCCTTTTTTGTATTAAATTGATTTAAAACTCTGTGTCGGGGAGAGGATTTAAGTTTCTGCCTAAGAATTGCTTCAGATCATAAAATCTTTATGTAAATAAAAGTCAATAATTATGATGGAGAAAAGATGAAAAATTCGATTACTAAAATTTTCATTCTGGTACTCCTCTTATTTTCTTCTACTCAAATTCTAGCACAATCGGGAGTAGGAAAATTAAGTGGTAAAGTGATCGATGCCGATACAAAAGAACCTCTTATCGGCGCGAACGTTGTAGTATTAAATACTGAAAAAGGCGCTGCTACAGATGTTGACGGCAACTACTTTATTCTTAATATTACACCAGGTACTTACGAGGTGAAATTCAGTTATGTGGGTTATGCTCCTAAAACAATTCAGAATGTCAGGGTTGTTTCAGGAATTACTTATGAGTTGAATGTCGCGCTATCTACTGATTTCTCACTTCCTGAAATTGTTGTTCAAAGCAACAAGCTGTTCGAGGAAAAGGCCACCAATACTGTGAAAGTGTTTGATGCCGATCAGATTTCAAAACTCCCCGTACGAGGAGTGACCAATATTGCTTCACTGCAGGCAGGTGTTGTTGTTCAGGAGGGGAGTGGAGGAGTTTCCGGAAATGCTGCAATAAATGTAAGAGGTGGCAGAAGCTCCGAGGTTCTGTATATTGTTGACGGCGTACCCCAGACGAACCTTTATAATCGTGGAAGTGTTTCCCAGGTTAGTGACAACGCAATCGATCAGATCTCTTTTCAGGTCGGTGGTTATGAAGCTAAATACGGACAGGCTCAGTCGGGTATAATAAGTATTACAACAAAATCCGGGGATCCCAGCTATAAAATATCTGGTGAGGCGGTATCTTCATATTATCTCGATGACTATGGTTATAATCTTTACTCGGCTAATTTAAGCGGACCGATCATTCCGGGTATTAACGAACACACAATCTTCCTTTCTGCTGAACGTGGATGGTATCTGGACAGTCATCCAAGTGCAATCGGGATCAGTTTTCCGTCAATCGGAACTTCATATAATATTCGTCCTAATGATCCTTCCAGTGTTTGGAGATATTCGGGGAGAACCAAAAATCAGTTCGGAGAGTTCACGGCATATCTCTCTGCTAATGTTAATAATCGTACAGCAAAGAACTGGAGCTATTTTTTAGCTAAGAATGATGCTGCATTCCAGCAGGAATTCAGTGAAGATAACTATTCATTTAGCGGAAGGGTTTCTCAAACAGTAAGCGCAACCACTTTCTGGAATTTAACCCTTGGTTATCGGTTGTTCCAGTATGAGAGGTACAATCCATTCTTAAAAGATAATTTGATGGCTTATGGTGATAGTTCGCTATGGGCACAAAGGTTTGGCGTGAACCTTTTAGGCGATGGCCAGAGGACGCTGTCAACTGATAAGAATGGAATTTTCCAACCTTACGGTTGGGAAAGCGGATTGTACCAGAGAAGAGAAGATGCAGCTTTTATTGGCGACTTTGATCTGACTTCCCAGATTGCCAACCATCTTTTTGAAATCGGTGGCGGTGCTGAATATCATACAGTGAGAGGATATGGAATTTATGCGTATCAGCTTGCCGGTCAGCCTGATTCTCTCTCATTGACTCAGAAGTATGAAGCATTGCAGCCGTTTGCATTCGGATATGATGTAACTGGTCAGAATAAAACCACTACAGATAACCCGAATCAGTTTCTGAGACCCCGAAAACCATTCCTTGGCTATGCGTACATTCAGGACCGGTTCGAGCTGGAAGATCTTGTGTTGAACCTTGGCATAAGATTAGACTATTTTAATATTAAGTCGTATGTCCTGAATAATCCGTCGCTGCCATATTACGGCGGTTCAAACCAGTTTGATTTTGATCCGGGAGATTTTCACTTAAGAGATCCTGAGGTTGAAATATCACCAAGAATTGGTCTAGGGTTTCCCGTTACAGAATCAACGGTATTCCATGCTCAGTTCGGTAGATTTATACAGCTGCCTGAATTGAATGATGTTTATGCCGGACCATACGATTATGAGCAGTTCATTTCATATGATCCGCAGTTTGGTCAGAACGGTGCATTAAAAGCCGAAGAAACCTTGCAGTATGAGATTGGTTTCCGCCAGATGTTCAGTAATGTGGCTGCTATCAATTTAACAGCCTTTTATAAAAATATTAAAGGACTCGTTAACGTTCAGAGTCATCAGTTCCAGAGAATCCCCGGCGGTGAAATTCACACCGCAATTTATCCGGAAAATGCCGATTTCGGAACTACGAAAGGATTAGCTTTTTCACTGGATGTCAGCAGAGTAAAGTATTTCGGGCTTTCTTTGAATTATACTTTTTCGATTGCAGAAGGAACGGGTTCTTCAACAAGCTCAAGTCAAACAGCAGTATTCAGGAATCTTGACAATTTACCACCCAAGGTTATTGCTCCATTGAATTTTGACCAGAGACATACTGCTACAGCTACTGTTGATTTCTATATTCCTGAAGGGGAATTGGGAATTTTTGAAATGCTTGATGCAAATGTTTTACTATCATTTAATTCCGGACGTCCTTACACACCCGTAGATAAACTGAATCTTGTGGGTGATAATACTATTATTTCCAGTACTCTGGGATATATAAATTCAGCTTATGGACCCTCTTCATTCAGAGTGGACTTCCGTCTGGAAAAATCGTTCTACATATCATCGATTAAACTTTCGCCTTACTTGTGGATACAGAATCTGCTTGACGCCAAAAATGTTGTCTCAGTTTACCGTTCAACAGGCAGTCCTTCCACTACTGACTGGTTGAATACCAGTGAAGGAAGGGCTACTGCTCAACAAGCCGGCGAGGGATGGGTACAAGATTATACGTCTTTAGAGCAAAATCCCGCAAATTATGGTATACCCAGATTAATAAGGCTTGGATTAAAAGTTGATATATCCGGTTTATAATTAAATGAAATGAAAAATTTCACAAGCATAGGAAATTGAAATGAGAATTAAACAGTTTTTACACTATTTCAGGTTCGTGCCTTTTATAATCCTACTTTTATCTCTTTCATACGGGTTTAAAGGGGATAATAAAAAAGGCGGAGGCCGACTAAATAAAACCCTTACCAAAATGAATAATGCTACTTCAGGCAAAGTTGGTGATGGTTATAGAATGCAGGTTAATAATCTTAACATACCGCTTAACAGCAAAGGAGTTATAGCGGAAGTAAATCTTCCAGACGGAGGAAAAACCAATGGATATTTCGGAAATCATGAATTTCTTTTTTCCGGTGGTTTCTATTTAAGTGGTACCAGAAACGGGGTAGATTGGACAAACGCAGTTGCAGCTGCATCGCTCGTTGAGGATTATGTGCCCGGAACAGTTGAAGGAGGCCAGTCAGATCCGCGGGCTCAGCTATATGTTCTTAATTCTCAGGATGAGCCATTCGGCCAATCATGGCAAGACTGGAAAGATGCCGTAGCTCTTGGTGCCGATTTTTATGATGGAGACGGTGATGGACAATATAATCCGGTCGATCTCAATGGTAACGGTAAGTGGGACTCTGATGAAGATTCACCTGATCTGCTTGGCGATGAAACAGTTTGGTGCGTCTATAATGATGGTCTGGCTGCTGCACAGAGGAGATGGAATACCATAAGTCCTCTCGGTATTGAGATCCGGCAGACTGTTTTTGGATTTGCTTCTGCCGGTGCTATTGGAAATCTTCTTTTTGTTAGATACAGAATCAATTATGTAGGGTTAAGATCAAATGATCCTGATACCCTTAAAGATGTGTACTTTGGTGTCTGGGCTGATCCGGATGTTGGTGAAATTACTGGTTTTCAGAAGAATCTTGTTGGTTGTGATACTATGAGAAATGCGGGATATACCTATTTGAAAAGCCCAAGCCCGGGTGACTGGGGAAATCAGCCGCCCTGTTTTATGATAGATTTCTTTTCCGGTCCCAAAGCTTATATTCCGGGAGTTACATTTATTGATAACAATGGAGACGGAATCTATAATCAGGGAGATACACCACTGGATTCTGCTTATAGTATAAGAGGCAATCTGAAAGGCATCGCCGCATTCCCCGGTGCAAGAAATCAGCCTCTTTCATCATTTGTTGAATATATTAACGGTGATGCTGTACTTAATGATCCGGATAATGCAGATCAGGCCAGGAATTTGATCCTTGGATTATCCCGGGCCGGAGAAGTGGTGGATCCATGTAACTGGGCTTATGGAGAAATGAAGGGTGGTGTAAACTGCGCCGATGTTGATCCAAAATTCTGGTATTCAGGTGATCCTGTTGTCCCAACCGGATGGATTAATACGACTGAAGCCGACCTTAGGCAAATGTCTAATACAGGACCTTTTAAGTTAATTCGGGGTGAGGAACAGGAGATAGTAGCTGCATATGTTGTGGGTCAGGGAAGCAATCCACTTAATTCTATTACTGTAACCAAGCAGATTGATGATGGTGCACAGTTCATTTTTGACCAGAATTTTGTCGCCCCCTCTCCCGCTCCTCCAATTAATCCTGAGGTAAGCACTAGTGAGAATTTTATTGATTTATCCTGGAATACAGCCCCTCAGGTTTCATTTGTTGATTCAACAGAAGCATATAATGACCAGTTCCAGGGTTATAATATATATGCTTACAAGAGCAATACAACTGCTGCCACTGTTAACAACGAAGAAAATAGGGTTCTTGTTGCCAGATATACGGTTGATAACTTTATCAAGGATGTTTATAATCAAAACTCAAATACGGGGGGAATAGAGTTACTTTATCCTGCGCCGGATGCTGATCACCAGCTAGATAAATCTATATATGCTGACCCGCAAACCGGCAGAATAAGACTGAGAATAAACGAAGATCCATTTACCGGCGGCCCTTTGATCAAAGGAAGACCTTATTATTTCTCAATCACCTCTTATTCACTGAATTATTATGCCCTGGTATACAAAGATGATCCAACTAAACCGCTGGGAACAACAGGTGATTATTATATTAGTTCATCATCGTTTGTTGGATTAGTTGAAAATATACCCAAGATCACTGCCATTACAATGGGAGAAGATTTATATAATCCTCCGGGATTAACCGGTACCGGTGAGCAAATCCAAGGCGGCAGCAGAGGAGAACTAGAATACGATCCGGTGGTTAAGGATGAATTAACAGGTGATAAATATAAAATTACATTTTTCCCGGATAGTTCTACACAATTGTATTCAACCTACTGGAAGCTTGAAGATGTTACAAAGAATACAATAGTTGCTGATTCATTGAAATATTATTTATATAACTCTGATAAGGTAAACGTGACTCCGACTGATGGATTTATTGTAAGACTTTCAGATGAAGGGCCGGTACTTGATACTGCTCTATCTTATCAATTAGCGAATACGTGGGTTGATACTGCAGCCTCTGTTGTTCATTATTTATCTGAGGATATAAATCAACACACAAATCTTGAAAATATCGGTGGTAATCTTAGTGTGCTCACAGGAACTTATGTTACAGCAGATAGATTGCGAAAGGTTGAGATAAGATTTGGTGAGACTCAAAAGGCATACCGGTATTTAAATGGTTTTTATGGTACCTCGAATACTCAGCAAAAGAGGTTTTTTAAATATGCTGAAGCAATCACCGCTCAGGATACAATAGGAAAAGGAACAGTTGGAATGTGGGACGCTGCAAACAATCGTCCATATGGATATGTAGATGTTCCTTTTCAGGTTTGGGTTGATGATCCAAATTTTGGTGAAATGAGACAAATGGCGATTGGATTTATTGAAAAACGTGCGGATTTAGGAGGTAACCCTGATGGTGTATGGGATCCGGGTGCTTCACTCCTGTTATCCGGAGAATACATATTTATTTTTGATGAAGCTTATGATCCAGATGGTAATCAAAGGATATACAAAGGTGGTCCATACCTGGATCCAAATGCCGGATATGCTGATCTTAATGGAGCAACTGTTGCAAACGGCGCGTTCTATCCTATACCTCCTGAGGCAAGCTTGACACAGGATGAATGGAATATTGCAGCCTCTCCGTTTTTCAATACCTTGTACGCTGTAGGTATTCAAAAAGCTACTAATGAGTCTACATATACACCGGGCGATAAAATAGTTGTCAATGTTGATAACTATCCATACACAACTGCAGATGTATATGAATTTGAAACCAGGAAAAATGGGGATCTTAATGCGGATGAAGAAAAAGCATTATTTGACAAAGTGAATGTATTTCCGAATCCTTTATACGGCTTTAATCCGGCAACCAGTTATACAAATTCACCGTCTGATGAACCGTTTGTAACTTTCTCAAATCTTCCGATGGATGTAACTATAACTATTTATAGTCTATCCGGAAATAAACTGAAAACGCTGGATACAGGTGATAAATCTTCACCGTCTTCCCCGTTTCTGCGGTGGGATTTGAAGAATGATTCGGGGATCAGAGTAGCATCGGGACTATATATTGCGATTGTTGACTCTCCAAAATATGGACAGAAGATACTCAAGTTCTCGATCATTATGCCACAAAAACAATTGCAGAAGTATTAAAAATTTACGGAGGCAGTCCATAAGGTCTGTCTCCGATTAAAATTCTTAAAATTTTGGAGTATAGACAAATGAAAAAGATTTTTACGTTCTTAATTTTGGTTTTGTTATGCAGTTCGATATATGCTGGCGATACCAATCGTAAGGGTACTACGGGTGCAGAGGAATTGCTCATCCCGGTCGGGGCCAGAGGTATTGCTACGGGCGGAGCCTTCCTTGCTTCTCTTACTGGCCTTGAGTCGGTTTATTACAACCCGGCGGGACTTGATTTGACCCCCCAAACAGAAGCTATGTTCAGTTATATGTCCTATTTTGCAGATATAAAAGTTTCTTATTTTGCGATTTCAACAAGCCTCGGCGAACTGGGTTCAATTGCACTCAGTCTTAAAACTCTGGATTTCGGGGAGATTCCTGTTACTACAGTGGATTTTCCGGACGGTACAGGGCAAACCTATTCGCCGGGATTTCTTACGGCAATGTTTACGTATTCAAAAGTGCTTACTGACAGAATTTCAGTTGGTACTAATTTAAAGTTAATAAGCGAATCGATTCAGAATACCAGCGCAATTGGATTCGGACTTGACATGGGTGTTCAATATCATTTTAACGATTTCCTCTCTATGGGAGCTTCGTTAAAAAACGTTGGAACTAATATGCAGTTTACCGGTCAGGATTTACAAACATCGACTACTGTTCCCGGATCTAATCTTGGTTCTTCTTCCGGAAATTACCTGGTTGTAACGGAACCTTTTCAGATCCCAAGTTATTTCGAAATGAGTTTATCTTATGATCACAGATTTAATGATCAGAATGCAGTTACTCTGGCAACTACATATACAGCCAACAATGCTTATGAAGATATTGCACATTTCGGATTGGAATACAACTTTATGGATTACTTTTTCGCAAGAGGTGGGTATAACCTTTCTTTGCAAAATGCTGAAGAATCGATCTATGGATTTACAGCTGGTGCTGGAATTCAGTACAAGACTGAAAGCGGAATAGGGATTGTATTTGATTATGCATATAGAGATGTTAAGGATTTTCCGACGTCAAATCATATTTTCACTGTCAAACTTTCGTTATAAAGGATTGCCTTTTTTCGGGCTGCGGCACTTTTTATATTGTAGAAAGTGCCGTTTTTTATTGTTTAAAATGATGACTTACTGATATGAAAAAGCTTCCATTTATAATTATGTTTATAATAGCTGGGTTAACTCTAACCGCAGCACAACAAAATAAATTATCATTCGATATTGACTATGCCCAGTTTGCATTTGATCCTGATTCCAATATAGTTGAGTTCTATTATTTATTCGATACTTCTTCAATGCTGAAAATAAAAGAAGATTCGCTTTTTTATGTGGATGGCTTGCTTAAAATTTTCGTTATTGATTCCTCAACAGGCAAAACAATCATTAACAGACAGTGGCGTTTTGAAAATCAGCATACTGATTCTGAGGGTCAACAACGAAACCTGGTCGGTGTTCTTAAGTTTGTCATTCCTGAGGGTGTTTATGAATGCACTTTTACGGGCGCAAATTATACAGATACCCTGAATGCAAAGAGCTATTCAGAACGAATAAAAGTTAATCCTATTCTGGATAATAATTTCAGTTTAAGTAATCTTGAACTTGCTTCAAGAATTTTACCGGAAAGTAATAACAAAGAATCTATTTTTTATAAAAATACATATGAAATCATACCTGCTCCAAATCTTCTCTTTGGTGAAAATCAACCGGTGCTCTTCTATTATATTGAAATATATAACTTAAACAATGCTACAGAAAGATCTCCTTTAGCATTAATGACGCAGGTTTATGACAATCGGGGGAAACTTTTTATTAGGAGAAGAACTGACATAAACCACACAGAAAATTCCAGAGTAGAAGTGGGGAGTATTAAAGTTAACAACCTTGCGACGGGTTCATACACGCTTTCTGTTGCTTTGATTGACAGCCTTCAGAAATATGGTATTGCTTCGTCAAAAAAATTCTTCATTTATAATCCGGGAATCAAGCAGGATACGATTTGGGCAGCGGATAATAAAACAATAAACACTCAGTTTTTTGCTCTTTCAGAAGAGGAACTTGACGATATTTTTTCAAAGTCGGAATATATTGCATCAAATGAGGAAATTAATCAGTACGAAAGTTTATCAGGAGCCCATGCTAAGAGTGAATTTCTGTATAGTTTCTGGGACAAAAGGGACAAGGATCCATCTACCCCGAGGAATGAGTATTTCGAGGATTTTATGCGAAGAATTGATTATGCAAATAAGAATTTCAGTAATATCAAAATACAAGGCTGGATGACCGACCGCGGAAGGGTATATATAACATATGGTCCACCCAGTGAAATTGATAGGTATCCCAATGTCGGTAATACAAAACCTTATGAGATATGGCTTTACAATGATATTGAAGGAGGGGTTCAGTTTATTTTCGGTGACCTTATTGGACTTTCAAATTATCAACTGCTTCATTCTACAAAACGGGGCGAAATAAATGATCCAAACTGGGAACGGAGGATAAGAGCTCTTTAATAGAGAAACGTTCTCGGAGTTTTAATTATAGTATATTATTCATATGAAAAAACTAATTTTATTTTGTGCCTTGATTTTTTCGGTCATTATAAATGCCCAGGATTTTAAAGTTGATTTCGATTACTCGAGATTTTTTTATAATGACTCAAGCAATTATATAGAAATTTATTATTCATTCTATGAACCTCAGCTTAAACAGGTCGAAACCGATAATCAGCTGACCGTAAAGGGTATACTCAATATTAAGATCCTTAAACAGGATCATTTTGACACACTGGTAAACAAAAACTACCAGTTTGAAAATATCATCGCTGATTCCCTGACCGAGAATCATCAGAAATCTTTCACCGGAAATATTGCTTATGTTCTTCCACTGGGAGAATATCGTTGTGTATTAACCGGAATAGATGGAAATGATATGGATAAAATAGACAGTCTGTCATTTCCTATAACTATCTCAGAACTTCCGGAAGATAGATTTTCGATAAGTGATCTGGAGATAGCTTCAATGATCAGGCATTCTGATCAGGAAAAATCAATGTTCTATAAGAATACCTATGAGGTTATCCCGAATCCCAGCGGTATTTTCGGCCAGGAGATACCTGTCCTTTATTTCTATTCCGAGATTTATAATATCCAAAATACAGATGGATCAGAGAATCTGAGAGTTGACCATATGCTCTTAAATTCTAATAATAAAACCGTATATAATAAATCAAGGTTGTTCCCAAGGAGTTCAGCTTCGGCGGTTGACGTAGGAGCTATTAATATTTCGAAATTTCCCTCGGGAGCCTATACACTTGTGGACGTGGCGACAGATAGTGCTAAAAGCCTGACGGTTTATTCATCCAAGAAAATTTTTATCTATAATCCGGGGGTAATTGATACTACTCCTGTTGCTGTGGCAGATAATAGTGTTCTAACATCTGAATTTGCTTCGATGTCTGAAGAGGAACTGGATCATGCCTTTAATGAATCAAAATATGTAGCTACAAAACAGGAAAAAGATCAGTGGGATGCCCTAAAAAGTGAGGATGCGAGAAAGAAGTTTTTGTTCGATTTCTGGAAGGCACGTGATCTGACCCCCGGTACTCCGGTAAATGAATATAAGAGGGAATATTTTGACCGGGTTAAAAAAGCTAACAACCTGTACTCAAATATTCAGCAGAAAGGCTGGAAAACGGACAGAGGAAGAGTTCTGCTTCTTTATGGTGAACCCAGTGAAATCGAAAGATACCCTAACCAGGTAGATACGAAGCCTTATGAGATCTGGCATTACAACGAATTAGAAGGCGGAGTAGTGTTTGTTTTCGCAGATCTGACTGGATTTTCTGATTATTCTTTAATAAACTCCAATAAGCGCGGGGAACTTTCTGATCCTGACTGGCAGAGGAAAATCAATACTCATTAGAATTTTCCGAGGCTGTCTCCAGGCTTTTGAGACAGCCCCCATTTTCTTAATTCCTTTCTTATATCAGCTTATCTTCATTATTTTAACGACTGTATTTTGAATTATTTGGTAAGAATTGCAGAATATCATAGAATATATATTTTTTGTTCTGTTCAGTTACCTGGTGAGAATAACCGGACTTAAAAACGCCAGGCGATTATCCTTTATACTTGCATCTCTTTTCTTTTATATCATACCGATAAGGAAGAGAACCGTAATTGAAAATTTGTCCTTTGCCTTTCCTTCTTATTCTAAACAGGAAATAAATAAAATTGCTTACAACTGTTATAAGAGTTTTTCTATAACACTGGTGGAAATTCTTTCGATTCCCTGGCTGAGCCGTATACAGATGAAAAATATGATTCAGTGTGATAATGCAGAAATAATCAAGGAGCGGTATAAAGAAAATAAGGGGATAATTCTCCTTTCAGCGCACTACGCGAACTGGGAGTATATAGCCCTGTCTGTAAGTCTGCAGATAGGTATTCCTTTCTACGTCGTGGTTAAACCCCAGCGGAATCCATATGTAACCCGATGGCTTGAAAGAGCACGCACAAAATGGATCAACAAAATCATTCCTGCAGGAATCTCAATCCGGCGGGTATATAAAGAACTTCTTGATAAGAATATTGTGGCCATGGTTGCAGATCAGAGAGGACCTAGAGAGGGGATTCAACTGGATTTTATGGGACGGCCTGCTTATTTTTTTTCCGGTCCTGCTCTGCTCTCGATTAAAACCGGAGCTCCCCTGATGTACGGCATTCCGGTTAGAGAGGATTATTCATATAAAGCAGAAATATTTGAAATAAGTAAAGATAATTTACCGGAAAATGAGGAGGAAAAAGTTTTAGAACTGACCAGAAGACATAAGGAATATTTGGAGAAGTATATCAGAGATCATCCCGAACAGTGGTTCTGGATGCATAAACGATGGAAATACTGATGGAAAAGTATCTCATTATACAAACGGCGTTTATAGGTGATGCAATACTTACACTGCCGATGATTCAGAAACTTAAGGAACTGAATCCAGAAAGTTGGATTGATGTAATCGCGATCCCTTCAACAGCTGTGATTTTTAATCTTTCACCTGCAGTGAACCAGGTCCATGTCTTTGATAAACGGGGCAAGCATAAAAACCTGTTCCGTTTATATAAGTTCGGCAAATTCATTCAGCAGAATAACTACTCCAGGATTTATGCCCCTCACAGGTCTCTCAGGACCTCTCTTCTCGTATTGTTATCCGGAGTCCGTGAGACTTTCGGTTTTAACGTCAATAGTCTGCCGCATGTTTATAAATATCTGGCTGAGTATGAAAAAGCTTCCCATGAGGTTGAACGGAATCTGCGTTTAATCCGGTTTCCGGTCGAAGAAAATGACTGGAAGATATTACCCAAAGTAAACATTCCTCTCGAAGATGTAAGCAGGGCAGACAATTATCTCAGGGACTTCAGAGAAAAACAGAGGTTTGCAGCTGTGGCGCCTGGGAGCGTATGGAATACTAAAATATACCCGCCGGAATATATGGAGGAAATAATCCGTTTTCTATCCGGTGAGTACGATCAGGTTTTTATTATAGGAGGTGAGAGCGATAAAGAAATATGCAGCAGTTTTGCAGATAAGAATAAAAGGGAATGTAATTTCAACCGCAGGAAATTTCAACCTTGCAGAAAGTATAGCTTTACTCGGACATATGGAAATACTTATTTCTAATGATTCCGCTCCTGCTCACCTTGGAATGTGTGCCGATATACCTGTGCTTATGCTTTACTGCTCAACGGTACCTGATTTTGGTTTTTATCCTTATAACAAAAAAAGTTATTTTTTATCTTTTAATGATTTATTTTGCAAACCCTGCGGGATTCACGGCTTTGATGAATGTCCCCTTGGCAGTTTCGCCTGCGGCTATAATCTGAAACCTGAAACCGTAATTGAAAAAATAAAGGAAATGATGAATGGATGAAACACCGTCTGCGGAGATGATAAATATCGATAAAAAACTTGATACTGCTATAATCAAAGCAAAGAAATACTACCTGGAAGGCATAGTTTTTATATATCCGACCGATACAATCTATGGGTTTGGTGCTAATCCGTTTAATGAAGATGCTGTTAAAAAGATTGATACTATTAAAGGCAGAAGGGATTCAAAACCATATATACTACTGATCGATGGTATAGATACGCTTGTGAAATATGTGGATATAAAGAATGAAAAACATCTTGATTTTCTCCTTGCTATATGGCCCAACCCGGTTTCAGTGATTCTGAACTTAAATAGCAGGACCAGGAGCATTTTAAATCAGAAAACTGCAGCATTCCGGATTCCTAACCACAGGTTCTGTCTCAAACTCCTCCAGCAGATCAAAATGCCCCTTATTTCAACCAGCGTGAACAGAAGCGATGACGAGCCGCTGACTGAAGTAAGCATTATCCAGGATAAGTTCAGTTCTGAAGTTGATGCTATTTTTTATACTGATAAGAAATCCTTTATAACCGCATCTACCTTGATTGATTTGAGTGATTCAAATCCGTTGCTCTTAAGAGAAGGAAAGATAAAATTCGAAGACCTGCTTGATAAATTCTAGTGCCTTAAAATGTCATTCTTACAGAATCTTTTTCAAGCAGGATATCAGGGAGCTGAAACGCAGAATAAATAACGAAAACAAATAATTATGAACTTAAAAAACAAAGCTGGGAGTATAATCGATTCAGTAAAGAAGTTAAAAGGACTTTCGGTTATAATTCTTCCTGATTTCGGAAAAGGTGATACACGGACATATAAATTCGGGATATATCAGATAGCGGGCATCCTTGCTTTTTATACTGCTATTTTTGCTGTCCTGGGGTTCCTGGTGCTGGGCTTGACTCCTCTAAGAGAAGCAATTTTTCCTGGAAGCGGATTATCCAAGCCTGAGATCGCAAAAATTAACGAACTTAACAGCAGGTTAAACCAGATCACGAGAGAGCTCGAAAATCTTAAAAGCACAAACGAAAAACTTAAATTTGCTATCGGACTCGGCGATTCAACATTGCTTAAATCGTCGGAAAAAGACAAAGATACCGTCAAAATGCGGCGAAAGAAAAACCCGTATGGAGGAAATATTTTCGCTATTGTAAATGAGCTATTTCAGGGGGGAAAAGAAAAACAGGAAAAAAACTATTATTTCAGCAAGCCAGCGGATAGTTTTGTCAGCAGGGGATTTGATCCGGATAAAGGACATATGGGCATTGATTTTGTTATAAAGGCGGGAACCCCGGTCTACGCCGCATCGAATGGCTACGTGATTTTTGCAGATTACACGACAAAAGACGGATACATTATGATTCTGAATCATAATAATGGTTATATTACAGTATATAAACATTGTTCTGTCTTACTAAAACGATCAAGAGAAACTGTCCTTCAGGGTGAGACAATTGCACTCAGCGGTAATACCGGTGAGATATCGACTGGTCCTCACCTGCATTTTGAGGTATGGAAAGATGGTGAACCAATAGATCCTAAAACAGTTTTAATAAAATATTAAAGGAGAACTACATTGAAACAGAGAAACGCAAATGAAGGGAAGGATGAAGTGACAATTATAAGCGCCGGCGTTGTAATAGAAGGGAAACTTATTAGCAATGGCAACGTGCGCGTGGATGGTTCCGTAAATGGCGATATTTCAGCTAACGGAAACGTTACGGTAGGAGAGAATGGTGATGTGAGCGGTGAAATCTATGCAGAGGCCATTGTTATCGGGGGCAAAGTGACCGGAACGGTAAAGTCCAGAGACAAATTAACGCTGGAGGCTAAAGCAGTATTAAAAGGTGACATTCTTACTAAGATCCTTGTTGTTGAGGCAGGAGCCCAGTTCGACGGACAGAGTAAGATGAATGAGAAAGAATCTGCCAAACCGCCTCAACTGCAGACACCGACACCACCTTCTGGGAAATGAAGAAGAAGGATGAAAATGAAGACGGCCGGAGTAATTTTGCTGTAAACTACGGTCCCTACCTCGGCCTGGGTCTTCAGCTGGCTGTCACTGTAATTGTGATGGTGTTTCTGGGTATATGGCTGGATGGTAAATTCAATACTAGTCCCTGGCTTACTGTAACATTTTCCTTCCTGGGAATAGCTACATCTCTTTACAATTTTATAAAGACAGTTTTGAAGTCGGATAAATGACGAAAAGCGGCCGTATTGTGCTTTTTCTGACAGCAGGCAGTCTGGTTTTTCCTTCAGGTCTTATTTTAATCTACATTTTTGGTCTTGCGAGCCTTAATATATTTACCGCATGGGTAACAGGATGGGGTGTCGTTTTTATAGGTTTTGTATTTGAATTGTTGCTTGTTAAGAGAGGTTTGGTAAAGAGCGATAAGTCATTTATACGCAATACTTTAGGGGCAATATCGGTGAGATTATTCAGCACCTTGATCATGGTTTTTATTTGCCTCGTTTTCTTGGAATTAAACCAGAATAATTTTATATTTTCAATCCTCATTTTTTATTTTTTTTATTTAATCAATGAAATTATTTACCTGAATTTAAGAAGTTACTAATTCAGTTTTATGTACTATACCGTTATTGATACATTAAATGCCGCGGATACCTTAAAACAGGCCGGGGGAAGCGACAGCGGGTGGATTCTTCATCATGTAATGGACTCTCATACTCTGGATTTTGAACCCTTTTTCTCTATTCAACTGCCTCACCTGGAGCTGTTCGGTATTGATATTTCGATAACCAAGTACATATTCTTTATGTGGCTGGTTGCTCTGATTTTATTTGTAGTTCTTTATATCGCTTCCCGAAAGTATAAAAGTTCTTTAATTCCCAAAGGTATATCCAACCTTGTAGAAATAACAGTACTTTTCGTGCGGGATGAAATTGTGAAACCGACAATCGGGAAGGGATACGAACGTTTCCTGCCTTATCTGCTGACGGTATTCTTCTTCATTTTACTGAGTAACTTCTTCGGACTAATACCCTATGCTGTAACAATAACAGGAAATATTGCAGTTACTGCTGCCCTGGCAGGGATATCATTTATTGCTATTCAGATGGGCGGAATTAAAAGCCATGGAGCATGGGGTTACTTTAAAGGGCTTATACCCGCAGGGATGCCGCCCTGGATTCTGATCATACTTATCCCCCTTGAGATCCTGGGATTATTTACAAAACCCTTTGCACTCTGTATACGTCTTTTTGCAAATATGATCGCGGGACACGTGGTTATCCTTTCGCTGCTTGGATTGATTTTTATTCTGCAGACAGTCTTTGTGGCGCCTGTTTCGATAGCATTTGCAATTTTTATTTACCTGCTTGAATTACTGGTTGCTTTAATTCAGGCGTACATATTCACAATACTCACATCCCTGTTTATAGGGATGGCTGTTCACCAGGAACATTAATTAGTCTATTATTTACTTTAACAATCAGGAGAATTTAATATGGATTTAGCATGGTTAGGCGCGGGAATCGGCGCCGGTATAGCTGTAATTGGTGCTGGTTTAGGTATCGGTAAACTTGCTGGTTCTGCCCTCGAAGCTATGGGAAGACAGCCCGAAGCCGCAGGTGCTATAAGAACCGCAATGATTATCGCCGCAGCGCTTATCGAAGGTATTGCCTTCTTTGCTCTCGTTATCTGTATTCTATTAGCTGTTAAAGCTTAAGTAAAAAATCCGGATAACCGGAAATTTCAATTAAATCAGGAATGAATAAATGTTAACAGGATTCAGTTTATCAGTTCTTGCTCTTGCAGAAGAAAGTGGTAGTCTGATAGATGTTAATCCCGGACTCATCTTCTGGACGGTTGTAACCTTCGTTGTTCTCCTGGTTCTTCTCAAGAAGGTAGCTTGGAAACCTATACTGGCTGCTCTTGATCAGAGAGAAGCTGCCATAAAGGAATCACTTGAGAAAGCTGAGAAGGCAAGGGAGGAAGCTCAGAAAGTACTGGATAAAAATCAGGCTAACATAGCACAGGCTGAAGAGGAATCAAAGAAAATAATCGATCAGAGTCGTGCTTATGCAGAGAAGCTGAAAGATCAGATGATACGTGATAGCAAGGATCAGGCAAAAAAGATTGTAGATGAAGCGGCTTCTGAAATTGAGAGAAAGAAAGAAGCAGCTTTTAATGAATTGAAGAACCAGGTGGCAGAGATTGCTATAAACGCTGCTGAAAAGATTCTCAGGGAAAATCTGAATAAGGAATCGAATAAAAAAATTGTCGATAAATATATAAGCGATATATCCAGGAATTAGAATGGCTGATTACAAGGTTTCGATGCGATATGCAACCTCACTGCTGGACCTGGCAGTGGAGAAGAAATATGATGGATGTAATATCCGGGGATATAGAACTTATTTTATCTGCAATGAAAAAAAGCAGGGAGCTTACACGAGCGCTGAAAAACCCTGTCATAAAGCCTGAGACTAAAGTCGTTATACTTGATGAAATTTTAAATCAAAGGTGAATACTGAGACGATGCATTTTGTGAGGTTCCTGGTTGAAAAAGGCAGAGAAAACCTGCTTCAGGAAATAGCAGAAAAGTTTCTGGAACTGAGAGATGAAAGAGCAGGGATTGTTAATGTGAATATCAGGACGGCATTCGAATTAACAGATTCCCAGACTAATGAACTAAAGAATAAAATTGAAACGATGCTTGAGTAAAAAAGTACACGTCTCAAGATTAAAATAGATCCCGATGTGGTGGGAGGATTCGTAGCCCAGGTTAATGATACAGTTTATGATGCGTCTGTTAAACACCAATTGGAAACTTTAAAGAAGCAGTTCCTGAAAAGCGGAGCCGCTGCGTTAAATTAATGTAGAGAATTTAAAAGGAACAATTAAAATGGCTGAAGTAAGACCAGATGAAATATCTGCCATATTAAGAAAACAATTATCAGGTTTTGAAAGTGAAGTTGATATTTATGATGTAGGTACTGTACTGCAGGTTGGTGATGGTATTGCAAGGGTTTACGGCCTTACTAATGTTATGGCGAGTGAATTTGTGAGTTTCCTAATGATGTTTTTGGAATGGTGCTTAATCTGGAAGAAGACAGTGTTGGTTGTGTACTGTTTGGCGAATCGACCCTGGTAAAAGAAGGTGATACTGTTAAAAGAACTAAACGTGTCGCTTCCTGCCTGTTGGTGATGAAATGCTTGGAAGAGTAATAACTCCGCTTGGTATTCCTGTTGACGGCAAAGGGCCTATAAATACAGAAAGAGTATCTTCCTATTGAAAGAAAAGCTCTTGGCGTTATTCAGCGACAGCCGGTAAAAGAACCGCTGCAGACAGGTATTGCCGCCATTGATGCTATGATCCCTATCGGCAGGGGACAGAGAGAATTAATTATTGGTGACCGCCAGACCGGAAAAACAGCTGTTGCCGTGGATGCTATTATAAATCAGAAGTTTACACATACGGAAGAAGCAAAGAACCTTGGTATTAAACCAGTTTACTGTATTTATGTTGCTATAGGACAAAAAAGTTCAACCATTGCGCAGGTAGTTGCCAAACTGCAATGAACATGGCGCTATGGATTTTACAACGGTTATCTCAGCTGCCGCTTCTGAACCTGCTCCTCTGCAGTTCATTGCTCCGTATTCAGGTGCAACTCTAGGAGAATACTTCAGGGATAACGGTAGGCATGCACTAGTTATTTATGATGATCTTTCAAAACAGGCTGCCGCATATCGTGAACTTTCTCTGCTTTTGAGAAGACCTCCGGGACGTGAAGCTTATCCCGGCGATGTTTTCTATCTGCATTCAAGACTGCTTGAAAGAGCCTCAAAACTTAATGATGACCTCGGCGGCGGAAGTCTAACCGCTCTTCCAATTATTGAAACCCAGCAGGGCGACGTTTCAGCATATATTCCTACTAATGTAATTTCTATTACCGACGGACAAATTTACCTGGAATCAAATTTATTTAATGCCGGTGTTAGACCCGCAATCAACGTTGGTATTTCGGTATCCCGTGTGGGAGGTAATGCTCAGATAAAAGCAATGAAAAAAGTTGCCGGTACTTTGAAGCTTGAACTTGCTCAGTACCGTGAACTTGAAGCTTTTGCAAAATTTGGTTCAGATCTCGATAAATCTACACAGAGAACCCTTGCACGTGGTTCGCGGCTTGTTGAACTTCTGAAACAGGGACAATATTCACCTGTTCCGATTGAAAGCCAGGTTGTTAGTATATTATCTCGGTACAAACGGATTTCTTGATGATATTCCGGTTTCGGATATAAAGAGATTTGAAAAAGAGATCCTTGAATTTATTGAGGTTAAATACAACCAGATATTTGAAGCTATTAAGAAAGAAAAACAGCTTTCTGACTCAACTACAGAGAATCTCAAAAAAGCTACTGAAGAATTTAAGGCAGTATTTAAAACCAACGTTTAATAATGGCTACATTACGTGACATAAAAAACAGGATTAAAGGCGTTCAGAATACCCAGCAGATTACCAAAGCTATGAAAATGGTCGCTGCTGCAAAATTCAGAAGAGCCCAGGAAAATATTATAAACGCCAGGCCCTATGCAAGGAAAATCGCCGAAATGCTTTCTCATCTTGTTACTGATGAGGACATAGCCAATAATCCATTTATTCAGCAGAGAGAAATTAAGAATATAGGTATAGTAATAGTTACGGCCGACAGAGGATTATGCGGCGCTTTCAATACGAATATCATCAGGGAAACTTCGAGAATAATCAATGAGGAATACACCGGCAGCCCGATAAAAACTCATCTTTTCTGTGTCGGCAAAAAAGGTTTTGAATTCTTCTCTAAGAGAGATTATGATGTAGCCGGAAAGAGGACCGGCATTTTCTCCTCATTATCTTATGAAGAGGCCCTTAAAATTACGAGTGAACTTATTGAGGTTTTCCTCAATGGTACGTTTGACAAGATCATAATAGTTTATAACGAGTTTAAATCAATAATTCAGCAGAAGATTGTTACAGAACAATTTCTACCTATTCCGATCGGAAAGGATTCTGAGGAAGAAAGGAAAAATCAGCCTAATTATATTTTTGAACCGGATCAGAAAGGAATCTTCAATTATCTTCTTCCTAAACATTTAAAAGCCCAAATGTGGCGTATCCTCCTTGAATCGAATGCTGCCGAGTTAGGTGCAAAGATGACCGCAATGGATAATGCAACGACTAACGCTAAAGAGCTTATTAGAACGCTTCAGGTTAAATATAATAAGGAAAGACAGGCAGCCATCACCAAAGAAATCCTTGAAATCGTCTCCGGCGCAAATGCATTAAAGGAAAGTAATTCCTAGATAGATTTAGAGACTGCGAAAAAGTTATCAAATACTGAGACACTATGTTTGAAGACCTTCAGCAAAAGTTAGAATCTTCCCTTAAAAAGATAAGGGGACAAGGAAAATTAACTGAGAAGAATATTTCAGATACCCTGAGAGAAGTACGCAGGGTTCTTCTGGATGCTGACGTCAATTATCGGGTTGCAAAAGAATTCATTGAGAATGTTTCTCAGAAGGCACTCGGTAAGGAAGTTATCAATTCTATTACCCCGGGACAGTTAATCACAAAAATTATTCATGATGAGCTTACTGCTCTCCTGGGAAATAGCAGCAAAGAGATAAGACTTAACGGTTCAGGAATTACAACAATACTTATTGTCGGTCTGCAGGGCTCCGGTAAAACCACATTCACCGGTAAACTGGCAAAAAGGCTGAAAGAAAAGAACCGCAGAGTACTCTTGGCTGCAGCGGATGTGTACAGACCTGCTGCGATTGAGCAGTTGAAAATCCTTGGTGAACAGATCGGCGTTCCTGTCTTTTCACTGGATGAAAAGGATGCTAAAAAGACAGCTGTTGATGCGCTCAGTTTTGCAAAAGAAAAAAATTATGATACCTTAGTAGTGGACACAGCCGGCCGTCTTCACATAGATGAAGAGATGATGACGGAAGTAGCTGACATAAAAAATCTTGTAAAACCGACTGAAACCCTATTTGTAGTCGATTCGATGACAGGGCAGGATGCAGTAAATTCTGCAAAGGCATTTAACGAAAAAGTAAATTTTGACGGTATTGTTCTTACAAAATTGGACGGAGATGCCCGCGGCGGAGCGGCCCTCTCTATCAGGCAGGTAGTAGGAAAACCCATCAAATTCATCAGTAATGGTGAAAAGTTAACAGATCTGGAGGTTTTTTATCCTGACAGGTTGGCTTCAAGGATTCTGGGACGGGGAGACGTTGTCTCACTTGTAGAAAAGGCCCAGCTGAGCTTTGATGAGAATGAAGCCGAGCGTCTGGAAGAGAAATTAAAGAAAAATAAATTTGATTTTGATGATTTTCTTAAGCAAATTAAAGCAATTAAGAAAATGGGTTCTTTATCTTCTTTATTGGGAATGATACCGGGACTCGGTTCTCAAATTAAGAATACTAATATTGACGATAAAGCGCTCGTAAAAGTTGAGGCAATAATCCAATCTATGACATTTGAGGAACGTTCAACCCCTAAGCTATTGAACGGTAACCGTCGTAAGAGAATTGCCCGTGGAAGCGGTACATCCATACAGGATGTGAACCGTCTAGTTAAACAATTTGCAGAAATGCAGAAGATGATGGGCCAAATGGCAAGAAAAGGCTTCGGAGGTGCATCATCTTTCAGAAATTTAAAATTCTAAAGAAAAGTGACTAATTCAGGAGGTTAAAAACTTGGCAGTTAAGTTAAGATTAAGACGTATGGGAAAGAAAAAACAGCCTATATACAAGGTTGTTGCAGCAGATTCAAGATCACCGAGAGACGGAAAGTTCCTGGAATCTATCGGCTTATATAATCCATTGACAAATCCCCATACCATAGAAATAAAAGAAGACAGAGCATTATACTGGCTGGATAAAGGTGCACAGCCTACAGATACCGTTAAAAGTTTATTAAGGCAAAGAGGTATCACGCTTAAAAGAGAATTAATCCGTAAAGGTCTCTCTGAAGATAAAATTCAGTCTGAACTGGAACAGTGGACTAAATTGCAGGAAGCGAAACAGACAAGCAGAAATCAGGGAAAGAAAACTAAAGTGAAGACGGAAGAAGCAAGTGAGGAAGCCAATGCTGCAAAGTCCGAAGGTGAAAATGTTGCTCCGGAAAAGAACACGGAAAATGAAGTTGAAACTGAAAAAAGTACGGCAGAAGTAAAGGGCGCTGCTTCTGAAGAGAAAACTGAGGAAAAAGAGTAATCTTTAACTGAAGTATTCCAACTGTACGTTATTTCATAAGCTCCCGTGCTTTAATATAGGAGGCTTCTTTCTATGAAAGAATTCATCGAATATATCGCAAAACACCTGGTCGATAACCCGGAAAATGTCTCTGTTGATGAGAAGGCTCCGGAAGAGAATAAGATTGTTCTTTCTCTTAAAGTCCAGGCGGAAGATGTCGGTAAAGTGATAGGGAAACAGGGCAAAACCGCCCAGGCAATGAGAACACTCCTTACCGCAATTGCTGCCAAGGAAGGTAAGAGAGCGATTCTTGAAATTCTTGATTAGTTCTCTGGCAGGTGAGTGACTTTTTTTTGATCGCCAGGATAACTTCAGTTGCTGATAAAAAAGGATTTGTGAAGATTTATTCCTATTCCGATTTTCCTGAGCGGTTTTTTTCAATCCGCGAAGTATATATAGATTTCTTTGATAGTAAGAAGAAGTTTGTTGTTGAAGAAGTTAAAAAATTTAAGAATGATTTCTTTATAAAGTTAAGAAATTTTGATTCAGACAGCGATACCAGGGTTTTACTTGATAAAGAAATCTTCGTTGCCGGGAAAGATGCGGTAAAGCTGCCTGAGAAAGTTTTTTTTATCCATGACCTTCTGGATAGTAAAGTTTTCAGGAATGGGAAGTTATTCGGTATAATTAAAGATGTTTTGTCATCCCCGGCTAATGATGTTTACGTTATAGAAGATGTTAACGGCAGGGAGATTCTTTTACCGGCGCTCTCAGAAATTATTGAAAGTTTTGATCCTGAAAATAAAGTCATGATTCTGAAGCCGGGAGAAAGTTTCTATGAAGATGAGGATTGACATAATTTCTGCCGTACCGGAAATTTTTGAGAGTCCCCTTGAAACCAGTATCCTTAAAAGAGCACAGAACAAGAAGAAGGTAGAGATACTTGTTCATAACCTCAGGGATTATGCTTTTAATAAGCATAGACAGATTGATGATAAACCGTTTGGCGGAGGTGCCGGAATGGTGCTTAAACCTGAACCGTTCTTTGAGTGTATTGAGAGGCTGCAGCAGGACAGGAAATATGATCATATAATATTCACCTCTCCGCGGGGCAGAATATTTGATCAGAAATCCGCGAACAGGTTGTCTCTGGCAAATAACCTTATGATAGTCGCAGGGCATTATAAAGATATTGATGACCGTGTAAGGGAAAAATTCGCATCAGAAGAAATATCTATCGGGAATTTTGTCCTTACAGGCGGTGAACTTCCGGCTTTGATGATAGTTGATGCAGTTATACGCCTGATTCCCGGTGTTCTTAATGACAGTGAGTCAGCCCTTAATGATTCATTCCAGGATGGTGAAAAAATTGAAGCACCGTCATTTACAAGACCGGCAGAATACCGGGGAATGAAGGTTCCGGAAGTTCTGCTCTCCGGAAATGATAAAGAGATAAGAAACTGGAAAGAGGAGCAGTCAAAAATTTTAACAGAGAAGTGGAAAAATTTTAATAATTAGCGGAGAAACAAATGATTAACGTAAATAACATATTGCCAGAACAAAATAAAACGGACTTTCCCGGGTTCAGCTCCGGTGACCATATACGTGTTCACGTACGTGTTGTTGAGGGTGATAAAGAAAGAATTCAGCCATTTGAAGGTGATGTAATCAGTATCCGTGGTGCAGGTGCAAGTAAAACGTTTACAGTTCGGAAGATTTCAAGCGGCGTGGGAGTTGAGAGAATATTTCCGTATAACTCACCTAAGATTGCCAAGATTGAACTGCTGAAACAGGGTGATGTCAGAAGAGCAAAACTTTATTACCTCAGGAATCTTTCTGGTAAAGCAGCCAGAATCAAATCTAAAGAATCCTGATTACATATATTTTAATAAATTGCCCCGTTTAAACGGGGCTTTTTTCTTTTAAATTATGAATATACTGCTTCCAGAAAATATTTTTACATCAATTATTGCCTTAACGCTCCCTGAAAACTTAAAGCAGAACCTGAAATTTCATCCAGCCTCCTCGTTATGTGCCTATCTTGAAAAAGATAAGACGGCAGTTGCGTTGATTCCTGCAATGGATGTGGTTAACCACCGGGAACTCTTCGTTTCCCGGAAATACGGGATATCATTCGAGGGTTCGCTCTGTAATACTTATATATATTTTGCAGAAGATAAGTCATTTCAGACCCTCAATGTGGCCGGGGATGTTTCCACTTCAGAGGTAATACTCAGCAAACTCTTATTCAAGGAGTTATACAACTCAGACATTGAGGTAGCCCTGTCATCATCCCTTAACCGGGATACCAATAATCTAGTCGTTGCAGGCAAACAAAATTTTTATGAGGACAGGCTCTTTGACGGAATAAGCTTTTCGGAAGAGATGATTGAATTACTCTCACTGCCTTATGTTAATTTTATTCTTGTTTCAGCAGATCAGAGACAATTGAAAGAACTGGAACCTCTGCTCCTTGATAGAATATCCGATGTATATGAAAATTTTGATAAGCTTGAACAGTATTTTTCCTTTTCAGAAAAGATGACGAAGTATGTTAAACAGAATATATCCTCCCTGGTACTCGAATTTGATGAGCAGGATATTGAAGCATTTACCCAGCTTATTATGCTTCCTTACTTTCATGGTTTGACAAAAGAAATTATGGAACCGAAATTTGCAGGAATAGCCGGATAGTAAAGAGGAACGGAAAAAGTTAATTTTGGTTGTAGAAAGGCTGCCTTAGAATAATTTAAGACAGCCTTTTTACATCGGCGGCCCGGGTGCTCGACCTGGCCGAGGACGAGGTCCTGCTGCCCGGCCTGGTCGACAGCCACGTCCACGTCAACGAGCCGGGGCGGACGAGCTGGGAGGGCTTCGCCAGCGCCACCCGGGCCGCGGCCGCCGGCGGCACCACGACGCTGGTGGACATGCCGCTCAACTCCGTCCCACCCACGACGACGGTGGCGCACCTGCGCACCAAGCAGCAGGCGGCGACCGGGCAGACCTTCGTCGACGTGGCGTTCTGGGGCGGCGCCGTGCCCGGCAACCTGGCCGACCTCGCTCCCCTGCACGCGGCCGGGGTGACCGGCTTCAAGTCGTTCCTGGTCCCCTCCGGCGTGCCGGAGTTCGCGCACCTCGCTGAGCCCGACCTGCGGGAGGTCCTGGCCCGGGTCGCCGACCTGGACGCCACCCTCGTGGTCCACGCCGAGGACCCCGACGTGCTGGCCGCCGCACCACCCGCGACCGGACGCCGCTACGCCGACTTCCTGCGCTCGCGCCCCGACGCCTCCGAGGTGGTCGCGGTCGAGCGGCTGCTGGACCTGGCCGCGGCGGCGGGGGCCCGGGTGCACGTCCTGCACCTGTCCAGCGCGGCGGCGCTGCCCGCGCTGCAGCAGGCCCGCACCGACGGCCTGCCCGTGACGGTCGAGACCTGCCCGCACTACCTCGTCCTGGCCGCCGAGGACGTCCCGGACGGCGCGACCACGCACAAGTGCTGCCCGCCGATCCGCGACGCCGCCAACGCCGAGCGGCTCTGGCAGGCGCTGGCCGACGGGGTCATCGACTGCGTGGTCAGCGACCACTCCCCCTCCACGGTGGCCGACAAGCGTCTGGACACCGGGGACTTCGGGCAGGCGTGGGGCGGCATCTCCTCGCTGCAGCTGCTGCTGCCCCTGCTGTGGACCGGCGCCCGGGCCCGGGGCCTCGGCCTGGCCGACGTCGTCCGCTGGGCCGCGGCGGGACCGGCCCGGGTGGCGGGCCTGCCCGGCAAGGGACGCATCCAGGTCGGCGCGCCCGCTGACCTCGTCGTGCTGGCCCCCGACGAGACGTTCGTGGTGGACCCCGCGGCGCTGCACCACCGCAACGCCGTCACCGCCTACGCCGGTCGCACCCTGGCCGGCACCGTCCGCAGCACCTGGCTGGGCGGGACGAGGGTGGACCTGCACGGCGAGCCGCGCGGCCGCCTGCTCGAACGAGGAGACGCATGAGCACCGACGCCCCGACCGGACGACCAGCCGCGACCGCGCAGCCCGACCCGTCCGCGCAGTCCGCGCAGCCCGACGCCGACGCCGCGTCGGACCTGGTCGACCTGGCCTCGCACGCGCTGGGCGGGCGGGTGGTGGCCGCCAACGACGAGCTGTTCGCCGACCGGCGCAACCTCCTCGCGCCCGGTCCGTCCGCCTGGGACCCGACGACGTTCGGCCCCGACGGCAAGGTCTACGACGGCTGGGAGACCCGGCGGCGACGGGGCCCGATGGGGGCGCTGCCCGGTCCCGACGACCACGACCACGCGGTCGTCCGGCTGGGGGCACCCGGCACCGTGCGCCGGGTCGTCGTGGACACCGCCCACTTCACCGGCAACTACCCGGCCACGGCCGCGGTCGAGGCGCTGCGCGTCGACGGCTACCCGTCGCCGGCGGACCTGGAGGCCTCGGCCTGGACCACGCTCGTGCCACGCAGCCCGCTGGCCGGGGACACCGCCAACACGTTCGACGTGCACGACGAGGGCACCTGGACCCACGTCCGGCTGCGGATCTACCCCGACGGCGGGGTGGCCAGGCTCCGGGTGCTGGGCTCGGTACGGCCTGACCCGCGCTTCCTCGAGGGCACCGTCGACCTGCTCGCCGCCCAGCACGGCGGCCGGGTCGTGGGCTGCTCGGACCGGTTCTACTCCTCCCCGGGCAACCTGCTCCGCCCCGGCGTGGGCGCGACGGTGGGCGAGGGCTGGGAGACCGCGCGCCGCCGCGTGCCGGGCAACGAGTGGGTGACCGTCGCCCTGGCCGCCGCCGGGGTGCCGCGGGTGCTCGAGGTCGACACCACCCGCTACGTCGGCAACCCGCCGGGCGCCGCGTCGCTGCGCGGGGTCGACGCCCGCACGGCGTCGGTGGACGACGAGAGCGCCTGGGCCGAGCTCGTGCCGCTGACGGCCCTGCTGCCCGACACCGTGCACCGGTTCCGGCTGCGCGACGCCCTCGCCGAGGTCCCGACCGTCACCCACGTCCGCCTCGACATCCACCCCGACGGCGGCGTGAACCGGGTCCGGCTGCACGGCGAGCTGACGCCGGATGCGCTGGCGGGCCTGCGGACGGCCTGGGAGGCCTGAGCGCGGTCGCCACGGGTGCGGACCAACGGGGCCCCACGGTGGCCCCGACCGCCTACGGGGCGCCTTGGTCCGCACCTGTGGTCGACGGCCCCGCACCCAGTTCCGCACCCGCACCCGCACCCGCACCCGCACCCGCACCCGCACCCGCACCCGCACCCGCGGTGACCGTGAGCGTGCCCCCCGCGGCGAGGGGCATGACGACGGTGTCCGTCGTGGCCGAGGCGGGCAGCGAGACGGCGGTGTCCAGCAGCGTGCGCAGGTCCCGCAGGTCGGGGTGCTCGCCGAGCGTGGTGCGCTGGCGCAGCAGCGGCCGCCCGTCCCGGGTGACGTCGAGGTCGCCTCGCCACCAGCCGCCGGGCTCGCCGTGACGCCCGAGGTGGACGTGCTCCGCCAGGCGGAGCTGCCCGCTCCCCGTGAGCCGGACCACCGTCGCCGCCTCGTGCTCGGCCCTGCCGGTGACGACGACGGGCGGCAGGGTGCAGCGCAGCAGACCACCGTCGCCGACCTCGACCTCCAGGCGCAGCCAGGACCGGGCCCGGTCCCGCCCCGGCAGCACGACCGAGGCGGCGACGCCGTGCAGGTCGAGCTGCGCCCCGGGGCCGACGACGACCCGGACCTGCACGACGTCCCCGCCCATCGGCCCCGCGGCCGTGCCGACCAGGTGCACCCGGGCGGCCGACGCCGACGCTGCCCCCGTCCGCCGGACCGCCAGGGCGGGACCGTCGCTGCGCACGGTGCGCAGGACGGTCCGCGGCTCCCGGCCGGCGTCGACGACCTGCTCGGCGACGACCTCGACGAGGCTCCTCAGGACCGGGCCTCCGCAGGCGACGGGTCCGTGGAGCGGGCCCCGACCCGGGCGACGACCTGGCGCACCCAGTCCGCGACCGGGCCGGCGGTCGGGTCCTCGCGCAGGGAGACCAGCAACGTCGGCCGCCCCTCACGCACCCGGGCGGCGTCGTCGGCCATCACCTGCAGGCTGGCCCCGACCAGCGGGGCCAGGTCGGTCTTGTTGACCACCAGCAGGTCGGAGCCCGTGACGCCGGGCCCGCCCTTGCGGGGCACCTTGTCGCCGCCCGCGACGTCGACGACGAAGACCTGTGCGTCCACCAGCCCCGAGCTGAACGAGGCGGTGAGGTTGTCCCCTCCGGACTCGACGAGCACGAGCTCGACGCCTGGCACGGCGGCGACGAGGTCCTCCACGGCGTCCAGGTTCGCGGTGATGTCGTCGCGGATCGCCGTGTGCGGGCAGCAGCCGGTCCTCACCGCGGCGATCCGCTCGTCCGGCAGCACCGCGTTGCGGCGGAGGAAGTCGGCGTCCTCGGTGGTGTAGATGTCGTTGGTCACCACCGCCAGCGACAGCTCCTCGCCGAGGGTCCGGCACAGTGCCGCGACCAGCGCGGTCTTGCCCGACCCGACGGGGCCGCCGATGCCGATCCGCACGGGCCCGGCGCCGTCGCCGTCGTGGTCGCGGGCCAGGTGGACGAAGGGGTCTCGTGCGTGGTCACCGGACACGGGCGTCGCTCCTCGGGTGGCGGCGCCTCGTCGGCGCAGGCAGGGCTCGCAGGTCTGTGCGGCCGAAGTCTGCCGCGAGGACGTTTCCGCCGTGTGTCCGACCCCGCCTGCCCGACCGCGCCTGCCCCGACCGCAGGGCTACCGGTGCCCGGCCGTCCCGGTGGCCGGGGTGCTGACCGGGACCGACGCCGCGACCGCGAGGGCGCGCAGCCGGCGTGCGGCCTCGCCGATGACCGCGCTGTAGGTCGGGTCGGCGAACTCGACGCCGGTGAGGGTGGCGACGTCGACCCCCTCGACGCCGGTGATCCCGGTCCGGACGTCCACGGCGTGGGCCTCGAAGCTGTCCTGCACCGTCCGCGCGATGTCGGCGTCCATGGCCATCAGGAGCCGCGGCGCCACCTCCAGCAGCGTGACCTCGGACCCGAACGCGCTGAAGACCCGTCACCACCTGCGCCCCGGTGCTGCCCGCACCGACCACCGCGACCCGCCGGGGACCTCGGCCTGCAGCACCTGCTCAGGGAGCACGGCCAGCTCGGCGCCCGGCACCGGCAGCCGGCGAGATCGACCGCCGACGCAGAGCACGACGGTCACCGCCCGAACCAGCCGGCCGGAGCCGGCCAGCACAGGTGTGGGCACGCAGCCCGTGTTGACGCAGATGCCGCCGTACGGCGGGCCTCGGCGAGGTCCACGCGTGCGCCGGGCTCGGCGGCACGGACCGCGGCCGAGGTGCCTGCGGGCCCGCCCCCGACGACGAGGACGTCGTAGCCGGCGACGCCGTTGATGCTGTCGGTGTACGCGCTCACGTCTCTCCTGACCGGCCGCCGGCCGCCCCTCGCGGGGCCCTCGGGGTCAACCGTCTCCCGCGTCCGGCCGTCGCACCACCGGAGCCGGCGGCACCGGCACCGCCGCGCCCACGACGCCCAGCGGGTTCTCCTCGCGCGACGGCGGCACCGCGACGTTGAGCCGCAGCATGTCGGCCTGCACCGGGCCCGTGTAGTTCTGGAAGCCCGGGACGACACCCTCCGGGATGCCGGTGAGGAGGATGGCGAGCAGGTCCGCCCGGTCCTCCGTGTACGCGGCCAGGCGGGGGAAGACGCCCGGGTAGAGCACGGGCAGCAGGGCGGCGAGCTCGGGCCGGGCGACCCCGTCCGCGTAGGCCCTGTCCCCGCTCGGCGCTGCGTTGTTCCACGAGTCCTTGCGGGACATCGGGACGAGCACCTCGTTGAACAGGGGGTTGCCCAGTCGGGACACCTGCGTCATGCGGCCCTGGCTCACGTACCGGTCGGCCCGCTCGTCGAAGACCCGGACCTTGGGCCGGCTGGCCGAGGTCCACACCCCGATCACGGCGTCCGGGTCCATGACGTCGGTCGGCGTCGTGCCGGTGGCGGTCAGCTCCCTGACCGGCACCTGCAGCACGATGCTGTGGACGTTGACCTGGGCCAAGGAGTTGATGCCGGCCATGGCCGACGAGGGCAGCAGGTGCGCCGCCTGGAACGGACGGAGCGTGCCCAGGTCGAACACCGAGCCGAGGTCGACCCCGAAGGCGTCCGCTCGCTGCCCGGCGAACACCCTTCCGCCCCCGGGCAGGTCGTGGGCGGCCTGGCCGGCCAGCTGCTCGTAGTCCGGCGTGGAGCGCGGACCGACGTTGCACGGCGGCACCCGTAGGTCCCGGGCGAGGACCTCCCCGACCCGACCCTTGCCTCGTCCGCGGCCGGGCGGGCGGCGATCCGGGTCACGCTGTAGGTCTGCGGCCGGTTGTAGGACGGGGAGTCCAGCCGGTCCACCGGCCCGGTGATGTACAGGAAGCTGTCAGGGTGCGGCACGGTGGTGCTGAACCGGAACGAGTAGGTGACGTCGGCCTCCGCACGCCCGGAGTGGGCGATGTTGATGTCGTACCGGACGTCGTCGCCGAACTCGAAGAAGTTCGGCCCGCTGGCGGGGTCCTGCAGCGGGACGTAGTTGGCGATGATCGTCACGGTGTCCGGCCGGTCGGGGCTCACGAAGGCGTACACGTCGGTGGAGTCGGCGACCGGGTCCTTCGAGATCTCCGGCGCCTCGCGGTGCGACGACATCAGGAGCCCAGCTTCCGGATCAGGGCGCGGGCCAGCGCAGGGTCGTCCACGACGACCTCACGGTCCCCGCTCATCAGCGTGAGCTCGGACTCGCCCGGCCGGACGTAGACGACGAAGCCAGGGTTGGCGTCGGCGTGGGCACCCTCGGCGTCGCCGTCGGTCTCCCGGCCGGAGGCGGCCGGCCGGCCGGCGCCCGGCAGGGCGAAGGAGCCGAGCGACGCGGCGCCCGCGGCGAGCGCGCCGACCCCGGTGACGAAGAGCCGGCGGCTGGGGGCGGCCCCGGTGGCAGGCGCGGCGACCGGGAGGTCGTCGACCGGCGGCGTGAGGAGCGGAACGGTGTGACCGGATGGGGACATGGCAGGACTCCTGCTCTCGATCCGTCGCCGGACCGGTGCCCGGCGGGGCGGTCGACGTCGACCGTCCGTGCTGGGTACGTCGCCACCCGGACGGCGGATTGACCTGGGCGCCGGCACGGCGTCGTGCGGGACGACCCCGCCGCCTCAGGAGGCGAAGAGCCGGTCGCCGGCGACGGCGTGCCGCTCGGCCAGCAGGTCGAGCAGCGGGTCGGAGTCGGCCGGCAGGTCGGCCACCGGGGCGCCGGCCTCGGGCAGAGCGGCGACCAGGTCGTCGACGGCCCCAGCGAGACGGACGGTGAGCGCGGCGACCGCGACCGGGTCCAGGGCCAGCAGCCGCTGGGCGGCCGTGGCCGGGCCGGACACCGTCAGGTAGGCCGCACAGGTCGCCGCCTGCCCGGCTCGCAGCCCGCCCGCGTGCGCCGAGCAGCCGAGCGCGACGGCCTGGTGCGGGCGTCGGCCCAGCGCCGACCACGGCAGACCCGGGGCCGGGGCGTCCCACGCGGCCTGGGCCAGGCGCAGCAGGCCCCGGCCCTGCGCGCGGGAGGCCTCACGGGCCGCGGGCGACGCGGTGCGGGCGTCGAGGGCGGCGTCCAGCTCGCCGTGGCGGTACGGGTCGGCGCAGGCCGCCGCGGCGACGCCGGCGGCCACCCGGCCGGCGGTCAGCAGGCGTCGTCGCAGCAGCCGGTCCAGGTCGTCCAGGTCGGCCAGCCGGCCGTCGGCGCGGGCCTGCTCCAGCCCGCCGGAGTGGACGTGGCCGCCGGTCGGCAGCCGGCCGTCGCCGAGCAGCAGCGTCATGGCCAGCGACGCGGAGCGGTCGTGCCCGCCCGTCACCCGCGCCTCACCACCGGCTCAGAACAGGAAGTAGCGCTGCGCCATGGGCAGCTCGGTCGCGGGCTGCTCCTCGAACACCTCGCCGTCGACGCGCACCGTGAACGTGTCGGCGTCGACGCGGATGTCGGGCGTGGCGTCGTTGAGCGGCATGTCGGCCTTGCCGCGGGAGCGCACGTCCAGCGTCGGGACCAGCCGCCGGTCGAGCCGCAGCCGGTCGGCGAGGCCGTCCTCCAGGGCGGCCGGGGCGACGAAGTGCACCGAGGTGCGGGCGGCGACCAGAGGCGAGGCCCCGAACATCGGCCGCGGCAGGACCGGCTGGGGCGTGGGGATGGAGGCGTTGGCGTCGCCCATGGCGGCCCAGGCGATCACCCCGCCCTTGAGCACGGCGTGGCTGCGGACCCCGAAGAACGCCGGCTCCCACAGGACGAGGTCCGCGAGCTTGCCGACCTCGACGGAGCCGACCTCGCCGTCCATGCCGTGCGCGACCGCGGGGCAGATCGTGTACTTGGCCACGTAGCGGCGGGCGCGCAGGTTGTCGTGCCCGCCGCCCGGGCCGTGCGTCGGGTCGCCGGGCAGGGCGCCGCGGCGCACCTTCATGGCGTGGGCGGTCTGCCAGGTCCGCAGCACCACCTCCCCGACGCGCCCCATGGCCTGGGAGTCCGAGCCGATCATCGAGATGGCCCCGATGTCGTGCAGCAGGTCCTCCGCGGCGATCGTCGAGGGCCGGATCCGGGACTCCGCGAAGGCCAGGTCCTCCGGGATCGAGGGGTCGAGGTGGTGGCAGACCATGAGCATGTCGAGGTGCTCGGCGAGGGTGTTGACGGTGTGCGGCCGGGTGGGGTTGGTCGAGCTGGGCAGCACGTTCGGGTGCCCGGCGACCGTCATGATGTCCGGTGCGTGCCCACCCCCGGCCCCCTCCGTGTGGTAGGCATGGATGGCCCGGCCGCGGATCGCCGCGAGCGTCGACTCGACGTACCCGGCCTCGTTGAGGGTGTCGGAGTGCAGCGCCACCTGCACCCCCGCCGCGTCGGCGACGGTGAGCGCGGTGTCGATGGCGGCGGGCGTGGTGCCCCAGTCCTCGTGCAGCTTGAACCCGGC
>CAVXRO010000004.1:0-344756 GCA_963764235.1 uncultured Bacteroidota bacterium | reverse complement strand
CAAGGTTTTTATTTGTCGCGACAATTAACCGGGCTTTCATTGGAATCGGCAGCTCATCGCCAACTTTTTCAAATTCTTTTTCCTGGATAACCCTTAAAAGCTTAACCTGCAGACTGGGAGATATATCAGAGATTTCATCAAGAAAGATGGTACCGTCTTCGGCAAGTTCGAACTTGCCTTTTTTGTTCCTGGTTGCGTCTGTAAAGGAACCTTTAACATGACCAAATAATTCGCTTTCAAGCAGGGTTTCTGTCAGTGCCGAACAGTTCACGCCAATAAACGGTTTATCTTTCGTTATACCTGAACTGTGAATAATTTTAGCAACCAGTTCTTTTCCTGTCCCGCTTTCCCCCTGGATCAGAACGCTTACCCTGTTGGATGAAACTTTCCCTATCTTCTTGTAAAGATCATAAATAGCCGGACTGTTTCCGATGAGTATGCTTTCTTTTTCCGGTTCATACGTCTCTTCATCAATATTTATCGATTTGCCGTCTTCAAGGTTTCTGCTCTCAAGAGCCTGGTTTACAACCTTCAGGAATTTTTCCATATCAAATGGTTTTTTGATAATATCATACGCGTTGAGCTGCATCGATTGAATGATATTACTCATATCAGCGTATGCCGTCATTATTATAACCTGAATTGCAGGGTCAAATTCTTTTACCTTTGCTAATATCTCAATACCGGAGATATCGGGGAGTTTTAAGTCGGTAATTACAAGATCAGGCTTGAGGGCTGATAATTGCGCCAGTCCGGGTTTCCCTTCAGGAAAGAAATTTAACCTGGCGGTGACCTTCTGGAGCGCTATCTTCAAATACTCTCTGAAAAGAGGGTCGTCTTCTATTACAATTATTTTTCCGGACATTTGTATAGACACACCTAATTATACATACTTAATATGATATTCATCAGATAGCAGGAAATTACAGTAATCTCTGAAAAAAATAGATTGAAGAGTTCCGTTAGCATAATTCCCACCTTCAAAATATCCCGGTAAAAAACATACTAAAATAAGGGATAAATTTCTATTATAATTTAATTAATCGTGCCAGTCCGGGATCGTAGAGAGTAACAATATTTTACCTGTTTAATCCGGTTTCGGAAGGAATTTGAATATAAAGATGGGAATTTTGTCTTAATTTAAAACACTGATGAACACAGCGGCTCTGACCCTGCTTATTAGAAGTAAGCAGGGTTTTTTAATTGGTCGGGGTGGAGACTTTAGCACCTTTAAGTGTATTTCAGGTGTTCATAACTTTATTCTGATGGCTTATACTTTCCATATGAATTGCAGTCAGGTACTGCTCAACGAAGCCATCGCTTAACCCAAGCAGTTTACCTGCCTGCCCCCTTTTTTCAAGAATTTCGTTCCACCGGTTCTTCTGTAATATTGTGATCTCATTATTTTTTTTATACACTCCGATCTGTTCTGCAACCCTCATTCTCCTTGCCAGTAATTCGAAGAGCTCATCATCAATAAGATCTATCTGATCTCTTAATTGTTCCAGGTGAGAATTAATAAACTGTTGTCCCGTTTTTTCACGCCGCCAGATAATGCTTTCCAGCATATTTTTTAGAACCGCGGGAGTAACCTGTTGGTAACCGTCAGTCCATGCCAGTCTGGGATTTATATGGCTTTCAATCATGAGTCCGTCAAAATCAAGATCAATTGCCTTCTGGGCCACACGCTGAATTATTTCCCTTCTTCCCGATATATGTGTGGGATCGCAGATCATCATCAGGTCAGGATTTCTTCTTTTCATTTCGATGGCGATATGCCACATCGGTGAATTACGATATTCAGTATTCCCGAAAGTGCTGAAGCCCCTATGAATTAGTCCTATATTTTTTATCCCGGCATTTGTTATTCTCTCAAGGGCTCCCATCCATAATTCAATATCGGGATTCATCGGGTTCTTAATAAGAACAGTGACATCTACACCCTTTAATGCACTCGCTATTTCCTGGACGCTCGCAGGGTTAACTGTCGATCTTGCCCCGATCCAGAGAATATCCACATCAAAATTCAGTGCCTCATCGATATGCCTGGCGTTTGCAACTTCTACCGTTACAGGAAGGCCGGTGCGGCTTTTTACTTCCTGGAGCCACGGGAGACCCTTGATACCGATTCCCTCAAAATGGCCTGGTCGCGTTCTGGGTTTCCAGATCCCTGCCCTGATTACATCAACTCTGCCTGTTTCCGCCAGCTGAAGTGCTGTATCCATAACCTGGTCATGGGTTTCCGCACTGCAGGGTCCCGCAATGATCAGGGGTCGTTTGTTTAGCCGGGCAGAAAATTCGTGACTGGTATTCGTTTCCATAACAATTGCTTCCTTACTTTTTAAATATTTTTCTGATTTCATTTGCACGCAGGATTAGATCATAAATTTCTTTGTACTCTTCAGATTCTAGCAATTTCTTAATCAGGTTAAGCTGATTTATCTGCTCATTCAGTACATCAAGTATATTTAACCGGTTTTGCTTGAAGATAGGTGTCCACATGTCGGGACTGCTTTTCGCGAGCCGCACAGCACTCTCAAATCCGGCTCCCGCAAGCTGGAAGATTGTATCTGCTTCCTTTTCCTTAGCAAGAACTGATAAAGCAAGAGCATATGATGTTATGTGCGAAATATGGCTGATATAAGCCGCATGGAGATCATGTATATCAGCGCTCATAAAAATTCTTTCCATTCCGAGACAGTCATACATCCTTTCAACAGTAAGCAGAGCATCCTTATCACTCTTCTCCGGGTTACAGATAACCGTAATATGACCTTTGAGTTTAGCTCTCATTGCCGCTTCGGGTCCGCTATTCTCAGTACCCCATATCGGATGAGTGGCAACAAATCTTCCCCTCTTTAGATTTCTGTTTGCAGCTTCTGTTATACAGGACTTTGTAGAGCCGACATCAATAACCACCTGTTTGTCAATGATATTCAAAACGGATGATAGTATTTCGGGTGCAGCATCTACGGGAGTGGCAATTATTGTAAGATGAGAGTTTATAACCGCTGTTTCCAATCCGGTCAATTCATCCGCAATTTGAAGTCTTAAGGCGTTCTCGGCATTAGCGCTGTTTGAATCAACACCGATAATCCTTCTGCAGAATCCGCTGGATTTCAGGTCATAAGCCATTGACCCGCCTATTAGACCTAAACCCACTACAGCAACTACCATTTTTTCTCCATTTACATTCTATTTTTAATAGGATTGGATTTAAAACAAAAAACCCGGTCAGTGACCGGGTTCAGTTTTAATAATCTTTTTATTTCAATTAATTATAAGCCGCCCGGTTTATTCCCGTTGTAATAATAGTAGTAATAATAATCAGGACCGGTAACAGCTTTTATATTTTTCATAACAGTTTGAAAATAATTTCTTTTTTCCAAAAATGCAATGAATTTCTAAAGAGTTATTTAATAAATAATTATTGGCGTTAGCTTTTCAATGCTGCAAAAGCTAAAAAGTACAATAAGAAGATAAATTCTAAACTTTTAGAGACTGTGTTCAGTTAAATGTTAAGTTGATTAACACTTTTTACACTACTTTTTAGAACAAAAAGAGAAAAGCACGAAAGGTAGATTCAAGGGAGATGAGTCCCTATCATTTCCTGTCAGGCTTTCTCAGTTAATTTCATTTATTATATCTCATCTCATCAATATCATCTTCTTAGTTCCAGTAAAAGAACCAGTCTTCAACTGATAGATATAAACTCCGCTTGAGAAGTTTGAAGCGTTGAACTCAATATCATATCTCCCCGCTGGCCTATACTCATTAACTAAGGTCGCTACTTCTTTTCCAAGGATATCGTAAACTTTTAAAGTTTGCCAACCGTCGACAGGTGACTGCCAACTAATTTTAGTGCTTGGGTTGAAGGGATTAGGATAATTGTAATTTAACTCATAGTTCAATACTTTCTCTGGGTCACTTGTAACTTTGAAAAGAGTTGAGCCAACTGGAACAACTCCAGTGGCTATCATCTTTTGCTTATTAACTTTTTCGGCGAGCTCTTTTGCCGTCTTATCGTTTGAGTTATCGTCATCTAAGATTAAATTGAGATACATAATCAATCACATCTCCAACTGTTCTATTATCCTCAGTTGCAACAAAATACTGTCCGATTTTTTGTGAAACCAGGTTAAATAACGTTGTTGCAAGTTGCCCTTTTGCTTTGATAATCACCGGCTGATTACCGCTTAAATTCAGCACTGCCAGCCAATCCTGAAAAGTTAAAGTATTTTCATATATGTTATAATGAGGTGTATAATGACTCTGAATTAAATTTATATAGTTAGTTAAAGCTTCTTCAGTTTCTTGAGCATTACCATTACCACTTACATAAACATTAAACTGATGTTTCCAGTATGCATTGTTTCGAGCATTATTTTGGATTACAACTTCATTCAAGCAAAAATCTACATAACTCGTTTGATTAGCTAAAACAGTAACATGAATATAGTTATCACAAGCACTATAACCCAGAGGTTCTACAATGCTTACATTATAATTGCCTACCGCTACATCCGTAAAATTATAGTTGCCATTCTCGTCGGAGATACTTTCGGCTAACAAATTTCCATATTGATCATTCAAATCAACTGTAACATTTTGAAAGGGAGCATCATTTACTGTTATAGTACCTGTAACATTTCCGTTATTCTCCCCATGAAATTTTAAGATTGTACCATTAAGTCCACCAATCCATCCTGTGTTTTCATTTATAAAACAGAGTGAAGTTAGATCATTCGCTGTTACTCCATCATAGGAAGTCCAATTATCTCCCAAGTCAGTTGTAGATAGTATTACTCCGTTAGATCCTGCAACCCAGAAAAGTGTTGAATTTGTAAATTCAGCAGAATTAAGATCATTTGTGGTGCCGCTGTTTTTGGAAACCCAACTCTCACCTCCATCTGATGAGATTAAGATTGTCCCAGAATTACCGACACATACACCTAAATTTGAGTTATAGAATTTTACGCAATTTAAATCATTTGTAGTCCCACTTATTTTAGAAATCCAGGTTTCACCTCCATCTGCTGATCTTCGGATGTTCCCATTTGCACCAACTACCCATCCATTATTAATGTCAGAAAAATAAATTGAAGTACCGCCCAAATCACTTTTCTGAACCCAGGTAATACCTCCATCCGTTGATTTAGCAATTCCACCAAGAGACGCAAGCCAACCTTCATTCTGGTCTATAAAGAATATTGAAGAAATCGGCGCAACAATGTTAGTGGTGCTAACGTACCAATTTTCTCCACCGTTTGTAGTGTACAGTACATCTGAATATAGCCCTCCTCCTGCAGCCCATCCAATATCTTCACTAACAAAATAAATTGAACTTTTTTGAAACATGATATCTGAATTACCATCAAACTGTGTTTTCCAGATTTTTCCCGAGTTTGTTGTCTTCAATATTCTTCCGCCGCCCGTTGTCGGCCATTGGTCTCTATAACCGACAGAATAACCAAGACTATCATTTACCATATATACTGAGTAAATGTCTTCAGCAGTTATCTCTCCACTCCCACCAAATTGCTTTGCCCAAGTGTTTCCGTTATCATTAGTTATAAAGATCATACCATCTAATCCCACGGCCCAACCATTGCCACTATCAGTAACATACACAGACATAAGATCATTGTCTTCAAGTCCATAAGATTTCTGGATCCAAGTGGTACCCCCATCGGTTGTTGCCAAAATTATCCTTTGGTAAGTATCATTTCCACCAACAGCATATCCATTATTTAAATCTTTGAAATAGATCGAGCGTATCCCTCCAGTATAATCAAAAAAGTCGGATTGTCCTTTTTTATTAATTACTTTCTGTTCCATTGACCAGGAATTTTGCCAAGTTTCCCCTCCATCTGTCGTTTTTCTAATAAATTGAAACCCTGGTGATCCATATCCACCACCAATCCAACCTATATTAGCATTGACGAACTCAACAGCACTTAAAGAAATATCTCCGAAATAAGACGATTTATCTATCCAATTTGATCCACCATCCGTAGTTTTTAAGATTTTAACAAACGGATAGGAAAAAGGAATCTGTTCACCCACGGCATAACCACAATTAGCATCAACAAAGTCAATCGAATTTAAAGAATAAGAAGTGCCTGAGGATTGGCTAATCCAGGATGAACCGCCGTCAGTTGTTTTTATTATTGTTTCGTTATAACCGACAGCCCAACCGATGTCCAGATCATAGAAATGTATGTCTGTTAGCAATTCTGATGTTCCGCTTGTAAGTTCAAACCAATTTTGCCCGCCATTGGTAGTTTTAAGTATCAGTCCTGCGTCTCCACATATCCATCCAGTACTTTGATCGATAAACTGAACTGAACTTAAATTAAGAGTTGTGCCGCTGTTTTGTTGAATCCAATCAAGACCAGTATTGGTAGTTCTTTTTATAAACCCTTCTGAGCCAACTATCCAGCCAGAGTTATCATCAATAAAAAATACTGAGCTTAAATCATTACCATTAGGTACGGGATTTTGGTTTGTCCATTGTGGATATATTGTTCCAGCAGTAATAATAGTTGCAAACAAAAGTGACAATAACCTTTTCATATTTCCCTCCAAATATTTATGGTTATTAAAGTATATAATAAAACCAAATATGAACTTATCAGATGAAATTTAAATAGCACATAAAATCATTTGAATTCTATATATGAGGTTAATCGATATTATCGAGGGTCCCTTACAGTAAATGAGCTTATAAACATATCCCCAACGATGTCGATATTATTGAAAATAATGTAGTTTAATTCATCCCTAATTGCAATAAAAATCTTAAGAATATTTAACCGAGAATGCATGAAAGAGTAAAATCAACGCTTTTTTTAAAATCTGAAAATATAATCCTCAGAAGACAATTTTTCCTAGTGCATATTCTCCTTTTCAATACCCTGAATAAAGTATTATTTATTGGAATTATTCGTTCCTTCTCGCTCTTTGTTGTAAAGCTGTGAGTATTTCGAATAGTTATTCTTCTTTCATTTAGATCAATATTCACCCATCTCAAGTTGATAATTTCTGAAAGTCTCATGGCAGTATTAAATGCTGTTATATAAATATCCTGTAAATCTCTATTATTCGTATGCTTAATAATTTTATTAAGTTCTGAATTATTAATCGTTACAGGCAAATGCTTAGGTGTCTTTGGAAGTTTAACCTGGGTAAAAACATTTTCTTTAATATATCACCATCTGATTGCTTTATTGAAGGCACTCTTCAGAGCGATAAGATATGTTCTGGCGCCTTCTTTAGTTCTTTTAAATGTGACTGCTAAATATCTTTCGGCTTGTCTGTAAGAAATTTTATGAATAGGTACGTTCCCTATCTCTCTAATCAATAAGCGGAAAGATACTTCGACAGTTACATAATAACTCTTTGAAAAATTTATTTTAACAAATTCCAGGTATTCACTTTGGAAATCTCTTAATGAAATTAAATTCGCCTTAGGGGTTTTCTTTAGATCTGTTTTAAAGTTATTTACAAACGTTAGGGCATCTTTTTTATTTTCACATTTAGTGGAAACCCTTTTCCTTTTGTTTTCGGTTTTACAAGAATATTCGAGGTGATAGAATTTTCCTCTTTTGAAAAGAAACATTTGACACTCCTATGTTTGGGAGTGTAAAGAGTGTTCAGTAAAACGTTCAGTAATACTTAACACTTTACTGAACGTTTCTCATTTGTGGGAAATTAGGGTTTGAAAAAAGATTAGAATTTGATACAAAATTGCATCTTTTTGGTCGGGGTGATAGGATTCGAACCTACGACCTCTTCGTCCCGAACGAAGCGCGCTAACCGGGCTGCGCTACACCCCGAATCAAGGCTTTAAAAATAAGGCTTTATATTCAAATTCCAAAAAGGTTAAATCTGGTTTAGATTTGAACTCTCGACCTTGGCGCCTAAGCGCCACGCGCTAACCGGGCTGCGCTACACCCCGAATCAAGGCTTTAAAAATAAGGCTTTATATTCAAATTCCAAAAAGGTTAAATCTGGTTTAGATTTGAACTCTCGACCTTGGCGCCTAAGCGCCACGCGCTAACCGGGCTGCGCTACACCCCGAATCAAGGCTTTAAAAATAAGGCTTTATATTCAAATTCCAAAAAGGTTAAATCTGGTTTAGATTTGAACTCTCGACCTTGGCGCCTAAGCGCCACGCGCTAACCGGGCTGCGCTACACCCCGAATCAAGGCTTTAAAAATAATGGCTTTATATTCAAATTCCAAAAAGGTTAAATCTGGTTTAGATTTGAACTCTCGACCTTGGCGCCTAAGCGCCACGCGCTAACCGGGCTGCGCTACACCCCGAATCAAGGCTTTAAAAATAAGGCTTTATATTCAAATTCCAAGGAAGAGCGTGGGGGCCATAATTTTCTGCCGGTCCTTTCCCCCGCAAACCGGTACAGCCCGATTACCAATTTTTGAGAGAGGTAAACGAAAAACAGGAAGTCCCACTTTACTTTTCAAAGGAATTCTCTTAAGTTTTGATCACTTAATTAAAAACCTTTAAATCTATCCGGAGAGGTGGAGAAGGAATGGACAAAACTAAAATAACAAAAGCTAAAGAAGGTGACCTCCAAGGAAATTTTCCAAGGAGGATTTTTTATATATGAACGTAAAAGCAAAAGTAGTAGACCAGGAGGGGCTAAACCGCATAATCACAAGGATAGCCCACGAGATTCTTGAAAGAAATAAAGGAGCTAAAAATCTTGTTCTTATTGGTATGAAAACGAGAGGCGAGTTCCTGGCTAACCGGATATTTGAAAAGATTAAATCAATAGAGAATATTGAACTGCCTTTGGGCGTTCTCGATGTTACTCTTTACCGTGATGATTTCCGCACTCGCCTGAAGCAGCCGCAGGTTTCCGTATCAGATATTACTTTCGATATAAATGAAAAGATTGTTGTACTGATTGATGATGTTCTCTACACGGGAAGAACGGTGCGGTCAGCATTAAATGCACTGATGGATTACGGCAGAACTGCTGCCATACAGCTTTTTGTTCTGGTGGACCGGGGACACAGGGAACTGCCGATCCGCGCCGATTATGTGGGTAAAAATATTCCCACCGCAAATTCTGAGGAAATTAAAGTTAAAATGCAGGAGATAGACGGCGAGGATGCTATCTACCTGGTTGAAAATAAAGAAGGATAATTAATGGCATTATCAGGCAGACATCTACTTGGATTGCACGGGGTTCCCAAAGAGGATATCCAACTTATTCTTGATACGGCTACAACCTTCAGGGAGGTCCTTGAACGGCCTATTAAGAAAGTCCCTACGCTGCAGGGAAAAACTATTGTGAACCTTTTTTTTGAAAATTCCACCCGCACAAGAATTTCATTTGAACTTGCTGAGAAAAGGCTTTCTGCCGATTCAATAAATTTTTCTGCTTCAGGCAGCAGCGTGAGTAAAGGCGAAACCTTTAAAGATACGATGAGGAATATTGAGGCAATGAAAGTTGATATGGTTGTGGTTCGTCATGCCGCAGCCGGAACCCCGTTATTCCTTACAAAGATCTGCGATGCCAATATCATTAATGCCGGCGACGGAATTCACGAACACCCAACACAGGCTCTGCTGGATATGTATTCAATAAGGGAAAAGCTGGGCAGACTGGATGGAGTGAAGGTTTGTATCGTCGGCGATGTTGCCCACAGCCGCGTTGCTCTCTCGAATATTTACGGACTGAAAACAATGGGGGCTGATGTTTCTGTCTGCGGTCCTTCTACAATGATTCCCAGGTATATGGAAGAACTGGGTGTTAAAGTTATTTACAATATTGATGAAGCCATCCAGGAAAATGATGTGCTTAATATTTTGAGAATTCAGCTTGAAAGAAAAGCCAGGGAATATTTCCCTTCCATCAGGGAGTATTCAAAATATTTTGGAATCACTACTGAACGGCTTGAAAAGAATGGAAAGGATGTGCTTATACTTCACCCGGGACCGATTAACCGCGGGGTTGAAATATCATCCGAGGTTGCGGACGGTATGCATCAGATCATTCTTAAACAGGTTACGAACGGCGTTGCAGTCAGGATGGCTGTGCTCTACCTGCTGGGTACATTAAATTAAGAGGAATCAATGAAAATTATCTTAAAGAATATAAATCTTCTGAATCCTGACCAGGGATTGAATGAAAAGGGAACCGACTTATTAATAACCGATGGAAAAATTACCACGATAGGGAAGATACCGGATAAAGAAGCCGGCGATGTTAAGGTTTATGATTTTACCGGCAAGTACGCTGTGCCGGGATTTTTTGATATGCACGTTCATCTGCGTGAACCGGGAAGGGAGGATGAGGAAACCGTTAAAACAGGCTGCGACGCGGCGGCAAGCGGCGGCTTCACGGGTCTCGCCTGCATGCCCAATACCGAGCCTGCAATTGATTCTGCGGAGGTTGTAACCTTAATTAAAGAAAAAGCTGCTAACCACCTGGTTGATGTACACCCAATTGGTGCGGCAACTGTCGGCAGAAAAGGAGAAGTTATTTCTCCGATGGCTGAACTTGTTGAGGCCGGGGCTGTCGGTTTCTCCGACGATGGTACCGCAATAAAGACTTCTGCGATGCTGAGGCGCTCCCTTGAATACTCCGGTATGTATAACGTCCCTGTTATAGAACATTGCGAGGATGAATCTCTTATCGGAGGTGCAATGAACGAGGGTATTAATTCCACCACACTAGGACTTCCTCCTGTCCCTTCTGTTTCTGAAGATATCATCGTCAGCCGCGATATACTGATGGCTGAATATACCGGCGGAAGAATTCATATCGCCCATATAAGCACAAAAAAGTCGGTCGATATGGTTAGGGAGGCAAAGAAGAAAGGAATTAAAGTTACCGCGGAGGCTACCCCACATCATTTCAGCCTGACCGATGACGCGGTTAAAACTTATGATACAAATGTGAAAATGAGTCCTCCTTTAAGAACCCAGACGGATGTTGATGCGGTTGTGAAAGGACTTAAGGACGGTACTATCGACTGTATAGCAAGTGACCACGCCCCTCACTCGCCGGAAGAAAAAGAAGCGGAATTTGAGTATGCACCTAATGGTATACTTGGACTGGAGACCCAGGCAGGACTTGCCTTATCTGAGCTGTACGCAAAAAAGGTCCTTACCCTGGAACAAATAGTTGAGAAGCTGGCAATAAATCCAAGGAAAATTCTGAATATTCCTGTTCCTAAATTTGAGGAAGGGGAGACTGCAAATATTACTATTCTTGATCCTGATGCTGTGTGGACGGTGGATGTTAAAAAATTCAAAAGTAAATCGCATAACTCTCCCTTCGATAAAAGGCTGATGACCGGGAAGGCTATTGGTGTAATTAACAAAGGGAAGATGTATCTGACTGACTCCGACGGGTTTATTAATATATAAGGTTTTCTGAAGATTATATTGTGGAATTCGCATTTAGTATCCCGGAGCTGCAGTGGAGTTGAAGCGGAGTTACTCTCAATATGAGACATTTTTAGAATTTTCTAAAAACGCACTCTTTCCTGGAAGTTTTTATGTGATACTGACATTAAAGCACTCCAAAAATATGACAGAATTGTCAGTGTTCTTTATATTTCATTTGAGCATTCTTATTTTGATTCAAATTATTTAGTTTTCAATTTATATTAATTCCTTCTGAAAATTGACCACCTTAACAATAAGAACCTGAAATACTTCGAAAATCCAGTTCAACTCAGCCTCTATTTGATTGTACTATACTGTATAGAATTATATACAACTAAAATTCCAAATTCTTTCTATTTTCGCAAAAAACTCAGGATTTCTGATGGCACCTATCTTGACTTACTCATACTGTAAAACTTTAGGACAAAGGCCATGAAAAAACTGATATATTACCCGTTGATACTCTTAACATCTCTGTTTCTTTACTCCTGCGGAGTAAACGACCCATTCGCCAGAGTTGACAATGTTCCACCTGATGTGCCTACAGGAATTACCGTTCTGAATGGCGATAACCGTGTGGATCTTTCCTGGAACAATAACTATGAAAATGATCTGGCAGGTTATAATGTATATTATTCTGACAGCTATGATGGCAAGTATACTTTAATCGGCTCCACCAGCCAGAATTATTTTGTTGATTATGATGCGTCCAACGGAATTACCACTTATTATGCAGTTACGGCATATGATTACAATGGAAATGAGAGTGAACTTAGCTATGATGTTATTTATGCAACTCCGAGACCCGAAGGTTTCAATCAGTCCATTTTTGATTACCGCGCTTATCCCGATATGGCAGGATATACTTTCAATGATTACAGCGTAGTTCCTTATGATGATGAGACAGCGGATTTCTTTTTTGAAAATTACCAGGGTACTTATTACCTGGATGTATGGAATGATTCTGATATTCAGGATATGGGTCCGACACAGGATATCTGGGATATTCCTTATGCTCCTGACGGAGGCTGGAACTCTACCAAAGATGCAATAGCCAGGATTGGACATACCTATGTAATCTGGACCTGGGATAATCATTACGCAAAGATAAGAGTGTCGTCAATAACTCCTAACAGGATTGTATTCGACTGGTCATTCCAGTTAGTAGAAGGAAACCGTATGCTTAAACCAAGAACACCTGCAGGTGAGAGAAAAGAACTCAGCAGACCTCAGACGAGGAATGTTACGGCGGTTTCAGAATAATGATTTTGAAATAGTTCAGGCTGTGTCAGGTTATTATAGATTTACTTTAGAAGAATGCTTAAATTGCGGCTGAATAAAATGAAGAAAAGTTTTTACATAGTGTTAAGCCTGCTCTGCCTGAACTTTGTTAATTCCGCTTATTCCCAGGATTTTAATTCAAATTCAAAAAAGAATACACAAAGTGAAAGCTATAAAATCTTTACGGAAATCAGCAGCGGAATAGCAAACCGGGATGTGGAATCAGTAGCCAGGTATTTTTCTTCACAAACCTATTTAAGTTTGTCAAACGGAATCAGCGGCTATTACAGCTCCAACCAGGCTTATTATGTACTGGAAGATTTCTTTAAGGTGTACAGGGTAACAGCGTTCAGATTTGACAATATTCAGACTGATCCCAATAATCCATACGCTACCGGCGAATACCAGTTTGAATACCGCGGCAAAAGAGATCTGGCGCAGGTATATATTGCGTTAAAGAAAACAGGTAAAAACTGGAAGATTTCACAGATTACAATTAATTAATGCCGAAAAAGATTTTTCAGATATTTGAAGGCGATAGGAAATACTTTGCTATCGTCTTTTTTATTTTACTTCTGATCCTTGTTTCTGGAATATTGACTCCCATCTATATCCGGTATACGGAAAACGACTGGCCTGAGAAACTCACTGAAAAAATTAAGGATATCGAATCCTCGGTTAATTCAATCCTGAAACAGAAGGAAGCCAGCCTGCTGTCAATCTCTTCCGGTTTGAATAAAAAGCTGAAGACAACACTTAGCCCGGGTAATTCTTCTTACGGGGCGCTGATAAACCTTGTCAACGATGATATGTACAATAATTATTCGGTTGAAGTGCTCGCACCCAACGGCAAAATGATTGCCTGGAACAGATCCATAGCCATAAATCAGGATGATATTTTCCCACTGAGCTTCCCGGTTGGCGAGACCCATTTTTATCAGGGGGATTTAATTACTTATCTTACTGTAACAGATACAGTCCGGATTGAGAATGATCTTTTCTATTACCTGGTCAGCCTTCCGGTTGAAAAAGATTACTCCCTCCAAAATCAGTATTATAATGAGCTGAATTTCACGAAGGAAATCTCGGAAAGATTCCTAACACGGTTCGATGTGAGTTATAATCCATTCACACCCAAATCCAGGGACGGCAGAAAATACTCTTTCGAGCTCATCAATAATAAAGACAGTAAAATCGGTACCGTCAGTTTTTTTAAGCCCGGTCTCGATACATACATCAGTTCGATTCAGAACAATACCAACAAGTTTCAGTCTGTGCTTGTTGCCCTGGCCTTATTTTTTATTGCTTTCGGATTCAGGAAAGAATTCAAGAGTGTTAAATATCGCTCGATCAGGCTGCTGATTTTTGTTTTATATTGCAGTTTGTTCAGAGCTGTGATCTATATCGTAGGGTTTCCTTCAAACCTGCTGGAAGGACCCGCCGTCGATCCCGCCAATTTCTCTTCGGCTTTCGCCTGGGGAATTGTAAAATCTCCCGTGGAACTTATAATATCCGCTATTTTCATTCTTATTATAGGTCTCCGTGTCTACCTTTATGTGATTGATTTCATAAGGGATCCCGGTTCAGTCAAATATAAAAAGTATTCTCTTTTTGCATTCTTATTTATACCTTTTGTGTTGCTTTTCTTTATGACCTTCCGCGTGTTATTTGCTTCAATGAAGAGCGTGATCTTTGATTCGACATTAAGATATTTCCAGGAAGCAAACCTGATACCGGATTTTATATTCCTTATAATGAATTTTGCTGTCCTGCTCATAGGGCTGACAATAATCCTTTTTCTTATTTCATATTTTCTTCTCTTCTTTTTTACTATACCGGAAGAAGATGAAAGGAAAAGACGCTTAGCATTCTTTTTCTGTCTCATTGGTTTCGAAATTACCGGTTTTCTTTTTATTTATCTCCAGCATGAACCCCTGATAAATTATACCCTGAGTTTTGTATTTATACTTCTTGTCTTCCTGGTACTCTATTATATATTGTTCCGCAGACTCAACTCACTCTACAATTTTGTTTATGCGACATTAGCGGCATCTGTCATCAGTATTACCCTGCTTAACTATTATAATCTGCAGCTGGAAAAAGAATCACTAAAGACAAGTGCACTTGAAATAAATCGTCCCGATGATAATCTTCTGCGTTTTCTCCTGAATGAAACGCTTACAAGCGCAATGGATAATCAGGAGGTACGCAATTCTTTTTATATGCTGAACACTAATTATAATTCCCTGGCCTTTATTATCTGGAGCAACAGTTCTCTCCAGCGTGAGTCAATAAATTCTGCGGTTATGATTTATGATAGAGATATGCGGCAGATCGGCAGGTTTGGTATAGGGATAAGAAGTGATTTCAGGATGCCCTCACAGCTTGTTAATTATTCGGGTAAAGAACCTGAAATTTTGGAAATGACTGCGGAGCGGGGTCCCGCCGGAAAAATATTTGCAGGTATTGTCCCGGTTAAGGAGAGGGGAATTGTTTCCGGTTATATCGGGGCCGTTCTGAACTTCACACTTCAGAATTGGGGAGCCAGGAATATTCCTGATTTCCTGGAATCGAAAAAGAACATTATAAACTCAGTGCTTGATGTACGTCAGCTCAAGATATTCGAATTCAGGGACTCAAAACTGATCCAGGTTTATGGAGATATCTATCCATCACGCGATCAATATGAGCCGATTATAAATGCTGAATTTTCACAGGATAATGAAGCCTGGATGACAGTAAATCTGAATGGTGAAAATTATATTACATATGCGTTAAAAACGAATGAGAATGGGAACGGGATAATTACATCTGTTTCTCTCGTAGAAAAACATATTACATGGAATCTGTTCAATTTCTTCAAGGTATTCCTGGTTCACAGTATATTTATACTGGTACTATTTATAGTATTCTTTATAATCACATATTCGGATTTTAAATACAGCTTCAGAACCCAGCTGCTTATAGCATTCCTGATCATTTCCATTCTCCCTGTAATAATCCTTGCGATATATAACCGTCAGATAGTAGCCGACAGGAGTCAAGCTGCCGTATTCAATGAACTGAACGAGAGATCGAACTATCTTGAGAACCATGTCCGTTCCCAGGTAGAGAATAACGGGCAGAAATCAATTGAGCAGGCCTTCGAAAATGCGGGACGGGAACTCAGGATCTCATTTTCTGTTTATGACAATACTAACCAGCTGTTCAGCTCCAGAAGTCAGTTCTACGAGGCAGGACTTTTCGATAAAAAGCTTGATTCAGATGTCTATTATCATCTGAACTACCTTAGCTACAGGGAATATCTTACTAAAGAGAGAATTGAGGATTACACTTATGATTCCTTTTATAAGAAAATAACCATTGATGGAAAAGATTTCACTATTGGGGTAAATGATGCATTCAATAAGGTCCACCTGGGCTTTTCCCCGATCGACGTGGATGTTTTTCTTTTCGGGATCTATTCCTTCGCCACAATTCTTATAATCCTGATTAGTACTATCCTTGCGAATAAAATATCTTCGCCTATAAGAAGACTGACAAGGGCTACTGATTCGGTCGCCCACGGTGATCTTAATGTCCAGCTGGATCCTAATGAGCGCGGTGAGGTAAGAGAACTGCTGGAAGGATTTAATGCGATGACCCAGGAGCTTAAACGTAACGAAATCGAGATGGCAGAACTTGAGAGGGAAAATGCCTGGAAGGAAATGGCAAAACAGGTAGCACACGAAATAAAGAATCCTTTAACCCCGATGAAGCTTGCTGTTCAGCAATTAATAATCTCTTATAAAGATAAAAACAAAAATTTTGATTCTATATTTGAAAAGGTTTCGGGTACAGTCCTTAACCAGATAGATAACCTGAGCGTTATCGCGTCGGAGTTCTCAAGGTTTGCGCGAATGCCTAATTTCAAGCTCGAGACGATGGATATCATTCCCGTTATAAAAAACGCTCTTGATCTGTTTCTCGAAGAAAATGTTAATATTGATTTCTCTACAGAACTCAATGAAGCTGTGGTAGAAACAGACAAGTTCCAGTTAAGGAGACTGATCATAAATATGATCAGAAATTCGATCCAGGCTGAAGCGCAGAACATAAATTTATCACTTAAAAATGATGAAGATTTTTTTATTCTTATCATAGATGACGACGGAAAGGGAATTGATGTGCAGCATCGGGAGAAAATATTTGATCCCGGTTATACCACCAAGGAAAAAGGAATGGGAATAGGTCTGAAACTTTCCAAAAGATTTATTGAAGGGATCGGCGGTACTATATCTCTTGCGGATAAGAAAGACAAGGGTACAAAATTCCGAATTTCAATTCCCCGGCAGAAACAAAGCAGTTAATTATTTTACTTAATGGATCAACTTACTACACATCAGAAGAAGGCACTTAATTTTAAAGATCATATCTCCTTAACCGCGAACGCGGGTTCGGGGAAAACGTTTGTACTTTCCCGGAGATACCTTGAAATTGCTCTTTCCCTGAATGGCGCAATTGGACAGATAGCCGCAATTACTTTCACGGACAAAGCCGCAAGTGAACTCTATAAAAAAATTGCGGTGTATATAGAAAGCCGCTTCAAGAGTTCTGATAATTCAGAAGAAAAAAAGCTGTTAAACCGCATCAGAAGACAGCTTGTGTCAGCTAACATTTCTACAATTCATTCATTTTGTATCGATATACTTAAGCAGTTTCCAGTGGAGGCAGGACTTGATGCTAATTTCCAGTCGATTGATGAAATAACCTCAGGTGATTTGATAGAACTTTCCGTTGAAGAAATTTTAAGGGAATCTCTTTCAGGGTCCTCCGCTGCAGATGACACAAAGTACCTTGTAAGATTTTTCCGGTCGCGACTGGGCCTGGCATCACAATTACGATCCCTGGTGAAGGATCGGAAAAAAGTTCTGGATATACGTGAAAGGATTTACAGTAATAATATAGAGGAGATACGCGTTTTTTTCCACGAAGCTTTTCTTCAGACTGCAGGTTTACTGCTTCAGATTGGCGAAGAGGACTTTATCAATTCCTTGACGCTGATAAATGATACAGTTTTATCTGTGAAGGAAATTAATGAAAAGGCATTAGAGATAAGGCCTCTGATCGAAGAATTTAAGAATGAAACTGATCCTGAAAATAAAATCAGAATACTTGAGCTTATCAGAGGTTTGGGATTTACTAACCGCTGTGAGGTGAGGAAGCAGGGTTATCTTGCTAATGGTATGAGAGACGGATTATCAGCGCAAATAACAGGTGCGGAAAATTATGTGCGGGATGCATCTAAACTGAAGTCTGCTGAAAACTTTGAGCAGAGTGAGCTAAGCCTGGCAAAGTTCGGTAAATCAATTATGAATCTCTTCAGTCTTTGTATAGAGAGATATGAATCTAAAAAAAGAGAGAACGGTTACCTCGACTATGAAGATATTCTGATCCTGACGAAAAATATCCTGAAGATTCCTTCTGTGAAGACAGAGCTTTCGCGTAAATTCAGATACATTATGGTAGACGAATACCAGGATACTAATGAGATCCAGTATCAGATATTCCTTCCGATACTTGACGACCTCAGGGAGGGAAATCTTTTTGTAGTGGGAGACGAAAAACAAAGTATATACATGTTCCGGGACGCTGATCTCGAGGTTTTCAGGATAACCAAAGAACAGATAAGCGGTGCGTCCGGAGAGAAATCCCTGTTGAGCCTGCCGGATAGTTTCAGGATGGCTCCCGGTATCTGCCTCTTCGTAAATAAGCTTTTCAGAAATCTTTTTTCCGATCCTAATGATCTCTTTAATGAAGTTAACCATTCCGACCTTGTCTGCGCAAAGGAGGAAGATACAGACAGTCTTATTGAAATACTCCTCGGCGCGCCGGCTGAGAGCGATGATGATGAGAAGGAATCAGTGAATGAAGCCGAACTCACGGCACGCAGAATTAATTCACTTGTTAACGGAACAGACAATAGAAGGGAACTAAACTGGAAAGATATTGCTGTCCTTGTCAGGAAAAGGAAATCATTTACCTCTCTTGAAAAAATATTTATCGAAAAGAATATTCCTTTCAGCATTGTAGGAGGAAAGGGATTTTACCAGCGTCAGTCAGTTTATGATATTTACAATTATTTCTCATTTCTGCTGGACCCCCGGAATGATACGGCCCTGGTGGGAATTCTGCGTTCACCTTTTTTTAATATTCCTGATAACCGTATTTATGAACTCTCGCTGGCAGATGGCAGGACCCTGTGGGAGAAACTGTTAAAAGCCTGTTCGTCATACCAGGATTTTCAGAAAATATGTGACAAATTGAAAGCTCACCTTGAACAGGCTAAGGTTTTTAATGCTCCGGGACTGCTGAGGAGAATTTTAAATGAAAGTCCATACCTGGCAGTACTTGCTCAAAAAGCTTCGGGTCAGCAGGAAATTGCTAACATTGACAAACTTGTAAAGCTGACCATCGGTTTCCAGGGTAAGGGGTTCAAAACAATGTATGATTATGTAGACTTTCTGAAGAGTTCTATTGAAGAAATGGAGGATGAACCCCAGGCTGCGATTGCAGATGAATCTGATTCCATTAAGGTGATGACCCTCCACCAGGCAAAAGGTTTGGAATATCCCGCTGTTTTCATTTATAACGCCCATGAGACAACATATGTTGACAGAGTTAAGAAGGGGAGTATTCAGATCGATAAGAATTACGGACTCCTTACAAAGGTTCCGCTTAATAACGATTATTTCAGTGAATATGAATCTGCTCCCATCAGTTCTCTGTATGATTATATCTCAGCGAAAAAAGAAGCAGCGGAATTGAAAAGACTCTTTTATGTGGGAGCGACCCGGGCAAAGAATTACTTATTTATAAGCGCTGAAGAAACTGAAAGCTACAAAAAAGGTTCGTTTATGGATCTTCTGCAGGAGGGACTAAACATTGATTTTACACAGGATATGTTCGAATTCAGAGACCGGCTTCAGTTCCTTAAAACAGAAGGAGGTAGCTTCGAAAATTTCTCAAGGGAGATTCGTCAGAAAATAAAAATTATCCGGAATGTAGAGGAAACAATTAATGGATCAGTAAATGATTCTGAATCCGCAGCTGCGAAAATAATGATCAGCGGAACCGGAGATTATCCGAAAGGGGAGGTCATATCAGCAACGCGGTTTGCAACCTTCATGCAATGTCCTCTGAAATACAGACTTACTTTTGAGCTGGAAATGTCAGGACTAATGAAGAATTACATAAATTCCCTCTTTATTGGTAAAAGAAATAAATCGCATCTGGAATTAAGTCCGAAGGAGAATTCCTCTGAAAAACAGTATGATGAAAAATCAACTTTACCGGCGGAACGGAAGGGAAGTATCATCCATAAAATACTTCAGAAAGGTAACCTCAAAATTTCCTCTGATGAAATTAAGAAGATAATACGATCAGAATATTTTCCTGAAGATCCGGGGGACATTAACGCCCTGAGCAAAGAAATATCCCGAAAACTTTCAGAATTATCCGGATCTGACATTTATAATAAAATTTCTTCATATAAAAAGTTCTACAATGAATATGAAATTTTTGTTAACGACGGGGATTATTTCCTTCATGGCATAATGGATAAGCTTATAATTGAAGGGGAAATAGCTATTATTATTGATTATAAAACAGACTCCATAAGCAGGGAAGAAATTTGTGACCGTGCGTCATTATATTTCCACCAATTGAAATTTTATTCCTATATTGTAAGTCGTTTCTTCAAAGAATTAACATCCTTTGAACTCAGGATAATTTTTATCAATTTTCCGGGGGAGGATGTCAAAGAAATTATCAGCCTTGATGAAGCAGAAGCCTTCGGAGAACAGATAAGGGAAATGGTACATCAGATAAGACTCAATAAATTTGACCGGAATTTATCTCATTGTAAGGATTGTAATTTCTCATTAAATAATTCAAGCTGTATAGTTGAGCGGACATAATTAAAAATGTCTATTGATAACTGAATGGTGTAAAATGCACAGAAAAATCTCATACATACGTGACCTCGAAACAATTGAAAAAGAACTAAATGACAGTTCCGGAGGTATTCTCGCTTTTAATGTCGACGGCGAGAGGGCAATGCAGCACACAACAACTTTTTTGTATCTCGATAAAAATATTTATTTCTTCCTTGATAAAGACGATGAGGTTTATGAGAAGATACATTTTAACGGTCCTGTGAGTTTTACTATAATTAAAGACGAAAGATTGAAGAAGAACAGGACCAGAGAGGACAGCTATTATTTATTTTCCGCAACGGTAAATGGTTCAATTAAAATAGTTGATGAGAAAAAGACAATTGATGATATTAAGAAAAAATACCTTTCAAAGTATTCCCTGAAAAAAGAGAATGAATCTAAAACTTCACAGTCTAAAGAATTGGTTATGATAGATTCGGAAGAAATTCAGGCTGCCGAGGAACAAGGTCTTTAGTGTGAATTATTTCATCCTGCTTCTATTAACCGGTCTTATACTGGCGGGATGTTCATCAATAGAGAGCCTGTACTATGACGTACCCATCGAATTACAAAACCCCCAAAAGACACGGGAATACATCCTTGATTCATCACCCTATATTTCAAATCAAAAATTTTTCCTCGATCCCGGACACGGGGGAGATGACAGAAAGAATAAAGGCCCCAACGGTATTGCAGTTGAAGCAGATGTAAATCTTAGAGTTGCATTGTACTTAAAAGATTTCCTGGAGGAAGCCGGAGCGGTCGTCTTAATGTCGCGTGTTACCGATAAAACTGTAGGTCTGAAAGAACGTTCCATGATGGCTAATGAAAGCGGAGCAGATATTTTTATCAGTATACATCATAATGCTCCTCCAAAGGAAGGGGATGATTATACAAATTACACTTCTGTCTATTATCATGCTAAAGCAGATGATTATGAATTTGATGCCTGTGAGCGTGACCTTGCAAAATATATTGAAAGGGACCTGTCATATGCAATGAGAAATTCAGGAGGTCCCGGCTCATTTGACGGAACTTATTCGGATTATAATATTTATCCTGGTGAAGGGTTTTCTGTCTTAAGAGAAACCCGGATTCCCGCTGTTCTGGTTGAATGCGGCTTCCATACCCATCATATGGAGGAGCGGCTTCTAGCGATTGATGAATTTAATAAGATAGAAGCCTGGGGAATTTTCAAGGGACTATACCGTTACTTTAAATCGGGGATTCCCCGGATACAGCCTTTGAATGGAGATTCTTTATTAAGTAAAGGCGATATTAATTTAGACTACAGCTTAACCGACAGCAGCGGAATTGATTCAGCTTCTATTGTTGTTCAATTTGATTCTGTTAAAACTTTAAATTATACTTTCAGTCACCAAACAAATATTCTGAGTATAAATCTGCATAATGTTGAACCCGGGTTTCATAATATTAAAATTACGGCAGCAAACAAAAACGGTAGCCATAATTTTCCTTTCAGAAAAAAAATACTAGTAACTGAATAACAGGATAGTTAATGCTGAATTATGTCTGGCTTGGTTTGCTGGTTCTGGGTATCGGAACCGCATTGATTACCGATATATCCAACCAGAGTTCTGATAAGTATAGAAATGATGAGCCCTTTAAAGCAGAGATAATTCTTGACCGGACCATAGATGCTTCTGTAACTAGACAGTATAATGCCAGGATTTCAGTCGACAAATCTTTTTTTAACAAATTTTATTCAGAAAAAACTGATAGTTCAGTTCTCCTCCCGGCTAATGTGACCCTTAAACCTGATAAACACAGCGGGTCGCTCGTCATCAACGTGGATAACTCTGCTCCCAAAATCTGGCAGCAGATGGCTAAAGCATCGGGCGAAGAAAATAATCTGACCGGAACCATAACTTACCATGAAGAGGGAAACAACAGGCTCGCTGCCCGTGTTATCCTTGAGAGCATCTCTTTCCTTAAGCTTAAAGATGTAACCAATGCTGTACTCGATTATGCCGGTACCGCTGTTAATATAGCTATTGGTTTGATTGGTATTATGGCACTCTGGCTCGGGGTAATGAAGGTTGCAGAAGAAGCGGGACTAATCTCTTTGATTGCCAGATGGCTGAGACCGATAATGAAAAGACTGTTTCCGGATGTGCCGGAGGACCATCCTGCAATGGGTTCAATGATTATGAATATTTCGGCAAATATGCTGGGACTTGGAAATGCAGCTACCCCCTTCGGACTGAAGGCTATGGAAGAGCTTGACAATTTAAATCCCGATAAAGGTACCGCGACAAATTCAATGGTGACCTTTCTGGCAATAAATACTGCGGGTCTTACTCTCATTCCTGCTACGGCAATTGCTGTAAGGGCAGCGGTCGGAAGTTCCGATCCGGCAATAATTATAGGAACCTCAATTTTTGGAGCAGCCTGTGCGACTACTGCAGGGATTACCGCGGCAAAGGTTCTCCAGCAATTTCCTGTTGAAGGGGGTTTTTTTCACTGGTTAAAAAGTCACCTTAAAGGTATTCTGATCTTTCTGGCAATAATACTCATCATCGTTCTCGCAGGTATAACGGGTGCAGGCACTCTTCTATCAGGAATCTCACAGATTATAAAACCGGAATATTTTAAGAGGTTTATTGAAGTTTTATCAATTATTGCAATTCCTGCGTTAATTATTTTATTTATAGGGTATGGAGCAGTAAAAAGAATCCGGATATATGAAGAGTTTGTGGAGGGAGCAAAAGAAGGATTCAACATCGCTGTTAGAATAATTCCCTATCTGGTTGCAATGCTAATGGCAATCGGAATATTCAGGGCAGGCGGGGCAATGGACTGGCTCATTTATATATTAAAACCTTTTACGGATCTTATAGGGATGCCTGCTGAAGCTCTGCCAATGGCCTTGATGAGACCCCTTTCGGGAAGCGGATCTCTGGGAATAATGACGGAAATTATGAAAGTTCATGGTCCCGATTCATTTATAGGAATAATGGTTTCGACCTTTTTCGGGAGTACAGAAACCACATTTTATGTACTTGCAGTATATTTTGGAGCTGTAAATATAAAAAATACAAGGCATGCTCTTCCGGCAGGTCTTATTGCAGATATTGCGGGAATCCTTGGAGCAGTGTTTATAGTTAGAATGTTATTCGGACATTAAAAATAAGGGTCTTATGAAAGTCTTCATTACAAGGGAAATCCCCGAAACAGCCTCTGAACTATTAAAAAGTAAAAATATCGATGTGAAAGTTTACAGGGAAAATAAACCTATTCCATATGAGCTGCTTAAAAAAGAAGTAAAAGATGCGGACGGGGTTATTTCTCTTCTTACAGATAGATTTGATGCAGAATTGATAAACTTAATGACCAAATGCAGGGTTATTGCAAATTATGCTGTAGGGTATAATAATATCGATGTTGCTTATGCTAATAAAAAAGGAATAACTGTAACAAATACACCGGATGTGCTCACTGATTCTACCGCTGATCTGGCAATGACTCTGGTACTTGCATGTTCACGCAGGCTGATCGAAGGGGAGGAAATAATGAGAAAAAATAAGTTTAAGGGCTGGCAGCCTCAACTACTTCTTGGTATTGAGCTGAGAGAAAAAACTTTCGGTATTATAGGGGCAGGAAGAATCGGTACCGCCGTTGCGAAAAGAGCTGCAGGTTTCGGGGTGAATATTCTTTATTACGATGGAAGGGAAAATCCGGAAATAGAGTCGCTGGGCGGTAAAAAAGCTGCACTGAATAACCTGTTAAAAAGATCTGACATTATATCACTTCACCTTCCTCTTACTGAGAGTACTTATCACATTCTGAATAAAGAGAGGCTCCGCCTGATGAAAGAAACTGCTGTGCTTATAAATACAGCCAGAGGAGAAATAATTGAAGAGAAGGAATTGATCAGGATGCTTCAGCAGAAAAGGCTGTTTGCCGCAGGATTAGATGTATATGAAAACGAACCATCAATAAATCCTGATTTGCTCAAACTGAATAATGTAGTTCTGCTTCCTCATTTAGGAAGCGCAACGACCGATGCGCGGAATGAAATGGCGAAACTGGCCGCAAAGAATATAATTTCAGTATTAAATGGAAGAGGTGCAGTAACACCGGTTCTGGTATAGCAGGGTTTATTACAATCTTTAACCTCCTTCTGAAACAATCTGAATTTGGGAAAATATTGATACTATCAATCTTTCTGGCTAATTTTGAATAATAAATTGGGAAATTCAAGTATGATAGTTGGAATACCGAAAGAACAGCTTAATGAAGAAAAAAGAGTTTCATTAGCTCCGGCAGGAGTGGATGCATTAACCCGGAAGGGACACACTGTATATATTCAGTCAGGTGCCGGTGAAGGGAGTCATTTCAGTGACGAAGATTACGAAAAGACCGGTGCTAAAATTGTATACACTGCTGATGAAATCTTCGGAAGAGCTGAACTTGTGTTAAAAGTAACCCAGGTAAATGATGCTGAATTAGAATTATTCAAAGAGAATCAGATTTTATTCTCATTTCTCCACCTTGCTGTCGGTAAAAAACAGACCATTGAAAAACTGATGGAGAAAAAAGTCACTGCGGTTGGATATGATCTAGTTGAAACCAATAATCGTCTTCCTGTACTTCAGGCGATGAGTGAAATAGCGGGGCCCATTTCTATTCAGGTCGCAAGCAGGTATCTCGAAAGCTACCCCAGTCAGGGAAGAGGTATTCTCCTTGGAGGTATAACAGGAGTTGCCCCGGCTGCAGTTGTTATACTTGGTTCAGGAGTAGTTGGTACTACAGCCGCAAGGGCGGCTCTGGGGATAGGAGCACAGGTTATTGTACTTGATAAGGATCTTGGCCGACTTCGCAAGATTGATGAGCATTTCAGAAAAAAGATCACCACAGTAGTTGCAAATCCGTATACAATAGAAAGAGGTGTTAAATTTGCGGACGTGCTTATAGGTGCGGTATTGATAAAAGGTGAAAAAACCCCTCACCTGGTTACGGAAGATATGGTTAAACAAATGAAACCCGGGGCAGTAATAGTCGATGTATCAATTGATCAGGGGGGTTGTATCGAAACCAGCAGGCTGACGACATTAAGGGATCCGGTATACGAAAAATACGGTATAATTCATTATTGTGTACCGAATATGCCTGCTATAGTTGCCCGTACTGCAAGCTATGGTTTGAATAATGCATCCCTTCCTTATATTCAGAATATTACTGATAACGGTCTCGGTAATGCACTGATGGGTGATGAAGGTCTTGCAAAGGGGGTCTGCACATACAATGGCTACTGTTCCAATGAGCAAATAGCTAATATATTTAATGTAGAGTTCAGAAAACTCAGAGTTTTCTCTACTAATTGAAAATTATTAGAATCGAAGAAGTAATTGAAATGACACCATTTGAAGAATTAAAATCGAAGAATACTATTCCTACCAGCCTGATCAGCGCGTATAATAAGAAGATAGTTACAGCGGAAGAAGCAGTAAGAGTAATAAAATCAAAAGATAAAATAATTATGCAGGGCGGATGCGCTGTACCTCATACTCTTATTAATGCTATGGTTGAAAGAAAAGACACACTTTATGATGTGGAAATTCTGCATATTTTGACGGTTGGAGAGCTGCCCTACCTGAAACCTGAGATGCAGGGACATTTCAGGCATAACGCTTATTTCATAGGCGGAAATTCACGTCTAAGTGTTAATGAAGGAAGGGCGGATTTTACTCCAATTTATCTCTATGAATATCCTCTGCTTTTCACTAAGGGATTAATACCTATTGATATAGCCTTTATTCATGTATCACCTCCTGATGAACATGGGTTCTGCAGCTACGGGGTTGATGTAGGCCCTATTAAAAATCCGGCGGAGAAAGCAAAGGTTGTAATCGCCCAGGTTAATCCTAATATGCCCAGGACATTCGGCGATTCTTTCATACACATCAACAAAATAAATTATATAGTCGAAGTTGACGAACCGATACAGGAACTTCCGCAGGTTGATAAAAATATGTCACCCCAGCTGGAAAATATTTACCGGAATATTGGGTCGCATATATCAGAATTAATTGAAGACGGGTCTACCCTCCAGATGGGGATCGGGGCTATTCCTGATTCAGTATTAAATTTTCTATATGATAAGAAAGCGCTGGGGGTTCATTCAGAGATGTTTTCAGACGGGATAATCGGTCTGGTTGAATCCGGGATTATTACGAATGAAAGGAAAACTCTCCATCGCGGGAAAATAATTGCAGGATTTGTTCTCGGGACGAAGAAACTATTCGATTTTATAGATAATAATCCTTTGATTGAATTCCATCCGCAGGAATATGTTAATGATCCTTTTGTTATTGCAAAAAATGATAATATGGTTGCTATCAACTCTGCAATTGAAGTTGATATAACAGGCCAGGTCTGCTCTGATACATTAGGCACAAGATTGTACAGCGGATTTGGAGGGCAGGTTGACTTTATAAGAGGGGCTGCTCATTCTGAAAACGGGAAACCTATTATTGCACTGCCTTCAACTACCAAGGACGGGAATATGTCCAGAATAGTAACCCAGATTAAAGCCGGGGCAGGAGTAATAACGAATAGGGCTGATGTTCACTACGTTGTAACAGAATATGGTGTGGCTCAGCTCTTCGGAAAATCTATAAGGGAGCGTGTACGGGAACTTATCAGTATCGCACATCCGAAGTTCCGTGATGAACTTCAAAAATATGCACAGGAAATTAAATATATTTAAGTATGATAGCTGTAATTGGTGATGTTCACGGGTGCCTGTATACATTGCAGGAATTGGTGAAAAAAATAAAGAGTCTATACCCTTCTATTCCTTTATATTGTGTCGGTGATCTTATTGACAGGGGTAATTTCAGCTTTGAAGTTCTGGAATATGTGAAAAATGAAGGAATAAAATTCACTCCCGGTAACCACGATTATATGTTTTACTATTTTATCAAGAAGCCCACTACAAATATGGGAGCCTCGTGGATATATAACGGTTTTGAGAGAACCATTTCCTCATACGATAATAAGTTTGATAAGATTGCTGAACACCTCGACATCATTACCCAGGCGCCGTTATTTTTTAATCTTCCTGAATGCTTTATTTCTCATGCGGGAATTTCATCGTATTTCAGTTCTTCACTGGGTTCTGAACCTCTTAAGGATATTGAAAAGCTCGATGAAGAAATGCATAACAGCATCACCAGTGAACATGGTATATTGTGGACGAGGGATGAATTGATGAACCTGGGAAAACTTCAGATTGTAGGACATACCCGAAAACAGGATGTGACTTTTCAGAAATGGAATAATGTTGCGTATATAGATACTTCGGTTTATACATGTAATAAGCTGTCTGCTGTGATAATTGAAGACGGTGAGATAATTGCGAAACATTCAGTTCCTACCAATAATAAAGACATACAATAAGTAAATTTAAAATTATGATTCCTGTCAGAATCAGACCGGCAGAGAAGGGTGATCTTGAAAAAATTCTTGAATTATATTATGGACTGACAGAAGATCCCGAAGACAAAATTTCGCTTCTGGAGGCTGAACAGAAGTTTGATAAACTGAAAAAATATCCTGATTACCATCTTTTCATAGTTGAATATAATAATGAAGCAGCGGGAACATTTGCTTTGCTGATAATGGATAACCTTGCGCATCGGGGCGAGCCGTCAGCAATTGTGGAGGATGTTGTAATCAGGAAAGACCTTCAGGGCATCGGTATCGGCAAAGAAATGATGAACTTTGCTATGGAGAGAAGCCGGGAGAAAGGCTGTTATAAAATGGTGCTTTCGAGTCACCTCGGGAGAGAAAATGCCCATAAGTTTTATGAATCTCTCGGATTTACAAAGCACGGGTACAGTTTCGTGGTTGATTTGAAATCCAGATAATTATTGCCACTTTTTTCTGATTTAATTTTATTATTACTGCGGATAAACAATGTAATCGTGTAGTTTGGTAATTCAGTTATAAATGAATTATTTTAATACGTCAAAATGATATTCACCGGAGGATAAGATGATTCGCTCTTCGTACAGAACATATATACCGGTACTTGTTCTGATATTTTTCGGATTACAGGTTATTCTTTCATCGCCGGAAAGCTACGGACAGGGATTGCTGAGAACGTCGGATGTCCCCGGGGGCGGGGGAGGATCAACCAGCCAGACAGAGGATTCGGGCGGAAACAGCTCGACTTTATTAATTGTAGGGGGTGTAATTATTGCAGGGCTGTTGTTCTATAAACTTGTCATCGATAAAGATGAACCAAAGAAAGAGGAGAAACAGGATTCTACTTCTCAGGAATCTCTGCTTTTAAATTCTCCGGATAATATTATCCCGGAACAATTCTCAAAGCATGCTGAAATGATGGCCGAAATTCCTCTGAATATTTACATAGGATTTCAAAGATCCGATCCGGTACTGCGTGAGAAAAAATTTATAATGGGTATTTCCTGTAATTTTTAGCTATAAAGTAATCTGAAGTTTTTATAAATGTTCGGATCCGTTATTTTATTTTCAGAATTTAATCCTGCTCTTATACCGGAGAAATGGTGAAAGTTTATTTAAAGAAAGCTTATTCGCGTCTCTCCTTACGCACCGCCTCCCTTTTTGAAAAAGCCAAAATGACCGAACACACATTTATGATTATTATAGCGATCATAATTGGTGTTCTGGCTGGTTTTTCAGCCATAGGTATAAGGGCAATGATAAAATTATTTTCCGAGATTTCCTTTCCGGGTCCTGGCACTCTCCTTCAGAATGTAATGGATACTCCCTGGTTTCTTATTATAATCATTCCCATAATAGGGGGACTTATAGTCGGACCAATCATATATTACCTTGCTCCTGAGGCAAAAGGCCATGGTGTTCCTGAGGTAATGCAGGCAATTCTGCTTAAAGGAGGACAGATACGGGGAAGAGTAGCCTTTGTTAAAGCTGTGGCTTCGGCTATCTCAATTGGTACCGGAGGGTCGGTTGGCAGGGAAGGCCCTATTATTCAGATAGGTTCCAGTCTTGGTTCTGTCGTCGGTCAGTTCCTGCGGGTTTCAACCAAAAGATTAAAAACTCTTGTGGGCTGCGGTGCAGCTGCCGGTATTGCTGCTGCTTTTAATGCACCAATAGCCGGCGCCCTTTTCGCTGTTGAAATTGTGCTGATGGACTTTGCCGTTGCACAGTTCTCCCCTATTGTTATCGCCTCTGTTATGGCCACAGTTATTTCACACACTTTTGAAGGAAACTTCGCAGCTTTCATTGTTCCCAAGTATCAGCTTGCCTCTCCCGTGGAGATTGGTTTTTATTTTATTCTGGGGGCTGCAAGCGGTTTGGTTGCATTTCTGTTCATAAAAACACTCTACTACTGCGAGGAAATTTTTGATAACCGGATAAATATTCCCGAAAGCTTCAAACCTGCACTGGGCGGACTGGGTATAGGTTTAATAGCCCTGGCGTTTCCTCAGATTATGGGAGTCGGTTATGATTCCATAAATAATGCTTTGTATGGAAATATGATCTGGTATGTAGCTCTGATATTAATTTTTATGAAGATCTTAGCTACATCTCTTACGCTCGGATCGGGAGGTTCAGGGGGTATCTTCGCTCCCTCATTATTTATGGGCGCTATGCTCGGTTATTTTTTCGGATCGATTGTACACACCCTTTTTCCTGATATCACAGCAACACCGGGGGCGTATGCCCTGGTAGCAATGGGAGGACTCGTAGCGGGAACCACGAGAGCACCGATAACCGCTATTATTATAGTCTTTGAGCTGACTAATGATTACCGGATAATTCTTCCGTTAATGATTACCTGCATAATAAGCATGATTATTTCTTCAAAGTTATCCAGGGAGTCTATATATACTCTTAAGCTGGTACTAAGAAATATCGGTTTAAAAGAGGGGATGGAAACAAATTTAATGGAATCAATCTATGTGAAGGATGTGTACAGGAAAGAATTTGAATCCATTCTTGTCACGGATAATTTCAGTCAGATCGTTAATCGTATTATCCGTGGGAAAGAATCCGATTTTCCGGTGGTGGATTCAGAAGGACACGTTAGCGGAATGATCTCTATTCATGATATCAAGGATTACCTGTATGAACGGGAATCGTTACAGAACCTTCTGATTGCCGGCGATATTTCAAATCCTACCTTTGAATCGATTTCCCCTGATGACAGTTGTCAGGCAGCGCTGGATAAACTTCGGAAATATTCATTCGAAGGGCTGCCTGTTGTTGAGAGTACGAATTCACGTAAAATTATCGGTGTTATCTGGAGAAAGGACATTCAGGATGCTTATGATCGTGAGATTGAGCGAAGGGAGCTGACATCCAACCTTGCCAGCCTGATAACGATGAAAGAGGAAGAGCCAATGGTTCATTTTATGGAAGGTTATTCGATAATTGAAATAGCTCCTCCTAAATCTTTCATTGGGAAATCTATACGTGAATTAAACATCAGACGACAGTATGGTGTGGACGTCCTGTCAGTCAAGATCAAAGAGAAAAAAGGGGAGAGAATAAATGCTATCCCCAGTCCTGATTATATTATCAAAGCTGATGATACCCTGATTATTGCCGGTGAAATAAGCAAGATCAATTTCGTGCGGAACCTGGGATAAGAACATTTTTGTCATACTTGTTTAATTTATCGATGGATATTTTTTAAGTAATACTGATTATATATGGTGAATAGTTTTTCTTCTCTCAAGCAATGCAGCCACATACCAGCAGAGAAGTGCCCAGCTGATACCGGCGATCCAGCCGGCCAGTACATCGGTGGGATAATGCACCCCGACGTAAACTCTGCTGATGCCGATTAGAAATGTCAAGAGAAGGGCCACAAAAATAATATAGATCTTAGCCTTCCTGTTTTCCTCAATCCTGCTCAGCAGGGTTGCCTGGGTCAGGTAAACGATAGCCGACATCATAGAATGACCGCTGGGGAAACTTAATGATTTTTCCTCAAGGAGATGCGTTACAACTGTAGGCCGTGTTCTTCCGATAAACTCTTTTAATCCCCATACCATCAGGGCACCCCCGATTGTGGCAATCATTACCAGCCCCAGCCAGTAATACTTCTTCCTGAGCAGCAGATAACCCGTTACAAATAAAGTGACTAAGACAATAACCGTTCCGCTTCCCAGAGAAGTAATGTCTTTCATAGCAGCCGTCACCCAGTCGGGAAAAGCAGGAGTGGATACGTCTCCGGGTTCCCTTAGAGATTTCAAGATGTAATTATCAAAATGCTGAGTTTCACCCTCAACAACTTCGTCAGCTATACTGATAAATATCAGAATTCCCGCAAGTACTGACAGAACTATAAGCAGAACCTTGACTTCATTTAATCCAGATTTTTCTAGGAAGTTCCTGAACCTTTTCTGCATGGATTGTCCCGGATTTTTTATAACTTTAATTTCCAAAGATCAATAACTAAAAAATATATGAAACGAACACAATCCTCAAACACTAATACCCCTTTGATAACCAAATCACATACAAATAGTCCTTTTAAAACCAAACTGGATATTGCAAAAGACTGGCTGCCGAGATATACGGGAACGAAAATAGATGAGTTCGGCGATTATATGCTGCTTACAAATTTCCATAATTATGTAACTTCTTTTGCAGATCAGTTTTCCTGCGATATAAAGGGTATCGGGAAGCCGATGCAGACCGCCACAAATTCAAATGGATTGACTATTATAAACTTCGGAATGGGATCTGCGAATGCCGCCACAATAATGGACCTGCTGATCGCAAAAAATCCCAAAGGAGTTTTATTTCTCGGGAAATGCGGTGGACTGAAGCGTTCTACGGAGATAGGTCATTTTATTCTTCCGATCGCTGCAATAAGAGGCGAGGGTACCAGTGATGATTATATGCCGAAGGAGGTTCCTGCTCTTCCATCTTTTAAGCTGCATAAGTTTGTTTCCGAAAAACTGATAGCCAGAAACCTGGAATACAGGACGGGAGTAATTTATACAACGAATAGAAGAGTATGGGAATGGGATAAATCATTCAAGAGTTACCTTAAGAAACTTTCCACGATAGGGATTGATATGGAAACAGCCACCCTCTTTATCGTCGGACTGGTTAACCAGATTCCCCACGGGGCTTTGCTCCTTGTCTCAGATATGCCTATGGTTCCTGAGGGGATAAAAACTACAGAATCAGACCGTATGGTCACTGAGAATTATTCTGACCTCCATCTCCAGATTGGTATTGAAGCTATGACAGAGATCGACGGGAAGGGTGAGCAAATAAAGCATTTCAAATATTAACTAAGTTTATTATCTATCACTGCTACATTTTGAAAAAACGGAACCACAATGAAAAAAAGTGTATATATTTTATTTCTCATTATTACTTCAATATTTTTGTTTCAATCCTGTTCAAAGGAAGCAAAAATAAAAGAAAAGTTTTCTACTGAACCCCTTAAACCAAAGCCGGGGGAAGAGATAACGGTTACTTACAATCCTGATAGCACAGGTCTGAAGGATGCATCTCAGGTCAGTCTCATTGCATATTTATATAGTACAGACCTTGATGAAACCAGGCAGGTAGAAATGCAGAAATCCAATGAAGGCTGGACAGGTAAAATATCTGCTTCTGATTCCACCAAAGGCATCCTTATTAAATTTAAGAATGGCGACGATATTGACAATAACGGGAAGCAGGGATACCTGGTTCGTCTATACGATGAAAAGGGAAATGTTCTGCCGGGAAGTTATGCGGGTTATGCTTCTGCCATATATACCTGGGGAAGCTACTATCTGGATATGGACAGGAACTTTGATTCCTCTCTTTATTATTTCAAGAAAGATTTCGATGTAAATCCGGATATTAAAAATGATTATATGGGACCCTACCTTGGTGTTGAGACTAAACTTAATAAAGATAATGCATCTTCAATAATTATAAGGGAATTATCAGGATTGTATTCTCACGCTGATAATGAAAAGGATTATACTGTTCTGGCAGAGTGGTATGATAAAGCAGACATGCCTAACCGGGCTGATACTTATAAGAAGATGCTTGAAGAAAGGTATCCGCAGAGTAAATTTGTACAGAGAGAGAAATACGAGGCCTTTTATAACGAACCTGATTTGTATAAGAAGATTAAAATGCTTGAAGATTTCGAATCTGCTTATCCTCAGAGCGAATATTTATCAGATTTTTACGATGTAATGGCCATCAATTATTTTGAGAAGAACAGGTATAAAACACTGAAAGAATATTTTGAGAACAATACATCTAAATTTTCTACATACAGGTTTTATTCGATTTCCACAAAGATGCTTGATGACAATAAATATCCCCAGATAGCGCTGGATATCGCCGGCCTGGGTGTTGAGCGGGCAAGGAAAGAATTAAATAATCCTTCTGAGAAAAAGCCGAATTATCAGAGTACTGAAGAATGGAAGGAAGATCGTCAATCTATGCTTGGAATGAACCTTTATGCATATGCCAGAGCATTGTTCACCCTTGGAAAGCTGGAAGAAGCTGAACCACCGCTGAATGAAGCAAAGGAATTGACTAAAGGTAAAGATGAAGAAGTTAACCAGCTATATGCCAGAATTTTGGTTGCAAATGGTAATACTGATGCAGCAAAGAATGAAATAGAAGGATATATAAAACAGGGAAAAGCTACTCCTGAAATGAAATCAATGTTAAAGGAAATTTATACTAAGGAACATGGTTCATCAGCAGGATTTGATTCGTACATTGCTCAGTTTGAGTCTGTCGCAAAGCAGCTGCTTGTGGCGAGGTTGGAAAAAGAGATTATGAAACAGCCTGCTCCTGATTTTTCTCTTGTTGACCTCGATGGACGAAAAGTTTCACTAAAATCACTAAAGGGGAAAACTGTAATACTGGATTTCTGGGCAACATGGTGCGGTCCTTGTAAAGCATCTTTTCCCGGTATGCAGAAAGCCGTGGAACAGTACAAATCCAATAGCAGTGTTCAGTTTCTGTTTATAAATTCCTGGGAAAATGCAGAGGATAAAAAAGTAAACGCGAAGCAATTTATTGAGGAGCATAATTATCCTTTTCATGTTCTCCTGGATAATGATAACAAAGTAATAGAGGATTACAGGGTCAGCGGAATTCCCACAAAATTTGTGGTGGATGGGAACGGAAATATAAGATTTATGAAAGTCGGGTTCTCAGGAAATATCGATGAGATGGTAGATGAAATTTCAACAATGATCTCAATGGTGAACTAGATATTAAGGCACGGGACATTTCCCGATACTCATCTGGTATATAAAAGCTGCTATTATTGCTGTAATTACCAGGACTTTTATAAAAATGGAAATACCTTTTTTCATTACGGGTTGAACTAATGTTTCCTGAAAAAGTTTCCAGCGCCGAAAGAAAAAAGGCTGTCATCTGACAGCCTTTTTTAGTAGTGATCAAGTACAAATCTACTATGATTTCATTCTGTTTCCATGTTCTTCGTGGATGAAGAGCCAGCTGCAGATCTTTCCAATTTTTATTTCTTCGAAATTATCCCAGTATTCTTTTGTGCGGACGTGCTGCGAGCTTGTATCATCTTCAGGAATACTGTTGGCTTCTTCTATAAGTTCCTTCAGCCTTACCTGCCATCTTTCCATATTGGTTACCCGCAGGTCAACCCATCCTTCACTAGCCCAGATATCAATATTCTTTTCACTGACATCCACAATATTTTCGCCTCTGAATGCGGGTATTTTTATTATGCTGCCGCGAAGCAGTGATTCACCATTTGGTAGAAGTATCGGTATACCTATTGCTAGCATTTCATTCCGAAGTTTGTCATCATTCACAATGATATCGAAACATTTCTTCGAAAGCTCTTCGGGAGTTTTGTCGATTATATCCTGCATTGATTTATTAAACAGGCGCATCAGGTGGATCTCGTAAAGCAGTTTTGAAAGGCGGGGAGGACCCAGGAGTTCAAAAGCTATGCTGTAATTTCCATGCCTTTTCTCCAGTTCATCCAGTTTTTTAACGGCCATATGCTGCATGTATCCCGCACGGTAAGTAGGTTCCAGTGTTGCGTGATCAAGAGAACTTACGATATCGTGGCCGGTATTTCCGCCTTTAATCTCAAAAATTGCCACATCTGCAATTTCTTCAGGTGTAACAAATTCCATCTGCTTCTGGGCAGTAATTGTCTCGAATTCACCGCGGGAGAATATTCCGTTCTCACCCGTATCAATAAAGACAGATTTAAGGGTCTCACCGGTTAAAGGATAATTCAATTCAGAGCAGATCTGAAATTTATCCTTAAGAGGAATTGCCTGAGTAACCGGAATATCTGCAAGTTCGATAGGTTTGCCTTTTCTTTTGATCTCACCGAATTCAATCCGCTTCCACGCTATTGCAGCGGTTGGTTTAATTTCTTTAGTAATTGGTCCTTCGGGAGTTCTTCCCATCAGGAAGAGCAGGAGAGTATGTGCACCTGCGATCGATGATTTACTGAGAAGCACACGTGATGGTTTCTCTTCACTATGTGTATAAGGAATGTTGAGACCCATTCCTCCTGTTCCGCTTGTCCCTATCTTCAGGTAAACTTTAGTACCTGTCTCGCTCATCGAACTGTACAACAGCTGCACGTGCCGGATGAGCTGGGGAATATATTCTGTGCAGAGCAGTTTTTCAGTCTCTTCAATAATCCTGTCGTAATCAACTTTTGAAGAAATGGCCTTTTTTATACTGCGGTAGGTTGTGTAGACATCCTGATATGCAATTGCAGTAGCCGTATTTATAGCATCGATTATAATATCGGGTTTGTACTCTGTCAGCAGTTGATACACAGAGGATTTATGCAGGATCTTTTCGCTTAATTCCTCCATTATATCCGTCATCAAAACCCTTCTTTTTGCAGGATCATCCAGAATTTCCTGCCGGCTGAGTTCTTTGAATTCATTTCTGACAAATATATCTCCGCCCCATGCCGCAAAAAGATCCTTATCTTTATCAGGGAATTCTTTCCTGTGTTTTACAACTGCTTCCTGTGCCTCGGATAACCTTAAAGATGAGATAATTATTTTTTTCGGATTTTCACAAACAAGCTTTCTTATTAATGCGCTGCCAACCAATCCCCAGCCGCCTAATACAAGTATGGTTTTATTCTCTAGCTCCATTATAAAATCCCCGTAAAATTGAAAAATAAATCGTTTTCAAAATTAAGCTAAAGTGTATTGCAAGGCAATTTAATTGTTAATTAAAATGGATATTCTTTAATTAGGCAAAGCAGGATTGTGTATTCGCTGTCATAACCTCCAGGGCATTTACTTTATTTTATACTGATAAAATTGATTAACTTCAGAGGGAATGTTAAATTTAAAGTTCATTTTGCAATCATTTGAAATAGAAGGAATTAAGGCGGATAATGAAAGTTTCTGAACTATTAAATCCGGGCGTGATCATATCCGATCTCAAAGGAAATAAAAAAGAAGAAGTAATAAACGAACTCATCGATCTTTTCAAAAGCGACAGCCGGGTACAGGATATTGAAAAAGTCAGGTCTGCTGTACTTGACAGAGAGAAAATAATGTCTACCGGGGTAGGAAAGGGATTCGCAATTCCTCATGGCAAGACGAATTCAATTTCGGATATAATTGCTGCTTTCGGAAAAACAAAGAATCCTGTTGATTACGATGCACTTGACAATCAGCCGGTGCACCTGGTCTTCCTTCTGGTGGGTAAAGACAATCTTGTGAGCAAACATATAAAACTGCTTAGCCGGATCTCAAGAATGATGAACAAAGATGATTTCAGGAACAGGCTCCTTGAAGCCGGAACGGTTGAAGACATACTGGATATTTTTCATAAAGAAGAAGAAAACTATTTCGAAGTTTAGTACATCCCTTTAACATCTCTGAAAGGATCATTTCGATTCAAATGGTAAAAGCAATAACCGGTACCAAAGACTTATTATACCCCGAAACGCTGAAATGGAAATACCTGGAAGATACCGTAACACGCATATTCAGAAACTTCAATTATAAAGAGATAAGAACACCGGTGTTTGAAGAAACCGCTCTTTTCGCCCGCGGTATTGGCGAGGAGACTGACATTGTCGGCAAAGAAATGTATACCTTTATCGACAGAAGCGAAACAAGCGTTACCCTGAAACCCGAAATGACCGCTGCTGTTGTAAGAGCTTTCATTGAACATTCTTTAGGGAAGCAGCAGCCATTATCAAAACTCTTTTATATTTCACCGATGTTCCGCCAGGAACGTCCTCAGGCCGGCAGATTAAGACAATTCCATCAGTTCGGCGCGGAAGCTATAGGAAGTGTTTCTCCTATGCTGGATGTTGAGATGCTCCAGATGGTATATGATATTCTGCGGTCTCTTGGACTTACCGACCTGACGGTAAAAATAAACTCGCTCGGTATCCCGGAATCCAGGGAAGCTTACAAAAAGAAACTCCGCGAATATCTCAGCGATAAAAAAGAAAAACTATCAGATGATAGTCGTAAAAGATTTGATAAAAATATCCTGAGGATTTTCGACAGCAAAGTTGAGTCGGACCAGGAACTGCTTGAAGAAGCACCTCTGCTTATTGAACACCTTGATAAGGAGAGCATCCAGGATTTCGACTTCGTAAAAAGTTTATTAAGACAGGCCGACATTCCATTTGAAGTTGATCCTAAACTGGTTCGTGGTCTCGATTATTATACACGAACAACCTTCGAAATTGTCAGCGGTAGCATCGGTTCACAGAATGCTCTTTGCGGAGGAGGCAGGTACGACCTTTTGATCGAACAGCTCGGCGGAGCACCTACACCGGGGGTTGGCTTTGCAGCCGGTATGGAAAGGATTCTGCTTGCCTGCGAGAATGAGAATACTCTCAAAATCCCCGATGACAGACTTGATCTTTACATTGTAAAAATTGATAAAGAATTGACTTCCGAAGTTTTTGAGTTAGCTGTAAATTCACGCAGGTCTGGTCTTGCTGTAGATTTTGATTATCTCGACAGGAGCGTAAAAGCACAGATGAGAGAGGCCAATAAACTTAATGCAAGGTATGTGCTGTTCATCGGCGGTGAAGAACACCAAAACGGACAGGCAAACCTTAAAAATATGAATACGGGCGAACAGCAATTGATTACGCTTGCTGAAAAAGATATTTTAGCAAAAACTGTTAGAAAATAATGCCTCTGAAAAAACCTAAATCTGTTCCTGGTATACCTAAGACAAGGGAAAAAACTACCGAAAAGTTAAAAAAGGCAGTTCCCTCAAAAAAAAGCGATGAGATCGAATATCATTGTAAATTTTACTTTTTTTATAATTCTTTAAATAAAATCCAGCAATATGCCGTTGAATTCGAAACAACCAGGCTATTTTCAGTGTTAAACTACCAGTTATCTGTGAACGGCAGAAAATCAAAGAATGTTATCGATATAAGTGTGCTGGGTCTGAAAGCCACAAATAGCTATACAAACGAACCGGGACCCGCATACGGCGTTATCTATTTTGATGAATTATATGGTAAGCACACTATAAATATTATAAAACAGGATGGAAGTATTAACACCGCTGTCCTCGATTTTAATGTCTTCAAAAAAAGTATTGAGCTTACTGCTGAATCTGTCCCCGAAAAGAAGAACAACAGCAGGTTCTGCACATTTGAGATAGCTGAAGAGAAATTTACATTTGCCTGAAAGGTTAAAAACAGATGTATCCGGAATTGTTTAAAATAGGTCCCTTTACCGTTTACAGTTATGGACTGATGCTGGGAATAGCATTCATCGTTGCCAGCTATATTCTGACCAAAGAATTCGAAAGAAGGAAACTAAATCCTAACCTCGCTACCGAGATTACATTGCTTGCAATCGTATTCGGAATAATCGGCAGCAAGCTGTTTCACCTCTTTGAGAACTGGGAGGCCTTCCTTCAGGATCCGATAGGGATGGCTTTCTCACCGGGAGGATTAACTTTTTACGGGGGATTGATTCTGGCGACCCTGGCAATCTGGCTTTACGTAAGAAGAAAAAAAATCCCTTTTCTTGTCATTGCCGATGCGACCTCACCTTCATTGATCCTGGCATATGGAATCGGAAGAATCGGCTGTCACCTTGCAGGTGATGGTGATTATGGAATACCTACCAGTCTGCCCTGGGGAACTGATTATTCAAACGGTACTGTCCCCCCGTCGGTGATGTTCAGAGGGACTGATATAGCTAAACATTTCCCCAACGGGATTGTTCCTGATAACACTCCGCTGCATCCTACACCGATCTATGAATTTATCGCGGCTGTTATCATATTTGCTATACTTTGGAAGTTGAGAAAGAAGGACTGGAGCGACGGGAAAGTATTTATGGCCTACCTGATCTTCGCCGGAATCGAAAGATTTCTGGTGGAGATTATCAGATTAAACCCAAGGCTTCTTTTCGGACTTTCTGAAGCCCAGCTGATTTCCATTGTAATGATCGTCGTTGGAATTCTCGGATTTGTTTACCTGACAAAAAGGAATAAACCTAAATTCGTACCGATCCAGACTAAAACATCAAACAAAAAGAAACCGGTAAAAGAGGTTCCAACCTGATGAGTCTGATTGTGGGCAGAAAACCTGTGCTCGAAGCAATCAACTCAGGCGAAGCAATCGAGCAGGTCTATATTCTATTCGGACAAAAAGGCGGGATTGTAGAGGCAATTCGTATAGCCGCAAAGAAGAGGGGAATAAAAGTAAATCAGGTAACTCCCGAAAAATTTAAAGCCCTTACCGATCATCCTAACACCCAGGGAATAGCAGCGAGGAAATCCTCACAGAAATTCTTCCAGGTAGAGGAAATAATATCCTCAGCGAAAAAGAAGCAGTATCCGCTCATATTGCTGCTTGATTCAATTCAGGATACCCACAACCTTGGAGCAATACTTAGGACCGCAGAATGCTCGGAAGTTGACGGAATAATATTGACAAAACACCACAGTGCACCAGTCAACGAGACAGTAGTAAAGACTTCTGCCGGAGCAACAGAGCACCTTAGGATAGCACAGGTTAATAACCTCATGCAGACGATAAAAGAACTTAAGGAGCACGGATTCTGGATTATAGGCTCAACACTGGAAAACTCCAGGCCATATACTGAAATCGATTATAAAATTCCCGCCGCAGTAATAGTCGGGAATGAAGAAAAGGGGATCAGGAGGCTGACAGCGGAAAATTGTGACATTCTCGTTAATATTCCTATGAAGGGTAAAATACAGTCTTTGAATGTATCGGTAGCTGCGGGTGTTCTTCTATTCGAAATTCTCCGCCAGCGTACTTCAAACTGATCTTTGACTCTCTCCTCTTAATTCTTTAATATTCAATAAATAAAAATTAATGTAGAGGAAAAATGGGTTATTTTATAGAAAATTCCTCTTCCAGGAACACTTCGTATCCATACCTGATCGCAGCAAAAAGCTTCTTGAAAAGGGTCGGCCGCAACCTTCATAAGTTTCTGGAAATGAAATTGCAGTTTTGGTTAATAATGAACAAACTTCAAGATTATGCAGTTAAATTTGAAAGCGGTAAGTTATTCGACAGAGTATATTTCTATCGATTGACAGCTGGTGATTATTCTTCTACCAAAAAACTAATTTTGTTGAAATAAACATGGGGATAAAAATATGAAGAAGATATTAGTCCTTCTTTTTGCTGTTTTCGCAAGCAGTATATTTTCACAGTCCTTTCTGTCTTTAAGCGGAATCGAAACTCTCGAGGGGGAAACGATTCTACTCTATCATTATGGGGTGCAAGATTACAGAGCCTACGCTCCGGTATATAAATATGATGTAGCTTCGGGATATGAGAAAAAAATAATGGACGCTTATATTGTAATTGAATCGCTTTCAAGGAGCGTACAGGACTTTGAATTCTTTCCGGATGACACAACCAACTTCATCAATTGCGGATTCGGGATGATGCCCGACAATATTGGATTTGTGGCCTATAACGATACTTCGGTTGCCGGCTTTCAGTCTCCATTCTATTATGTCGACATTTCAAAACAGGATCCTTTAAGAACGTATGCTTGTGACGGATTTCTGAACAGGAGTTTTGATGGAGGCCATACTTACCCTGAGGATTCCGTTCTGAACTTTAATATGATCTCTGTTTCTGATTTTAATGACAATGAAATTTTTGGGCTCGATCAGCAAAACAAGCTTATAAAATCTTTTGATGGAGGCCGAACGTCCATTATAGTTGATGACATCCCATTGTATGAAAGCTTATATTTTCATCCAAAATTATTTTACGATCCCGATCAGACGCATATATACAGGATAAATGCTTTCTATGATTCCTACAATCTTTATGTGTCAGCTGGTAATGGAAATTCATATACCTGGGTATTGAAAAAACAGTACCCTCAGCCATTTATTTTTTCCAATGATCCATCCCAGAGTGGAACCTGTTATCTAGCTTACTATTATCACCTTTATAAGTCGACAAACTTTGCAGAAAGTTTCGTCCCATTTTACCATTTCGATGAAAGGATAATGGGGATCTATCCTAAGCCCGGAACTCAGATACTTTACGTTGCAACACAGTATCACCTTTATAAACTGGAGAATGATACTCTGACAACTTTAAAAGAAATTCATCCCGATCCTGAACTTGTGCACTATTATCCTCTGCACGTTGGCGATCTCTGGGTATACGATGGCACGACCTGGGACTTTCCCAGCTACGAGATGTATCAGTTTACACGGGAAATAAATGATGTGGTGGTAAAACCAAACCAGAAAACGTATCTTGAAGTTGAGGAATCAGTTGTTGGTTTAGGATACAGTAGAAAATACTATGAAAGGGTGGACACTCAAAGTGTCAGGGTTTACCGATACAATGAGGATTCGGTTCAGTCCGGACAGGAATACCTTATAGATGACCTGCGCGCCGCTGTTGGAGATTCGATTAAGAGTTATAGGTTTGAAACATATGTCCCTTCCACTATGATAGATTTTTCTGACACAACCATTTTCGGTCTGGATAAAAAATCCAAAACGTATGAATCTGTTTCCTTGATAAGTTATCAATATAGACTCGTTCAGGATTTCGGCTTGACAAATATCCAGAACGGATATGATTTCGGATGGGATTCCCGTGATCTTAAAGGTGCAGTAATAAATGGAATAGTGTATGGTGATACAACGATAACGGGAATTGAGGACAAAATACTTCCGGTTAACTCGTTTTCGCTATCGCAGAACTATCCTAATCCATTTAACCCGGCGACCACAATCAGGTACAGCATCGGTAAACCGGGCCAGGTTACTCTTAAAATTTTTGATATTCTGGGGAAGGAAATCACCACTCTTATCAATGAATATAAACTATCCGGTAATTATTCTATTAATTTTGGCGGAGGTAATTTAGCCAGCGGAATATATTACTACCAGTTGAAAGCAGGTGATTTTACAGATACTAAGAAATTCGTTCTGATGAAATAGAGAATAGATTGCCACGGTAAATCTTTGAAATTTTTCATCCGATAGATTATTTTTTTTTTTACATCTTTATGACATTTTTTTGACAATGCAGGAATTTCGTTTCAGTAATATTAATCCGTATATATAAAGGAGTTATGAAATGAAAACCGGGATTTGGATCTGTTTGCTAACCGCAGGTACTATTTTATTCTCCGGCTGTGTCCCGCGGGAAGTTGAAGAAGCGCTCTATCTTGGCGATGCAAATATTAAGGCCCCTATTACACCCCCTCCTTTACACCTGAATATAAGAAGCAATCCCGGCGAAATCACCTTTTCACCGAAGTTTTCTGTTACTAACAGGAAAAATCTGCACGCTACGAGCGATGAGGTTTTCACAGGAACCGTTGTGCTTTCTGATACTTCGGTATATAAAGCACGTAACAAAAATATCGAATGGATTTACAGCAAATATTCATTCGGGCTCGATATGGACCTGAAAGTTTCGAGAGGTTTTGCTTTGTTCGGCGGCATTTCTTTCTCGGATGATAATCAAATGGGAGGGAATTTCGGAATCGGGTTATTCAGTGATATGACAGACCCAATATTCAGGTTCGATGTAGGATTAACTTTTCAAAAATACAAGTATGATGCTGTCACGGTTGTAGATCAGACAATAACAGACTGGTGGGGAGATCAAACTAAGAACCGGTATTTATTCCATGACAACGGTGAGGAAACTAATATAAACCCGTTCTTTACAATAACTTTTAATTCAAATAATGACTCTGCATTAGTAAACTACTTTGTGAATGCCGGCTATTTCATTCAGCAGCTTCTTGATTATTCACCCGGTACCAGTTACTATTATGATCCGCTGATTAATACCTCGACCATAAGCACAGATAAGAGACCTGATTGTTCAGCAGGCTTCATTTATTTCAATCCTGGTATTTCATTGAGCCTGGCATCGAATATCCGGATACTCCTAAGTGCAAAATTTATGACAGAAACACAACTTCAACCTGATTCAGGAAATATGATAATACTTCCGGGCATTCAGCTTGACTTCAGACTCTAGAATGTAAGATTCTCAAGCAGTCTAGCTTGAATCTGACCCATCTCAATCAGCCGGATGTGTGTCACGTCCCTTCCTCCGTGCAAATAAAATTATCTAACTGTTATAATAATGTGATAGTTATGGTTCATATTGTTCGTGAGCGACAAAAGTAATCATGAACAAAAAAGGAGAGCATTATGAAGAAAGGATTTTTTCTTTTTACTGCATTGATTTTCACTCTGATACAAACTGCTTTATTTGCACAGGTTGATCCTGATACTGCAATGAAAGCAAGTATCGACCGGTTCAGTATGGAGGCAGGACATTTATTTGTGAGAGATTCCACAAATAACCTTCCTGGTCCGAACGAGCCAATAAATATGGATATGGAACCTTTCAGAAGTTTCGGACTGGGTCCCAATGGCGAGTTTTCGGTGTATTATAATTTTGATGTTCAGCCGACCACCCCAGCCCCGATTTATGTTTTATTCAGGGACGGTGAGCCTTCTCCTGTGCCTGATCAATTGAACATTGTGGATGATATTCCGGGAGATTCTGATTATTGTGATTTCTGGAGGGTCAATAAAGTGACCGTTCCGCAGACTTATGTGGCTAATACCATAGTCAGTTATCAACAGATAGTTGATGGAGGGTATCTGGTTGAACAGACTGATATGCTGGTGAATTGTCCTATTGTTCCTGATAGTTCAACCGCCAGGCTGAGATATAATGCGGGAGCAGACACAGCTTTAACCAGAGGCTGGTATGACTCAACCGTAGTGTACTATTTTAATTTTTCTGAAGCTCCTCTGATGGTGGACGGAAGCGGAATGGTTCCTCTTTCCCCGATCTTTGTTACGTTTAATATAAACCCGGGAGCGCCCGGAGGCGGACCGCCTTCAGGATTTATGACAGATTCAACAGGCCGCACTCATAATGTCCCATCAACTTTACCCGGCGACGCAGCCTATTCACCCTTATGGGAGGTTAATATTTATGATAATGCAGATTTCGCTATGGTTCACGACCTGCCTTCTGCGCTGATGGCTAACTTACTGGTTTCCGGAGCTGCGAATGTAAACTGCCCTATTGTGGATGTGAGTAATTTTACAGCGATAGGAGATAATCAGAATTTACAACCTGACCGTTATGTGCTTGAACAGAATTACCCGAATCCTTTTAACCCGACTACTAATATAAATTACAGTATACCCAATACGGGATTTGTAAGCCTGAAAGTTTATGACGCTTTGGGTCGTGAGGTAACTACCCTCGTTAACGAGGTTAAACCTGCCGGAAATTACCTGGTTAATTTTAATGCTGCAGGACTTTCCAGCGGAATTTATTTCTACAGGCTTCAGTCAGGCGGTTTTACCCAAAATCACAAAATGATTTTGCTGAAATAAATCCCGAACTAAAAACTTTTGTAGAGCGTATCTGAGGAGTACTACTAGCCCGGAATTCTTAAAATCCAACCCTCTTCTCCGGGGATATTAAGCATCTAACTGCATTTCAGATACGCTTCACATACGCTCGAAAGTCGAAATTAGAGGCAAAAGGCAGTATGCTGAAGGCTGGCTGGTACATTAGGTCCACATGCGTATGGAAAAAGCTCGAAAAGGCAGAAATCCGGCTTTTTTGCATTCCTCAAGGCTGGCGACTTACAGCATAACTTACCTTGACTGCCGGAGGCCAATTCTCTATATTTGAAAACGTTTTTTTGAAAAATTTTAGAGATTTTTGATATTTTGAATCAGTATAAGAAGACAGTCCTGCCTAACGGTATTAAAGTTCTGACAGAAACCATACCCTATGTAAAATCATTTTCACTCGGATTCTGGTTTAACATCGGCACGCGTGATGAAAATTTCAGCAATAATGGGATCTCTCATTTTATCGAACATATGCTGTTTAAAGGCACAAGGAAGCGTACGGCAGGTAGAATAGCCAATGAAATTGAATCAACAGGAGGGTACCTTAACGCATTTACTTCCAAGGAACATACATGCTACTATGGAAGAGGTCTGGCAAATCATATTGGTAAAACTTTCGATGTTCTATCAGACATGATTCAGAACCCAACCTTTAAGCCCGTTGAAATAAAGAAAGAAGCCAGCGTAATAGTTGATGAACTGAATGATATTGAAGATAATCCCGAGGAATTAATTTTCGATAAGTTTGAGGAATTGATATATGCGGGAAACAGTCTGAGTCTTCCAATAATCGGGACTGAAAAAAATATCCGCGGTTTTAACCAAAACGATCTGTTTCATTTTGTGAAAGAAAAATACGGGTTCAACAAAATGTTGATTGCCGCATCCGGAGCCGTGGAACACGATAAGATCGTTAAACTCATTGAAAAATACTTTTCAAAAGATCTTGGAACCTCAGGTGTAAAAAGAAGATTTTATAATCACACAGCGCTCCCGGCAAAGGTTGAACTGATTGACAAGGAAATTCAGCAGGTGCATGCCATAATAGGCAAATCAACTTATGGATATAAAAGTGAGTTAAGAAATAAAGCTGCTGTGCTTACCCAGGTACTTGGGGAAGGAAGCAGTTCCAGGCTGTTTCAGTCAATACGGGAACGTAACGGTATAGCTTATCAGGTAAATTCCTTTCTTAATTCTTTTTATGATGTTTCGTCATTCGGGGTTTACTTATCTACGAATGAGAAGATGATGGATAAAGCACTGTCAATAGTTGACAGAGAATTCAGAAAAATGAGGAATAATAAAGTTTCAGAGAGAGAGTTGAAAAAGGCTAAAGAAGCGATGAAAGGGCATTTCCTTCTGAGTCTGGAGAATACCTCTAACAGGATGTTCAGAATGGCCCAATCGGAATTATATTATAACAGGATAAAGAGTACAGATGAAATCATCAGGGAGATCGATTCTGTAACGAGAGAGGATATTCTCGAACTTGCGAACAAACTGCTTGATGAAGACACATTTATTAAGATTATTATTAAATCCAAAGACACAATATTAAAATCTGCAGCCTGAGGATTGAAGTATTACCTTAATTAATATTTAATTAATCAGAACAATAAAATGAGCAGAACAATAAGACCTGCGGTAAGAACAAAAAATATTACGTACGCTGTACGTGATATAGTTGTGCTTGCAAATGAAGTTGCAAAGACAGGTAAAGAGATGCTTTATCTCAATATAGGCGATCCTAACTTATTCGATTTTGCCCCGCCCAGGCATATGGTTGAGGCTACTTATAAGGCAATGCTCAGCAATTATAATGGATACTCACCTTCTTCTGGAATAAAACCCGCACTTGATTCAATTGCTAAAGAAGCGGAACGCAAAAATATTAGAAATGTGCAGGACATTTTTATAACTACAGGGGCGAGCGAAGCGATCGATATTTGTCTGACTGCCCTTGTGAACCAAGGAGAAAATGTCCTGACTCCTACTCCAGGTTATCCGCTTTATACCGCTATCGCAAGTAAGCTTCAGAATATGGAAAACCCTTATTACCTGAATGAGGAAAACGGCTGGCAGCCGGATCTTGATGACATACGCAGTAAAATAAATGATAAAACCCGCGCCATTATAATTATAAATCCGAATAATCCTACGGGTTCAAATTGCAGTCAGGATACGCTTGAGGAACTTATAAAGATAGCTAAGGATAACAACCTTATTATTTTTGCCGATGAAATTTATGATAAGCTTTTGTTTGAAGGAGGAAATCATACTTCTATAGCCTCCCTCGACAGCGAAGCTCCTATGGTAACCTTCGGCGGTTTATCCAAAAATTATATGGTTCCTGGTTTCAGAATAGGATGGGGTATAGTCAGCGGAGACAGAGCAGTACTAAAAGACTATATCGAAGCAATAAACAAACTGCTCCGTGCCAGACTTTCCGCTAATCACCCCGAGCAGTATGCGATTCCTACGGCACTGGATGGAGACCAGTCGCACCTTGTAACAGCAAATCAGAAACTGACTTCAAGGAGAGATATGACCGTGGAAATGCTCAATGCAATTCCCGGAATTTCCTGCGTAAAACCGGAAGGCGCTTTTTATGCATTTCCAAGACTACATATTAATACTCCCGACAATATTTTTGTTGCTGAACTTATCAGGGAGACGGGTGTGGTTGTTGTCCCTGGATCTGGTTTCGGTCAGGTTCCCGGTACGAATCATTTCAGAGTGGTATTCCTGCCGCCTGAAGATATTCTCATTAAGGCTTATAATAACATAGCCCGTTTTACTGAGAAATTCATAGAAGAGCACGAAGCTGTCGGGAAATAGGTTTCAATAAATTAGTTAATAAAATCAAGAATTCAGGAGTAAATACTCAGAATGCCCAAACTAGTTATAGATGGAAAAGAAATAGAATTCACCCAGGGACAGACGATTATAGAAGCCGCAGGGGATAATGGTATTACAATACCTCATTTCTGCTGGCATCCCAAACTAACAGTTTCCGGGAACTGTCGCGTTTGTCTCGTTGAAGTTGAAAAAATGCCGAAACTTGTGATAGCCTGCGCAACCCTTGCAGCCGACAGTATGGTTGTTCATACCGCTTCAGAAAATGCGCTGGCAGCCAGGAATGCAGTGATGGAATTTCTCCTGATAAACCATCCGCTTGACTGTCCGATCTGCGATGAGGCGGGCGAATGTAAACTTCAGGATTATGCTTATTCTCATGGATCGGGCGAGAGCAGGTTCGTTGAAGAAAAGAATCATAAAGATAAAAGAGTTCCCCTCGGTCCTTATGTAATGTTTGATGCTGAGAGATGTATTTCCTGCTCACGCTGTATTCGCTTTTGTGAAGAGATTGCAAAGGATCCCGAACTTACTTTTATTAAACGCGGCGATAGGGTGACTATTGTTACGTACCCGGGAGAGGAGATGGACAATCCTTATTCGCTTAATACTACTGATATCTGTCCTGTAGGTGCTCTTACAAATCGTGACTTCCGCTTTCAGGCAAGAGTGTGGGATATGTCTGCTAACAAATCCATTTGTATCGGCTGCGCAAGAGGTTGCAATACTGAACTCTGGGTAAGAAATAATAAGATCCTCCGTTTAACTCCGAGGCTTAATGAAGAGGTTAACAGCTACTGGATGTGCGACCATGGAAGAATAAATACTTTCAAGTTTGTAAATGCCAAAGACAGGGTGGATGGTCCATATGTGAGAAAAGAGGGTGTCCTTGGAAAGACAAGCCTTGATGAAGCAGTTTCTGCTGTAGCTAAAGAACTGAAGAAATTCAATAAAGAGGAAATCGCATTTATAGGTTCTGCTTACGCCACAAATGAAGATAATTATATGCTTGCTAAATTTGCAAGGATGACAGGTTCGAAACATATCGATTTTATGAGGAAAATAGATCCTTCATTTGAAGACCAGATCCTCCGCAGGGAGGATGTTACACCCAATTCACTTGGTGCTGAACTTATCGGGGTGGTCCCTTCTAAAGACGGATTAAACTTTGAAGGTATTTTAGATGGAATAAGAAAAGGAAAAATTAAAGCATTATACCATATTGAAGATGACCTGGTGAGCGAGAGACCGGAACTGGAGGAAATCTTTGCAAAACTCGATCTTTTTATAATGCATGCAACTAATATGAATAAAACAGCAGTCCTGGCTGATATAATCCTTCCTGCTGCAACTTATGCTGAGAAGAATGGAACGATGGTTAATTTCCAGGGAAGAGTTCAACGGATTAGACCTGCAGTTGCGACCGTTAATGTCGACCGTGCCCTCGAGGGTATGATGATGAGCCGTCTCGATAAATTCGGAACTAAGTTCGACCGTTGGGCTGAAAAAAATAAACACGATGCATTTTCAACCTGGAAACTTCTCGTAATGGTTTCAAATGCTTCAGGAAATAAGCTGAAATTTGATTTGGCAGAAGAAGTTTTTGATGAGATGGCCAGAAATATTGACGCATTTAAAGGACTTGATTATGATGATATCGGAGAGCTCGGTGCTCAATTAAAAGGAAAATTCACAAAAGAACCAGTAAAAGTATAACGGAGATCTTACAGTGAACATCTGGGAAATAATTATAATCAGTCTGATAAAAATTCTGATCATTGTAACCGTAATGCTTCTAACGGTTTCATACCTGGTTTATTTTGAGCGCAGGATCAGTGCATGGGCTCAGAACAGACTCGGGCCAAACCGGGTAGGCTGGGAAGGTGTACTTCAGCCTTTTGCAGATGTTCTAAAGCTATTATTGAAAGAGGATATTGTTCCGGTAATTGCTAATAAACCTATTCATACACTGGCTCCCATAATTGCGTTGTTTGTTGCATTTACAACCTACGCTGTTATACCGATTGCCGGTACGCTGAATGTGTTCGGATATTCCATCCCCCTGGTGGTAGCCGATATAAATATGGGGGTTCTTTATGTTCTGGCTCTTACCTCATTAGGAGTTTACGCTATTACTTTTGCCGGTTGGTCATCCGGAAGCAAATATTCACTGCTTGGAGGAATCAGATCATCCGCCCAGATGATATCCTACGAAATCTCAATGGGATTTTCTATCGGGGGGGTTTTATTGCTTGCCGAATCACTCAGACCCTATGCTATCGTTGAATCACAAGGTGCATGGTTATGGAATGCATGGATTCAGCCTCTCGGATTTATAACATTCGTGGTTTCGGCATTTGCAGAGACAAACCGTTTGCCATTCGATTTACCCGAAGCTGAACCTGAGCTTGTCGGCGGATTTCACACAGAATACAGCAGTATGAAGTTTGCGGGATTTTTCCTGGCAGAATACGCAAATATGATAATTGCCAGTGCTATGATAGTTACACTTTACCTTGGAGGATATAATCTTCCTTTTGTAAACGTATATACACTTGGCCTGTCGAACGGACTGGTGATACTTATTCAGGTCCTGATGTTTATGATTAAAGTCGGAGCACTTCTATTCTTTTTCATTTGGGTCAGGTGGAGCCTGCCTAGATTCAGGTATGATCAGTTGATGAACCTCGGATGGAAAGTTATGTTCCCGCTTTCTTTAATTAATATTATATGGGTGGCAATTCTTATAATGCTGTTTAAATTATAATATAATTGAATTTTAATAGTTATTTAGTTATTCATTAACACTGAGATTTTGAAAATTCGGAGAATTGATGGCTGTTAAGAAGAGACAGAAAGATTTGACATTCTGGGAAAGGATTTATATTCCCGAAATAGTGAAAGGATTGAGCCTGACTTTGAAAAATATGTTTAAGCCCAAATTCACTATGAAATACCCCGAGGAAAAGTTTATCCCGGCTGCTTCTTATCGCGGACGGCCTGTGCTGGTAATGGAGGAGAATGGTGAAGAAAGATGCGTTGCATGCGGACTCTGTTCAAGAGTTTGCCCTGCCCTGGCAATCGAAGTTCAGGCCGCGGAAACTGACAGGGAGAAGGAGCGTTATCCGGAAAAGTTCGAAATAAATATGATTCGATGCATTTTTTGCGGTTTTTGTGAAGAGGTTTGTCCCGAAGAGGCGATAGTTATGAGTAAAGATTACGAACTGGCTTTTTCAAACCGGGAAGAAGCAATCTATGGAAAAGATAAATTATTGGTTCCGGTTCATCAGCTCCAGGACCGAATCAATTTTCTCAGGAGCTATAAATAATTGGAGGAGTTCTTTTTTGTTCTTAACTTCGCTCCCACATGTATAGAAGGTTTTACATATTATTTATCATATTCGCAGCAATTTCTGTTTTTGGACAGAATATGCAGGAAAAAGGCTATAAATTAGCTTTTCCAGCCAATATTTCATCCACCTCCTCGTTTGATATATCCCTGGTTGCCTCAAATCCCTCGGACCTCACAGAAAAACTGGTTTTATATTTTATCCTTCCTGAGAGAATAAATTTCAGAAAACTTGAACTCCGTTCCTTTGATACAACGTCTGATATTCCCTGCAGGCAAATTGCTTCAGAAAACGAAGACGGTCCGCTGTTTAAGGCAGAAATTGATTTTGTTAAAAACAGAATTACATTCAGGGACTATTTTCAACTGATTTTTACCCTGAAAGCAGATAATGCGGAGTCAGGTAGTATTAAATTTGCTGGTATCTTTAAGTCAGAGGATAATATATTGGGTTATCTTCAGTCCTCTCCTTTATCTGAGTCAGAGGACACTCTCAGATTCTCTACAGTCTCTCTGAAATTCTATAAACCCCAAAGGTTTGCCGGAAATTCACTGCAGTTGACTCCAGGGTCAGAATTTACAATAACCCCTGATGTAAATGATGAAAATAAAAATCTGCTCACTGAATTCTGGATAAAATTAAATAATAAACAGACTGATTTCCTTAGAATTATTGATAAGCAGACAGGTGAAATCCTCTGGAAGATCTCAACGAACCAGTTCCAGATGATTACATTGGATTCTAAGAATAGAGTGCCTGCTGAAGTAGTTAACCCTTATTTTATAAGTCGTGGAAACTGGTATCATATATCGCTGCTATCTTCTTTTAATGATCATAAACTGAAATTATTCTGCGGTAACACCTTTATTGGGAACTTTGAAATTCCTTCTGTTCTCCAGCCTTCAGATCTGCGATGGATTTTGAGGAATGATTCACATAATAAATCTTTCCAGATTGATGTATTGAGATTTCTTGATTTCAAGGATGATATTGAATTATCTTTTATTAATAAAAACTACCTGAATTTCATCTCCGGAAATTCCCGTGTGCTCTATCAGTATAATTTTGATAATGAAGATGAACTTTATAGGTCCGGCAGTGAAGCTATAATTGATTATAATTCTGTCAATTTTGTAAAGTCTGATGCCCCTGTATTTGCCCGCGCCCCTGAAATAAATATTGATATGCTCGGGAATGTATATGAACTCAGCTGGAGCGGGGGTGATTATATGCAGGCCCGGACTTACATTCTTGAGAAATCTGTTAATAATACGGAGTTCATAACGGTTTCTTCGGTTGAAGCTGATAATTCATATGAGAAAAAATATACGTTATTTGATGGGAAAGATCCTTCAGCTGAAATCGTGTATTACAGAATAAAACAAATAAATAAAGATGGTTCAGAAGTCTATTCGTCGCAAGTAAAAATAGGGCAGGGTATAACAGAACCTTTTATTGTTGAGCAGAATTATCCTAATCCTTTTAATCCCCGCACGAGTATTGTTGTTGATTTACTTGAAGATACTGACGTTGAGATCACGGTTTATAATCTTGAAGGAAAAGAAATTACAAGGTTGTATAAAGGTTTTTTGACAAGCGGCACGCATAAATTTTCATTCGATGCTTCTGAACTTTCCTCAGGAGTTTATCTTTACAAGGTTTCTACTCCCCATTTTTCGAATACAAAAAAGATGATTCTCACCAAATAAGCTGCATTCGTACTTCATTTTAGTTCTAATCCTCTTTACATAATTTACTTTTTTACAATTTAGGTCTATATTTGGGTTGTTCTAAATACTTTACCTGACAAAAAGGGAAATGCTCTCAAAAATTTATTCTAGTGCAACTTATGGTATCGATGCATACCTGGTTGAAGTGGAAACAAACGTAGAAAAAAAAATACCCGGGTTTACAATTGTTGGTCTCCCTGACAGTGCTGTGAAAGAAAGTAGGGAGAGAGTATCAACTTCTATTAAAAACATCGGAATCGAATTTCCTAAAAGGAGAATTACCGTAAACCTTGCCCCAGCCGACGTAAAAAAAGAAGGAAGTTCATTTGATTTGCCGATAGCTATCGGACTTCTTGCAGCTACTGAAGGCATAAAAAAATCCGATTTAAGCGACACCGTTTTTTTAGGCGAACTAGCTTTCGACGGCAGGCTTAGACCGGTAAAAGGAGCTTTGCCTATTGCAGTCGAAGCCCGTAAGCGGAAAATAAAAAGAATAATTCTTCCTAAAGAATCTGCTGATGAAGCTTCGATTGTAGATGGTATAGACGTTTATGGAATGGAAGATTTGTCAGAAGTAATAAAATTTCTGAATGATGAAATCCGGAAGGAAAAAACTGAAACAGAAGTCCATTGCCTGTTTTCAAGAGTAAATCAATATCACATCGACTTTTCGGACGTAAGAGGGCAGGAAAATGTTAAGCGTGCAATTGAGGTTGCAGCTGCCGGATCGCACAATATTCTGATGATCGGACCGCCCGGTTCGGGCAAAACAATGCTGGCCAGAAGAATTCCTTCTATACTTCCCCCTATGACCTTTGAGGAAGCCCTGGAGACAACAAAGATCCATTCGGTTGCAGGGATACTTCCAAAAGATAAAGCAATTGTTATGGAGCGTCCTTTCAGAAATCCCCATCATACTGTTTCGGATGCGGCAATGGTAGGAGGAGGTTCGTTTCCGAGACCGGGTGAAGTTTCGTATGCCCATTATGGTGTTTTATTTCTTGATGAACTCCCTGAATTCAGGAAGAATGTACTGGAAGTATTGAGGCAGCCTCTCGAGGATGGAAAAGTTACAGTCAGCCGCTCTAAACTCTCCCTCGAATTTCCGGCAAACTTTATGCTTGCCGCTGCAATGAATCCCTGTCCCTGTGGATACTATACGGATCCCTCTAAAGAATGTACCTGTGTTCCTCCCCAGATTCAGCGTTATATGGCTAAAATATCCGGTCCTTTGCTGGACAGGATCGATATACACATTGAGGTGCCCGCTGTAAAGTACAAGGATCTTTCGTCTGAAGTAAAGGGTGAAACCTCTGCCCGGATACGTGAAAGGGTTATAAAAGCGAGGGAAGTACAATTAAAACGCTTCTCAGGACTAAAAAATCTATATAATAATGGTGATATGGGTTCAAGAGAAATCAGACAATTCTGCAGACTGGATTCTGCTGGTTCAGAACTGATGAAAATGGCAATGACGAAACTGGGATTCTCTGCCAGAGCATATGACAGGATTTTGAAAGTCAGCAGAACAATTGCGGATCTGGAAGGTTCTGAAAATATACTTCCTCAACATATAAGCGAGGCAATTCAGTACCGGAGTCTTGACCGTGAACTCTGGAACCATTAAAACCGGGTATAGTTATCTGGTTTAAGGTACGAGCAGCTGCCGGGGTTATGTTTTTTACCCTTCAGCCGGATAGATTCTCTTTTTGGGGGTATTATTTCTGCACACCAAAATTCTTTTTAATTGACCGGGTAAATACTTATATTTATTGAACTGCTTCTAAAATTCTAAAAAGACTTGATTTTCTAAGAAAACAGAAGATAATCCCCCTTTTTAATTTGCTTTTTATTTTAAATAGAAATATATTTGTTGCTCGTTTCGAAAACTGGGCGGACGCCGGAGTTGGAGAGCCGGGGCGGACTGTAAATCCGTTGGCTGACGCCTTTGGGGGTTCGAATCCCTCGCCGCCCACAGCTAAAAATTTTGTTAAGGGAATAACTTATTGAAAAATGATTCCCTTATTTTTTTGTGCGGAAAAAATAAACCGGGTTCTTAAAAATTTTGTTTGACTTAATGCGGGAGTAACTCAGTTGGCTAGAGTCACAGCCTTCCAAGCTGTTGGTCGCGGGTTCGAGTCCCGTCTCCCGCTCTGGAATTGCTGCTGACGTAGCTCAGTTGGTAGAGCACATCCTTGGTAAGGATGAGGTCACCGGTTCAATCCCGGTCGTCAGCTCAAAAGAGTTGACAGGTTATTCCGGGAAAACCGGATCGTTAATTATTAAGTTGGTAAAGTATTCCTGGTATAACCGGAAACTTCATATCGCTGGTTAGTTTGAGACAACCTAAAATTAAAATATTATGAGAGAAATAATAACATTAGAATGTACGGAGTGTAAAAGAAGAAATTACACTACCACTAAAAACAAGAGATTGCACCCCGGTCGTGTTGAGTTTAAAAAATACTGCCGCTGGGATAAAAAGCATACTGTTCATAAAGAAACAAAATGAGTTTGCTACGTCAGTAGCTCAATTGGCTAGAGCAGCGGTCTCCAAAACCGCAGGTTGGGGGTTCGAGTCCCTCCTGACGTGCACAAGTTAATTTAGGAAAGTCTTCTGAAAATGAAAGAAAAAATTGTCAATTTTTTTAATGATGTAGTTAAAGAAATGAAAAAAGTAACCTGGCCCACTACTGATGAACTTAAAGAATCTACTGTAGTGGTTATTGTTGTTTGTTTAGTTATCGCAGCGTTTACATACATTATAGATATGGCTATAAATCAAATATTTAAAGGAATTTTTTAGTTAGCGATCAGCATGGAATTTAAGTGGTATGTAGTTAGAACATTTTCCGGTCACGAGAACAAGGTTAAAACACTTCTCGAGAATGAGCTTGGCGATAACGAACAGTTGCGCGCCAAGATCCAGGAAATTCTCGTTCCTATGGAAAAAGTTTTCGAAGTTAAAGACGGCAAAAAGAAGAGCAAGACTAAAAATTTTTTTCCGGGCTATATCCTTATTAACGCCGATCTCGACAACCAGGTTAAAGAGTTTATTCTTAATACAGCTTCTGTGATGGGATTTCTCGGAACAAGAAACAATCCAAACCCTTTACAGCCCGAGGAGGTTAAAAGGATAGTCGGCAGGATTTCCCAGGATGAAAGCAGTGAGAGAATGGAGACTATTTTCCGAACAGGAGATCTGGTGAAAATTATAGACGGACCCTTTAATAATTTCTCGGGTACGGTTCAGGAAGTAAACGAAGAGAAGATGAAAATAAAAGTGATGGTCTCAATCTTCGGAAGAAAAACTCCGGTCGAAATAGATTTTGTTCAGGCAGAATTAGAAAAATAATTTTATCCGATAGGTAAATACTATGGCAAAGAAAATAAGTGGATTTATCAAGTTACAAATTCCTGCAGGTAAAGCTAATCCTTCACCCCCTGTTGGTCCCGCTTTAGGCCAGAAGGGTGTTAACATAATGGAATTCTGCAAGCAGTTTAATGCAAGAACGCAGGATAAAGAAGGCTTGATTATTCCTGTGGTAATTACAGTTTATGCAGATAAATCGTTTACTTTTATTACTAAGACTCCTCCTGCGGCTGTTTTGTTGAAACGTGCAGCAAAGATTGAAAAAGGTTCGGCTGAACCTCACAGAAATAAAGTAGCTAAAGTAAGCAAATCCCAGGTTAAGGAAATTGCAGAATTAAAAATGCCCGATCTGAATGCTTTTGATGTTGATCATGCAATGAGTATGGTAGCCGGTACTGCAAGAAGTATGGGAATCACTGTAGAAGATTAAAAATTTTATAAATGGTGTAGCAATGCAAAACTCAAAAAGAAACAAAGAAGTACTTAAGTCGGTAGACATCAAAAAGGAATACTCTATTATAGATGCTGTTCAGACTCTGAAAGAAAATTCAAAGGTGAAGTTTGCTGAATCAGTTGACTGTGCAGTAAGGCTTGGAGTCGATCCAAGACATGCGGACCAGATGGTTAGAGGTACGGTTACACTGCCGAACGGAACAGGTAAGGAAGTTAAGGTCCTTGTAATTGCTAAGGGCGCAAAAGCACAGGAAGCTCTTGATGCAGGAGCTGAATTCGCCGGTTTTGAAGAATATCTCGAGAAAATTAAAGGCGGCTGGGCTGACATTGATGTAATTGTTGCTACTCCTGATTCAATGGGTGAACTTGGTAAATTAGGAAGGATACTCGGACCCAAAGGTTTGATGCCTAATCCAAAAAGTGGTACCGTAACCCAGGATGTTGCGAATGCAGTAAAAGAGGTCAAAGCCGGAAAAATCGATTTCCGTGTTGAAAAGGCCGGAATAGTGCACACATCCATTGGCAAAATGAATTTTGAAGCTGAAAAACTTGCTGAAAATGCCCGGGCTTTCCTTAATACTATCGTAAAATTAAAGCCGGCATCAGCCAAGGGTCAGTATATAAAAAGTATTTATCTGTCCAGTACGATGGGACCTGGATTGAAGATCAGCAAAGAAGAAATTGTACAGCACTAAAAGTTTACGCACTCATAAAATGCTTCTGGCCGATCCGATTAACATAAAATCTGATACGGGAGAAAAATGAAAAAGAACGAAAAGGTAGATATCGTAGCTAAAGTTAAAGAGCTAATCGATAACTCCAATGCGGTGTATCTTACCGATTATTCCGGGGTTACAGTATCGAATATAAATGATATCCGTACTGACTTCAGGAAAGAGGGAATTAAGTATAAGGTGTTCAAAAATACTTTATTCAAAAGAGCCCTCGATGAAAGCGGTAAATACGCAAAGCTGTCCGATCATCTAGTTGGAATGACCGGATATGCTTTTGCAACTGCCGATAATCCGGTTGCTCCTGCAAAGGTTATCAAAAAATATTTTGATAGCATTCAGAAACTCTCTATGAAGGCCTGCTACATTGAAGATCAATACTATGACGGGAGCAGTTTGAATGAACTGGCTTCTCTCCCCTCAAAGAAAGAGATCATCGCAGGAATAATGGGTAGTCTGAATTCCCCTGCATCCGGTATAGTCGGAGCAATAAATGCTGTTATGAGGGATCTTGTCAGCGTTATTGATGAGATTTCCAAGCGTGAAGCAGCATAACCTTAACTAAGAAAAAAATTATTAGGAGAAATATAAAATGGCCGAAAAAGTAGCAGAAATAGTTGAAAAGATCAAAGGATTATCTCTGTTAGAAGCTGCTGAATTAAAGAAAGCTTTAGAAGAGGAATTTGGCGTTACTGCCGCAGCTCCTGTTGTAATGGCAGGCGGCGGAGCACAAGCCGCAGGCGGCGCAGCAGCAGAAGAAGAGAAGACAGAGTTTGACGTAATTCTTCAGAGTGTCGGTGATAAGAAAATTAACGTTATTAAAGTCGTAAGAGCTCATACAGGACTTGGATTAAAGGAAGCTAAAGACCTCGTGGATACAGCTCCAAAACCTGTAAAAGAAGGTGTGTCTAAGGAAGAAGCTGAAAAACTCAAAAAAGAGTTTGAAGAAGCTGGTGCAACCGTTCAGATAAAGTAAATCACAAATATTACTAGATAATTTTATTAAAGTAGTAAGACGGGTGAAGTCCGTCTTATTGCTTTTTATATTTTTTTGTACACGTTGATTAAGGTTCTGCTTTGAAAGTAGTTTAGAACATTAATAGGAGGTTTATAATTTGAATAATAATAGAATTTCCTTCGGTAGGATTGAGAGTGTTATTGAGTCTCCTGACCTGTTGAGTATCCAGAATGATTCCTTCGAAGATTTTGTTCAGATGAGGGTTCTCCCCTCAAAAAGGGAAAATAAAGGTCTGCAGCAGGTCTTTTCTTCAAATTTCCCGATCTTCGATAATAAAGAGATCTACAGACTGGATTTTATTGAATATTATATTGAAAAACCAAGGTATTCTGTGCAGGAATGTCTTGAGAGAGGTCTTACGTTTGCAGCGCCGCTTAAAGGTAAACTGCGTCTCTCTACTAAGGATCCCGAAACTGAAGAATTTGTAAATAGTGTGGAACAGGAGGTTTACCTTGGTAATCTCCCGTTTATGACTGAAAAAGGGACCTTTATTATTAATGGCGCAGAACGTGTTGTTGTCTCTCAACTTCACCGTTCTCCGGGAGTTGCTTTTGCACAGACAGTGCACCCGAATGGAACTCCAATTTACTCTGCCCGCATCATCCCGCTTCGCGGATCATGGGTTGAGTTCGCTACCGATATCAACTATATAATGTATGTATATATTGATAGAAGGAAAAAATTTCCTGCTACTACTTTGCTCAGAGCATTAGGATATGCTTCCGATGATGACATTCTGAATCTGTTCCAGTTGATTGAAGAAATTAACGTAAAGAAGGCTAAACTTGAAGATTATATCGGAAGAGTAGTTGCAAGCGATATTTTTGATATGTCCACCGGTGAAATTTTCCTGACAAAGGAAAGTACCCTTACCGAGGATGATATCGATAGGCTGAAAGAAATAGAAATTGACACTTTAAAGCTTATTGTTGCAAATACTTCGCCTGAACAGGACCTGATCCTGAATACGCTTCGCAAAGATACAGCACATACCAAAGAAGAGGCTCTATTCGCTATATACCGCCAGCTGCGATCCGGTGAAGCTCCGGATATTGATACAGCACAGGGATTGATCGAAAAACTTTTTTTCAATGATAAACGGTATGATCTCGGGGATGTAGGCCGTCATAGAATGAATGACAAGCTCAACCTTAACCTACCGGAAACAACCACAATTCTTACCGTTGAAGATATTATCGAGATAATGAAATATATCATTAGGTTGAGAAATGGCGAACAGGCCATCGATGATATCGATCATTTGGGTAACAGAAGAATAAGAACTGTGGGTGAACAGCTGGGACAGCAGTTCAACATCGGTATGGCTCGTATGGCCAGAACAATTAAAGAGCGCATGAATATGCGCGATAGCGAGAATTTCACGCCTCAGGACCTGGTGAATGCCAGAACAATCAGTAGTGTGATCAATGCTTTTTTTGGTACAAATCAGCTTTCGCAGTTCATGGATCAAACTAACCCTCTTGCTGAGATGACCCACAAGAGAAGGATGTCGGCTCTTGGTCCTGGCGGTCTGACAAGAGAAAGGGCCGGATTTGAAGTCAGGGATGTACATTATACCCATTACGGACGTCTTTGCCCGATTGAAACACCCGAAGGTCCGAACATCGGACTGATTTCTTCTCTAACAATATTTGCAAGGGTTAACCGGTATGGTTTCCTTGAAACACCGTACCGTAAAGTGATAAAGGGTAAGGTTACAAATGAAGTTGAATACCTTACTGCTGAACAGGAAGATCACTTTACCATAGCCCAGGCTAACGCTCCGATCTCAGAGCAGGGAAAATTCCTGAACGAGAGAGTTAAGTCGAGACTAAAAGGTGAGTTCCCAATTGTAACTCCTGAAAATATTCAATATATGGACGTTGCTCCTGCACAAATAGTTTCTGCGGCGGCAGCTTTAATTCCTTTTCTTGAGCATGATGATGCAAACAGGGCGCTTATGGGCTCGAACATGCAGCGTCAGGCTGTTCCTTTGTTACGTCCCGAGGCTCCTCTGGTAGGTACGGGAATGGAAAAGAAGGTTGCTACTGATTCTAAAGCTGTTATTATTGCTGAGGAAAACGGTACAGTTGAGTATGTTGACGCTACCAGGATAACAGTTAACTACGATATAAATCCTCATAGTATCGAAGCCTTAACTACTTTTATTGATAAGAAAAGCGTTACTTATAATCTTACAAAGTTTCATGGAACCAACCAGGAAACAAGCGTAAATCAGCGTCCTATTGTTAAACAGGGACAGAAGATATCCAAAGGCGACGTACTTGCAGATGGTACTTCCACAGATCAGGGTGAGCTTGCCCTGGGAAGAAACGTTCTTGTAGCATTTATGCCCTGGCGCGGATACAATTTTGAGGATGCTATAATAATCAGCGAAAGAGTTGTAAGTGAAGATATATACACCTCAATTCATATCGAGGAATTTGAACTCCAGGTCAGGGAAACAAAACGCGGTGAAGAAGAGTTAACCCGTGAAATTCCGAACGTAAGTGAAGAAGCAGTTAAAAACCTTGACGAAAATGGTATAATTAGAGAAGGTGCGGAAGTTAAGGAAGGTGATATCCTGATAGGAAAAATTACTCCTAAAGGAGAAACTGATCCGACACCTGAAGAAAAGCTGTTAAGGGCGATTTTTGGAGATAAGGCGGGAGATGTTAAAGATGCCTCTTTGAAAGCGCCTCCTGGTTTAAAGGGAACAGTGATAAAAACAAGGCTATTCAGTAGAAAAAGAAGAGATACGGAATCAAAGAAGTCTGAGAAGAAACTTCTGGATAACCTGGAACAGGAACACAAAAATAAAGTTACCGAGCATTATAATAAACTGGTTGATAAATTAACCCGGCTTACCGACGGCAATACTACCACTGGAATCCGCGATCTTGATGGAAGTGTTGTGCTAAGAAGCGGAACCGCCATTAAAGATTCAACTTTCTCTTCCATGGAAGATATCACCAAGCTCGATTATACGCTCGACTGGTTTGAATCGAAAAAACATAATTCCCATGTCAACACAGTTTATAAAAACTATTTTGATGTTCTTGCGGAACTTGAGGAAGAATTTAAGAGAGAAAAAATAAAAATTACCAGCGGTGATGAACTTCCTCCCGGAATAGTTCAGCTAGCGAAGGTTTATGTTGCTAAGAAACGTAAACTTTCTGTGGGTGATAAAATGGCAGGACGACACGGAAATAAGGGTGTAGTTGCAAAAATAGTTCCTGCAGAGGATATGCCTTTTCTGCCTGACGGAACTTCTGTTGATATAATTCTGAATCCCCTGGGCGTACCTTCAAGAATGAACCTGGGACAGCTCTATGAGACTGCACTGGGCTGGGCCGGTAAGGTGCTGGGAGTCAAATTTGCAACACCGATCTTTGATGGTGCTAAGATAGAAGATGTTGATTCGTGGCTGGAAAAAGCAGGACTCGAAAAAGGAAGTAAAACAACTCTCTATGATGGAAGATCAGGAGAGAAATTCCATCAGAAGGTTACCTGCGGTTATATCTATATACTGAAACTAAGCCACCTGGTAGATGATAAGATACACGCAAGGTCTATTGGACCATATTCGTTAATTACACAGCAGCCTCTCGGCGGCAAAGCCCAGTTCGGTGGCCAGAGGTTCGGAGAAATGGAGGTTTGGGCGCTTGAAGGTTATGGTGCGGCTCATATTCTCCAGGAAATTCTGACAGTAAAAAGTGATGATGTTGCCGGTAGGGCAAAAGTATATGAAGCAATAGTGAAAGGTGAAAACTTACAGGAACCGAATATTCCTGAATCGTTCAATGTGTTGATTAAGGAGCTTCAGGGACTAAGCCTTGAAATAAAAATTAATTAACACCATAAGAACAATTTTTCACTTAGAAATTAGGAGATAAAAAATGGCTTTTAGAATTCAAGAAAATGCAATGCGTGATATAAATAGTATCACAATTAGTCTTGCCAGTCCCGATGATATACTAACAAGATCTTATGGTGAAGTTACTAAACCGGAAACGATTAATTATCGTTCTTTTCGCCCTGAAAAGGATGGTCTCTTCTGTGAAAAAATATTCGGACCTACCCGTGACTGGGAGTGCTTCTGCGGTAAATATAAGAGAATAAGGTACAAAGGAATCATCTGCGACAGATGCGGTGTGGAAGTGACCCAGAAGAGTGTCCGCCGTGAGAGGATGGGACACCTTGCTCTTGCTGTTCCTGTAGTCCATATCTGGTTTTTCAGAGCGCAGCCTTCCAAGATAGGCAATATCCTTGGTATAAGTCTTAAAGAGCTTGAAAAAATAATATATTATGAATCTTATGTGGTTATTAATCCCGGCCCTACTGGTCTTAGTAAAAAAGACCTGATTTCAGAAGATCAGTACTTCGAGGTATTAAATTCGCTTCCGGCAGGAAATGAAAAGCTCGATGATGACGATCCGAAAAAATTTGTGGCTAAAATAGGCGGTGAAGCTGTTAAGGAAATGTTGAAACAAACTAACGTTGAAACATTATCCAAAGAATTAAGAGCACAGCTGAAGGAAGAAACTTCGCAGCAGAAAAAATCAGACATTCTGAAAAGACTGAGAGTACTCGAATCCTTTAAAGAAGAGGAAAACAAGGTGCCTAATAAACCGGAATGGATGGTTCTGAGTTATATCCCGGTTATTCCTCCGGAACTTCGACCTCTGGTTCCACTGGAAGGAGGAAGATTCGCAACTTCAGATCTGAATGATCTATATAGAAGAGTTATAATAAGAAATAACAGGTTAAAAAGATTAATCGATATTAAAGCTCCCGAAGTTATACTTCGTAATGAAAAAAGAATGCTCCAGGAAGCTGTTGACGCACTCTTTGACAATTCCAGACGCGGGAGCGCTGTACGGAGTGATAATAACAGGCCTCTCAAATCTCTCAGCGATATGCTGAAAGGAAAACAGGGCCGATTCCGTCAGAATCTCCTTGGAAAAAGAGTTGATTATTCAGGCCGTTCTGTAATCGTCGTTGGTCCCGAACTCAAGCTCCATCAGTGCGGACTTCCGAAAGATATGGCTGTTGAACTTTTCAAGCCTTTTATAATAAGAAAACTCATTGAGAGAGGGCATAATAAAACTGTAAAGAGCGCAAGGAAAGTAGTTGACAGAAAAGATCCGATTATCTGGGATATTCTTGCAAAGATTATTGAAGGCCACCCTATATTATTGAACCGTGCTCCAACACTCCACAGGCTTGGTATTCAGGCATTTCAGCCCACACTAATTGACGGAAGAGCTATTCAGCTTCACCCGATGGTATGTACTGCTTTTAATGCCGACTTTGACGGCGACCAGATGGCGGTTCACGTTCCCTTATCATACGAAGCTCAGCTTGAGGCTGCTCTTTTGATGTTAAGCAGTCATAATATACTTTCACCGCAAAACGGCAGTCCAATAGTCGTTCCTACACAGGATATAGTACTCGGCTGCTATTACCTTACCAAATACCGTGAAGGTGAAAAAGGCGAAGGTATGGTCTTCGGTACCAGCGATGAAGTAATTATCGCGTATAATTCGAAAGTAATTGGTCTGCATGCCAAGATTAAAGTAAAAATTGATGGTGAGTTTGTTGAGACGACTACGGGAAGAGTAATTTTCAATCAGATAGTTCCCAAAGAGATGGGATACTTCAACCAGCTTCTTATAAAGAAAACATTCGGCGGATTTATCGGTCAGATGTTCCTTAAGCTGGGAAATAAAGTTACTGCTAAGTTCCTTGATGATCTGAAAGATACCGGGTTCAGGTATGCTACTGCAGGCGGATTGTCAGTAAGCTATGGCGATATGATCATACCTGATGAAAAGGTGGAACTCATTGGTAAGGCAAACAAAAAAGTTGAAGCAATACTTAATGAGCATGAACAGGGTGTAATTACCGACGCCGAGCGTTATAACAAAATTATTGACGTGTGGACACACACTACAAATGATGTTGCCCGCGCGCTTATGGAAAAACTGAAAGCCAATAACAGCGGTTTTAACTCACTGCATATGATGGTCGACTCAGGTGCAAGAGGATCTCAGGATCAGGTTAAACAGCTTGCCGGAATGAGGGGTCTGATGATGAAACCTCAGAAAACACTTTCCGGTCAGGCAGGTGAAATTATTGAGAATCCGATCGTTGCAAACTTTAAAGAAGGTTTGTCGGTACTTGAGTACTTTATATCTACTCACGGTGCGAGAAAAGGTCTTGCTGATACAGCTCTGAAAACAGCTGATGCCGGTTATCTAACAAGGAGACTTGTTGACGTTTCCCAGGATGTTATTATCCGGGAAATCGACTGCGGGACAATCCTCGGAATTGAAATTACAGCATTAAAAGATGTTGAACAGGAGAGAGAGCCTCTCGGTGAGAGAATCACGGGCCGTGTTGCTCAGGAAGATGTTTATGATCCCCGTACAGATGAAATGATTATTCCGGCTGGTGAGCTCATAACAGAAGATATCGCGGAAAAGATAGAAGATTCGAATATTGATTCTGTTTATATCAGAACAGTATTGACCTGCGAATCCAAACGCGGAGTTTGTGCTAAATGTTACGGAAGGAACCTGACTAACGGCAAACTGGTAGAGATTGGAGAGGCAGTTGGTATTGTAGCAGCTCAGTCAATTGGCGAACCTGGTACTCAGCTTACATTGAGAACTTTCCACCTTGGCGGAACCTCCTCAAGAATTGCAAGCCAGTCGCAGGTTGAAACTAATATTGAAGGTACAGTTAGGTTTGAGCGTATTACTTTCGTAGAAAAATCAGATTTCTATGGAACGATAAAAGTTGTAACAGGAAGGCGCGGTGTTATTGGAATATACGATGAAAATAACCGTCAGCTTAAAAAATATGATGTACCGTACGGTGCTGAACTTATCATTAATGACGGAACTAAGGTTAAAAAGCGTCAGCCGCTGTATAATCACGACCCGTATAATGCGGTAATTCTGACTGATATGCCCGGACTCGTAAGGTTTGTTGATCTTATTGATGGTATTACACTCCAGCAGGTAACAGATGAGCAGACCGGACACGTGCAGAAGGTGGTAATAGAATCTAAGGATAAAAACCTAACTCCGAGTATAGCAGTTGAAACAGAAGACGGTGTAAAGAAATCTTTCAACCTTCCAACCAGATCTTATTTATCGGTCGAAGAAGGCGAAACCGTACCGGCAGGTACAATCCTGGCGAAAATTTCCAAACAGCAGACCAAGAGCCGTGATATTACCGGTGGTCTTCCAAGAGTGACCGAGCTGTTCGAGGCAAGAAGTCCCCAGGAACCTGCAATTGTTTCTGAAATCGAAGGAATGGTTAAATTTGGTGCAAGGAAAAAAGGTTCACGTGAAATTATTGTAACAGCACCTGATGGATCTGACGAGAAGAAATATAATGTACCGTTAGGAAAACACATCCTGGTTCAGGAAAATGACGAAATCCCGGCCGGTGAAAAAATCACAGACGGGCCGATTAATCCTCATGATATTCTCAAAATCAAAGGTACCAGTGCCGTTCAGGAATACCTTGTAAATGAGATTCAGGACGTTTATCGTCTCCAGGGTGTAAAAATAAACGATAAGCACATTGAAGTAATCGTTAGACAGATGCTTCAGAAGATCAAGATCGTTTCACCCGGCGATACCAGGTTCCTTGAAGAGGATATCGTTGACCGGAATGAATTCATCGAAGAGAATAATAAAGTATCTTCAATGGCATTTGTTGAGGATAAAGGAGATTCGAGGTATAAAGACGGACAGCTTATACCAAAAGCCAAAATCAGGGAAATAAATGCTGATCTCAAGAAGAAAAGCAAAAAACCGATTGTTTCGAGAGATGCCGAACCGGCAACTTTTGAACACGTGCTTTTAGGCATTACCCAGGCTGCTCTCTCTACTGAAAGCTTCATCTCCGCAGCTTCATTCCAGGAGACAACAAAAGTCCTGGCCAATGCTGCTACCGAAGCTAAAGTAGACCACCTGTTAGGGCTGAAAGAAAACGTTGTGATGGGACATCTCATCCCGGCCGGAACAGGATTAAAGAAATACACCAACGTTATTCTTAAATCGCAGGAATCAGCCCTGGAAGCTGAAGAGGCTGCCCCTGCGGAAGAAGAGAAAGAGGTTCAGGCATAGCGTCTGACAGAGCTGAATTGAAATCCGGCTCACTTAAAAAAGGAGCCGGATTTTTTTATCCCCGGAAATGTAAAAAGAATAACTATTTCAACGGTTTTTCTTGACTAATTTTAGCATAACAACTATATTTGAAGTCTGAAATTTTTTAAGATTGATAAGATTTAGGAGAATTTTGTGCCCACTATAAATCAGTTAGTAAGAAAAGGTAGAACTCAGATTTTAGCTAAAAATAAGGCTCCGGCACTTGAGGCATGTCCTCAGAAAAGAGGAGTCTGTACAAGAGTTTATACTACCACTCCTAAGAAGCCGAACTCGGCGTTAAGAAAAGTAGCAAGAGTAAGGCTGACTAACAGTATGGAAGTTACCGCATATATACCCGGTGAAGGGCACAATCTGCAGGAACATTCTATAGTACTTATCAGGGGCGGAAGAGTTAAAGATCTGCCTGGAGTAAGATATCATATAATCCGTGGAACGCTTGATACAAGCGGTGTTGAAGACCGGAAAAAAAGCAGATCCAAATACGGCGCTAAAAAACCAAAAGCAAAATAATTTATGAGAAAGAAAAGAGCACAAAAAAGATTCGTGAAACCAGACCCCAAGTTTAATGATGTACTTGTGGCTAGGTTCATTAACTCCCTGATGTTTGATGGGAAAAAATCGAAGGCAAGAGATGTAGTCTATGATGCTTTTGAAATAATTGAAGACAGGACGAAAAAACCCGGACTGGAAATTTTCAAAAAAGCAATCAATAATACACAGCCTCTTATTGAAGTAAGAAGCCGCAGGGTTGGTGGAGCAACCTACCAGGTGCCTACAGAGGTAAGACCTGAAAGAAGGTCTGCTCTGGCAATGAGATGGTTAAAAACTTATGCAAGGGCAAGGAACGAAAAATCTATGTCTGGCAGATTAGCTGCTGAACTTATTGCTGCTTCAAATAATGAAGGATCTGCAGTTAAGAAAAAAGAAGATACTCATAAAATGGCAGAAGCAAACAAAGCTTTTGCTCACTTTAAATGGTAATAATTAATTGAGAACTGATAACTATAAATAGAAACAGATTAGGTAATAAATGTCGAGTACACATTTGATAGAGAAGGTCAGAAATATAGGCATTATGGCGCATATTGACGCTGGTAAGACAACAACTACCGAGCGTATATTATTTTATACCGGACGTCTGCATAGACTTGGTGAAGTACATGACGGTGCTGCTACGATGGACTGGATGGAACAGGAAAAGGAACGCGGTATTACAATTACAAGTGCTGCAACAACCTGCTTCTGGCGTGATCACCAGATAAATATTATCGATACTCCTGGCCACGTTGATTTTACAGTTGAGGTTGAAAGATCTTTAAGGGTTCTGGACGGTGCTGTTGCACTTTTCTGTGCTGTGGGCGGCGTAGAACCACAGTCAGAAACGGTGTGGAGACAAGCCGATAAATATAAAGTACCGAGGATAGCTTTTATAAATAAAATGGACAGAACCGGCGCTGATTTCTTTAATGCAATTCAAATGATGAAAGACAGGCTGGCGGCAAATGCTATCCCGATCAATCTTCCTATCGGCGAAGGCGATTTGTTTTCAGGAGTTATTGATCTGATCTCCTTTAAGGCAAGGATGTACCATGAAGAAACTTTTGGTGCAACGTTTGATGAAATAGAGATCCCTCACGATTTGCTGGAGATTGCAAATAAATACAGAACAGAGATGCTTGAAGCTGTCTCTGATGTGGACGATACACTTCTCGAGAAATATCTTGAAGGAAAAGAAATTACTGAAGATGAAGTTAAGAATGTTTTAAGAAAAGCTACAATTGAGTTAAAGATTATTCCGGTACTTTGCGGATCAGCATTTAAGAATAAGGGTGTTCAGAAACTCCTTGATTCAATTGTTGATTTTCTTCCTTCTCCTATAGACTTTAAAGAGATTGAGGCTCATCATATCGGCATAAAGGATATAGTTAAAAGAAAGATTGATGAGAATGAGAAATTCACTTCGCTGGCATTCAAAATTATGAACGATCCGTACGTGGGTAAACTTACGTTTTTCAGAGTATATTCGGGTACCTTAAAAGCAGGTTCATATATATATAATGCTGTCAGCGGCAAGAAAGAAAGAATAAGCCGTCTGCTGCAGATGCATGCTAATCATCGTGAAGAAATTGATGAAGTTCGTGCAGGAGATATTGCGGCAGCCGTAGGTTTGAAATTTACAAAAACAGGTGATACTCTCTGCGCTGAAGAGGATCCGGTAGTTCTGGAAAAGATTGTGTTTCCGGAACCTGTTATCCAGATAGCTATTGAACCTAAAACAAAAGCAGATCAGGATAAACTCTCGGAATCTCTTGTTAAATTATCTGACGAGGATCCGACATTCAGGGTTAAGGTTGATGAAGAAACCGGACAGACACTCATCAGCGGAATGGGCGAGCTTCATCTTGAGATCCTGGTAGACAGGATGAGAAGAGAATTTAAAGTCGAAGCTAATATTGGAAAGCCCCAGGTAGCATACAGAGAATCGATTACCCAAACAGTTAATGCTGAAGGAAAGTTTATCAAACAGTCCGGCGGTAGAGGAAAATATGGTCACGTATGGATAGAACTTGGACCTAATGAACCGGGCAAAGGATATGAGTTTACGAATGGAATCGTGGGAGGAACGGTTCCGAAAGAATATATCCCTGCTGTTTCAGCCGGAATACAGGAAGCCATGAGAAATGGCGTTGTTGCCGGGTTCCCGGTAGTGGATGTTAAAGCAAAGCTCTATGATGGTTCTTACCATGATGTTGATTCTGATGAGCTTTCATTCAAGGTTGCGGGATCGATTGCCTTCAAAGCAGGCGCTAAAAAGGCTAAACCGGTACTGCTGGAACCCATTATGAACGTTGAGGTTGTAACCCCTGAAGAATATCTCGGAGACGTGATGGGAGATCTTAATTCCCGCCGCGGTAAGATAGAAGGGTTCTCAGCCAGGAAAGATGCCCAGGTGATTAAATCTACGGTACCTCTTTCCGAAATGTTCGGCTATGCAACTGTGTTAAGGTCCATGACACAGGGACGCGCAATTTATACAATGCAGTTTTCTCATTACCTCGAAGTTCCTAAATCTATTGCTGATGAGATAGCTGAAAAAACACTAGGAAAAAAATCATTAACTGTTTGACAATTTTTAATAAAAGAAAAAAAATTAAAGGAGATAATTAGATGGCAAAAGAAAAATTTGATAGGAGTAAACCTCACGTTAATATAGGGACAATCGGTCACGTAGATCATGGTAAAACTACATTAACGGCTGCCATCACAATGGCTCTTGCAAAAAAGGGCTTGTCACAAATCAGAACATTTGATAGTATTGATAACGCTCCTGAAGAGAGAGAAAGAGGAATCACCATTGCTACTGCTCACGTTGAATACTCGACGGAAAAAAGGCACTATGCGCACGTTGACTGTCCCGGTCACGCAGATTATGTAAAGAACATGATTACCGGTGCTGCACAGATGGATGGTGCAATCCTCGTTGTTGCTGCTACCGATGGGCCTATGCCGCAAACTAGGGAGCATATACTTTTAGCGCGCCAGGTTGGTGTTCCAAAAATAGTTGTGTTTATGAATAAAGTTGATATGGTGGATGATGAGGAATTGCTTGAGCTTGTTGAAGTTGAGCTTAGAGATCTCCTTAATTCGTATGAATTTCCAGGCGATGAAACACCAATCATACGTGGTTCTGCCTTAAGAGCTTTGGAAGCTGCTTCAAGTGATGCCCCTATTGATGACCCAAGACTTGAGTGTATATGGGAACTTATGAAGGCAGTGGATGAATATATTCCATTACCGCCAAGAGATTCGGATAAACCGTTCTTAATGCCTGTGGAAGATGTATTTTCGATTACTGGCCGTGGTACAGTTGCTACCGGAAGAGTAGAACGAGGACAGGTTAAAATCCAGGAAGAAGTTGAACTTATTGGATTAGGTGTTCACAAGAAAACAGTTGTTACAGGTATCGAAATGTTCAGAAAAGAACTTGATGCTGCTATGGCTGGTGACAATGCTGGTATTCTATTAAGAGGTGTTGATAAAAACGAAATTGAAAGAGGAATGGTTCTTGCTAAAACTGGTTCCATAACTCCTCATAAAAAATTCCAGGGTGAAGTTTACATCCTTTCAAAGGATGAAGGCGGCCGTCATACACCGTTCTTTAACGGCTACAGACCTCAGTTCTATTTCAGAACTACTGATGTTACAGGAGTTGCTACTTTGCCTGAAGGAACGGAAATGATTATGCCGGGTGACAGAGTTATGTTATCGGTTGACCTGATTTCTGAAATTGCAATGGAAGAAGGTTTAAGGTTCGCAATCCGTGAAGGCGGCAGAACAGTCGGCTCAGGAGTTGTAACTAAGATTATAGAATAAAAAAATAAGATTCGCCTTAAAGGGAGTTCTTGGACTCCCTTTTTGTGTGTTGAAAACAAAGGAGATTATTAAAAGTGCCTGGTCAGAAGATAAGAATTAAATTGAAATCATACGATCATATCCTGATCGATAAATCGACTGAAAAGATTATTAAGACGGTTAGAAGTACAGGTGCGGTGGTATCAGGACCAATTCCTTTACCGACTAAAAGAACGGTCTATACTGTTTTAAGATCTCCTCACGTTGATAAAAAATCTCGTGAACAGTTTGAAACACGCGCACATAAAAGGATTATAGATATCCATAATTCAAATAATAAAACGGTTGATTCACTTAGTAAGCTTGATATCCCCGCTGGAGTGGATATCGAGATTAAGCTTTAATGATTTTTTGGAGTTAAGATGTCCGGAATTATAGGAAAGAAAATAGGTATGTCGAGCGTGTTTGACGCACAGGGAGATCTGATCCCTGTTACTGTTATTCAAGCTGGGCCTTGTAAGATAGTTTCTATCCGTACTAAAGATAAAGACGGTTATGAAGCCCTGCAGCTCGGATTTGGGCAGAGAAAAGAAAAGAATATTTCTAAACCAGTTACAGGACAGTATAAAAAGAATAATCTAACTCCGAATGCCGTCCTGAAAGAGTTTAAATTTTCATCAATATCCGATTACAAGATTGGTGATGAGGTGAAAGTTGACTTATTTGTTGAAGGTGAAAAAATAAAGGTTAGAGGCAGGAGCATCGGTAAAGGATTTCAGGGAGTTATGAAACGTCATGGTTTCGGAGGTGTAGGAGGTACTACCCACGGACAGAGCGATAGATTAAGGGCTCCCGGTTCTATTGGCGCAAGTTCATATCCTTCAAGAGTTTTTAAGGGTCAGAGAATGGCCGGGAGAAAAGGATACGAAAATGTGACTACATCAAATCTGAGAGTAGTTAAAATAATTCCGGAACAAAATCTGATTTTGATAAAAGGTGCTGTTCCCGGAGCGATTAATTCATATGTCGAACTTATTAAGCCTTAACTGTACAGGCAGGCTGAAAAAACAGAAGTAATTTTGGTATAAAAATGAAAATTGATGTATTAAAAACAGATGGTTCTTCAACTGGCAGACAGATTGATTTGTCTGATGAAATTTTCGGAATAGAACCAAACAGTAATGCAATGTATTTGTCTGTGAAATCTTATCTCGCGAACCAGAGACAGGGAACTCATAAGGCTAAAGAAAGAGGCGAAGTAAGAGGCGGCGGTAAAAAACCATGGAAACAAAAGGGAAGAGGCGGTGCCCGTGCTGGTACAACCCGTTCTCCTTTGTGGGTAGGCGGCGGCACTATTTTTGGCCCGAAACCAAGAGATTACCGCGAGGATTTACCAAAGAAAGTCAAAAGGCTCGCAAGGACGTCTGCTTTAAGTTCAAAAGTTAAAGACGAACAGTTAGTGATTGTTGAGGATTTCAACTTCGATACTCCTAAAACAAAGGATTTTATACGGATACTTCAATCGTTAAACGCAGATGGAAAAAAAATACTGCTGCTGACGAACGGAAATCAAACAAGTGTTTATAAAGCAGGAAGAAATATTCCCAAAGTCAAAGTCCTTGAAGCCGATAAAGCATCAACTTATGATATTCTGAATAACCAGATTTTAGTACTGCAGGAAAGTGCTGTTAATGTAATTGAAAAAACCTTCAGTAATAGTGGAAAGGTAGAAGCCGATGCATAATGTTTTAATTCGTCCTCTGATAACTGAAAAGATGACAAATATTTCTGCTGATCAGCCTGGAAAGTATGGATTCATTGTTAACCCAAAATCTAATAAAGTTGAGATTGCTAAAGCGATTGAACAGAAATTCAATGTTCATGTTACCGAAGTTAGAACGATGAATCATAATGGTAAAACTAAAACTCAGTTTAGGAAAAGCGGCAGGTTTACAGGAAAAACCGCAAAATTCAAAAAAGCAATTGTAATGCTTAAAGAAGGCGAAACAATAGAATTGTTTGAGCAAGTTTAGAGAGAATAAGGATTTTATAAATGGCTATTAAAAAATTAAAACCCGTAACTCCAGGATCGAGATTCAGTTCAAAATCCTCTTTTGATGAGATAACGAGATCTACCCCGGAAAAATCTCTTACTACCGCTTTGAGGAAAAGCGGCGGAAGGAATAATAAGGGAAGGGTAACTGCAAGGCATATCGGCGGAGGTCATAAGAGAAGGTACAGGATAATCGACTTCAAAAGAGATAAACAAAGTATTCCCGCGAAAGTTTTCTCTATTGAGTATGATCCAAACAGAACATCCAGGATTGCACTTTTACACTATGCAGACGGTGAAAAAAGATATATTCTGGCTCCGGAAGGATTGAAGGTTGGTGATTCGGTTTCCTCCGGTCCCGGAAGTGAAATATCTGTCGGAAATTCATTATCTCTGAAAGAGATGCCCCTTGGAAGTTTTGTGCATAACGTTGAGATAAAACCAGGTAAAGGCGGGCAGATTGGAAGAAGTGCAGGTTCCTCTATCCAGCTTCTGGCAAAAGAAGGTGATTATGCTCAGCTTAAAATGCCTTCCGGCGAAGTCAGGATGATCAGGCTGGAATGTATGGCAACATATGGATCTGTTGGGAATGCTGAACAGGAAAATATTGACCTGGGAAAAGCCGGCAGAACGAGATGGCTTGGGAAAAGACCCTATGTAAGAGGTGTAGCAATGAACCCGGTAGATCACCCTATGGGTGGCGGTGAAGGTAAAACTTCCGGAGGCGGTCACCCTGTTTCACCATGGGGACAAAAAGCTAAAGGTCTGAAAACCAGGAAACATAAAAAAGAATCAAATAAGTTAATTATTAAAAGACGTAATAAGTAGAGAGCTCTATGCCAAGATCAGTAAAAAAAGGCCCGTATGTTGATATCAAACTGGCTTCTAAAATAGACAAGCTGAACGAGACAAATCAAAAGAAAATAATTAAAACATGGTCGCGTTCATCAACCATTATACCTGATTTTGTAGGTCATACAATAGCTGTGCATAATGGTAATAAAATGATCCCGGTGTATATAACGGAGAATATGGTTGGCCATAAATTAGGTGAATTTTCACCGACACGTATTTTCAGAGGTCATCCCGGAACAAAAGCAGAAAAAGCTTCAAAGGCAAAGTAAACATTACAAGGATTTTAAGGAATGGAAGCAAAAGCAATAAACAGATATATTGGTTCATCACCCAGGAAAATGAGACTGATTATCGACCTGATCCGCGGAGTTTCGGTCGAAAGAGCCCTCGAAGTTCTTCATTTTTCTTCTAAGCATGCTTCAAAAGATGCGGAGAAAACATTGAGATCGGCTGTATCTAATATAATGAACCGGGATGATTCAACCAGGATTGATCCTGCTGATCTTTTTGTAAAAGAAGCTTTTGTTGACCAGGGACCGACATTGAAGAGGATCTCACCTGCTCCTATGGGCAGAGCTTACAGGATACGAAAAAGATCCTGTCATTTAACAATAGTAGTTTCAACTAAAGGATAATTTTAGGAGGTTAATTTTTGGGACAGAAAACAAACCCTATCGGGTTAAGAGTTGGAATCATCAGAGGATGGGACTCTAATTGGTATGAAAATAAAAGTTACGCTCCCAAGCTTAAAGAAGACGAAAAACTGAGAGCATACATTAGAAACCGCTTGAAGAAAGCAGGTATTTCACGTATTGTTATCGACAGAACCTCCAAAAATATTATTCTTACAATACATACTTCACGTCCCGGGGTTGTGATTGGAAAAAGCGGTAAGGAAATTACTCAGCTCGAACAGGAACTGAAACAGGTAACTGATAAAGAAGTTAAGGTTCAGATTTCTGAAATTAAAAGACCTGAGCTGGATGCATTCCTGGTCGCTGAAAACATTGCAAACCAGCTGAAGGGAAGAGTATCCTTCAGAAGAGCCATGAAAATGTCTATTACTGCAGCCATGAGAATGGGTGCCGAAGGCATCAGGATTATGTGTGCGGGCCGTTTAGGTGGTGCTGAAATGGCAAGAACAGAACAGTATAAGGAAGGCAGGATCCCATTGCACACACTTAGAGCTGATATCGATTACGCAAATGGAAGAGCTGAAACTATTTATGGTTCAATCGGAATTAAAGTTTGGATTTGCCGGGGAGAAATCCTTGGTAAAAGAGTTACTGAATAAAAAAGATATCCGGAGTTTTTAATTATGTTAATGCCCAAAAGAGTGAAGTACAGAAAAGCGCAGCGCGGAAGAATGGCTGGTAAGGCTTATAAAGGAAGCCGTGTTTCATTCGGTGATTACGGCCTGAAAGCTTTAGAGCCTCACTGGATTACCAGCAGGCAGATCGAAGCCTGCCGTGTTGCCCTCTCCAGAAAAATGAAGCGTGATGGTAAAGTTTGGATTAGAATATTTCCCGATAAACCCGTTTCAAAGAAACCGCTTGAAACAAGAATGGGAAAAGGAAAAGGTGCCCCTGAATTCTGGGTTGCTGTTGTAAAACCGGGAAGAGTATTGTTTGAGGTGTCGGGCGTATCTAAAGAACTGGCAGAAGAAGCATTAAAACTTTGTTCTTATAAGCTGCCGATTAAAACTAAAGTGGTTTCCAGACCAGATTTAAGTTAACGAGGTAAGTAAATGAAAATCCATGAAATCAGAGAAATGAAAACTGAAGAGCTTAAAAAGAGAATTGAAGAAGAAGAAAGAAATATAGTCGACTTAAGATTTGCTCATCAGTTAAAACAATTAACAAATACGGCTAAACTTGGTCTTGCAAAAAAAGATATTGCCAAATTGAAAACTGTTCTCAAAGAAAGAGAAATTGCTGAAGCCGGGTCTGAGAAAAAAGAAGGAGTCGAGGCGTAAATGGAACAGCGTTCTTTAAGAAAAACCAGGATAGGGATTGTTGTAAGTAATAAAATGCAGAAAACTATTACTGTAGCAATTGAAAGAAGAGTTCCTCATCCTCTTTATAATAAATATTATAAGAAAACGACGAACCTTATGGCTCACGATGAAAAAAGTGAATGCAATATTGGTGATAAAGTTAAAATAATGGAATCACGCCCTTTAAGTTCAAAGAAAAGATGGCGTTTAGTAGAAATTGTTGAAAAAGCCAAGTAAAGGAACAGGAGAAAATGATACAGGAAGAAACAAATCTTGTGGTTGCCGATAACTCCGGCGCGAAAAAAGTCAGATGCATCCGTGTACTTGGCGGCAGCGGAAGGAAATATGCCAGTGTGGGCGACCTGATTGTTGTTGCGGTAAAAACTGCTATCCCAAATGGGACAGTAAAAAAAGGTGAAGTTTCCCGTGCTGTAATTGTAAGAACCAAGAAGGAAGTAAGAAGGAAAGACGGTTCTTATATCAGATTTGATGAAAATGCTGCGGTCTTAATAAATAATATGAATGAGCCGAAAGGTACCCGTATTTTTGGTCCTGTTGCAAGAGAATTAAGAGAAAAACAATTTATGAAAATTGTTTCATTAGCACCTGAAGTTTTATAAGAATTGGATTAAAAATGAAAATTCATAAAAATGACAATGTAATGGTTATATCCGGTAATGATAAAGGAAAATCTGGTAAAGTTCTCAAGGTTTTTCCTAAGAATACCAGAGTAATTGTTGAAGGAATTAATCTGAGGAAAAGGCATACTAAACCAAGTCAGAAGAGTCCTCAGGGAGGTATAATTGAAAAAGAAGCTCCGATTCATGCTTCTAATGTTATGCTGCTTGATCCTAAAACAAACGAACCGACCAGACTTGGTTCGCAGGTAATCCTTGACGAGAATACCGGTAAAAAGAAGAGAGCTCGTATCAGTAGATCTACCGGAGAAATGGTTTAATATTTTATAATCACCCTAAAGCAAATTATTAGAAATGGCTGAAAAGAAAACGAAAAAAGAAACTGAGGCAAAACAACCGAAAGCCTCTAAAAAAGGAAAAGAAGCTAAGGCTGCTGCTCCTGCACCACAGGTTAAAATTAAGACTAGACTGGCAGATACCTACAAGAAAGATATTGTTCCTGATCTGATGAAGAAATTCGGGTACAAGAGTGTAATGCAGGTTCCTCATCTTCATAAAATTGTGGTTAATATGGGCGTTGGTGACGCTGTTGCTGACCCTAAAATTCTGGATGAAGCGGTTAAAGAGCTTGAAACAATAACCGGACAGAAACCAAGCATCCGTAAAGCCAGAAAGGCAATATCGAATTTTAAGCTCAGGCAGGGTGTTAATATTGGTGCGATGGTTACGTTAAGGAGAGAGAGAATGTATGAATTCCTTGACAGACTGGTAAATATAGCGCTGCCCAGGGTAAGGGACTTCAGAGGTTTGTCAGATAAATCTTTTGACGGAAGAGGAAATTATTCCTTAGGTATAAAAGAACAGATTATTTTCCCTGAAATAAATGTTGACAAAATCGGGAAAGTAATGGGAATGGATGTTACGATTGTTACTACTGCCCAGTCCGATAATGAAGCGTATGAATTGCTCCAGTCATTTGGATTTCCATTTAGAAAAAAAGAGATTAAAACAGCTTAACAGGAGAATTAATGGCTCGTAAAAGTCTTATTGCAAGAGAAGAGAAAAGACGCAGAATGGTTGAAAAGTATGCGAAATTAAGGAAAGAGTTGAAAGAAAAAGGCGACTATGATGCACTGCAGAAACTTCCTAAGAATGCTTCACCCGTGCGGCTTCATAATAGATGCATGTTTACAGGAAGAGCACGCGGCTATCATCGTAAATTCGGAGTTTCGAGGTTGGTATTAAGGGAAATGGCACTGAGAGGTGAAATTCCCGGATTAAAGAAGTCAAGTTGGTAAAGGAGAAATAATGGCAGTAACCGATCCCATAGCAGATTTTTTAACAAGAATCAGAAATGCATCCAATGCTAGAAAAATCAGGGTTGATATCCCTGCTTCTAATATGAAAAAGAGTCTTGCAGAAATTCTGAAAAGTCAGAATTTCATAAAAGATTATGCAGTTGTTGAAGATAATAAACAAGATATAATCAGGGTCGAACTTAAATACAGTAATGGTTCCCCTGCAATAAGTGGTTTAAAAAGAATCAGCAAACCTGGTCTCCGTGTATATAAAAATTCTAATGATTTACCCAGAGTTTTAAATGGATTAGGTGTTGCGGTTATTTCTACACCAAAAGGACTGCTGACAGATAAGGATGCAAGAACTCAAGCTGTCGGCGGTGAAATAGTTTGCTACATCTGGTAATTTTATTGAATGGAGTTTGAAAAGTGTCTAGAATTGGTAAAAAACCTGTAATGATTCCTAAAGGAGTTACAATCGATCACAAAGGTAACTCTGTTAAAGTTAAAGGTCCGAAAGGTGAACTGGAAGGATCCTTTGATTCAAGAATCAGCATTGAAATTAAGGACAGTGAATTAACTGTAACACGGCCGAATGATACTAAAGAGATTAAGGCCCTTCATGGACTTAGCCGGGCATTAATTCAGAATATGGTGCATGGAGTTACTGAGGCATACCAGAAAACCCTGGATATTGTAGGTGTTGGATACAGAGCCGAACTTAAAGGTAAAAACTTACTCCTTAATATTGGCTATTCACATCCCATTTATTTTATACCTCCGGAAGGGATAACCCTGCAGGTTCCCACACAGACTCAGATTGTGATTTCAGGAATTGATAAACAACTGGTCGGGATGGTGGCATCAAAAATAAGATCTATAAGGAAACCCGAACCTTATAAAGGTAAAGGTATTAAATATTCTGATGAACAAATCGTGAGAAAAGCCGGTAAAACTGCTGGTAAATAATTTTATTGGAGATATTTAGGAAATGATTAATAGAAATAAGCATAAAAGAGTTCGTTCAAAGACTAAAATCAGGAAAGTTATTTCCGGTACTCCTGAAAGACCCCGTCTAACTATCTATCGGAGTCTCGATAATATATATGCTCAAATAATAGACGATACAACTGGAAAAACTCTTATTTCTGCTTCTTCTTTAACAAAAGAACTGGCAGATGATCTGAAGAAAGCCAAAGGAAAAGTCCAGCGTAGTAAAACGATTGGTAATTATGTTGCAAAAAAAGCACTTGAGCAGAATATAAATACGGTTGTTTTTGATCGTAACGGGTACCGTTATCACGGCCGCGTACAGGCAGTTGCAGAAGGCGCCAGAGAAGCAGGATTAAAATTTTAGAAATGTTGCCGGATCGTCTAATGGTAGGACTACGCCCTTTGGAGGCGTCTGTAGAGGTTCGAATCCTCTTCCGGCAGCAAGGAAATTAAATAACCTGGTATTATTAGTAAGTAAATAAAGAAGTTCGGAGAAGAAATTTTGAAATCTGTAAAGTCAAACGAGATTGACGGCTTAAAGGAAAAAGTCGTTCACATAAATCGTGTTGCAAAGGTAGTTAAAGGCGGCCGCAGGTTCAGCTTTAATGCAATTGTTGTTGTAGGCAACGGAAAGGGTACTGTAGGAGTTGGGCTTGGCAAAGCTAATGAAGTTACCGATGCTATATCAAAAGGAATTGATGACGCTAAGAAGAGCCTTGTGAATGTTTCGGTTATTAAAGGTACAATTGCCCACGAAATTATTGGTAAATACGGTGCAGGAAGAGTTCTTCTTAAACCTGCTTCACCGGGTACAGGACTTATAGCAGGCGGCGGTGTCAGGGCTGTGCTTGAAGCTGCCGGAGTTCAGGATATCCTGACAAAATCCCTTGGTTCAAGTAATCCTCATAACCAGGTTAAGGCAACTCTGAATGGATTATTAAGCCTGATAGACGCCAGGAAAATGGCCCGTAAAAGAGGAATTACAACTCAAGATTTATTTAGTTCTAAATGAGGCTGATGATGAGCAAATTGAGAATAACTCAAACCAGAAGTGTGATTGACAGACCTAAAACTCAGAAATTAACGATTGAGGCATTAGGGCTGGGAAGACCGAATTGGGTTAAGATTCACAACGATACTCCTCAGATAAGAGGAATGATAAATAAAGTTTCACATCTGGTTAAAGTAGAAGAAATTAACGAGTAATAAGGTTTTTAAAATGGATTTTTTAAGCAATTTAAAATACGCCGAAGGTTCGAAAAAGAATAAAAAACGTGTTGGCCGCGGTCCTGGTTCAGGCCATGGCAAAACAGCAACACGCGGTATGAATGGTCAGCTTTCAAGGTCAGGAGCCAAGAAGAAAGCCTGGTTCGAGGGTGGTCAGATGCCTCTTCAGAGAAGAGTTCCTAAATTTGGATTTACCAATATTTTCAGGACAGAATACCAGGTAGTTAATGTTCAGGATTTACAGAAGCTCGCTGATGCAAAAGAGAAGGTTGTAAATTCTGATTCCTTAAGAAAATTCGGCCTGGTAAAAAAGAAAAATCTGCCTGTAAAGATCTTAGGTACAGGTGAGCTTAAAGGCAAATTACAGGTTGAGGCTAATGCTTTTAGTAAGTCCGCCCAGGAAAAAATCGAAGCTGCTGGCGGCTCAATAAAAAAGATTTAATCCGGTTTTAAATGTCAAAATTCACAGATACATTCAGAAATATCTTTAAGATACATGAACTTCGCCAGAGAATTATATATACCCTGGCGCTGTTGACAATAGTAAGGCTTGGCGCTCATATCACTATTCCAGGTGTGGATGCCGCCCTCGTTACCCAGAGCATGAAAAATGCGACCTCGGACAACCTGTTCGGACTGTACGATTTATTTGTCGGAGGTGCGTTCAGAAATGCCGCAATATTCGCCCTGGGAATTATGCCTTACATCTCTGCATCAATTATCCTTCAGCTGCTAGGGGCAGTGGTTCCTTATTTTCAGAAGCTCCAGCAGGAAGGTGAAGAAGGCAGAAAAAAAATAACTCAGCTTACCAGGTATGGTACAGTGCTGATTTCAGCATTACAGGCCTGGGGAGTCACTGTCAGGCTGCTTAATATTAATGTTCAGGGAATGCCTATTGTACCTGTTCCGGTTCAAGGTTTCCTCTGGACATTCAGTACGATCGTAATTCTGACTTCAGGTACCGTGTTTATGATGTGGCTTGGAGAACAGATAACGGATAAAGGAATCGGTAACGGAATTTCACTCATAATTTTTATAGGAATTATAGCACGTTTCCCGTTTGCTATACTTGATGAGTACAGGCTGATAAATTCAGGCCAGAGAAATATCGTAATTGAAGTTGTTATCCTTGTATTTATGGCTTTAATCATTGCCGGTGTAGTGTTGGTTACACAGGGAACAAGACGGATTCCAGTGCAGTATGCTAAAAGAGTGGTTGGCAGGAAGGTGTACGGCGGTGTTACTCAGTATATTCCTCTGAGGGTCAATACAGCAGGCGTAATGCCCATAATCTTTGCCCAGTCCATTATGTTTATTCCGAATACTGTGCTCTCATTTTTCCCGGATAATGAATTTCTGCAGACAATTTCAGGATATTTTCATTATACATCTCCGGTTTATTCAGTTGTCTATGCTCTGATGATTATTTTCTTTACCTACTTTTATACGGCAATAGCTTTCAATCCGAAAGACGTTGCAGATAATATGAAAAAGCAGGGCGGATTTATTCCGGGAATCAGACCCGGCAAACAAACGTCGGATTTTATAGATAATATTTTAACCAAAATTACTCTTCCGGGATCATTTTTCCTGGCAATTGTTGCAATATTACCGGCATTCGTATCAGCCTGGGGTGTGTCGGGACAGTTTTCACAGTTTTTCGGCGGTACAAGTTTGTTAATTATTGTGGGTGTTGCTCTGGATACATTGCAGCAGATTGAATCCCACTTATTGATGAGACATTACGACGGCTTTATGAAAACCGGTAAGTTAAAAAGCCGAAGATATTAGTGATTTATATAAAGACAAAGAAAGAAATAGATTATATAAGAGAGAGTTGTAAAATAGTTGCAGAGACTTTGCAACTTATGAAAGCTAATGTAAGAGTTGGTGTTACAACTAAAGAATTAGATCAGATAGCTGAAGATTATATTCTAAGTAACAATGCAAAAGCCGCCTTTAAAGGTTATTCCCAGGGTGGTTCATCGATTGATTACCCGGCTTCCATCTGTTCGTCTGTGAATGAGGAAGTTGTTCATGGAATACCAGGACCCAGAGTTCTTAAAAATGGTGATATAGTTTCTCTTGATGTCGGTGTATATAAAAACGGCTATTATGGAGATGCAGCACTTTCTGTTGCTGTCGGAGAGCTGACAGAGGAAAAGAAGAAACTGATAGATGTGACCGAAAAATCACTCCATAAAGGTATTGAAGAAGCGCAAGCTGGCAACCACGTTTATGATATATCGTACGCGGTTCAAACTTATGTAGAGGCAAATGGTTTTTCAATAGTCCGTGATTTATGCGGACATGGAGTAGGAAAATATTTGCATGAAGATCCATCCATACCGAACTTCGGAAAAAAAGGCACCGGAGCTAAGTTAAAGAATGGAATGACATTGGCGATTGAGCCAATGGTTAATGCAGGTGACTACCGCGTATATACAGCTGAAGACGGCTGGACGGTACTGACGAGGGATGGTTCACCTTCTGCTCATTTTGAGCATACGATTTTAATATCGGATAATAAAGCAGAAATACTTACTGTTTGTTAAATGGCTAAACAAGGACCTATAAAAGTTGACGGAGTGGTAACTGAAACATTGCCAAACGCTCACTTCAAAGTCAAACTTGATAACGGGCATGAAATTCTTGCACATATTTCCGGTAAAATGAGAATGCACTTTATTAAAATACTTGTTGGAGATAAAGTATCCGTGGAATTATCTCCATACGATTTAACAAAAGGTAGAATTACCTATAGATATAAATAGCGGAGTTTATAATGAAAGTAAGAGCATCAGTAAAAAAAATATGCGATAACTGCAAAGTAATTAAACGCAAAGGCGTGGTAAGGGTTATTTGTAAAAATCCTAAACACAAACAACGTCAGGGTTAATATTTTAGGAAGGAGAACTTAATTGGCTCGTATATCGGGAGTAGATTTACCCAAGAATAAAAAAGTTTTATTTGGCTTACAATATATATTTGGTATTGGCCCCTCAATCTCTAAGGAGATTCTTTCCAAATCGGGTGTTAACCCCGATAAGAAGGTGGCAGATTTGACCGATGAAGAGGTAGCCCAGATAAGAGCTGCTATTACTGCTGATTACAAGGTTGAAGGAGCGCTCCGCTCGGAAGTTCAGCAGAATATTAAGAGATTAATGGATATCGGAACATACCGCGGATTGAGGCATAGAAGAGGTCTTCCTGCCCGCGGTCAAAGAACCCGTACAAATTCCCGTACCCGTAAAGGGAAGAGGAAAACTGTTGCCGGTAAGAAGAAAACTCCGACTAAGAAGTAAATGAGATAACTGGAGGATATAAATTGGCTAAAGTAGTAAAGAAAACTAAAAAGAAAGCTCATGTCGATGCAAATGGAGTAGCCCATATAAAAGCTACTTTTAATAATGTGCACGTGACATTAACAGATATTTATGGTAATACAATCTCCTGGTCCTCTGCAGGTAAGAATGGCTTTAAGGGATCAAGAAAAAATACTCCGTACGCTGCCCAGGTTTCTGCAGAAGCTGCTGCTAAAGAAGCATATGACCTGGGACTACGTAGAGTTGAAGTGCTGGTAAAAGGACCCGGTTCAGGAAGAGAAGCAGCTATAAGGGCATTAAATACGGCTGGTCTGGAAGTATCATCCATTAAAGATGTAACGCCAATACCTCACAATGGATGCAGACCTCCTAAGAAAAGAAGAGTTTAAATTCTTTTGGAGAATTAACTAGATGGCAAGATACACAGATTCAGTTTGCAAATTGTGCAGAAGAGAAAGACAAAAGTTGTTTTTGAAAGGACAAAAGTGCTATACTGAAAAATGTCCCGTGGAGATAAGAAACTATCCGCCGGGACAGCATGGAAATTCTAGACGCTCAAAGGTTTCTGAATATGGAATTCAGCTGCGCGAAAAGCAGAAAATTAAAAGAATTTATGGATTGCTCGAGACCCAGTTCAGAAATTATTTTGAGAAGGCTAATAAGTCTAAAGGAATCACTGGTGATAACCTTGTGAAGATCCTGGAAAGCAGGCTGGACAATGTTGTTTTCCGTGTTGGATTTGCTTCTTCCAGGAAACAGGCCAGACAGCTTATAAGACACAGACATATAATAGTAAATGGCAGACTCGTTGATATTCCGTCTTATATTCTTTCAGCCGGTGATATAATTAAAGTTAAGGAAAAGAGTAAAAAACTTGATGCCATTCATGGATCTTTAAGAAGAGTTAAGGATTCAACTTACTCATGGCTGTCAATTGATAAAGCATCCCTGTCGGGAACATTTTTGCAGGTTCCGGAAAGAGTTGACGTTCCTCTAAATGCTAATGAACAGTTAGTCGTTGAGCTTTACTCAAAATAATAATTAGAATTTTAAGATTAAATCTTAGAGGATAACTAAATGAGTGTTTCATATTTAAAAATGCCCGAAACGGTTGTATTAGATGAGTCAAGTTATTCGAATACTTATGGTAAATTTTCATTACAGCCGCTCGAACGCGGGTATGGTGTAACGCTTGGCAATTCACTGAGAAGAGTATTACTTTCTTCTCTAACCGGCGCCGCCGTAACCTCAGTGAAATTCAGCGGCGTATTGCACGAATTCACTACTATAGAAGGTGTTGTTGAAGATGTTTCTGAAATTATATTGAACCTGAAGCAGGTACGTATGAAACTTCTCAGTAAGAAACCTAACAAAATTGAAATTTCATTTAATGGTGAAGGTGAATTTACAGCTTCGGATATTCAGAAGAGCAGCAACGAAATAGAAATTCTTAATCCTGAGCTCCATATTGCCACCCTGAATAAAAGTGCTAAGTTCGATATTGAACTCAGAGTTGGTAAAGGGACAGGATATGTTCCGTCTTCAGAAAATGTTTCTCCAGACCAGACCATAGGCGTAATTCCGATTGATTCCATATTCACACCTATTAAAAACATTAAATATGATGTTGAAAATGTGAGAATAGGCGACAAGAATGATTATGAGAAATTATCAATTGAAATTTATACTGACGGATCAATTACTCCCGATGATGCACTTACACAAGCCGCAAAAATTTTAAGAGATCATATACAGCTGTTTATTAATTTTGATATTGAGCAGGAAGAGGAACAGGCTGTAAGCCAGAAGGATACAGAATTCGAAAGGGTAAGAAAAATACTCTTAACATCAGTTGATGATCTGGAATTAAGCGTGAGATCTCATAATTGCCTGAAAGCGGCGAATATTAAGAATCTTGCAGAACTCGTAAGAAGAGATGAGTCTGAAATGCTCAGGTTCAGAAATTTCGGGCGAAAGTCGCTTGCGGAATTGATGGAGATTGTAGAGAACATGGGACTTGAATTCGGTATGGATGTAGACTCATACATTAAGGAAGAAACTGAAACAAACTAATTTTGAACTAAAGGCTTATAATGCGACATAGAATTAAAGGAAGAAAATTAAAAAGAACTGCAAGTCACCGCGCGGCTTTAATAAATGCACTTGCAACTTCTTTGCTGAAGTATAAAAGGATAAAACAACTGAAGCAAAGGCAAAAGAGGCCAGAAGGTATATTGAAGCTTTCATTACAAAGGCAAGAAAAAACGACCTTCACTCAATGAGACAGGTGATGAGTCATATTCACGATAAAGAGGTAGTTAAAGAGTTCTTCAATGAGATTGTCCCGAAAATAGGCGATAGCCCGGGTGGTTATACAAGGGTTATAAAGCTTGGCAACAGGATCGGTGATGCGGCGAGTATGGCTATTCTTGAACTGGTTGATTACAACGATGTTATAAATGCAAAGGCAGAAGAACTGAAAGAGAAGAGAGCGGAAAGAAAAGCCAGGAAAGAATCCGAGAAGAATCAGGAGATTCCCGAAGCACAGGTAGTTGAAGAAACACCTGCAGAAACGAATAAATAAGAAACTTTGATCAGCCAATACAAAGAGTAACCGGTTTTTCCGGTTACTCTTTTTTATTATATACCGATGTTTGAACAGCAGCATTTTATAAAATCTGTTTATGATGTTAAGGATTTACCCCGGGAGAAACTTCCCGAGGTAATTTTATGCGGCAGGTCAAATGTCGGCAAATCCTCCTTCATCAATTCCTTGTTTAACCGGAAAAACCTAGCGAAAATCAGTTCTACTCCTGGAAAAACCAGGTCAATCAATTATTATCGGATAGATGATAGCTTTTATCTGGTTGATCTTCCCGGCTATGGGTATGCTAAAACCAGTCTGAAGGAAAGAGCATACTGGGGCAGGGTCATATCCGAGTATATCTCACAATCCGGTCATATCACCCTTGCAATCCACCTGATAGACAGCCGCCATAACCCGACTGATCTTGATATAAAATTGAATGAATTATTAAAAGAGCATAACATACCCTTTCTGGTGCTCCTAAATAAGGTGGATAAACTTAAACAGTCTGAAATATCTTCGGCAAGGAAGAATATTCGGTTGTATTTTCCTGAATTGATCGTTGGTGAAAATCTCCTGCTTCATTCAGCAGTGAAGAAAACCGGAAGACATGAAATCCTTAAACACCTTGCTAAAATATTTTATGCATAAGGCATAAAAGTGCCCTGAGTTTGCTATTATTAAAGAGTAAGTATATATTTACTTCAATTTTTATCTTCCAATTTTTCACTCGCATATGGATCGAAGACAAAAGAAAAGACTACTGATATTCTCACTGGTTCCTGTTCTGGCTGCTGTATTATTTCTGACAGATGATCCTGTAATCAGGATCATCACGATCGCCGTAATCATTATCTATGTTGCCTTTATAATATTCCTCCGCGATTCAATACGGTTTGACAAATCATTTTCCTCACTCGATGAGGAGGATCTGACTGAAATTCCGAGCGAACCCAGACATGATTTTGAAGAGTCCTTTAAGATAATTTCCGGCAATAAACCTGAGATAATTACTGCTGATAACTATGTGCCGGAGTACAGTACTTCGAAAACAACCCTAAAACCGCCTGATCTTAAGGAAAGATTCGAAGAGATTGCTAACGAGGCACTTCCTGAGGAAGTCGGGCATGACGGGCAGTTCGGATTTGTTCTGGAAAAGATGCTCACAGTAATTAAGGAAGCTTACTCTGCTAATACTGCGATCTTTTTCTGGTATAATAAAAAGAAAGATAAACTTTCAATCGAAAAATATGTTTCCAATACGGATGAGCTTGTAAACCGTAAACTGGATATAGAAGATGATATCCTCAGCAAAATAGTTCAGAAGGGTGAACCGGAACTTCTGAGCGATATCTCGCCCGCAGCTGAGGCTGACGTTATCAGGTATTACTCTGCTGTTCAGGGTATAAGAAGCTTTGTGGGAGTTCCGCTGTTTTATGATAAATCACTGATTGCTATAATAGCCGTTGATTCAAAAGTCGGTGATGCCTTCGGAATTGAAACAATATATGCCCTCGGCAGGTTCGTCCGCGTTATAACGATGATAATCTCGATATTTGAGGAGAAACACGCTGATAATGTTTCTCAACAAAGGTTAAAAGGGCTACTGAATTTAATCGGACCCGAAAGCAAATTTAATTCTGACTCCGAGCTGATTCAGACCATCTACAATTCCGTAGGTTTTCTTCTTAACTGGGATGCATTCGCATTTGTTTATTTTTACCCTTTGGAACAGAAGTTCAGGACTGTTAAAATAATTAATAACACATCTCTTAAGTATATCGGTGAAAGCCTTGAAATTGAACTGAATGGAACACTGGTGGGTAAAAGCATTATAACCGGTATTCCTGTGAAAATTGACGATACTTCAGGAGATCAGTATAAAAGATATTCGAAAGTTGAAGATGTAAGTTTTGATGGTTCTTTCCTTGCGATGCCTCTGATTTATAATAATCAAAATTATGGTGTTCTGTGTTTTGAAAGTCTAAAAAAGAATGCATTTTCAAATGCGGATGTTCAGTTTCTTAAGAATGCTATGAATATTTTATCATTCGTAATTTATTCTTATTCAACCCAGGCTCTCCTGAAGAGCTACCTCGCGGTAGATGTTGAAACCAAGGTACTGAACGCCGATACATTCAAAGAAAGACTCAGCGCCGACCTTATAAAAGCTGAAAAAGTACAGGCCGCCGGAGCCGTAGCCCTGATAAGAATTGATGATTTCCTGGAACAGGAATCATTATTCGACGGAAATCCTCTGCCAAAGGTGTTGTCAACCGTAGCTGAGACTATAAGAAAAGAAATGACACCTCTTAATTTGTTCGGCAGGATAGGAGAGAAAGTATTTGCCGTACATTTCTTCAGCTCTAATACGAAAGAAGTCTTTCTCTGGGCTGAAAAGCTGAGGGTCAAAATAGCCAGAAAGCCAATCGCGGTCGTTTCTAAACAAACTACTTACACCATTTCTGTAGGAGTTGCCTCTTCAACCGGCAAGGTCGATGTAGATGAGGTTCTGCATAATGCAGACCTTGCTCTGCAGAAGGCCCTTGAAAGAGGCGGTAATACTGTCAGGAACATTAACTAAAGCCTTATAACAGTTTAATAGTGAATAATTTCTTTCTTATTATCCTCGATGGCGTGGGTATCGGTGAATTGCCCGATGCAGGCGATTATGGTGATACCGGCAGCAATACTCTCAAGCATATTTCCGAATACGCAGATTTAAAACTTCCAAACCTTCAGAAACTTGGATTAGGAAATATAGAGAAATTAAAAGGTATACCTTCCGAATCAAAACCACTGGCTTCCTTCGGAAAACTTCAGGAAGTTTCAAAAGGAAAAGATTCTACAACGGGGCACTGGGAACTCGGCGGCTTATATGTCGATATTGACTTTTCATATTTTCCTGACGGTTTTCCTGATGAAATTATAGATAAGTTTAAAAATCTGACCAGCTGCAGCGGAGTGTTGGGAAATAAAGCAGATTCCGGTACCGAAATAATTAAAGAATTGGGCGAGGAGCACCTGAAGACAGGTTTTCCCATCATTTATACCTCAGCGGATTCGGTATTTCAGATTGCCGCACACGAAGAGATAATTCCCCTTGGAAGACTGTATGAAATCTGCCAAATAACAAGAGAACAGGTTTTAACAGAACCTTTTATCGTGGGACGGGTTATAGCGCGTCCCTTTCTTGGTGAACCAGGAAATTTTAAACGAACCACTAACCGTAAAGATTATTCTCTTGATCCCCCTGATAAAACTATCCTTGATGTTCTGTTGGAAAATGATATAAATACGGTTGCGATAGGTAAAATAAATGATCTGTTTAATCACCGTGGCATAAGTCATCCTCGCCTGACAAAATCGAATTACGAGGGCTGCAGGGAGCTGTTGAAAGCTTCCCGGGAGTTATCAGGGAGCTTTATCTTTGCTAATCTTGTGGATTTTGATGTCAATTTCGGACATAGGAATGATCCTGCGGGTTTTGCTGACGCCCTGAAGGAATTTGATGATTTCTTGCCTGATTTATTGAATAATCTTGACAACAGCGATGCTTTGATCATAACTGCAGATCACGGAAATGATCCAACAACAATCAGTACAGATCACAGCCGGGAATACGTTCCTCTGCTATTTTACTATGGGCAATCTGAAATAAGGAATCTGGGAATCCGGAAAACTTATTCTGATGTTGGTAAAACTGTTTCCGATTTCTATAAAATCAGCAATAACTTAAAAGGTAAAAGCTTTTTGAGGTAATGACAGCATCCCGAAAGCTGAATTAATCACATAACCAATCCCAGAGAGAAAACAGATAATTGTATTTTTTATAAATGAAAAGTATATTAACCCCGTTTATTACAGTAAATGAATTACAAGGATAAATCTAAATGTTTCTGGGAAAAGTAATCGGAACTGTCTGGTCAACCAGGAAAGATGAAAATCTGGTTGGTGCAAAATTTCTTATAGTAAGACAGCTGGATCTCGAACTGAATGAAAAAGATCATTTTGTTGTAGCTGTTGACAGCGTAGGAGCGGGCGAAGGGGAGGTGGTACTTGTTGCTACCGGCAGTTCATCAAGACAAACCGAATTCACAAAAAACAAGCCTGTTGATGCTGTAATAATGGCAATCGTTGATAAACTTGACGTTGCCCTTAAGGAACGCCTTTCGAATCAGGAAGCCTAACTAAAGGATATTTGACCAGCAGAAAGATTCATTGAAATGGTATAATAATTGTTTCTTGGGAAAGTAATTGGAAATATATGGGCAACCAGAAAATACAGTGCCCTCAATAACTTTAAGCTGATGTTCGTTCAGCCGATAAATTCTGAATATAAGAACACCGGTGACCCGATTGTGGCTGTTGATACCGTCGGAGCCGGACCCGGGGAGATAATAATTTACATAACCGCTTCAGAAGCAGTAATTCCGCTGCCGGTAGATATAGCACCGGTAGATGCTTCTATTGTCGGAATTGTTGATATGATTAATCCATAATTATCGGGAGATTTTGTTTTGAGGATAACAAAACAGTTCACCAATCGAGAAAGCCAGTCGCTTGATAAATATCTTCAGGAAATCGGACGGGTAGACCTTTTAACTCCGGGACAGGAAATTGAGTTAGCTATTCAGATTAGAAACGGTGATCGTACCGCGCTAGAAAGACTGACGAAAGCGAACTTGAGATTCGTGGTTAGCGTAGCCAAGCAGTATCAGAACCAGGGACTCTCACTCGGCGATCTCATAAATGAGGGTAACCTGGGTTTAATTAAGGCTGCCAATAGATTCGATGAAACCAGGGGATTCAAATTCATCTCCTATGCCGTTTGGTGGATCCGGCAGTCGATTCTTCAGGCACTTGCCGAACAATCACGTATAGTGCGTCTTCCTCTAAACCGTGTCGGTGCTCTAAACAAAATAGGTAAAGCATACAGCAACCTTGAACAGGAATTTGAAAGAGAACCGAGCGCGCTGGAACTTGCCCAGGAACTCGATATGGATGTTAACGAAGTTGCAGATAATCTGAAGATTGGCGGCAGACATGTTTCAATGGATGCTCCATTTGCTCAGGGAGAAGAAAACAGTCTGCTTGATGTTATTGAAGATGATCAACAGCCCTCACCTGATTATACCCTTATGAATGAATCTCTAAAGAGCGAAATCCAGAGAGCTCTGTCAACTTTATCTAACCGGGAGGCAGAAGTTATTATGCTTTATTTCGGATTAAATAAAGAGCACTCAATGACGCTGGAGGAGATAGGCGAGCGCTTCAACCTTACCCGCGAAAGGGTCAGGCAGATAAAAGAAAAAGCCATTCGCCGGCTCAGACATGCTTCCAGAAGTAAAAATCTGAAAACATACCTAGGCTGATTCAATGTCCGGATTTTCGATAAAATATATCCCTATTCTCCTTTTCTTTGCTTCTATTGTTTTTTTTACAGGGTGTTCATCCTCCACGTATACATCCAGGTATGAAAGAAATAATAAAAAAGACGAATCTGCTGAGCACCGGCGGTTTTCTGACAATGAAGGTTATAATGCCGCAGCTGATTCTTTAGCAGAAGAAGATGACGAGATCCCAGATGACCTGGGAATTGATATTGCCTCCGTAATGAATCAGCTTAAATCGGAAAATACAACAACCGATATAGATGCTGATAACAGTACTATGAAGGAAAAAATGCTGATGGAGATAATTAAATATCTGAATACCCCGTATAAATACGGCGGTAATTCAGCAAACGGAATTGATTGTTCAGCATTCACCCAGACGGTATTTCATAATGTTTTATCGCTTGACCTGGACAGGTCAGCAAGAGATCAGTACAGGCAGGGGACTGAAATTGATAACCGCGAAAACCTTAAGTTCGGAGACCTCGTTTTCTTCAATACACGGAGAAGAGTTCGTCCGGGCCATGTCGGCATCTACATCGGGGATAATCTGTTCGCCCATGCAAGTTCCAGAAATGGAGTTATCGTTTCATCACTGGATCAGGATTATTACACCAAACGGTTTATGGGCGGCAGAAGGATCGAACAGGATGGTATTTTTTAATACCAGTTACCTCTGTCATATCACAACTTCAAAGATATTTTTTTACTTAAACTATTTATAACTCAAGCGTAATATTATTTATAAATTTTTTTCATCCTTTCAGGAAAACTAATGAGACAGCGCTTATCTATACTTGTTTTCTCGATTATAATCTTTTCCCACTCAGCTTTTCCTGGAAATCCCGGCAATACAAGTGAAGACTCTCTGATTACTTGCCACCCCTCTCCATCTGTTTACCAGCTGATTAAATACGATTTCAGCAAGAGTTTAAATGACGGCTGGGATATCCTTAAAGCTCCGGCTCACTTCACGGGTGGGGAATGGGCAATAACAGGAATAATCCTGGGCGGCACTTCACTTTCTATGTTTCTGGATAATGACGTAAGGAGCCTGGTAAGGAGAAACCGGACACGCGCACTTGATGATGTAACAAAGGCCGGTAAATACTATGGTGAAGTTGTTCCTGCTGTATCCCTTTCAGCAGGAATCTATGCTGCCGGGTTGATTTTTAATGATCGCTCGGTTTCACTAACGGGACGGCTTCTGGCTGAATCCCTGTTTTATGGCGGTACAATCAATATACTTCTGAAGATATTATTTTCAAGGGGCCGGCCTTATAATTATAAGGGGAACACAGACTTTGGAAATTATGATTTCAATAATGATTATTACTCGATGCCATCCGGCCATACAACAGTGGCATTTACGATTTCCGCAGTTCTGGCTGAAAGGATTAATAATCTTTATGCGACTATTGGATTGTACGGACTGGCAGCTCTCACTGCCTACCAGCGGATTTATTCAGATAATCACTGGTTTTCGGATAATATTCTCGGTGCTGCGCTGGCAGTTGTTATAAGCAGGGTCGTGGTGAAACTTAATCAATCCGATCCTTATGAAAACGATATTCCTGAAATAACTGCATTTCCCACCAACGACGGATTTAACTTAGGATTAAATTTTCGTTTTTAATTGCAGTCCCGGGCAAGGTTTAGAAAATCCCGGCAATAGAACCTACCTTACCCGCATCTTAGTTATCCGGTTAAGAAAATAAGAAAAATTTCCCGAAGAACGGCTGACTTCAAAGGCAAATTCTATTCAGTGAAAATTTCTATAAGTCATTTGAAAATATGGACTTATGATCACTGATTCCAGTAGTAATCGAGGGCGGAAAAAAACCGGATGGTGTCATCCGGTTTTCATTTACAAAATATTCTCAGGGTTTTTTTAACTGCAGCCCGAAGTCGAACCGCAGGTCATACATTTCAGACAGGTTCCGTTTCTTACCATTGTCATACTCTGGCACTCGGTACAGATATCCCCGGTATAACCTGCTTCAATGGCACGTCTGACCTTGGAAGTCATACTATTATTTACCTGGGCAAATCCCTCCGGATGTTTCGCATACTTTCCTTCTTTTGAAGAATTAGCATATTCATATGAATTATTATCTTTATCAAGATCAACCAGTCTCTCGCTTACTACTTCTTCACTTTCAAACTCAGGTTCAATAATCTTTTTCACAATGCTGTGTGAGGTTTTAGTTTTTACTTCATCATCCGCATGTGAAAGGTCATTTCTGCCGAGATAACTAACAGCCAGTTCACGGAAAATATAATCTATTACAGATGTCGCCATTTTAATTTTATCATTTCCGGAGACGATACCGCTTGGTTCAAAACGTGTAAAGACGAATGCGTCAACAAATTCTTCGAGGGGCACTCCGTGCTGAAGGCCGAGTGAGATCGAAATAGCAAAACAGTTCAGAAGACTTCTGAATGCGGCGCCTTCACGGTGCATATCTATAAATATTTCTCCGAGTTGTCCGTTATCATACTCTCCTGTCCTGATGTAAACCGACTGACCGTTGATTTTAGCCTTCTGGGTATAACCTGTTCTTCTGTCTGGGAGCCTTCTTCTTTTTGCGATATATCTGTGAATGATCTTTTCAGCCACTTTTATAATATCATTATTTTCTTTGTCCTCAAGAAGTGCTTCAAGTTCTTCTTCACTAACAGAGTTAAGAGGCTGGGAGAGCTTTGAGCCGTCGCGGTAGAGGGCGTTTGCTTTGATTCCGAGTTTCCATGACTGGGTATAAGCGTCCTTAATATCTTCTACCGTAGCCTGGTTAGGCAGATTAATTGTTTTTGAAATAGCTCCGGATATAAAGGGCTGTGCAGAAGCCATCATTCTTATATGTGCTACCGCGCGGATAAACCTTGTTCCTTTTTTACCGCATTTATTCGCACAGTCAAATACAGGGTAATGATCGTGTTTAATGAACGGTGCTCCTTCTACCGTCATTGTTCCGCATATATAATCATTTGCTGAGGCAATTTCCTGTTTTGAAAATCCTAATGCAGTTAGCAGGTTGAAATCGTAGGAATCTATATCATCTTCCGGGATATTCAGTTTTTTTGTCAGGAAGTCCATTCCAAGAGTAAACTTATTGAAGGCAAAACTTAACTCGAAAACCGAAGGAAGCACCCGTTCAATTTTAGCAAGTGTCTCATCAGTAAAGCCTTTAGCCTTAAGCGACTCATGATTTATATAAGGACAACCCTCGAGCGAACCCGAACCTTTTGCGTATTTAACTATCTCGTTAATCTGGTCTTTATTATAGCCCAGTCTTTCAAGTGCGGGAGGGATCGATTGATTGATAATCTTGAAGTAACCCCCGCCGGCCAGCTTTTTGAATTTAACCAGGGCGAAATCAGGTTCAACACCGGTGGTATCGCAATCCATTACAAGTCCGATTGTACCGGTAGGTGCAATTACCGTAACCTGAGCATTTCTAAAACCGTACTGAGTACCCATCTCGAGAGCAAGATCGGCATCTTCCCGTGCTGCTTTAAGCAGGTCTGAGGGACAATGCTTGGGATTTATACCTACCGGATAGGTTGACAGACCTTCATATTCTTCATGAGGAACATTATAAGCTGCCCTGCGGTGGTTCCTTATAACCCTCAGCATTGCTTCCTTATTCTTTTCATACTTGCTGAAAGGGCCGGCTTCCTTAGCCATTTCCGCCGAAGCAGCATATGAAGTCATATGCATTATTGCGGTCAATGCCCCGCAGATAGCAAAACCTTCGTTGCTGTCATAAGGAATACCCTGTAGCATTAATAATGATCCCAGGTTTGCATAACCAAGACCGAGGGTTCGGAAATCATAGCTCAGCTGAGCTATTTCTTTGCTTGGAAACTGAGCCATAAGGACACTTATCTCGAGAACAACTGTCCACAATCTCACAGCGTGGCGATAGGGGGAAATTGAAAACTTCCTTGACTGCGAGTCATAAAACTTTACAAGGTTCAGGGAAGCAAGGTTGCAGGCAGTATCATCAAGGAACATATACTCGCTGCAGGGATTTGATGCTTTAATTTCACCGTCATTGGGACAGGTATGCCATTCATTTATGGTAGTATGGAACTGTATTCCGGGATCGGCGCAGGACCATGCAGCATAACTTATATCGTCAAATAAATCCCTGGCTCTTAAGGTTTTACTCGGTTTCGGTGTGCGGTTTTCCTTCTTTGCTTTTTTCTTTTCAGTCCTCCAGTAAAGATTCCAGTCGCCGTCATTCTGAACAGCTTCCATAAATTTATTGGTAACTCTTATAGAGTTATTGGAATTTTGTCCTGATACCGTAGCATAGGCATCCGAATTCCAGTCGACATCATAAATCGGGAATTCAATTGATTTGAATCCAAGCCTGGCAAGCTGGATTACTCTTTCTATATAATTGTTAGGAATCTGCGCTCTCCTGGCTTCAAGCACAGCATGTTTAAGTTTCTTATTAAAATTTTTATTAAAGCGGTCGTTCTCAGGATGTTCATCATAGCAGGCTTTTATGATAGCATTCAGATGATAATTACAGAGCTTTGAACCGGCAACAAGTGATGCAACTTTCTGCTCTTCCCTAACTTTCCAGTTTATATATTCTTCTATATCGGGATGATCAAGATCCAGGGTTACCATTTTGGCAGCACGGCGTGTTGTCCCGCCTGACTTAATAGCCCCCGCGGACCTGTCACCTATTTTAAGGAATGACATTAATCCGGATGATTTACCCCCACCGCTAAGGGGTTCATTTGAGCCTCTAATTTCTGAAAAATTAGACCCGGTACCTGAACCATATTTAAAAAGTCTTGCTTCCCTTACCCAGAGGTTCATTATACCGCCTTCATTCACAAGGTCATCGCTGACAGACTGAATGAAGCAGGCATGAGGCTGCGGATGAGTGTAAGCATCAGCTGAAGCTGTGAGTTCGCCGGTTTTGTAATCTACGTAATAATGTCCTTGTGAGGGCCCTGTAATCCCGTAAGCCCAGTTAAGACCTGTATTAAACCATTGAGGACTATTAGGTGCGGCCATCTGGTTAGCCAGCATATACATCATTTCATCATAAAAAGCCTTTGCATCCTCTTCGCTGTCAAAATAATTTGCCTGCCAGCCCCAGTATGTCCAGTTCCCTGCAAGTCTGTGAAAAACCTGCCTGGCATCAGTTTCCGACGAATATCTTTCTTTCTCGGGCAGCTGCTCCAGTTTGTCAAGGTCAGCCTTTGAAGACTGCAGCCATACGGGAACACCTTTCTCTCTTACTTTTTTTATCAGCTTCGGAACACCCGCTTTACGGAAATATTTTTGTGCGATTATATCAGTCGCGACCTGTGACCATTGAGAGGGCACATAAACATCTTCCATATGAAAGACTATAGATCCATCTGGATTCTTGATCTCACTGATTCTTTTAACAAAATCAAATGAGGATAAAGGATCTTCTCCAGCTGAAGTAAACAATCTTTTAATCTGCATTAAATACTCCCGGTCATAATATGTTTTATCGTAAGGTTAATTTTCTTTTCTGAAATGAAAATGAGCTGTTCTGTAAAAGAGATGTTACTGTATTTTGAATAAATCTTCTGAATATATTTTTTGAAATAAATCTTGTCTTTCATTAAGGATAATTTGAATTGAAAGTTTTTGTTGCGACTGAACAGAAACTAAAAAATTTTTTTCTGAAAGGAAATATTTAGGCGAAAAAAATTCTTTAATGAACTCATCTTTAGGTACAAACATTACCATATTTTTTTACAAAAACAAAAAAGAAATTTTCTTAATTAATTTGCTTCTTAACTCATTTTTTTTACTGCCCTGTAAACAAAAGGTTTCGTCAATTACTCATACCCCTCTACATTGTGATTTGAAAAAAATTATACCCGGAACGTTTGTGTGATATTTTAACCGTTTATAATAATAAGGTGATTCCCGTCTTTTAGTTTTTTATTTTTGATCATGTGATTCAGACTCTGTTTTTAATCACACTTCAAGGAGAAAAATTGATTGGCGATAAAATTATTGAGATTATAAATCTCAGTAAGGAATTCAGAGAAGTCAAAGCTGTAAACAGTCTAAACCTGAGAGTTTACGAGGGGGATGTTTTCGGATTCCTTGGACCTAATGGTGCCGGAAAAAGTACCACAATTAGGATGCTTATGTCGCTTATAAATCCGACAGAAGGGGAGATTAAAATATTTGGAAAATCGCTTAAAAAAGAAAGAAATTCCATTCTAAGACGAATTGGTGCTATCGTTGAAAAACCTGATTTTTACGGATACCTGAGTGCCTATAAAAATCTTGAAATCCTGGGACGGATCTCAGGGATCGATGCATCGAAAAAGAAAATAATGGGTGTGCTGGAACTTGTGGGGCTTGAAAAGAGATTTGACAGCAAAGTAAAGACATTTTCACATGGGATGAAACAAAGACTCGGACTCGCACAGGCCCTGGTGCATGATCCCGACCTTATAATTCTGGATGAACCAACAACCGGTCTCGATCCCCAGGGTATGAAGGAAATCCGGGAGCTCATTATTCACCTGAGCAGAGACAAACAAAAGACGCTCTTTTTATCGTCGCATATTTTATATGAAGTGGAACTTGTAGCCAACAGAATGATCATAATTAATCAGGGTAAAACTATAGTTGAAGGACGGGTGAATGAGCTTTTAAATATGAACAATCTGAAGGTGACATTTGAAGTAAATGATTCGTCAAAGGCAAAGGAAGTAATCGGCAGTACCGACTTTATAAATGACCTGGAATCGACGGCGAATAATACTCTGATATTTTCTCTTCCATCAGAGAAAATTGCACTCCTTAACCGGTACTTTGTTGAGCATGAGATTGAAGTCAGTGCGGTAGTTCCGACCAGGTCTCTTGAAGAATTTTTCCTTAACATTACAGAGAAAGCTTCTTAAATGTCCACACTTATCAGGATAGAACTCTATAAAATTTTTAAGAAATGGAGAACCTACATAGGCTTCCTTGTTATAGCTGTTATCGTTCCGGTTATAAATTTTGCCATGCTCGCCGAGGGGGAGAAATCTCTCGATTTTATGACAAGGAACCTTCAGCAGTCATTTGTCTTCGTCGGTAATCTGCTCAACGGATACCTGATCTCATACTTTATTCTTACAAGCCTTGCTGTGCATATTCCTTTCCTGATAGCACTGGTAGCAGGTGATCTTTTGGCCGGAGAAGCTACGGCAGGCACTTACCGTCTCCTACTTACCCGTCCTGTTTCAAGGATGAAGATCGTATCAGCCAAATTTATCGCAGGACTTATATATTCCAACCTGCTTGTACTGTGGCTGGCTGTTATAAGTCTCGGTCTGGGGTTCCTTATGTTCGGCGTCGGTGAATTGATTGTAATTAAGAGCAGCGGGATAATTATCTTTTCAAGGGCTGATGTCCTCTGGAGGTTTTTAATGGCATATGGATTTGCCGCATTAAGTATGACTGTAGTTACCGCCCTTGCATTCTTTTTCTCTTCCCTTGTGGAAAATTCAATCGGGCCAATTATATCAACAATGGCAGTTATAATTGTATTTCTCATTCTCTCGGCAATACAGGTCAACTTCTTCAGGAACCTTGAACCGTATCTTTTTACAACTTATATGTCTTCCTGGAGAATGCTTTTTGATGATCCTGTTGATTTTGCGGGTTTCTTTTAAATCAGTTGCGATACTTTCCGGACATATTATTGTTTTGTTTGCCATAACTGCGTTTATTTTTAAGCGAAAAGACATCCTTACGTAAAAGGAAAAGGAAATAAAATGATTATAAAAAACCTGATAATTTTACTTCTTATAACAACAGCCTCATTTGCACAGAACCTTAAACCTGAAGATATACTGGAAAAAGTGAAAGAAAATTTCGGAAAAGTAAATGATTATGAGGTGAATGTTAATATAAAAGTTGATGTAAATTTTCTGAAAGTGCCTGAGACGAAGGCAACAATATTCTATAAAAAACCAGATAAGATAAGGTTAAAATCAGAAGGGTTTGCTCTTCTGCCTAAGGAAGGTCTCAACTTCTCTCCGTACAGTTTTCTGCAGGGAGATTACACTTCTATTTTTGATAAAGAGCAGGATGTTGACGGCAGGCCTTGCTACTCGATTAAAATAATTCCCCTGGGCGACAGAGGTGATCTTATTCTGACAACTTTATTGATCGATAAGGACAGGTATATCATCAGGAAAATCGAGTCAACAACCAAAACAAACGGTACGTTTTCAATTAACCTCAAATACGATAATAATATTAAGTATCCCCTCCCTTCTTCAATGATATTTTCCTTTAATATTCAAAAGATGCAGATGCCTGAAGAAATAACAGGCGATATCAGCGGGGACGACAATTCAGAAAAAGAGAATCAGCATAAGGGAAGGACAACAACCGGGAAGGTCTATATCAATTATTCTGATTATAAAGTCAATGAGGGGATTCCCGACAGTGTTTTTGAAGAAGGCAAAAAATAAGCGGCTGTTTAACAATAAAGTTCCCATTATAACAGCCGCTCACCTAATTATTTTTTACAACCCTATCTGAATACCTCCGTTTATTCCGAGAAAATTGGTGTTGCCGCCCTCAGTACTGATAATATTATACTTTATGTTGAAATCCAGGTCAGTACTTTGACTTAGATGGTACCTGAATCCGAATAAAGGATCCAGGCCGAATTTCGAATTAGTTTCATCCACTGAAATAGTTGTACTGCCTTCAACCCTGGTTCTTGACGAAGTAAGGATATGAAGTCCAAGTTCGGCTCCAAGGTAAGGGTGGAAATCACCGCGGGCAAGATAGTACCTGATTCCCAACAGGATCGGAATATCAGAAAGGGAATAATCCCAGTTATCCGGAAGATCACCGGCCGCATCGAAACGATTATAGCCTATAGATCCGGTAAAAGCCAGCGGAGAATTCTGCCAATACTCGAATGTTCCGTTCAATCCGAACCCTGTTGAAGCCTGATCTCCGAAATCTCCTGTAGGAGCCTCTACTCCTAACTGCAGGGTCAGCCTCATCTGCGGCTCTCTTTCGTGCATTTGCGCAAAACTGTTAACTGAAAACAGCATCAATGCTACTATTACCATTTTCGGGATGTATCTCATCTTTTCTCCTTATTTTATTCATATTTCTCATCGCTGAATAAAATAAGAGCTACAGGGAGTCGGCTCGCTGATATCACTCACAAAGAATAAATTCTGTGAGATAAGATGGGAATACGCGGCAAATACAGTGTGATATTACTCTTTGAATTTCCTGAAAATTACCGAAGTATTATGGCCACCAAAACCAAAAGCATTACTAATAGCTATATTTACCTCTCTATCATGAGGTTTATTAAAAGTATAATTAAGATCACACTCAGGATCAGGATTTACAAAGTTTATGGTTGGAGGTATCCTGTTTTTTTTTATTGCAAGAATTGAAGCTATTGCTTCAACAGCCCCCGCCGCTCCGAGGAGATGTCCCGTCATACTCTTCGTAGAAGAAAGATTAATCTTATAAGCGTAATCGCCGAAGACTTTCTTAATCGCTTTCGTTTCGCCGATATCCCCAAGGGGAGTTGAGGTGCCATGCATATTTATATAATCAATATCCTGCGGAGAAATCCCTGCGTTTTTTATTGCCATTTCCATAGCAAGAACAGCTCCTATCCCTTCAGGATGAGGTGCTGTGATATGATAAGCATCGGCAGAAAGACCCATACCTATTACTTCAGCATATATTTCCGCACCTCTTTTTTGAGCATGTTCAAGTTCTTCGAGTACCAGACTTCCGCCGCCTTCACCCATCACAAATCCGTCCCTTGTTGCATCAAAGGGTCTGCTCGCTGTTTCAGGTGATTCGTTTCGTGTAGACAAAGCTTTCGAAGCATTAAACCCCGCGATACCTATTTCATTTACAGCAGCTTCACTTCCGCCGGTAAGGATTATATCGGCTATATTCTGCTTTATCAGCATATAGGCATCAATCATATTATTATTGGCTGTTGCACAGGCAGAGACAATGCAGTAATTGGGTCCCCGGAAACCATAATGAATAGAGATATAGCCAGCAGCAATATCGGGTATGAGCATCGGTATGAAAAACGGTGATACACGGTCAGGACCCTGGGTATGATTTATAACAGACTGCTGATAGAAAGTTTCAATACCTCCTATTCCGCTGCCGTAGATTACACCTACCCTCGACTTTTCCTCATCTGAGAGCTCTCCTGGTTTAAGACCAGCATCATCAATCGCCTGGCCGGCCGATGCCAGAGCATACTGCGCATACCTGTCGAGCCGCCGGGCTGTTTTTCTGTCAATGTAATTTAATGGATCAAATCCCTTAAGCTCACATGCAAATTTTGTTTCAACCCGTGAGGCATCAAAACCCTTAATCATTGCTGAACCGCTTTTCCCATTCATCATGTTTTCCCAGAATTCCGCGGGTGATAACCCGATTGGGGTAAGAGCACCCATTCCGGTAACGACAACTCGTCTATTGTCTGCCATAAAAGTTCCTGTTTTTATTAGGCCTGGTTATACTTAAAGATAGAAATTTAAGATGTAAAGATAAAAACTTTTGCAGATAAACTCTTATTTTTTAACAGTAAATGTCTCTTCGCTAAGCCTGAAAACAATCCAGTCGTCCATTGGTTCCGCCCCCAGGCTTTTATAGAAATTTAGTGCCGATTCATTCCAATCGAGAACGACCCATTCAACTCTTCCGCAGTCCTGTTCTTTCGCAAGTTCAATGAGATAACTCAGCAGCGCTTTCCCGATTCCTTTATTTCTGAATCCAGGACGAACATAAAGATCTTCAAGGTAAATGCCGGGTTTACCCTTAAAGGTTGAAAAATTGTAAAAATACAGGGCCTGCCCCGCAGTTGTACCTTCATATTCTGCAATCACAACATAAGCATACCTGTTTTTGCCGAAAAGATTTCTTTCAAGCATCTCCTCATCAGCTGTAACAGAATGTGAGAGTTTCTCGTAGTCGGCAAGTTCACGGATCAGTGTAAAGATAAGCGGAATATCTTCCTTTGAAGTCTGCCGGATAATTAATTTATCATTAATTCTTTTCACTTAAACTCCTGTTTTTATATTTTTCATTTATACGGATTGCTATTCGGGCAAAGACATAACCCAAGATTACTCCAAGTAATGCTCCTCCCAGTATATCTGAAGGGTAATGAAGTCCCAGGTAAACCCTTGAAAGAGCGATAAGCGATGCGGTAATGAACAGTACCCACTTCAGCCTGGGATACAATCTGTAATAGAATGTGGCTGCGGCAAAATTATTAAATGCGTGGTTGGATGGAAAAGAGAATGATCCTGTGCATCCAAGTGGTGTTATAGCATCATTCAGTGCGTTGCAGGGTCTTACTCGCTGGATCAAATCCTTCAACAGATGTCCTCCTGTCTGATCCGTAATGATAATCAGGAGAACCACTCCTACAGCCGCAAATTTTCCTTTACTCCCTCCCTTAAAAAAGCTGATTCCGAGAAGGATTATATACGCTATATACCAGTTGTTAACATTGGTAATGATGGAGAAAAACTTATCGGCAAAGCCTGCGGAGAGACTATGATTGATAAAGTAGAATACTGCAAGATCTATCGAGTAAAAAAAGTCGGCCATTTGAAATCTGCCAGAGAAAATTAAAAATGTTTCTAAATATATCAATTAAGACGATATTAGGGGAGAAGAAATAAAAATTGATTTATTCCTTAGAATAATTTTAGTAGATTTGTTCTGAATTTTATAGTAAGGGCACATGCCGGCAGCAAATAATTCACGTTTCGCCGATTTATTTAATCGGTCTAACATAGTGCTAACCCATGAAAGGGAGGCACAGCTTAAGCGGGAATCAAAAGAACAATTGATCGTACCGCTTAAGATCCTCGCTTTCCTGATCGCTGTTTCCGGATTGTTTGCAATGATCTTTGAAGTGAGGCACTTCTCTAATCTTTCTTACGAAGTATATTTTACAAGGCTTACGGCAACGCTGGTTGCTTTCAGCATACTGGGATTGCTGGGCACAAAAAAGGAAGAGAAAATCCTATAATCCTTGTACATATTCTTCTTCTGGTTATTATCCTTTCTTCGGGGTACATGATATACCTGATCCCGAATACGCTGGTAGTTAATGTTCAGATTGTTGCCCTGATGATATTTACGTCCGCTTTATTCCTCAGCTGGGATGTTAAAAACCAGATAATAGTGGCAATTTATTACAACCTTGTATTCGCAACTGCAATTCTGTTAAATGATTCGAAAATATATTTCCTTCCTAATATGTTCGAATCAGTTTTATTTGTCCTCTTCTTAAGCATTGTTTCGGTTGTAGGCAGTGCTGTCAACTTCAGGCTCAGACAGCAGCTGGCTGATAGATCATACAGAACCTCTCTTTCAGAAAAAAAATACCGTTCTATTTTTGATGATTCTCTCGAAGGTATGTTCCAGTCAAGTTATGACGGTAAATTCATCACTGTCAATAAAAGCCTTGCGAAGATGCTGGGTTATGAAAGCAAAGAAGAATTAATGCAGCTGAACCTTATGAGCGATCTTTATAAAGATCATCACGAGAGATTGAAGCTTATTGAAATTCTTAAAGATAAGGGTGAGGTCGAAAATTACACCGTGACGCTCCTGAAAAAAAACGGTACTGATCTTATTGCCAGGCTGAACGACCGCATAGTGGAGGATGATCTTACAGGAGAAGTTCATTTCGAAGGGAGTATCCAGGATATAACAAAAGAAGTTGAAGAAGAAATAAGGCGCAAGCAGACTGAAGTAAAGCTGGTTGAGGAAAAAAAGAGAGCAGATAAGCTTGCAGACGAAGCCAGGAAGCTGAACATCATTAAGAGTCAGTTCCTTGCGAATATGAGTCATGAGATCCGCACTCCAATGAACGGGATAATCGGGTATCTAACTCTGATAGAAAAAGACGTTTACGATTCGAAAGAGGAGATGAAACAATTTGCCCTTGGAGCAAAACAATCGGCAGAATCCCTCCTTGAAATCATAAACGATATCCTCGACCTTTCAAAAATTGAGTCAGGCAAAGTGAAGCTTGAAGAGAAAGAGATAGACCTGAATAAAATTATAGATGATTCCGCCTCCATACTGCTTGCACGTGCGGAGGAGAAGGGTTTGTCTATTAAAAAGATTATCGCCAGGGGAACCCCCTTAAGTTTAATCGGTGACAGTACAAGGTTACGGCAGATATTCGTCAACCTTATCAGTAATGCAATTAAATTTACATCCAGGGGTGCAATTGAAATATCGGTTTATTTGAAAGAAAGAGAGAACGATAAAGCTGTGATATATGCTGCCGTTAAAGACAGCGGCGTAGGGATTTCACAGGAAAAGATAGGGGATCTATTTAAACCATTTTCACAGGTGGATGATTCACCCACAAGAAATTTTGGTGGAACAGGACTGGGTCTTGTCATCTGCAAGGAATTTGTAAATATGATGGATGGGGAAATCGGGGTTGAAAGTAAACCCGGATCAGGAAGCACATTTTACTTTACTTTAAAACTCAGAACACAGAAAGAACAGCAGGTATACGGTGAGAGTGAGCTCTCAAAGATCTATGAATTCCAGGGGGGCAGACCTGTGAAAGCAGTAAACCTGAAAGCATTCAACAATGTTAGGAATAAGTACAGAATTCTGCTGGCGGAAGATAATATAGTAAATCAAAAGATTGCTATGAAAATACTGACGGACTATGGGTATAAAGCTCATGCCGTTTCAAATGGTTTCGAAGCAATCGGTGAAGCGGTAAAAGGAATCTATGACACAATCCTTATGGATGTTCAGATGCCGGGCATGGATGGATTCTCGGCTACACTGCAGATCAGACGCCTTGAAGGGAATGCCGGGAAAGTGCCTATCATTGCCCTTACCGCACATGCAATGCAGGGAGACAAAGAACGCTGCTTTGCTTCCGGAATGAATGAATACGTCACTAAACCTATCTCAGGAGATGAATTAATACTTAAAATTGACCGGCTTTTGAAGATCGAAGATTCACTGCAGGAAGAAGAGTCAGGAACCGGGGATTTACCTGACGGCAACCAGGAGCTTTTTGATTTTAACCATCTTGATCAAATGAGTATGGGAAATAAAGAATTTCAGTCGGAATTGTTATTAACTTTCTTTGAAGATATTATTCTCAGGTACAGGCGGCTGGAAGAATCGATCCAGAGTAAAAATCTGGAAAAAGTTATAAATGAGGCTCACACCATTAAAGGTGCGAGCTCATCAATAGGAGCAGTAAAAATTTCGGAAGAGGCCCTTGCCATAGAGCTGTCAGGAAAACACAATGATATTGAAAATATCCTGCAGCGGCTTCATAACCTGGAAAAACTGATTTCTGAAACCAGGCAGGTGGTGGATAATTACCTGCTTAATCCATCTTAAGAACTGAATCGGCATTCTCCACAACCCAATCAATTTCTTCCTTCTTAATTACCAGCGGCGGAGCAAATCGGATAACATCATCATGCGTCTCCTTGCACAAAATTCCTCTTTCCATCAAAGCCTCGCAAAAGCGCCTTGCACCCCCGGCCTCAGGGTGAAGTTCTACACCGATGAATAATCCTTTTCCTCTGACTTCTTTCACATGTTTTGACTGAATGTCTTTAAGTTTATTCCGGAAATACTCTCCGAGCTTATAAGAATTTTCTATTAGGTTTTCCTCAACCAATACTTTAAGACTTTCCCTGGCGACGGCCGCAGCCAGCGGATTACCTCCGAATGTGGATCCATTATCCCCCGGGTTAAATACTCCAAGTACTTCCTTATTGGAGAGGACTGCAGAAACAGGGTAACAGCCTCCCGAGAGGGCCTTTCCTATTATCACGGCATCGGGTTTAACATTCTCATATTGAAATGCAAAAAGCTTTCCGCTTCTGCCGAGTCCGCACTGAATTTCATCGGCGATAAAAAGAACATTGTTCTTTTTACATATATCATAAGCCTTCTTGAGATACCCCTCCGGCGGTACAATAACTCCCCCTTCACCCTGTATGGGTTCTACAATGAAAGCAGCAGTATTGGGGGTAATAGCTTTTTCCAGCTGAACAACATCACCATAATCGATTAGTTTAAAACCGGGAGTAAAAGGGCCGAACCCTTCCTTATACTGATCAGTCGACGAAAAGCTGACAATGGAGATTGTCCTTCCGCCGAAGTTATTATTGCAGGCAATTATCTCAGCAGCATTTTCTTTGATTTTTTTTACGGTATACCCCCATTTCCTTGCTGCTTTTAATGCCGTTTCAACAGCTTCGGCACCGGAATTCATCGGAAGTATCATCTCATAACCGGTCATTTCACTTAATTCTTTATAAAGCAGGGGCAGCTGATCATTTCTGAAGGCACGCGAGGTAAGTGTAACCTTATCCGCCTGGGTCTTTAAAGCATTAATTATTCTCGGGTGACAATGTCCCTGGTTTACAGCAGAATAGGCAGCCAGACAGTCAAGATATTTCTTTCCGTCTACATCGTAAACCCACACGCCTTCTGCCTTCTCTATTACAACATCCAGGGGATGATAATTGTTTGCCCCGTATTTTTCTTCCAGAGCGATATATTCTTTGGTATTCATAGATTTCCTTGTAAAAAAATGGGTGAAAAGTGCTGCAAATTTATCAAAAAGCCCTACCTCTTCAAAATGTTAAATGGATCTAAAATTCAGCCTTAATCCAATCTTTCGGGGGAAATTAAACAGACATTCATCATGCTATTTTTAACGCCGATATGAGGAATTTTCTCGCCATATAATAAAGTCTTATACCCGTTCACATACGTTCACATACGTCTCATATACGTTCGATATAGATCTTTAATAATTTCTTTAAGTATTAGTGCAGTTCCGGAGAAGATCTTACCACATAACGATCCTATTACCTTGTATTTCGGGCCGGCCTTGAGTAATTTTTCCTGCATATTTTGAGTTATCCTGATTGTGTGGATCATGGCTGTTGAAACCAGAAGCATAAGAGTGAATACCCGGGGAAATGCTGACATTATAGATATTACAGAAAATGTTTCCGCCGAAATTAAAAACTCTTCTATTTCCGAAGGAAACGTGCTTATTTTTGTGGGCGGATCAACAGCGGGTATAACTACAATAGAGTTTGAACCCGGCCTTAGAAAAGATTATCCTGAATTTTTCGAGAAGCTGGTTCCTTCAGATAGAAGTTACAAACACAATGATACATGGCACGATGGAAACGGACACTCTCATATCAGGGCGTCACTTCAGGGAGCCTCATTCACCGTCCCATTCGTCAATAAAAAAATGCTATTAGGCACTTGGCAGCAGATAATTCTTATAGACTTTGATAACCGTTCACGCAATCGTGAAATTATTGTTCAACTAAATGGCAGAAAAGAAAATGAATAAAAATTGGCTTCTCTCAGCATTAATCATCCTGTTGCCGTTTTCCGTAATGCTGGGATGGGGGGCAGAAGGGCATAAGTTAATAAGCAATAAAGCGATGACCCTCCTGCCGGATGAGATGAATTCCTTTACTAAATGGCAGGACTATGTAACAACACACTCAGTTGATCCGGATTTGAGAAGGGATAGTGACAAGTCGGAAGGTCCTAAACACTTTATTGATATAGATTTTTACCCGGAGTTTCTGAACGGAAACATGATTGAGGATAAAGCAAAGCTTGTGGAAGAGTACGGAGATTCTACTGTAACAAAAATGGGATTACTGCCCTGGGCTACTCTGAATACCTATAACAAACTTGTAAATGCTCTAAAGGAAAAAGATCGGGATAAGGCATTAATATATTTGGCAGATCTCGGTCATTACGTTGCTGACGGCCACCAGCCGATGCATGCAATAATGAATTATAACGGCCAGATGAGCGGACAAAAAGGAATTCATTTCCGGTATGAGTCAATTATGGTTGATTCAAACCTTTCAACTATTAATAATGACTTTCATGCTGAAAAGTCCGTTTATATCGGCAGCCCGCTGGACTTTATTTTCAATTATATAACTAACGCAAATTCAGTAGCTGATGTTTTGTTTAATGCAGATACTTTCGCATTTAAGAATGCCAGATCACGGGAAGATTCTGACTATTACAGGCTGTTATGGTTTAAAACCAGATATATTACGGAGACACTGATAGAAAATGCAGCCTCAGATTTTGCCTCACTCTTTTACTCCGCCTGGGTGGATGCCGGCAAACCTTCCCTTAATGGAATTAATTAAGCTGTTTTAATAATACTGGGAACATTATGAGGTTTAAATTTTTACTATTCACGCTGTTGTTTTCTTCAGGACAGCTTTTTCCGCAGATTGTTATTACTGTTCCACCGGAGCCCACTGAAAATGATAGTATTACGATTTACTTTGATGCTGCTCAGCCCGGAGCTGAAGCGCTGCTTAATTATACCGGAACGGTTTATGCTCACACTGGTGTAAACACGAACCTGGGGAACTGGCAGCATGTAATCGGTGACTGGGGTAATAACTCAAATCAGCCTGCATTGGTCAGAGACAGTGTTAACCATTACCATTTAACTATTGGCTATCCCAGAGAGTTTTATAATATAACAGACCCGTCAGAGCATATCACCGCGTTAGCCTTTGTTTTCAGAAGTTCAGATGCCAGCCTGCAGACGGATCCGGATATTTTTATCAATGTTTATGAACCGGGACTTAACCTGGTTGTTAACTCTCCGGAAGTTGATCTCAGGTTCGGGGATCCTCTAAGGTCTCCGGCATTCAGCGGACAAAATGACACGACCAACATTAGTATAAGCTGTGTAGAAATTGGAACAGTAACTTCTTCTATCACTTTATTTTTCGATGGAATTTTTGCTGCTCAGTCTATTACTAATGAAATATTTTCACAGTTTTTTGCGTCTCAATATTCTGCCGGTGTTCATACTATAACCGCTGTGGCTGCAGATACTTCTAATATTACTGATACACTCTCTTTTGTTATTGTAATAAACAGGGTTGTTCAGAATCTTCCTTTACCGGCGGGCAATATTCACGGCATAAATTATACAAACAGCACAAGCGTTACACTGGCTCTTTATGCACCTTATAAGGATTTTATTTATGTGATAGGCGACTTCAACGACTGGAAGGTTGATTCATCCTATTATATGTATAAGGATGAAATTACTCCAGATAGTGTTGTCTGGTGGCTCACAATTAATGATTTGAATCCTGGTGAGGAATATTCATTCCAGTACCTGGTTGACGGACAAATAAGAATTGGAGACCCATATTCTGAGAAAATACTTGATCCAAATAACGATCAATACATTTCAGATTCAACATACCCCGGATTGAAACCTTATCCGTATGGAAAAACAGCTGAAATGGTTTCTGTGCTGCAGACAAACCAGCAGCCGTATCAATGGCAGGTTAATGACTTTCAAAAACCTGCTAAAACCGACCTTGTTATATATGAAATGTTGTTAAGAGATTTTGTCAGTACTCATGATTATGAAACATTAAAAGATACTCTTAGTTATCTGAAAAATCTGGGTATAAATGCTATTGAATTAATGCCTGTTATGGAATTCGAAGGGAATGAAAGCTGGGGATATAATCCTGCTTTTCAATATGCCCTGGATAAATATTATGGCCCAAAGGATGATTTCAAAAGCTTTGTCGATGAAGCTCATTCTAAGGGTATTGCCGTCATTCTTGATATTGTTTTAAATCATGCATATGGACAGTGTCCCCTTGTAAGGCTCTATTACGATAGCGAAACAAACAGAACTACATCTCAGAATCCATGGTTTAATGTGGTATCTCCTAATCCTGTTTATTCCTGGGGTTATGATTTCGACCATGAAAGCAGTGCAACAAAATATTATGTAGACCGGGTAAATAAACACTGGCTGGAGGATTTCCATATAGACGGATACCGTTTTGACTTTTCTAAAGGCTTCACTAACACTCCTGGCGACGGCTGGAACTATGATCCTGCAAGGATTGCTATTCTTAAAAGGATGTCAGACAGGATATGGGAAACTGACTCAACAGCATATGTCATCCTTGAACACTTTACTGCCAACCCGGAGGAAATTGAACTATCAAATTACGGTATGATGCTGTGGGGAAACCATAACTGTAATTACAACCAGGCAACGATGGGTTATCCTTCAGGACCCTGCGGCACCTGGGATTTCTCAGGAATCTCATACAAGCAGAGAAGCTGGAATAATCCTGCCCTGGTAGGTTATATGGAGAGTCACGATGAAGAACGCCTGATGTATAAAAATCTTCAATACGGAAATTCTTACGGAGATTATAATATTAAGCACTTCTCTACGGCTATCCAGAGGATGAAAGAAGCCGCAGCATTTTTCTTTACAGTACCGGGACCCAAAATGATCTGGCAGTTCGGCGAACTTGGCTACGATATTTCGATTGACTATCCCTGCAGGGTGTGCAACAAACCTATTCTGTGGAATTATTACGATGATCCAGCAAGGTTGAAGCTGTATAAGGTATTTAAAGTCTTAATAAATCTTAAACAAGACTATCCCGCTTTCCGAAGCACTAATTTCAATATTGATGCATCGGGTAATTCAAAACGGATAAATATTTATGATTCAACGATGGATGTAGTTGTGCTTGGTAATTTTAACGTTCAGTCCAGCACGTATGATCCCAACTTCAGCAGAACAGGAACCTGGTATGATTACTTCAGCGGTGACAGCATTATAGTCACTAATACAAACGGCTACATATTTCTCCAGCCGGGTGAATTTCACATCTATACCACGGTAAGGCTGCCGAAACCTGAGGATGATATTCTGAATGATTTACAGAAAGATTATACCCGGGTTGTAAAAGAGTTCGGTCTGGAACAGAATTACCCTAACCCTTTTAACCCTTCTACAGAAATAAGATTTAATGTGAAAGAAAATTCTTACGTCATTTTAAAGGTATACGATGTACTTGGCAGGGAGGTCAAAACTCTCGTAAACAAGGAAATGCTTAACGGCGGGTATAACATAACCTGGAACGGTGAAAATAACTTCGGGCAGAGGGTAAGCAGCGGGATTTACTTCTACAGAATGGAAGCAGTACCGTCGGGTGGAAAAGCAGGGCGGTATATTGAGTCGAAAAAAATGCTTCTAATGAAATAGTGCCATTTGGCACCTCAAAAATGGATAAATTAAATAAAACAATTGAGGTGCTAAATGAAAATCAAAAGAAGAGCCTTAAACAGACAACAAATAAAAAGTTCGGAAGGAGAGTTCATCTGGGAATTAGAAAACTCATATGAACTCTCTCCGAAAATCAGTCAACTGATATTGTGGACAGCAAAAGAATGTTTACTGAAAGAGAACAGTTTAAGAGAAGGTCAGATAGAAGTAACAGCCATAGAGATTGAAGAGCGGGCAGGAAAAACGATTGAAAAGATGGAGAAGAAAAGGATAAGGATAACAATAGATAATGGGATAGAAGATCTGGAGATACGGCAGGAATATGGAAGAATAGAGCTAAGGAGAAAAAAGATAATAAGGATAACAGAAGAAGCGTTAGAACAAAGAGCAGTATTAAGCCAGGAAGATATAAATAAAATATTACAGATAAGTATAAGAACGGTAAAAAGAGACATAGCCTTCATCAGGAAAGAAGGAATAGAAGTAATAACCAGAGGTTATTTGCATAATATAGGAAGAGGACAAACACATAAAGTAAAAATCATCGGTATGTACTTAGACGGAAATACGTATAGTGAAATAAAATTAAAAGCAAGACATTCAACAGGAGCGATAAAAAGGTATCTGGAGAGTTTCACAAAAGTATTGATGGCACAGAGGAAAGGGATATATAGAATAAAGGATATTAGTGCCGTAACCGGGATAAGTGAAACACTGGTAAAACAATACAATGAATTGATAAAAGAGAGTAAAAAAGATAAAACAAGGGCAGAGAATCTTAAGCTGTTAATGGAAAGAAATAGTTACCGGGAGCATATAAAAAAAACAGTCAGGAAGCATTCAGAGCCTCTGGCAGCTATGATGGGAGGCTTGTTATGAGTTTGAAATCCGACAAGAGACCGGTATGAAAGCATAAACAAGAGGAACTTTCATCAGGCAATAGTAAACCTGCTGGAGAATGAATATAAAATATTAGGCTCAAGAAAAGTACTGGATATGTTGGCAGATGATATAGAAAATCTGCACAGGGAATATTATCCCTCAAGTAACCAGGTAGGGTTTGGCGAAATAGTTTTCAGAACGACAAAAGATGACGGACAGAGACAGAGCTATGGAAAGAAGACAGAGGATTACGCATCAGTAACGGTAGTTCTGCCACTGATAACCAGAGAAGATGTGGAAAGAAGAATATACTATAAGAAGGGAGACCGAAACAGTAACTATAAGCACAGAGAAGCAAGGGATATAGAGACGATGGTAAGGTTATTAAAGGCAGCAAAAGTGCAGGGAGGATTATTAAGTGGAGCAGAGCTGAGCGTTCTGATGAACAGAAGTCTTAGTACAATAAGAAAATATTTAGATGCTTACAGAAAAAAGACCGGAGAAATCCTGCCGCTGAAGGGATATGTTTTAGACCAGGGAAGTCTGCCGACTCATAAAGGAATAATAATAAGTTTATATGAACAGGGAATTTCTCCAGCTGATATAGTGCTTAAAACAAGTCACAGTCAGGATGCAGTAGACAGATATATAAAACATTATACGCAGGTGAAGCAGTTGATAAAAAAAGGAATGGATGAAGTGGCAATAAAAGAAATAACCGGAAGATCTATAAAAGTTGTAAGAGAATATATTAAGTTATATCATGATCTAAATCCTGGTGCAAAAACAAAACAGTAAAAATTATCAGGTGCCAAATGGCCCTATAGTAAATAATAATCATCTATATCCGGAGTAATAATGAAAAAATATCTATTAATTTTCATAATATTATTTACAGGTTTAATATTCGGACAGTACACAACACCGGGCACCGGGGTAATCTGGAACCTGGACAGTCTGGTTTTCCATTCAGGCGGTGTAATAACGGGTACCTTCCCCTCATATGAACTCAGTAATAACATAATTATCTCATTAAACGATGAGGTGGATATCGAGGCTGGTTAAGTCATCAATTGTGTTCAGCCTGCTTCAGGTTTTGAAGTTAACGGAATATTTAATGCATCAGGAACTGAGACTGATTCGATTAAATTCACCTCTGATCTGCAGGATTCAACAGGAGCCTATGAAGGAATACAATTTAATGCATCTTCGGGCAGCACAGGAATAATTCAGTATGCGGTAATTGAGTATGCATATTACGGTGTCAGGTGTATTGATTCCAGTCCTGCTGTCACTACTCCCATATTTTTAAATGCGACAGGGGAATACAGTTTAGCGGATCTGATGCCATCGTTCAGAATAATGTTATTGAAAGAAGTTACGAATACGGCGTCCTTGTTAACCTCGATTCAAGTCCGTTGATTGAAGGTAATATTATCGCCTATAATAATACACAGGCTACTTCGCCAAAAAACCAGGTGAGCATAGGACTGCAGGGAAATAATTCCCCCGTTATACGGAACAATGAAATTTACGGCGGTTCCGGACAGGTAACCGGAGGAATTAGTCTCTGGGTGAGTGGCTCAGCCAGTTATTCTGACATGCTTTGTGTGGGAAATATCATTCATGATAATAGTTTCGGTATTACTCTCTACAGCACTTCAGACGGAATTATTAATGCGGTTATAAGGAACAACGAGATTTATAATAATACTACAAATCCTAATACCCTTATATCAGGAAGCGGAATAAATGTAAACGGAAGTCCGTTCAATACTCCCCTCGTCACTCAAAATACTATTTACGGGAACTGGTGGGGAATCACAGTACAGAACGGTACAACTGTTCAGGCTGGTCCGGATCCGAATATTGGTAATATTGAAAATGCGGATACGACCGATGACGGACTTAATATAATACATGATAACATCCAGGGGAGCAACGTTTACGATCTCTATAATAACTGTACCAACGATATAATGGCTCAGAATAACGATTGGGGAGTATACGACTCAACCCTTATTGAGGATCATATATTTCATAAGGTGGATGATCCGTCTCATGGTCTGGTTTTCTTTATGCCGTTTTCTCCTGCGATTCCTGTTGAATTAACGAATTTCACGGCCGGGTTAAATGAAAATCTGGTTGAACTCAAATGGGAGACGGGTACTGAGACAAATAATAGAGGATTCGAACTAGAAAGGAAATACGGGATTGAAAATAACTGGTCGGTAATAGGTTTTGTAAAGGGACAGGGAAGCTCGACCAAACCTGTTCAATATTTCTATACAGATCAGCTGGCCGTTCCGGGAGAGTATTCTTATAGGTTAAGGCAGGTCGATTTTGACGGATCTTCAGAAGTAAGCGAAATCCTTACTGTTCGTTATAACCCGGAACTTTCTTTTACCCTGGACCAGAATTACCCTAACCCATTTAACCCATCGACATATATAAATTACCAGACTTCCGAAGTGGGACACGTCACGATAGCTGTTTATAATACGCTTGGTCAAAAAGTTGCTGACCTGGTAAACAAGTCCCAGCCTGCAGGAAATTATAAGGTTAAGTTTGATGGAATTAACCTGGCAAGCGGTATTTATTTGTATAAACTGGAAGTAAATGGGATTGCAGCAGTAAAGAAGATGATTTTACTCAGGTAATAAGCTGCTGGCTGAAATAAAACAAATTACAGGTGGTATCATTCGTGATATCACCTGCAGTTGAAATTCATCAGGGTATATATTCAAGGATGTTGGTATTAAAAATCACCTCTTTTTTAGAACCTTTCTGACCCTGTGATTCCATATTAAAAGATGTAGTAACAGATGTATTCAGTTTTGTTTTCTGAACAAGACCTTTACTGACATTAAAATAGATTTTTCCGCCGCCTGTTGTTTCAGGCTGCTTAAATTCATAATTAATACCACGATCGGTTAGTTTGTTTTTACCCGTAATCTTAGTCTTCAAAGTTGCTTCGACATCAGCTATCAAGTCACCATTAAGGTTTTCCATCTCCGTAATTTTAAAAATAGATGTATTCTGTGCCTGGAAAACCATGAGCTGTGTTGGAGCTTGTTCAACTTTCCAGGTTGAATCTTTTGACATTTTCTGAGCAGGCAGCTTTCTGAATACTTGGCTCATCATCGGCTTCAGCATACTTTCAGTAATGTCATTTTTCAGTGTGGCTTTTTCTTCACTTTTCAGAGAATCGGCATAACCTTTGATATCGAGTAGCTTGTTAACAATTTTATCAGCACGGAATATATCGAGGAGTTCGCCGAGCTTTGAGATGCGTATATTGAAAGAATTTTTAGCTAATGATTCATATTGAGCAAATTTGACGATGTCAGCGGAATCTTTGGTAGTTCCTGACTGATAATGAACAGGCTCATTACCGAATGTTCCATCAACCTTAATGGAGGTTATTACTGCCTCCATTTCAATTGTGCTGTCGGCATCAATTGCAGTAGGTGTGAATTTCATGTTGTAAACCATAATCTGATCCATTCCCTGAGTCATTGTCGTATCTTTTGTTGAGATAGTCTGCTCGTCCTTCGAAATAGCTGTTAGTCTGAAATTATAACTTTTACCCTTTTCCAGCTTATACCTCAAATAAAATGACTGGTCGGGATTATCAACAGGACTTGCCTTAATATCTGTAGTGTCAAATGTAAATTGATCCTTCTGTTCTTCAGGCTTTTGTTCCTTTGTGTTTTCACCGCATCCGAATAATAAAAGGCCGCTTAGTAAAATTAAGATTAGTTTTTTCATCCTATTTCCTTTAATAAAGTAAATATTTAGTTCTGATTTTTAAAAATTTCTCAAGTCCAGGCTTCCAGGAGTTAATAATTTCAGCAGGAGTTTTATTCATAGTGATCATTTTTCTTGTGAATGATTCACCAATTAATTTATCAAAAACAGCGGGTTCAAATTTAAGCTTTTCAGGATAAAGTTTGTGTAATACATACAGAAGCTGAATACTGAAATCCATCGGCCTGAACTCTGCAGGATTTGTAATGCTAATAAAAATCCCATTGCATGTACTGTTTTTATATTTTGGATTTTCAGCCTTCCCGGGCATAGCAGCAGGAATAAAATCTGCAGGCTTTATTGAAATACCTTCGTACTGAAAAAAGTTCAGCTCGTTTATCAAGTCTGCTGAATTAATGAAAGGAGCCCCGATTTGTCTGAAAGGTTTTTCTGTACCGCGGCCCTCTGAAATATTGGTACCTTCGAGAAATGCCGTAGAAGGATATATCATAGCAGTCTCAAAATCAGGTATATTGGGGGACGGATTTATCCATTCCGGATTATAATCGGTGAGAAAGCTGTCCCTCCTCCAGTTCTTCATCCTGATTACCTTTAGTTCCGGTTTTCGCGAAAACATTCCCTCTCCTACAAACAGCTGTGCAAGTTCACCGACAGTCATTCCATAAATGACTGATATTGGAGCTATCCCAACGAAAGATTGAAATGCCGGATCAAGCACGGGTCCTGCTACCTGGTTTCCACCGATAGGATCCGGTCTGTCCAGTACTATTAACGGAATATTATTTTCCCCGGCTGCCTGCATTACATAAAACAAGGTCGAAATGTAAGTGTAGAATCTCGTTCCAACATCTTGAAGGTCAAATAAAATAATATCGATGCTGTCTAACATCCCGGGAGTTGGTTTTTGATTCTTTCCGTACAACGAATAAAAGGAGATAGTACTGAAAGATGTATCATATACTATCTTTCCTGCGGAGGTGTTTATATCATAACCATGTTCAGGTGTAAATACAACACTTGTTTTAACGCCGTCTATCCTGAGGAGTGTATCAAGCAGGGATGTCCCGTCCGACAGAACGCTGGCTTTGTTAGCTACGACAGCTATTCGTCTTCCCTTAATAAGCTCCATATTAAAACTTACTAATTGGTCATCTCCCAGCATAAGTCCTGATTCAGTATTAACTGCCTTTACCTGCTCATTGGACTCACACGCCTGCAGGGTAAGAACAAGGAGAATGAATATGTAATATTTCAGTTTATCCATTAACAAAAAAGAGGCTGCCTAAAAGCAATGGCTTTTAAGACAACCTCTGATATAATGCAAATTATATGATATTAGTTTTCGTAATTATCGAGTAACTCATTCCTTGAGAAGAAGTGAAGGATTTCCTTCGCCGCATTTTCATCTGAATCTGAACCATGAACTGCATTTTCCGCCTTACTGGCTGCGTAGAGCTTCCTTATAGTGCCTTCTTCAGCTTCTGCAGGATCAGTAGCCCCGATAAGTTTCCTGAAGTCAGCAACTGCATTTTCTTTCTCGAGAGCAATTGGTACACAAGGACCGGAAGTCATGTAGTCTACCAGCTCTCTATAGAAAGCCCGCTCTTTGTGTATCTCATAAAATCCTTCGGCAGAGCTCTTTGAAAGATGTATCATTTTCATAACTTTTATTTTGAACCCGGCTTCGTTAATCTTTGCGATTATCTGTCCTATATATTCTTTCTTAACCGAGTCAGGTTTAAGTATCGCTAATGTTCTGTTGCTCAAATTTTTCTCCTGATTGATCTGATTATAATTTATGTTTTCCAGTTCCTTTAATTATCTTTTTAGTTTTACTGACAGTTGTTTTTTTGTTTTTCTTTGCAGCAGATTTTATGCTTTTGGCTGATTGTTTAGAGGGTTTCTTTTTGGAAGTATTCTTCTTTAGTGAACTTTCCAGGGCTTTAAGCATAGTATTCCCGATTTCGGCAGGACTTTCAGCTACTTTAATTCCAGCTTTTTTCAGAGCGTTAATTTTTTCACCCGCCGTTCCTTTTCCTCCGGAAATAATGGCGCCTGCGTGGCCCATTCTTCTTCCGGGAGGTGCTGTTCTTCCTGCTATGAATCCTACCACAGGTTTAGAGACGTTCTTTTTGATGAAAGCCGCAGCTTCCTCCTCAGCACTTCCCCCGATTTCACCTATCATTACTATACCCTCTGTCTGCGGATCTTCGTTGAATAGTTTAATGATATCAACAAACCGTGAACCTATTACCGGGTCTCCGCCTATTCCGACACAGGTTGACTGACCAAGTTTAATATCTGTCAACTGTTTCACAGCTTCATACGTCAGGGTCCCGCTTCGGGAAACGACACCGATTTTACCTTTTTTATGTATAAAGCCGGGCATAATTCCAACCTTAGCCTGTCCCGGGGAAATTACTCCCGGACAATTTGGTCCGACGAGAACAACGTCTTTATTTATGATTGCACTATAAACCTTCACCATATCTCTTGCAGGTATACCTTCAGTGATACAGATGATTACTTTGATACCTGAATCAGCGGCCTCAAGAATTGCATCGGCTGCAAAAGCGGGAGGGACAAAAATAACCGAAGTATTTGCCTTCTGTTCTTTCACTGCTTCTATCACGGTGTTATAAACCGGTATTCCTTCGAACTCGGTTCCACCTTTACCGGGTGTAACTCCGGCAACTACTTTTGTTCCATACTCAATCATTTGCTGTGAATGGAATGATCCTTCACCGCCTGTAATTCCCTGAACTACAAGCCTTGTTTTATTATTTACCAGAATACTCATAGGAAGTCCTGTTAATTCTTTAAAAAGAAATATTATCTCCAAAGATAAAAAAAAGGGAGGATAATTCCTTAACTAAGCGGGTAGTAAATATATTGTATTATTCCGTTTTGATGGTTTCCGCAGGAACCCTCTTCCTGTCCAGCCAGTAAGAAATTAATATCACGAGAATTACGGAAAGCAGCGCAGAACCAGCTACCTCATTTCCATTTTGCGGCTTAGGACTTAAAACCTGAGATACAAAAGCTGCTGCAACGAGTACAACTGAAAATATATACATCCCGTATTTTCCCCCGAATCCTACTCCGTGTGTTTCTTTCAGATAAATGAAAAGACCGGCCAGGTAGATCGCCAGTTCAACCAATAGAGCTATATAGATATGATTCCATAAGCCTAACCCAATTACAGCCGAATTATCCCCGAAAATAGTCAGCTCGGGAATATGAACGATAACATCGAAGAAATAGTGCGAAAGCACCCCGGCTCCGAGTAAAACTGCAGTCAACTGCCTTTTCGTTATTATTTCTGCAGCGACGTAAACAAGCAGGCTCCATGCTACAGTGGAAATCAGACTATGAGAATAAGGGAAGAAAAATTTAAGATAATGAAGTTTTTCAAATTCAGGAGGAACAATTACACGCTCGATACCAAGGAGAATGAAGGTCCATAGAAGCAGATCCAGGAAAAGAACAGATGCAAAAAACCAGGCCAGGTTGGTTTTCTTATCAAATTTCCTCATTGCCAATCCGGCACCAAGATGTCCTATAAACATTCGCTATTTAGTTTTCAGGTTGAATAATTGATTCCAGGGAATGGCTGGCCCTGTTTCTACTTTGAAAAAGCCCGGATGATTCAATAAATCAGGAGGCAGGTGTCTGATTTTCAGTTCAGCTTCTTTGTTTCATGTTTTGTTAAATCATCATCGGTGATCGTTATTTCTTTTTTTAGATCATTTACCCCTTTTTTGAATTCGCTTATACCTTTTCCAAGATTTTTAGCTATCTCAGGAATTTTCTTTCCTCCGAAAAGAATGAGTACAACGAACATAATTATAAGTAACTCACCCATACCTAAATTTTCGAACATAATATGCCTCGCTTAGCCAGTTAATCCTTCTTTGTTTCGGTCTTTTTTGATTCGGTGTCAGAATTTTTTATTTCATCCTCAACATCCTTCAGACCCTTTTTAAACTCACTCATACCTTTTCCGATACCTCTGGCAAGTTCAGGAATTTTTTTGGCACCAAATAAAATCAGAATTACGAGCAGAATGAGAATTATTTCCCCGGCACCTAAGTTTCCAAACATTTTATCACCTTTAGTTAAAAACGTTATTTAAAATTGACCTGAATATCAGTTGTCCGTCTGTTTTGCCTAATACCGGATCACAGCTTCGTTCAGGATGCGGCATCATTCCAAGAACATTTCCCTCCCTGTTGATAATGCCAGCTATATTCCTGACGGATCCATTAGGGTTGTATTTCTCGTCAATTATCCTGTCAGGAGAGGAGTACCTGAAGACAATCTGGTTATTTTCTTCAAGTGTACTCAGTGTACGGTCATCTGCAAAATAATTGCCTTCGCCGTGAGCAACAGGGATTTTAAGAACTTTATCTATACCTATATCTTTAGTAAAAACAGTATTATCATTTTCTACAGAAAGATAAACATCTTTACAAACAAATTGTAGCGATTTATTCTTCAACATCACACCGGGAAGCAGGCCGGCTTCAAGAAGGACCTGGAAACCATTGCAGATCCCTACGACTATGCCGCCATTATTTGCAAAATCGATGATATCATTCATTATAGGGGAAAAACGGGCAATTGCGCCTGTACGCAGATAGTCTCCGTAGGAAAAACCGCCGGGGAGGATTATTATATCTGAATTCTGCAGACCGGTTTCTTTATGCCATAAAAATTTAGTATCACAGTCAAGGATTTTTTTGAAGGCATAATATGCATCATGATCACAGTTGGATCCGGGAAAAACAACAACTCCGATCTTCGGTTTCATTTAACTTCTTCCAGCGTGAATTCGTAGTCTTCCATGATGGGGTTAGCGAGCAGTTTACTACAGTATTCATTGACCTCTTTTTCAGCAGCGGTCCTGTCCCGGGAATCGACCGAAAACTCTATATATTTGTTAATCCTGGTATCTCTGATATTATTCATACCAAGAAGAACGGCTCCTTTTTCAACGGCTTTTCCCTGAGGATCAAGAATTGAGGGGCGGCGTTTTATCAAAACCGTGGCTTTAAACACTTTCCATCTCTTTTATTTAGAAATACTATTAAAATCTCTTTTTTACGAAATAAAATATGTGTCGAAAAATACCAAATACGATTATGAAAACAAACATAAAGAAGAGTGCCTGTGTAAAGGTATAGAAGATCAGAAAGAAAATAGCGAACAACAATAGAAACAGAATATATGGCTTTTCCTTTATTTCTTTCATACTGAATTTTGGAATTTTATCATATTTTATGCGGCTGATCATAAGGTAGGAGAGAAGCAGAATCATAGGGATAATTATTACTGTATAAGGTTCGGGGTACCCTTCGGGGGATCTGTAAAAGGCTAGACAAAAAGATGCTATGGTTATTGCGGAGGATGGTATCGGCAGACCTTTAAAGTAGGATTTATCGAACCCGACTAACTGAACGTTAAATCTGGCCAGCCGGAATCCTCCTGCCAGCATTAGTAGCGAGCTTATAATGATGCCGATTACTTCATATTGAAAAAGATAGCTTGTGAAAATCAGGAATGCGGGTGCCGCACCGAAACTGACGACATCCGAAAGAGAATCCAGTTCAACCCCGAGTTCACTGCTGGATCTGGTCAGCCTTGCCATAGCCCCGTCGAGAGCATCAAAAATACCGGCGATAATTATCAGCCAGGCGGCGTAGATAAATTTACCCTGACTTGCACTGACAATTGACAGGAAACCGCTGAACATGTTCATAGCGGTAAACAGGTTCGGAATAACAGAAGGTGTAACTCTAAATCGGCTCATCAATGTTTTGGAAACTCAAATAAAATTGTCTCTCCTGCTTTAACTTCATCATCCCTCTCAACTTTAACAATACAGTTTTCGGGAACAATTACGTCAACGCGACTTCCAAATTTAATCATTCCAAACCGTTCTCCAATTTTTACTGAGTCACCTTTGGATATTTCATAGACAATTCTGCGGGCAACAAACCCGGCTACCTGGGTAAAAAACACCCCGCCGTATTTTCCTGTGATACCGAATTCTGCTCTTTCATTTACCTCAGAGGCCTTATCTTCAAAAGCAGCTATATATTTGCCTCTGTGATACTGAAGGTAATCAACTTTCCCCTCGATGGGAATTCTGTTAACATGAACATTCAGCGGCGACATAAATATTGAAACCTGTTTAGCCTTTCCCATAATAAACCTGTCTTCTACTACATCTTTTACAAAAAGAACCTTCCCGTCTGCAGGCGAAACGACGACATCATTACGTGAAGGAGGAGTCCTGTCCGGATCCCGGAAAAAGTTCATTGAAAATATAAGTAGGAGAGCGGGTAATATTATTAATACGGCTTTAAGGTAATTATTCTGGGTGAAAAAACTCAGGCAGATTAAAATAAAAGTTACTGCTGCGATTACAGCAAGAGTGGAATATCCGTATTTTGTAAACATTTTAAGCGCTCGTCATATTCAGCAGGAAGTCAGTATACTTCCTGATGTCGGCAGAAGTGTTCAGGTTATAGGGATCAACCCATTTACCATCAGTAGTCTGTGGGATTATTTTAAGACTTGTGGGTGTAAAATCATCAACAAGATAAATCTTTTCCTCACTTTTTCCGAAACAACAGTATACTTCAGAAAGAAGGGCATTCCTTCTCTCAAAGAAGAACTTAAGGACAGCATTCACTTTTGAGCAGATTCTGTTCATCAATCTTAAATCCTCATTAGTGCAGATATCGAATGTGATAAGGTGGCTTTCGGTCACAATAGAGTCTTTCCCATTTGGATAATGGATTTCAAATACAGGGAGGTTAAGAAGATCACCTTCTTTTTTGTCAAAAACTACTGCCGTTCTTTTATCAATTACGTTCAGTATTTTGATGAAGAAAGGATAACGTAGGTGTTTGATGAATTTCAAACCCGAATTATTCTGAGTTTTTAGAAAAGATATAGGAATATGATACTCCTTCAGATAATCAAAGAAGAAGGCATTAATCGATGCAAATTTAGAACCAAGATCTTTAACTTTAATTTTCCGGTTGTTGTCGGCAACAAGATAATCAGGATACCTCAAAAGAGTGTAATTCTGATCATCCATAGGAAGATCTTTTTTCTCTATTTCTTCGTGTATTAAAGCGTTATTGTAAAATTTAAGCCCCAAACTTTCCTTGTCTATTTTTGAAAAAGAAAATATGAAAATTAAGTGTATAAAGTCAATTCTATGTATTATATTTAAACAAAAAAAAATGAAATTTGTACTAAAAAAATAAGAAAACTGGAGGATTTTTAATGAAAGGTGGCATGCAGGGAATGTTGAAACAGGTTCAGAAAATGCAGGCAGAGTTGCAAAAGGTGCAGGCGGAGCTTGGCAACCTTGTTGTTACAGAAGAAGCCGGCGGAGGGATGATAAAAGCCACTGCAAATGGACATCAGGAAATAATCTCAGTAGAAATTGACCCGCAGGTCATAAATACTGATGAGAAAGAGATTCTTGAAGATTTGGTTGTTGCAGCTGTAAATAAAGCCTTACAATCGGCAAAAAAGGCTTCAGACGAAGAAATGGCTAAGGTCACGAAGGGGATGATTCCTCCGGGAATGAATATTCCGGGACTGTGACATGCACATCGCAGAACCGCTTACTACTGCTATAGAAGAACTCAGTAAACTTCCGGGAATTGGAAGAAAAACAGCTCAGAGACTGGCTATTCATATATTAAAAAGCGAATCTGAGACCGTTCAAAACCTGGTGGTGTCTATTCAAAACCTCAAGGTTAAGCTGCGTTTCTGCTCCCGCTGTTTTAATATTTCCGAACATGAACTTTGTGAAGTATGTAAAAGTGAGAAAAGGGATAAAACCGTAATTTGTGTGGTTGAGGAGGCTAGTGATGTTATTGCAATTGAAAAAACACATGAATTCAATGGTTTATACCATGTTTTAGGAGGAGTACTTTCCCCGCTTACCGGTGTGAGTCCTGAATCATTAAAAATAAAGGAATTGATGAAAAGGTTCGGGGGTGAACAAATTCAGGAGGTAATATTAGCCCTCAACCCCGATACTGAGGGAGAAACTACCTCCCTTTACCTTGCTAAATTAATTAAACCTCTGGGGATCAGAGTTTCCAGAATTGCACGCGGAATCCCGATTGGCGGCGACCTTGAATTTGCCGATGAAGCAACAATAGGCCGTGCAATGTTAAGCAGAAGTATTTTATAATGGCTGAATGGTTTGAAGAATGGTTTAATACTGAAGAATATCTGAATGTGTACCGGCACCGTAATGATGAAGATGCTGAAAGACTAATTGGACTTATTCTTTCAAATATCCAATTGAGTGATGGAGCAGATATAATTGACCTGGCCTGCGGTCCAGGAAGACATTCTATCCTTTTTGCTGAGCGGGGATTCAACGTCACCGCAATCGACCTTAGTGAAAATCTTTTGAATGTAGCCCGGATTACAGCAGAAATCCATGGGCTGGATATAAACTTTGTGAACGCAGATCTAAGGAACTTCTGTATTACTTCAAAATTCGATCTGGCAGTGAACCTGTTCACAAGTTTCGGGTACTTTGAATCTGATGTGGAAAATTTTTCTCTTTTTGCGGATGCCTTCGATTTATTGAATCCGGGAGGATATTTTGTAATAGATTATTTCAATGCGGAATTTGTTAGGAGAAACCTTGTTCCTCATTCGGAAGATATCTTTGATGGAAAACGGATTATTCAGGACAGAAAAATAGTCGGACACCGTGTCGTAAAAGATATAACTATAGCAAATAACGGCACACGAAAGAAATTTAAAGAGTCGGTTCGGATGTATTCCAATTCAGAACTCATAGCCGGAATAGAAAAAAGCGGATTGAACATTTATAATGCATTCGGCGATTCTGATGGCAGTAAATTTGACCTTAATTCTTCGCCAAGAATAATTATTATTTCAGGCAAATGAAATCTGCAATTATCTACATAGTATCCGTCTTTACTTTTGCTGGATGCGATCTTGTTCAGACCAGAAATGCTGAGTCACCTAACCAGCCGCGTTCTAATTACGAACAGGCTGTAACACCGCAGCTATTAATAAGCAACCTGGTGAATTCTCTTAAAGATAAGGATGTCCAGAATTATATTAATTGCCTGGTTGATTCATCTTTCAGTGATAAAAAATTTATGTTCTCGCCATCCAGCGGTGCTTTATCGCAGTACCCGTTCCTGTTAACCGACTGGAACACTAAAGAAGAAGAGCAGTACCTGCAAAACCTGATTACTAAAGTGAGCGCACAGTCACCGATAACCCTTTCTTTATCGAATGAAATTTATAGCCCCCAGGGAGATAGTCTCATTTATTCAGCCACATACAGCCTAAATGTACCGAATGAGGACTCGGATCCCAATGATTACCAGGGTGAGCTGAGGTTTAACATGGTGAGAGACAACAGGTCTGTCTGGGTAATATATCTCTGGCAGGACACAAAAAGCACTGCTCTGCCGAGCTGGAGCGAATTGAAAGGTAAGTTTTATTAAAATTTTTTTTTATATACTTCCGGTAATCATTATTTTACTGGCAGGGTGTAAAAATCCTTTTGCTCCATCATTCGATGAGCAGGCAAATAACGGCAGCACAACTATTTCTGATCAAAAAACTGTCGAGGGTGTCTTCCAGAATTTCCAGTACGCATACACTTTTAAGGATACCACGATCTACGGAAATCTTATCTCAGAGGAATTCATTTTTACTTACCGTGACTATGAAGTTGGTTTTGATGTTTCGTGGGGCAGGGAAGAAGAGATGAAAACCACGTACGGGCTATTTCAGAACTCCCAGAGGTTAGACCTTATATGGAATAATATAATTCTCTCTTCAGTGGATACTTTAACAGCTAATATAGTCAGGGGGTTCAACCTTACGATAACGTTTAATCCTACGGATGTTGTGCGTATTGACGGACGGGTAAATATGGCATTGAAAAGGAAGACCAATGACTCAAAGTGGCAGATATCGAGGTGGATTGACGAATCTAATTTCTGATAATAAAGCAAGGTTTTGGATTTATGTTTTTCTCTGTTAAAGAGGCTTTCAGGTTGATAGGAAGGGCGAAGGCTTCATTTTTTCTATCTTTAACATCCTTATGCATTTCCGTTCTGCTTATTACTATATCACTGGCCCTGATTCAGTCTACAAACATCATACAGAAGAAAATAAAGGAGAATGTCAGTATAAATTTATTCCTCAATGAAAACCTGTCTTCTTCCAAAACGGCTGATATAAAGAATGAGCTTGAAAAGAGGGATTATATAAAGACCATCGATTATATAGACAAAGATGAGGCCGCGGAAATATTTATAAAGGAAACAGGGGAGGAATTCAGAAAACTCCTTGATTATAATCCTCTGCCGGCTTCTTTTACTGTGACATTAAAAGACAAATACGTTGAAAAAGACTCACTTGATGCTATAGTTGCCTCATTATCTTCGATCAATGGCGTAGGTGATATAGGGTTCAAGGATGATTTCATTTATAAACTTATTTCGATACTTAATAATATTAAAAAATATATATTTATTGCTACTGCAGTTATATTGTTCCTGTCCATCTATATAGTTTACAGTACGGTAAAACTTATAATAAATTCCAGGTTTGAAGAACTGGAAACCATGAAGCTTGTAGGCGCAAAACTAATTACCATTAAGCTGCCTGTAATATTAAATTCGATGATTGTGGGATTACTGGCCGGGGCCTTATCTACAGGTATTTTTATCTTGTTTATTTCAATTTTTGCTGATTATATTAGTATGATAAATTTTTTGGGAACCTCAAAATATATTTACCTAAGCTTATTGATTTTTGTTGGTCCATTTCTGGGTTTAGTAATAAGCATTATCTCATTGAAAAGACTAACATTGAAGATTTGATGTAGCGTTAAATATTACTAATTTTAATTTTTATAATCTCGCGGAATTCCTTTAGATGAACTACTTTTTCAGAACCCTAATTCTCTCACTTTTTTTTAGCATGATGATTTTTGCACAGAACTCGGAATTGCAGGTAGGCAGCAATACTAATCAGCTGAGGCAGAACCAGGGTGCATTTTATGATTATTCCGATCCTACAACCCTGAACATTAAAGTATCTGTTTGGGGATTTGTAAAATATCCGGGGAAATATGTCATTCCTATGGAAAGTAATGTTTATGACCTTCTATCCTATGCCGGCGGTCCTTCCGAGGACGCTCATCTTTACGACCTGAGAATATTCAGGACGCTTGAGGATTCTTCCAGGGAAATGGTAAAATTTAATTACAATGATCTGTTATGGGATGAAAACCTGAAAGAGTTTAAGAATGCGCCGGGTCTGGCTGCCGGAGACATACTTCTGGTTCCTGGTTCTCAAAGACTTTATTTCAAAGATTATCTGCAGATAGGTCTTTCTGTGTTTTCTGCCTTAATATCACTTTCAATTTTAATCTTAAATATAGCGAAGTAGCATGGCGTTAGATCCCGTTAATGAAGACCTCAGGTCAATAGAAAGTAATTCACTCAAGGATTATATAAAGTTAATAAGAACAAACATTGTCCCGGTGGTTCTGATTACCGTGGTTAGTCTTGTTGTGGCTATCATTTATGCAGTGAATGCCCGGAATATATATAAAGCGACAACTTCCCTTAAGGTATCAATGCCTCAGGGAAATATTCTTGAAGCGCCGCTGATGCCTGAATTTCAGGATTTCGGAAGTGACAGGTTTATTGCAAATGAAATTGAAATATTAAAGAGTCATAATCTAAGGGCCCGGGTTGCCCAGGCTCTGATTGACAGTTTTAAAACTGCCAGCTATAAAGACAGTTTCTACCTGATTCAGAGTCATGATTTCAACCAAGGGAAAAACAGGCTCTTGAGTGTTGATCAGATAGCGGGGCTGCTTGTCGGAAATGTTACAATTGAGCAGAAAAGAGGTTTGGATATAATTGACATATCTGCTGAGTCGCCTTCACCCTACGAGGCTTCACTTATCGCTAACATTTATGCCGGGGAATATAAATACCTTAACCTGGAAATGAACAGGAATCAGCTGACAATGGTAAAAGCTTTTCTCAACCAGCAGCGTGAGGAAAAACAGACTGAACTTAATGCCGCGGAAGAAACCCTCAGGAATTTTCAGGAGAAGGGGGGCATCATTGCTCTTGATGAGCAGGCTACCAGCCTGATAAATCAGCTTTCTGATTTCGAGGCTCAGAAAAATGCAAAACAGATTGAGCTTGCAGCTTCTGATAAAATATTATCACAGTATAAGAAAGAACTTGCCGATCAGAATCCGCGACTTGCTGATTACCTTCAGAGTGTTGCCAGCGAAGCGTATATTCAGACCCTGCAGCAGCAGCTGGCAAGGCTTCAGGTTAACAGAGATATGGCACTGACAGCCAAAGATTCCAAGGCGAATAGTTCAAAAGTTATTAAAGATTACGATGAAAAGATCGATGATCTTAAGTCGAAGCTTGATGAAAAAATGAAGGTTATTAAGGCGGGCATCCTCGCCAGCAGTCCTGAAGAGGTAAAGGACCTTTCTCAGAAAATAGTTGAAGAAGAGATAAAGAACCAGGCTCTTCAGATTACGGCCGCAGAGCTAGCTAAGATAGTGAATAATTATGAGGCTAAGTTCAACCAGCTGCCTAAAACATCGATCGAATTAGCACGGCTGCAAAGAAACCGGGAAGCGCTGGAAAAATTATATACGCTTGTCGAAGAAAAATATCAGGAAGCTCTGATAAATGAACAGTCGCAGCCCGGGAATGTACTTATTATTGATAACGCCAGAAGGCCTGATTCGCCTGCCAAGCCAAACAGGATCTTAATCGTGCTTATCGGACTGGTACTTGGAGTGGGTATGGCCTTCGGTTATGTGTTTACTAAAAATTATTTCGATAATACTATCAAAACTCCTGAAGACATTCAGAATAGAAATATTAATGTACTTGCCTGGATACCGCAGATTGAAGGAATCGGACTAAACGGTTCTAATGAATTTGAATTTATTGTCTCCAAGAAACCGGATTCAATTCCGAGCGAGGCGTTTCGTGCTTTAAGAACCAGGATTCAGTTCTCACACCCCGATAAAGAATCGCTGAAGACAATTCTGATTACATCTTCCGCTCCCCAGGAAGGTAAAACAACTGTAGCAATAAATCTTGGCGGCAGTTTCGCACAGGCAAACAGAAAGACACTTGTAGTTGACTGTGATCTGAGAAAACCCCGTATTCATACAGTTTTTAACACAAACCGGTTCCCTGGTTTAATTGACTACCTGTTCGGGAAAGCTTCGCTTGAGGAGATTATCCGGACTACCGAATCTCCGAACCTGAATTACATTACATCCGGGACAATACCTCCTAACCCTGCCGAAATGCTCGAATCGAAGGCAATGAAAGAATTTCTCGAAATAATTAAAGATAAATATGAGGTGATCCTGATTGATTCACCGCCTGTTATCGCTGTGACGGATTCAGAGATACTGGCAAGCCTGGTCGATGCAAGCATTCTCGTAGTCTCGGCAGATACTACTGAAACTGAACTGCTCGAAAAGTCAGTGGAACTTATTAAGCGGGACGGATCTTCCTTTATCGGAACTGTCCTTAATAATTTCAGCTATAAGAGTGGTTATGGTTCTTACTATAAGTATTACTACTATTATTCAAGGCCTTCTGAGGGCAGAAAAAACAAATTATCACATTCGGAAAAAAAGAGCTGAGAACTGCTTGTCAAATGATTAAAATCAACCGTTTATTAAAAAACGATTCAATACTTTTCTTCGCGCTTATCATTTTCAGCGGAATACTTAATTCTTCCTACTGCCAGGGCATACCCAATTACAATGAAAGAACTTTCGCCTTATTCTCCGATTCATTAGCCTCTATAGCCGGAAAAAATTTATCTATGGTGGCGACAGAGGGGAGCGTAAATCCCGACGAATATATCGTAGGACCGGGCGATAAAATTTTTATTTCAATAAATGGAATCGAAGAAATACCTCTTGACCTGTTCATAAACCAGGAAGGTATATTGTATGTACCTAAGGTCGGTGGTATTGATTTGAACGGGTTAACACTTCGGGAAGCAAAAAATAAGATTAAAAAATCAGTCGATATCTATTATAAGAATGTGGACATTTTTATATCCTTAACTGATTTCAGAAAGATTAAAATATCGCTTTTGGGAGATGTGAAAAAACCTTCTACCTTCGTTATGCCGGCCAATTCAAGGCTGATAGATCTTATAATGGATTCGCAGGGACTGAATAATACTTCGAATTTCAGAAATATCAGGGTCATCCACAGGGACAGCGCTGAACAGGTTTACGATCTCCTGAATTTTCTGAGACTGGGGGACAGGAAGAACAATCCTCTAATGAGAGAGGGTGATGTCGTAATTGTCGACCGTGTGGATAAAGTAGTTTCAATTACGGGTTTGATTAAATATCCGGGGATATATGAATTTGTTGACGGTGAAAGTGTCGACCATCTTATTACAATAGCCGGCGGTCTGATGGCGAAAGCCAGGAGAGATTCTATCGAAGTGGTAAGTTTTGAATCTGACAGCAGAACGCAGGTTAGCCGTTATTATAACTATGCTGAAGTGAAGAGCGGCAGTCTGCTTTTGCATTATGAGGACCAGATCATGATAAGGGAAATTCCCAATTATTTTGATCCTAAATTTATTCAGATTGCAGGTTTTGTTAAATATCCCGGTTATTATAAAATTAATGAAAATGAAACTATGCTTTCGGAAATAATCCATCAGGCAGGAGGATTCCGGAAAGATGCTTCACTCATTGATGCAACACTTACCCGCCATACAGGCACAGTAGAGGATGATCCTGAGTACGAACGGTTAAAAACCATGCTCCGGGCAGATATGACTGATGATGAATACGATTATTTGAAAGCTAAGTCGCGTCAGAGGGTGGGGAAGGTCGTTGTGGATTTCAACCAGCTCTTTAATAAGGGTGATAAATCGGAAGACCTTTTATTGAAAAGAGGTGACGTTATAAACGTTCCCGAAGCGAAAGATTATGTCATACTCCTCGGGCAGGTTGTTAATCCGGGAAATATTATTTATCAGCCGGGATTAACAGTTGACGATTATATAAAACTGGCCGGAGGATTCGGCTGGCGGGCTGAAGATGGGGATGTCCGTGTCATCAAAGCAAACAGCGGGGAATGGATTGATGCGGAAGATGTTGACACACTTAAACCTGGGGATACAATCTGGATACCCGAAATTCCGCCGGGACCAAAATTCTGGGATGTATTTACAACTTCACTGGCAGTTGTCGGTCAGGTTGCAGCAATAATTGCAGCTACAGTTGCTATAATAGTAGCTTCGAGGTAGAAATTGAATTATCACGAAATATTAAATACAATAGTTTTCCACAGGAATAAAATTTTAAAGGTGACAATAGCTGCTACCATTATACTATTCCTGATCCTGTTCTTTGTTTATCCTGTGACATATAAATCTACCATTTCCGTAATGCCGCCGGAAAATAACAGCGAATCCGGTCCACTGAGCAGTTTGTTAAGCGGACAGGATTTCTCGAGCATACTCGGAGGAGGATTATCAAGTGCCAACTCACAACTTTATGTTGAAATGCTTAAAAGCAGGACAGCAGCGCTATATGTTGTGAACAAGTATAATCTTGATAATTATTATGATACTGACAATAAATATAAAGCTGCTGAAAAGTTACAGGATAAATTAGAAATTGATCTGACTAAAGAGGGGATAATCAAGTTGAATGTGGAAGTTTCTACTTCACTATTTCCCCTTATAACATCTGATAGAGATTCAATAAAACAGATGGCTGCGGATTTGTCCAATACATATGTTGAAGCTCTTGATAAAATGAACCGGGAGAAATTATCTTCTCAGGCAAAACGCGCACGCCAGTATATCGAAGAACAGCTTGTGAAAACAAAAAACCAGCTTGATTCAGTGGAAAACAAACTGGCGGTATTCCAGCAGACAAATAAAGCAATATCTCTTCCTGAACAGGTTAATGCAGCTATAGAAGCTGCTGCAGGGTTAAAGACTGAAATAATCAAGACCGAAGTCCAGCTTGGACTTCTGCAGTCGAATCTGCGTGAAGACAATCAGACCCTGGTTGCATTACGAACCAAGCTTGGTCAGCTGAGAGAGCAGTATGATAAAATGGCCATGGGAAGTCAGGATTACCTTGTTGCTTTTAAAGATGTTCCGGAACTGGGAAAACAACTTGCATCGTTACTGCGTGATGTAAAAATACAGAATGAAGTTTACCTGCTGCTTCAGCAGCAGTATTATAAAGAGAAAATCCAGGAAAACAGGGATATACCCACGATCCAGGTTCTGGATGAAGCAATCCCTCCGCAGAGAAAATCAGCACCAAAAACCGTATTCTCAACAATTACCGGGGGAATATTCGTGTTCCTGCTGATGAGTTTAATAGTTGTATTAAGTGAAAGAAAAACATACTGGCATAAATCTAAGGAGTAGTAGTGTCTGAGACTGCAGTTGTAACCGGAGGAGCCGGATTTTTAGGTTCACATCTTTGTGATCGTTTGCTTAAAGAGGGATTAAAAGTAATCTGTATAGATAACCTCATTACGGGTAACACTAATAATATTAGTCACCTTGCAGGCAACGATAACTTTTCTTTTGTAAAACATGATGTAACAAACTACATTTTTTTACCCGGCAAAGTTGATTATATACTTCACTTTGCTTCTCCGGCAAGTCCCATTGATTACCTTAAATTGCCGATTCAGACGCTGAAGGTGGGTTCACTGGGAACACACAAGGCGCTCGGCCTCGCAAAGGAAAAGGATGCAAGGTTTTTACTGGCTTCCACGAGTGAAGTTTACGGCGATCCAGCCATTCATCCCCAGCCGGAAAGTTACTGGGGAAATGTAAATCCTATAGGTCCCCGCGGAGTATATGACGAAGCAAAAAGATTTGCTGAAGCCATTACGATGGCGTATAACCGGTACCATAATCTTGACACAAGGATTGTAAGAATTTTTAATACCTTCGGACCCAGGATGAGACTTGATGACGGAAGAGCTCTCCCTGCGTTTGTCGGACAGGCTCTCAGGGGCGAGGATATTACAGTATTCGGTGACGGTTCACAAACAAGGAGTTTCTGCTATGTTGATGATCTTGTGGAGGGGATATTCAGACTGCTTAATTCTTCTGAAGTTGAACCTGTTAACATTGGAAATCCTGAGGAAATCTCAATAAAAGGATTTGCTGAAGAAGTAATACAGATTACGGGTTCAAAAAGTAAAATCGTCTATAAAGATCTTCCTGTCGACGATCCTAAAGTCAGACAGCCTTCTATTGAAAAAGCAAGACGAGTACTGGGTTGGGAGCCAAAAGTCAAAAGAATAGACGGCCTTAAAATGACTATAGATTACCTTAAAAATTCTATTTAATCAGTCAAACCTCCTCGTTACTGGTTTCCCTGCTTATCATTATTTCTTTATATTTAAAGTCAATTTTTGATTAAAGAAAAATTAAAATAGTAAAGATATGACGGAACCTGAAGTAACTCCTGAACTTGCCTACGAACATGGATTAACAGAAGAAGAATACCAGCGAATTCTAAGTATTTTAGGGAGAACCCCTTCGTTCACCGAGCTCGGTATTTTCTCCGTGATGTGGAGTGAGCACTGCAGCTATAAGAATTCAATCGCCCTATTAAAAACCCTTCCCAGAGAGGGCGGAAGTCTGTTGGTGGGGGCAGGGGAGGAAAACGCGGGACTAATCGATATTGGCGACGGTTATGCGGTTGCATTCAAAATCGAAAGTCACAACCATCCATCTGCGGTTGAGCCTTACCAGGGGGCAGCAACGGGAGTCGGCGGAATAATGCGGGATATATTTACCATGGGTGCGCGTCCGGTAGCCTCACTTAATTCATTACGTTTCGGTTCGCTTGATGATGCCCGTACACGTTACCTGTTCGAAGGTGTTGTAAAAGGAATAGGAGATTACGGCAATAGCTTTGGTGTACCAACCGTAGCGGGTGAAGTGTATTTTGATGAATCCTACCAGGGTAACCCTCTGGTAAATGCGATGGCAGTTGGAATAGTCAAGAAAAACCTTGCAGCAAGCGCAGTTGCTAAAGGGAAGGGCAATCCTGTTATGATTGTGGGTTCCTCCACCGGCAGGGATGGAATACATGGTGCTACCTTTGCTTCGGAAGAGATATCTGAAAAATCTGAGGCTAAACGTCCTTCTGTCCAGGTTGGTGATCCTTTCACTGAAAAACTCCTGCTGGAGGCAACTTTAGAGATTATTAAAAATGACTGGCTTATAGGAATTCAGGATATGGGTGCGGCCGGTATTTCCTGTTCAACAAGCGAAATGAGCGCCAAGGGTGAATCGGGAATGAAGATCAACCTTGATAAAGTTCCTCTTCGTGAAGCAGGTATGAGCGCATATGAAATAATGCTTTCAGAGAGCCAGGAAAGAATGTTGTGTGTCGTTAAAAAAGGTTATGAGGAAAAAGTTAAATCAGTATTTGAAAAGTGGGATCTTCACTGCGAGATAATTGGTGAGGTTACCGCTGACGGTAAACTTGAGGTCGATTATGAAGGTGGTAATAAAGCTGTAATACCTGCCTATGAACTGGTTCTTGGAGGAGGCGCTCCTGTATACCATAGAGAAACTAAAGAACCGGCTTATTTAAAGACTGTCAGGGAATTCGATTTCACGTCACTGCAGGAGCCTGAGGATATAACAGGGATTTTTCTCAAAGTATTTTCTTCGCCGAATATTGTATCGAAGCGCTGGGTTTATGAACAGTATGATTCGATGGTAAGAACCAATACAGTCGTTGGTCCGGGCTGTGATGCAGCCGTGATCCGGATTAAGGACACAAACAAAGCACTCGCTGTAAAAACCGACTGCAACGGGCGGTATGTTTATCTGAACCCTGAGGAAGGAACCAGGATAGCTGTTGCTGAATCAGCAAGGAATATTGTCTGTTCAGGAGGAGTGCCGCTGGGAATAACAAATTGTCTTAATTTCGGCAATCCTTATAAACCCGAAGTATATTGGCAGTTTTCAAAAGCGATAAAAGGAATGGGCGATGCCTGCCGCTTTTTCAACACACCGGTTACCGGGGGAAACGTAAGTTTTTATAATGAATCTCCTTTGAGTGCGGTGTATCCGACACCTACAATAGGAATGGTTGGATTAATTGAGGACCTTAAAAATATAACAACGTCATTTTTCAAGGAACCCGGCGAACTGATATACCTGCTTGGAGAAGACTTCGAGGAATTGGGAGGCAGTGAATACCTGAAGGTAATTCATGGGAAAGTGAAGGGAGATTCTCCAAAGATCGACCTCACAGTTGAAAAGAAACTCCAGGATTCGCTTTTGGGTTTGATTCAGAAACAGATTATCAGGTCGGCACACGATATTTCAGAAGGCGGTATAATTTCAGCGCTGGCTGAATGCTGCATAATTAACAATGAAAATAAGATCGGGGCGGATGTAAATGTGCCTGTCAAAACACGTAATGATTTTTCATTTTTCTCCGAAAGCCAGTCACGTATTATAGTTTCGATCCGTGAAGATTCAAAGGATGAGTTCGAAAAGTATCTCCGGGAGGAAGAGCAGACATTTTCGTTTCTTGGTAAAACCGGGGGAAGTTCATTAAAAGTGAATAATATTATGGAAATTGATGTTAATAAACTGGCTGATGTTTATTATAACACTATTTCCAACATAATGAATGGTTAAAAATAAAATTAAATCCAGGCTCAGGGAATTATCTGTATACGAAATTTTCAGAAAGTTTCGTTTTATCCTGCATCTGACACCGGGATTTCGGGAAATAAAAACATTTGTTGTATACTATTACAAGGGTCTGACAAAAAGAATTGATGAACACCATGTGTTCTTATTTGCCGGGGGACTCGCATTTTCCATATTCCTTTGTATTATTCCTTTCGTTCTGATCATATTCGCAGTTCTGGGTAATCTGTTAGATTCCTCTTCTGTTCAGTTTCAGATAAATACTCTCATAGAAACGATAATACCTTACTCCCGATATTCAGAGTTTGTAAAGAAAATTATCTTTAACCGGATAAATGAAGTCATTGAGTACAGGAACATCGCAGGTATTATAGGCGGTTTTGGTTTATTATTTGCCGCAAGCAGTTTATTCAGTAGTATGAGAACCATATTAAATAAGGTCTATGGAGTCGAAATCGATGTTAACATATTTATAGCAAAGCTAAGGGATTTTGCGCTTGTTTTCATGGTGATTATAATATTTTTTGTAACGACTATCTCTATGCCTACTATAGACCTGCTAAGACAGAAAGCAGGAGAGTGGACAGTTTTCAGTTTTCTTTCAAGTGGAATTTTCAGTCACCTTATTTTTACTCTTCTGTCTCTCCTCCTCATTTTTACTGTGTTCAGTGTCCTCTACTTTACGGTTCCTCTCAGAAAACTTGGAAGAAAAGCGACATTTATGAGTGCTTTATGGGCTGCAGTACTGTGGGAAGCCGCAAAACAATTATTCGGATATTATCTTTATAATTTCGCAGCGTTCAACAGAATCTATGGTGCTTATGCACTTGTTGTTGTGGTAGCCTTCTGGATTTATTATTCTTCTGTCGTTTTCATTGTGGGGGCTGAAATAGGACATCTCTATTTCGAAAGAAATTTTATTAAAAACGACATAACCACCTGATTTCAGAGAAAATTTTTATAAAAAAGAATATTGATAGTGAATATTCTCTTTTGTATATTTAATCAGACAATTTAATCTGATATAGATAATATGACAGTAATATTCTCGAAAAAATGTGAATACGGACTTCAAGCGGTACTTTACCTTGCCGCTCAGCATACAGGTGAGGTAATTTCTTCAGATGAAATTGCCAAAAAGCTTAACATTCCTAAGGAATTTGTATCCAAGATACTTCAGAGTCTCACAGAGAGCGGGATAGTTGATTCGAGGAAAGGGAAGTCGGGCGGTTTTTTCCTGGCTAAGAATCCTTCCAGGATTCGGTTGATTGATATAGTGGCAGCGATAGACGGTCTTGGAATGTTCAACAATTGTGTGCTGGGATTTCCGAACTGCAATCCCGATAATCCCTGTCCCCTTCATTCAAAGTGGGGGGAATTAAGAACTAAGGCATATAATATGCTTTCTGATGAGACCATAGATAAATTTAAGGAGAGTACATTAAGAAAAGTCAGTAATCTCTGAAAATTTTTTAATATTAAATCAGACTATATTATCCGATATGAGAACCAAAAAGAAAATAATCCGCAACAATGAGAAACCGATACAGAAATACCGTTTTCTTATTCAGAATGCTTTTGCATTATTGTGTATATGGATCGGGGTTGAGTTCTACTTCTTCAGTAAATACCTGGAAACGGGGGGAGCATCATCTTTTATGAGCAGGCCACCGGGAGTAGATGGATTTCTTCCTATAAGTTCTTTTATGAGTTTTTATCTTTTTATAACCACCGGAGAGATTCATCCTGCACACCCGGCAGGTTTATTCATCTTCCTTGCCATTCTGCTTGTTTCATTGGTTTTCGGTAAGGCTTTCTGCAGCTGGTTATGTCCTGTGGGATTTATTTCTGAACTTGTCGGCGACTTCGGCGAAAAGATGTACAAGAAAATTTTCAAACGGAGAATACACCTTCCTAAATGGATTGATTATCCGCTGCGCAGCCTAAAGTACCTGCTGCTGGGCTTCCTTTTTTATTCGGTCTTCTTCCTGATGTCGTCATTGGCATTACAGGCTTTTCTTGATAGTCCGTACAACATTGTAGCAGACCTGAAAATGTACCACTTCTTTGCAGATATTTCACAGACAGCACTAATTATAATTGCGGCTCTGTTTGTCCTTTCAATATTTATAAGAAATTTCTGGTGCAGATTCCTGTGTCCCTACGGTGCATTGCTGGGGATATCCTCATTTCTCAGTCCTCATAAGATCAAACGGGATCCCGTCAGCTGTATTGACTGCGGTTTATGTGCAAAAGCATGCCCGTCCTACATAAAAGTTGATGAAGTTAAGACAGTAGTTTCCGATGAATGTAATACCTGCCTAAGCTGCGTTGATGCCTGTCCTGTTGCAGATACTCTTGATCTGAAATCAATTCTTCCCGGGGAAAAGAAAGTAAATAAAAAATATGTGGCTATAGGAGTTGTATCCATATTTATGCTGGTGACGGGATTAGGAATTTTCAGCGGGCATTGGGGTAACCACATATCAAAGAGCGAATATCTTATTTATTATAAGAATATGAATACGTACGGTCACCCCACAGGAACGGCTGCGATTAAAAAATTTAACAAAGAGGCAGTTTCAAACAATATTGAAAAAAAAGATAAAATTAATAATACAAGGGAGAATTAAATGGAACAGAACAGAAGTGAAATCCTGAACACTGAATTTTCAGGTCTAACTCTCTCGGAAATAGTAACACTGAACTTCAAAGCTGCAGCAGTATTCGAAAAATATGATCTCGATTTCTGCTGCGGAGGCAAAAAACCGGTATCAGAAGCCTGCCGCGAGAAGGGACTTAATTCCTCAGAAGTTTTTGAAGAACTCAGGTCAATCGAAAACACAGGTAGCAGAACTGATAATTACGCTGACTGGGGAGCCGATTTTTTAATCGACTATATTGTGAACAATCACCATGCCTATATAAACAGGATGATCCCGGTTCTTTCGGCTCACACACAAAAGATTGCGTCAGTACATGGAAAAAATCATCCTGAACTGTTGAAAGTTGCTGAGAGTTTCGAAAAAGTATACAAAGAGCTTAAACAGCATATGATGAAAGAAGAACAAATACTCTTCCCCTTTGTCAAACAGCTTGCAACTGCTAAAAGTAGCGGAAGAAAAACAGAAGCCCCTTATTTCGGAACTGTTAAAAACCCTATAAGAATGATGGAAGCTGAACACCAGGCAGCCGGAGATGAGATGTACGAAATCAGAAATCTCACCGGAGGTTATTCAATACCTGAAGATGCCTGTAATACATACAGCGTTACCATGCAGGAACTAAAAGATTTTGAAGAAGATCTCCATAAACATATTTATCTTGAGAACTTTATTCTGTTTCCGAAGGCGATTGAGCTGGAGCATGAATTACTTTAAGATATTTTGTAACTTATCTGTTAAAACTGTCCTCTGTTATGGATATAAAAAATATTGAAGACATCATACTCCTGGTTGACCGGTTTTATGATAAAGTTAATAAGGATAGTGTATTATCTCCTATATTCAATGGATTTGCTAAGGTTAACTGGGAAGAGCATCTTCCTGTTATGTATAGTTTCTGGAGTGCTGTCCTTTTCGATACCAATACGTATAAAGGGCAGCCATTCACTTCTCACATAGAGCTGCCGGTCACAACTGAGCATTTTGAGAGATGGCTTGAACTTTTCAAAGAAACTGTGGATGAGAATTTCAAGGGGGAGAAGGCTGAAGAAGCAAAAGGAAAGGCGGATTCAATTGCTAACATTTTTCAGACGAAATTAGGATTAATGACCAATAATCTGAGCATTTTATAACATTTTAGAAGTATTCAGATCATTTGGTAATATTTATTTGTTGTGCAGCTAACAGGTGCAATAATCCTCCGCTCAAACTTCTTTAATCCATATTTTATTAAATTACCTGAGTAATTTTTAATGAAATTTTAATACACAACCCTCTAACTATTGTCCGGGGAAGAAAATGAAATATTTGTACTTTTTTATTTTGGTTCTCCTTATTAGCTCTCAGGAATTTGCCCAATATCCTAATGTGATGATAAATAATCCTTCAAGCACTGATCCGGAAGAAGTCTCAATAGCCATTGATCCTTCAAGTCCAAATTACCTTGCTGCAGGAGCGAATATAGATTATACATATTACTCAACTGATGGCGGTTATAACTGGAACCAGCAAATTATGTCGTCTTCACTTGGAGTCTGGGGTGATCCCTGCCTGGTTTTTGACGGCAGCGGTAATTTGTATTATGGGCATCTCTCTGTAGCCAGTTATTGGATTGACAGAATTGTAATTCAGAGATCAACCAATCATGGGGTTACTTTTAATGATGGTGCCGGTATAGGGTTTAATAACCCTAAAGAGCAGGATAAGGAATGGATAGGTGTGGATATGACCGGTTCACCTTACCATGGCAGCGTTTATGTAACATGGACTGAGTTCGACAGCTACGGAAGTTCCAACCCGGCCGATAGCTCCAGAATCCGTTTTTCCCGTTCAACTGATCAGGGACTTACATGGTCCCCTGCAGCTACTATAAGCGATGTCAGCGGTGATTGTATTGACAGTGATAATACTGACGAGGGTGCAGTTCCATGTATCGGTCCTGACGGACAAATATATGTCAGCTGGGCGGGACCGCTGGGATTAATGCTCGATAAATCGACCGACGGCGGAACAACCTGGGGAAATGATATTTTTGTCTCTGATATTCCCGGCGGGTGGGATTTTGATGTATCAGGAATATATCGTGCTAACGGTCTCCCCATAACGGCCTGTGATACCGGGAGTTCTTCTCCTTATAACGGTAGCATTTATATTAACTGGTCCGATCAGAGATACGGAACGGACAATACAGATGTTTTCTTTGTAAAATCAACTGACGGAGGAAATACCTGGACGTCACCGCTAAAGGTTAATGATGATAATACTACCCGCCACCAGTTTTTCACCTGGATGACCATCGATCAGACAACAGGCTTCATTTACTGCTGTTTCTATGATAGAAGGAATACTACCGGAGCAGCTACTGATGTTTTTGTCGCCAGGTCTACCGACGGCGGCGATACTTTTGAAAATTTCAAAGTCAGTGAATCATCATTTACGCCAACTTCCGGAATATTCTTCGGCGATTATACGAATATAGCTGCATATAACAGGATGGTTTACCCGATGTGGATGCGTCTCAGCAATTCAACGCTCAGTGTATGGACAGCAATAATTCATGATACAACTACAGTTGTACCCGTTGAATTGTCGGTATTCAACTCAGAAACATCGGGAGGAAAGGTGCTGTTAAGCTGGGAGACTCAGACAGAAACAAATAACAAAGGATTCGAAGTTCAGAGAAGCAGAAACTCAGCAGATTGGGTTGTAATCGGCTTTGTAGACGGAAAAGGAACATCAACCTTTCCAAATAAATATAAATATACAGATGATCCATCATCCGGCGGAACTTACTACTACAGGTTAAAGCAGGTTGACTTCACAGGAGAGTACGGGTATTCAAAAATCCTGGAAGTACATCTCATGGTTATTACGAGTTATTCGCTTGAACAGAATTATCCTAATCCTTTTAATCCTTCTACTACTATTGGTTATGAATTGCCAGCGGAATCTGATGTAATGATTAAAGTTTTCGATGTTCTTGGCAATGAAATTGCAACTCTTGTAAACGGCAAGGAAACTGCCGGAGTTCACGAAATTAAATTTGACGGTTCCAAGCAGGGCAGCGGTATGTATATATACAGAATGACCTCCGCAGCTGTAACACTCACGAAAAAGATGATCCTCATGAAATAAGATTCAATCCTCCCATTAAAAAGGCTGCTTAACAGACAGCCCTTTTTTAATGAAAGATGACCTTATATTTGCGGTTCACAAGAATAACCTGTGAGCAGTATGGATTTGAAGCAAAGACTGAATTATCATTACAAGGCTTTCAATAAGGAAAAAATCTCTCCCGATCCGCTCCAGTTCCTCCACCTTTATTCCGATGAAAAAGACATTGAAGTAATGGGATTTATTGCTGCGATCTTTGCATACGGAAACGTCAATCAGATAATTAATACACTGAATAAATTTGTTGAAATCTCCGACAGCCGGCCGTACCGGTTTATTTCTTCGTTCAGCAATCATAGAAATGTTAAAAGACTGCCCGATCTTTATCACCGGTTTTATTCTTATAAAGATGTTATAAATCTTTTTCTTACAATGGAAAAAGTCTATGCTGAATACAGTTCACTTAAAAATCTTTTCCTTCTATATTACAACGATAACGATGAGAATATTAAAAATGCACTTAGTGGATTTTCGCATCATTTCATCAATGAGATTAAAATGGTTACAAAAAGTGAGAGTCTGAGTCCGGGTGTAAAGTTTATGTTTCCTTTACCGGAATTAGGAAGTGCCTGCAAAAGAAAAAACCTCTTTCTGCGCTGGATGGTTAGGAAGGATGAACTGGATTTCGGCCTTGTGGGGTGAAATCCCCCGAAACAAGCTTGTAATTCCTGTTGATACACATATCGCCCGGATATGCAGGCAGCTTAAACTTACCAACCGGAAAAACGTTAGCTGGAGGATGGCAGAGGAGATTACTGAAAACCTGAAAAAATATGATGCCGATGATCCTGTGAAGTATGATTTCGCGATCTGCCATATCGGGATGAGGAAGATGGTTTTTTAGGCTTGTGTTGTTTATCGTAAGTAGTTTGCGGTTTGTTATTCGTGGATTATAAATGTAACACACCTAAAATAATCTTTGCTTTTCGGGATAAAATTCTAAATATTCGTCTGTTAAATTTTGTTTCTTTAGCTATCTGGAGAATTTAATGGCGAATAACAATACTGCAGGTTCGGAATTCAAACCTTATATCTCTCCCTCCCAGTCTATTCCTGAATTAACACTTAAATCAATTTTAATGGGCGCCTTCTTCGGAATATTATTCGGTGCGGCCTCTGTGTTCCTGGCATTAAAAGCCGGGTTAACAGTATCTGCCTCGATTCCTATTGCCGTTTTAGCAATATCCATTGGCAGGAAATACTTTAAGACCACTATACTTGAAAATAATATTATACAAACAACCGGTTCAGCCGGTGAGTCTATCGCAGCGGGAGTTGTATTTACTCTGCCTGCTTTCCTGTTTATGTCGATGAATGAGTCGGGTGTGAGTGTCGGTGCCGGTTATTTTAATTACTGGACGATTCTTGCTCTGGCTATGTTCGGAGGCATCCTCGGCACCCTTATGATGATTCCCCTAAGAAGATCACTAATCGTAAATGAGCACCATACGCTTCCTTACCCTGAAGGAACTGCCTGTGCATCTGTGCTTATTGCAGGAGACAAGGGAGGGGATTTTGCTAAAACTGCATATCAGGGACTGTCGGTAGCTCTCGGCTATGCTCTTCTCCAGAGAGTTTTCCACGTAATTGCCGATGCCCCTGCCTGGGTTTCTGCACAGACAAATAGATTTTTCCCTTCTGCTACTGTAAATGGTGAAATTACTCCTGAATATATGGGTGTAGGTTATATAATCGGGCCAAAAATAGCCGGCATTCTTGTCGCAGGCGGTGTGCTTGCCTGGCTGGGTCTGATCCCATTGTTAGCGAGTCTGGTTCCCGCGGATATGATTGCAGAGCAGTTAATTAAGCTGGGTTATCTGAAAGATATGGTTACATCAGGCGGTCCCGGTAACTGGAATCCCCAGCTGCACACGTTTGCAAGCTATCCCGATGCTATCTACCGCGCTTATATCAGACAGATCGGGGCCGGAGCCGTTGCTGCCGGCGGTTTGATAACACTCATCAAAACCTTCCCCACAATTGTTTCTTCATTCAAAGGAAGCGTTGCCTCCCTCAAGAACAAAGGCGGTGAGGTTAAAATAATCCGTACGGAAAATGATCTTTCCTTTGTAACTGTAATTGTCGGAAGTATAGGACTGATAATCATAATGATGATACTCCCTATGATTCCCGGTGATACGATGGTAAACAAAATGCTGCTTGGAGTGCTTGTTATTGTTTTCGGATTTTTCTTTGTGACAGTATCGAGCCGTATAGTCGGTATTATCGGATCAAGTTCAAACCCGATATCGGGAATGACGATTGCGACTTTAATGGGAACGGGACTCGTATTTATCGCAGTGGGCTGGACAGGTAAGGTGTTCGAACCAATGGCGCTTGTTGTAGGGAGTATGATATGTATAGCAGCTGCTAATGCCGGAGCCACTTCGCAGGATCTTAAAACCGGGTACCTTGTTGGTGCTACACCAAGATATCAGCAGATTGCCCTATTTATAGGAGCCATCGTTTCTTCACTTGTTATAGGATGGACAATTCAGCAGCTGGATTCTCCTACACCCGATATGGCTTCAATGGGAATTATCCACGCAATTGGCAGTGATAAGTTTCCTGCGCCCCAGGGTACTCTGATGGCTACCCTGATAAAAGGACTTCTGTCATTCAACCTTGACTGGCAGTTTGTGCTTGTAGGAGCTTTCCTGGCAATAACAGTTGAGCTTTGCGGTGTTAATGCTTTATCGTTTGCGGTCGGTGCCTACCTCCCGCTATCCACCACACTTCCGATATTTGTAGGCGGAGCGATTAAAGGTGTCTCTGATAAAATTGCTGCCAGGAAGGGAGAGGCAAGAGAAGAAAGTGAACTCGGAAGCGGTAGTCTTTTTGCTACCGGGCTGGTTGCCGGAGGTGCGCTGGCGGGAGTTATTGTTGCCCTGCTCTCGGTGAATGACAATATATTTAACTTCTTTAAGTCGATAAGCACTGAAGGATTCTTAAGCCGGGTTCTGGGTGAAGGCGGATATGAAATTCTCGGTGTTATTTTCTTTGCGCTGATGGGATACATTCTCTATAAGGTTTCACGTAAGCCCCAGGCTAAGATAGAATAGATTAAACTTAGATGAATAACGCAGCAATTATAAAAAGAGAACCATCCGCCATATTCAGGTGGATGGTTCTTTTATTTCTCAGCATTGCGATGTTCGGGAATTACTATGTTTTTGATTCGATTGCACTTGTTGCCGATCAGTTAAAATCCAGACTTGGTTTTTCAGATTTTGATATTGGCCAGTTATATTCTTATTACAGTGCCGCAGCGATTATTGTACTCGTGTTCGGCGGCGTACTGGTAGACAAATGGGGAACAAAGAAATCAGCGATAATTTTTGCCTCAATCTGCACTCTATCAGGGTTTCTTGTCGCCTTTTCTTCAAACCTCTGGCTAATGCTTGCCGGCCGGTTTCTTCTGGGTATCGGTTCAGAACCGTTAATTGTAGCAATCACCGTTGCTATCGCAAAGTGGTTTAAAGCTAAAGAATTAAGCTTTGCCATGGGAATCAACCTGCTCGTGGCAAGGAGCGGTACTGTTGCGGTGGATAACTCTCCCTCAGTGTTTCCCGGTCTTTATCATGGGGGTTATGCCGGTCCATTAAACCTGGCTGCAATTATCGGTATCCTATCGCTTGGAGGTATAATAATATATTATATTCTTGAATCCGCCGGCGAAAAGAAGTTTGTTCTGGGTAAAGGGGATAAAACGGATAAGTTGAAGCTGAAAGGCTTTTTCAAATATAATAAGTCGTTCTGGTATATTACTCTTCTTTGCGTTACTTTCTATTCGGCAATTTTTCCCTTCAGAAGCTTTGCGATAAAGTTTTTTATGGAGAGTCATAATGTATCCCGCGAGACAGCCGGCTGGATGATCTCAATGCTTCCTCTCTCTGCAATGATAGCCACACCACTTATCGGCCTGCTGGTCGATTTCATAGGCAAGCGCGCTACACTCATGATGGTGGGGTCAATTCTTCTGATGCCGGTATATCTGCTTATGGGCTACAGCAGCATAACCCTTTATGTACCAGTAATTATGATGGGAGTGGCTTTTTCGCTGATTCCTGCAGTTATGTGGCCTGCAGTGGCCTACATTGTCGAAGAAAAAAGACTGGGTTCAGGGTATGCCCTAATGACGCTGATACAACAGGTAGGGATGATGATATTCCCGGTCCTAGTTGGTGCAGCAAATGATATAGCGGGTGCGAGTGCTGCAAATCCGCAGGGATACCGTCCGGGAATGTGGATATTTTCCGTACTGGGCATATCAGGCTTTATATTTGCATTTCTGCTGAGAAAAGCTGAAACAGGACCTGGAGGACATGGACTCGAAAAGGGAATGAAGCAAATTGAAGTAGAAGAAGCAGCACAGGCTGCAAACCAGGTCTGATCTCAAGATTCACGCCTTATTTTACAATTCATTTTTATGTATAATATTAGTAAGTTAATCTATTGCGATACTCATGAGGTAATATGTTCATACGCAAGTTTACTGTGTCATTTGTTTTCCTGTGGGTTATATTCAACTGTAATTTACCGGCTCAAACCTTCGGGTTTGGATGCCTTGGTTTTGTGGGAGGATACGGGGGATATTCATACCAGAAGTTTCAGCCCGGATCACTGAATGATTATATCGATAGTTTTAATCTCATCTATAAAGATTCACTCTCATCCCCAATGGATAAGTTTGGACAGTCGGATGGTTACAGACTTGGACTGAATTTTTTCCGCGCCAAGTTCAAAGGTTTTATTATAACCGCAAAAGGCTTCTATCAAAACCTTTCCGAACAGCATAAAACTACGGAACACCTGGTAGGAGGAGATGGCAACACTACACTCCAGCTCGAAATCATCAACTGGGCGCTGGGAATCGATCTTGGCAAACAGATTACCGGGGGATTAAGCTGGAAGGTGGTTGATGCAGCGATTTTATTCAATAATGCGAAATTCACTTCAACTCAAAACAGGCCGAATGCTATCACCATTGTTGACCAATATAAGTCTGAATCTACAAGTGTGGGCTATACCATCGGAACAGGATTCATTCTTGAGGTAGTAGATGAATATTTATCTATTGAAGGTGTTGCGGCATATACTGACTTCAGTATTGATAAGATGAAGACCGACGAGGGAAAATACTTTGCTTCATCCCAGGATTCGCCCGGTTCTAAGAAATTTATCGAAAAAGGTGGATTTAATGCAGTAGTTCAGTTAAACATTGGATTACCGCTTTAATTTTCATTCTCATCAGAAAAAAAATATTATGAAATTAACCAAACTCGATTCCGCTTCAGTGATTGCTATACAGGAATGTATGGCCGTAAAGAAGAACGAGAAAATACTTGTTATCACGGATGAACAGAAACGTGAAATTGGATATTCGCTTTACTCTAATGCAGTACGTCTCGGTTATAAAGCCCTTTTCGTTGAAATGAAATCGGGAAAAATTAACGGCGAAGAACCACCTGATGAAATTGCACATCTAATGCAGCAGTTTGATGTTGTTTTTATCCCTACTGCAAAATCATTAACACATACTGATGCGAGGAGAAACGCCTTAAAAAGGGGAGTGCGGGTAGCTACATTTCCGGGGATAACCCGGGAAGTCATGATACGCGGTCTGAATGCTGATTATAAAAAGATTTCGAAGCTTTCAATTAAGCTGAAAAAGATACTGGAGAAAGGTAAAGAAATCAGAGTTATGGCCCCGGCTGGGAGTGATATTTCCTTTAGGATTGAAGGTCGTGAAGCTATTGCAAGCAAAGGCTTGTTTCATAAAAAGGGAGAAAGCGGAAATCTTCCTACAGGCGAGACGTTTCTGGCTCCCGTAGAGGGAACTTCGAACGGCGTATTTGTTGTTGATGGATCAATGGCAGGACTGGGACTGGTTAAAGGAACTAAGATCAGGATAGAAGTTAAAGATGGCTTCGCCGGACGCATAACCGGTGGACCTATGGCTAAAAAACTGGTGAAAATGCTGGATTCTGTCGGTAAAAATGCGCGGAATATTGCAGAATTCGGGATCGGAACGAATGACAGTGCTAAATTAAGCGGAATATTGCTGGAAGATGAGAAAGTAATGGGTACGGTGCACTTAGCACTGGGTAATAATGTGTCGATGGGCGGAAAAATTAACGTTCCTATTCATCTTGATGGTGTAATCAAGGAACCAACTGTACTTCTCGATGGTAAAGTAATTATGAAAGACGGAAAATTGCAGGTTAAGTAAATCATTTTGAATTGATATTGGAACTTTTATCTTCAAAACGAATTATATATCTTTGAAATAATTAAAAAATTAGAGAAAAGGATGGCCGTGTTACCTATAACTGTTTATGGGGATAAAATCCTCAGGAAAAAAGCAGCCAAAGTTACTGAAGTTGATCTGAAGGCAATAGAACTGATTAAGAATATGTTTGATACCATGCGAAATGCCAGCGGTATTGGACTGGCTGCCAACCAGGTGGGAGTGGATAAATCTATCTTTGTGGTTGATATCTCCCAGGTTGAAGGTTATGAGGATGCCAAACCTATCGCATTTATAAATCCTAAAATTATCAACCGCTCTGATAAGAAAGTCCTTATGGAAGAAGGCTGTCTAAGTATTCCCGATATCAGAGAGGAAGTGAGAAGGCCTGAAGCAATTACAATAGTTTATCACGATACTGACCTTCAGGAACACACCCTGGAGGTAGATGGATTAATGGCCCGTGTAATTCAGCATGAATATGATCACCTCCAGGGAATCCTTTTTACAGATCTTATTCCTGATGATGTAAAAAAGAAACACAAAAAAGATATTAATAGAATCAGGAAACGTAAAGTAGATATTGACTATCCGATAACAGAAAATGTGGATTACCAGCTGGCATGAATATAATTTTCATGGCAACTCCTGAATTTGCAATTCCTTCATTAAAAAGATTATTCGAGAGCAGACACCGGGTTGCAGCGGTTGTAACCACTCCTGATAAACAGAGGGGAAGAGGACAGAAAGTTACCTTCACCCCTGTAAAAGAGTTCGCTCTTGCTAATAACATTCCTATCCTACAGCCTGAAAAACTTAAGAATGAAGATTTTATAAACGCATTAAAAAGGTTTGAAGCGGATCTTTTCATCATTGTAGCTTTCAGAATTCTTCCTGTTGAAGTATTTACAATTCCCCCGAAAGGTTCTTTCAATCTGCATGGTTCGATGCTTCCTGCTTACAGAGGTGCGGCGCCTATACAATGGGCCCTGATAAAGGGGGAAAAGGAAACGGGACTCACAACATTCGCCCTTGCGGAGAAAGTAGATACCGGGAATATTTATTACCAGGAAAAAGTTGAAATAAAAGAAGATGATAACTTCGGAACACTGCATGACAGAATGAGCGTCAGGGGAGCAGAAGTCGTTTATAAAACAGTGGAGATGATTGAATCGGGGGACTTCGTTTTAAATGAACAGGACAATTCAAAAGCCTCACCGGCACCCAAAATAACACGGGAGACTCAGCAGATAGACTGGAATAAACCGGCAGCTGTAATACACAACCTTGTAAGGGGATTATCGCCTTATCCGGGAGCCTTTTTTTTTCACAATAATAAGCTGATAAAAATTTATGCCTCAAAGCTTTCAAATGAAAAACTAAATTCCGGTGAAATCAGGCAGACTAAAACGGAATTATTTATCGGCTGCGGAGAAGATGCTCTGCAAATACTTGAGCTTCAACTTGAAGGCAAAAAAAGAATGCACACGGAGGAATTTCTTCGGGGTTATAGGTTTTAACTGACTAATCCGGAAAGGTAATTGCAGCCCATCACTTATACTTTTTTCATTCCCTACTTTTGAGTATTATTATTCTTTTACTTTAACCAATTTAACAAATTCGATTCCGGGGGGAGCAAAATTATGTTTAAAAATTCAGGATGATGTAAATGGAATATAAGAACAGTATTCTTGAAACTATCGGAAATACTCCACTGATAAAACTTAACAGGATTACAAAAGGCTTAAAGCCGCAGATTTTTGCAAAGCTGGAGTCTTCAAATCCCGGCGGAAGTGTTAAAGACCGTATTGGTCTTTCAATGATTGAAGCTGCCGAAAAAAATGGCGAACTGAATCCCGGCGGAACCATTATAGAGGCTACCAGCGGTAACACAGGCATCGGAATTGCGCTGACAGCAGCGGTGAAGGGATATAAAACTATTTTCGTAGTTACTGATAAGGTTAGCTCCGAGAAGATAAATTACCTGCGGGCGCTTGGCGGAGAAGTGATAGTTGTTTCAAATGCAGTAGAACCTGATAGTCCTGAATATTACGTAAATGTAGCAAAACGCATCCATAAAGAAACACCGAATTCAATTTTTGCGTACCAGTATTCCAATCCTGCAAATCCTGAAATACATTACAGAACAACAGGCCCTGAAATCTGGGAGCAGACAGACGGAAAGATAACCCACCTTGTATCAAGTATAGGTACTGGCGGTACCATAAGCGGAACAGGAAGGTTTCTGAAGGAAAAGAATCCATCCATAAAAGTAATTGGTGCAGATCCGCTTGGTTCAATTTTCAGAACTTACAAGGAAACTGGTGAGATAATAAAAGGCACTCCATACCTGGTTGAAGGAATCGGGCAGGACTGCCTTCCTGAAAATGTACACTTTCAGTATATCGATAAAATCATTAATATAAGCGACAGGGAATCTTTTGCCGCGGCGAGGCGGCTGACAAAAGAGGAAGGTATCTTCTGCGGCGGAAGCACCGGAACTATTCTTCACGTTACCCTGGAAATAGCTAAGGACCTTAGCGAGGATGACGTAATTGTTTTCTTTGTATGCGATACCGGGGAACGGTACTTGTCGAAGGTTCATAACGTTGAATGGCTGCGGGTAAACCAGATGCTCGACAAGGAAATTAAAACACTAAGAGATATTTCGGAGGTGAAAAAATCTAATGGTAATGAAGATATCGTCTACGTACAGTCCGATACTCTTGTTAAAGATGCACTGGAGCTGATTACAAAAAAAGGTTATTCGAACATCCCGGTAATGCGGAACCGGAAGGCGATCGGCTGTATCAGGGAAAACAGACTCATGGGTAAGTTATTGAATAATAAAGAGCTGCTTGAAGCCTCTGTAAATGATGTAATGGAAGAGTGTGTTCCGGTACTTGATGCAAAAACAGAGCTTTCAAAAGTTAAAGAAGTGCTTAAGGAAAATACAGCAGTGCTTGTAAGTGATTTCGGAAGGATTACAGATATAATTACCCGTTACGATTTAATCAACTTTGATAATTCTAAATAATTAATTCGCAAATTCGTTAATCCGTTAAATTACGGAAACTAAAATTTCAGGAGCTATAATGGGATTTTCAACAGATGCAATTCATGCAGGTCAATCACCGGATCCGGTAACCGGTGCAGTAATAACACCTATTTACCAGACATCAACATATGCCCAGGAAGAGCTGGGAAAAAATAAGGGATTTGAATACGGCAGAACACATAACCTAACGCGTCAGTCGCTCGAGCAAAATGTCGCTGCGCTGGAAAAAGCGAAATTCGGAATAGCATTTTCATCGGGACTTGCCGCCACACAGGCTATAACAACCCTCGTAAAAGCTGGCGACCATATAATTGTCTCACATAATGTTTATGGAGGTACTTACCGTCTGTTTGAACTTATTATGAAAGACTTCGGACTGGATTTTTCCTGGGTCAATACATCAGACCTTAAAAATATCGAGGACGCGATAAAGAAAAATACCAAAATGGTATTTATCGAGACACCAACAAACCCGATGCTGAATCTTACTGATATTAAGGGCACAGCCGAGATATGTAAAAAGAATAACCTGATATGCGTTGTTGATAATACGTTTATGAGTCCCTATTTCCAGAACCCCCTAACACTCGGAGCATCGATCGTTCTGCACAGTCAGACTAAATACCTGAATGGACACAGTGATGTTATCGGCGGGATCCTGCTTACAAGTGATGAGAAGATCCACGACCGGTTAAGGTACGTTCAGAATGCAGTGGGGGCTGTGCCTTCACCGTTCGACTGCTGGCTGATTCTGCGTTCAACTAAAACACTGGCAGTAAGAATGCAGCGGCATAACGAAAATGCGGTGCGGTTTGCCAAACACCTTGAGGAAAGCGGGTACTGTAAAAAGATCTATTATCCCGGTTTACCGTCACATCCACAGCACGAACTCGCGAGAAAACAGATGCGTGGGTTCGGAGGTATGATATCTGCAGATTTCGGGGATGTTGAAACAGCCAAAAAAATTCTGAAAAATGTGAAGATCTTTACCCTTGGAGAAAGTCTTGGCGGTGTTGAAAGTCTGATCAGTCACCCTGCAAGTATGACCCACGCTGCGGTACCTAAAGAAAAGAGAGAATCAATGGGACTTACAGACAGCCTGGTTCGCTTTTCGGTAGGAATTGAAGATATTGAAGATCTTATAGAAGATCTTGAACAGGCTATCAAATAGGAAATTACAAACGGCTCAAAAGGATTGTTAATAAAGGCCGTATTACATTCAAATTGACATGGCAGAGCTGCTACTCTAAACCACGCTTGAAATGTGGCGATCAGTCTTCTTCCACAAGCTGCCTAATTTTAGCACCTGCGGGCAGACACGGGGCTCAATCTTCGACAAGCTGCCCCTTCTTTTAATCCATCCCTGCAGGGCAGTCAGGGCTCAGGCCCCCCGACAGCCTCAGTCTTCGACGGGCTCTGACTAACAAAATGACAAATTGGGACACTGACATTTTGTCACACTATAGAATTTTTCAACAGTGGAAAATTGCGTTTTTTCGATGTTTTGAAGTGTCTCATTTTGAGTGCAAAAGGCTTATAAATACTCTATCAATACTGCACAAATACTGTATAAATAAGTAGTCTGCCATTTTGTCATACTTGTTGATTATTTAAACAGAAATCTGACTCTTTAGACTGACCTCATCAATAATTTTTACGCGCATCAAGCTTATAAGATTTCAATGTACCGTTAAAATATTTTTTCAAATTTAACCCCCCAGGTCGACCACATGATCTTAAGTTATTCAGCCTGATGATACTGAAGCTTTACATTACTATTCAACGTTATTCTGTGTATTTTAGAAAGCATTATTTTATAATCAGACGGGGAGGAGATATGAACACCGACGAAAAGACCAATCCGGAAATGAACCTTGTAGATGATACCAAATATTCAATGGATACTCACCTTATTTACGGAAAGAACTTTACAAAAAAATGGGACTATAAACACCATGTACTGCCTCCGATAACTTCATCAGTAATTTTTCGCTTAGATTCAGTTGAAAGAGGCGCCGAAGGATTCCAGGAATTCGCAAATTCACCTGTAACGGGTGAAGATCCGATGCCTATTTATATTTATGACAGGCTTGGCGAACCTAATAAGGATATCCTTGAAGAAAATCTTGCGTACGCTGAAAGGGGAGAGATGGCCGTTACTTTCTCTACGGGGATGGGTGCAATCTCAGGAATTATAGGAATGCTCACCAAATCGGGGGATGAAATAATTTCCCATATGACATTGTACGGCTGTACTTACTCGCTTTTTACAAACTGGCTGCCAAGATATAATATCAAAACTATACTTGCAGATCTTACAATCCCGGAGAACCTGCTTAAGTTTGTGACACCTCAAACAAGAGTAGTTTACCTGGAATCACCTGCAAATCCTAACATGGACATAATAGATATTCCGGAGATACGAAGACTTGTTGATATTATTAATGAGAACAGGGGTGAAGCAGAGAGAATAAAGATCGTTGTAGATAACACCTTTGCAACTCCATTCTGTCAGAGGCCGATTGAACTGGGCGCAAACTTCTCGGTTAATTCCTTAACGAAAGGTCTCGGCGGTTTCGGAACGGATATGGGCGGAGTAGTTGTCGGCAAAAATAAGTACAAGGATATGCTGCTGCTTTACCGCAAGGATTTCGGTGCGGTACTGAACAATAAAACTGCCTGGACAATTACCACTTACGGACTCCCGACTTTACCTGTCAGGATCAGGCAGCAGATGAGATCAGCAATGAGAACAGCTGAATTTTTAAATTCCCATCCAAAAGTAGAGTTCGTCAATTATCCCGGTCTACCCACATTTAAATATTATGAAACTGCACGGAAACAGATGTTTGATTTTGACGGAAATTTTGCTCCTGGCAGCCTGATTTACTTTGTACTTAAAGGCTCCAATCCGAGTGAAAGCAAGGAGAATGCCAGAAGGTTCATGAACTATGCTGCTGAACATGCATATACTATGACGCTTGCGGTAAGCCTGGGCCATACAAGAACGCTCATCGAACATCCTGCCTCAATGACACATTCGATGATAGCTCCTGATAAACTCCTCGAGTTCGGAATAGATCCCGGAGGCATCAGGATAGCATTAGGCCTTGAGAATACCAATGATATACTTATGGATCTCGATGAATGTCTGAGTAAGGTGTAAATCCCGCACAGCTGCGTTTTTTGTTAGAGGTCACTCAAATGAATTTTATTTGAGTGACCTTTTTATTTATTTTAGAGTATACATTAAATCTTTATGCAGGAAAAACTTATGAACCTGAAAGTACTGTTGATCTTTGCTCTGATGCTCACTTTTTCAGCCGGTATTAAAGCACAGGATGATTCAGATTCTGTTGAAGTCTATCTGATTGATTCATTTGTTACACCTGAAGCTCCCCATACTTTTATGCTTTCATTCTTTACCAGTGCTCCTGCTAAATCAAAAGTAATAATTGGGAACAGTTATTCATACGAAGTTTCTACTGAACTCGCAGAAAGTCACAAAATAAATATTGACCTTTCAGATCTGCATTTTAAGGAAAAGAATGTTCCTTTTATAATTCAGGTTGAGGATTCTGCCGGACATCAATTCACAAGTGAAAAATATGAGTTCGAGCTTCCGGAAGAAACAAAAGTTGAGGGAGGATCTAATTTCCTTCTATTGTGCGTATTCGGTGCGGCGGTATTCGGACTCCCTTCGCCTGTCTATGTAAAAGAAAATAATGACGACTATTTTAGTCTTACAAAGGAAATTCCTCTGGTTTCTATAAGAGGCGGAGGCTACAGGTACCCGTTGGGGTATTTTTCAGTTGAATATTCTCATATTTTTAACGCCCCTTTTAAGAATTTTTTCAGGGTAGGGTATAAACATATTATTGAAATTCCGGGATTAGAATACCTCTCTCCCGGGATCAATGGGTTTACCAACTTTAAGGGGTTTAACGGAATTTCTCCGGAATTATCTGTAGGTCTTTTCAGGATAATCAATACTTTTACCGTATACGCAAGGTACAGGTTTAACGTAAAACCCGGTGAAAAGGGGAGTGAGTTCCACGAATTTTCTATAGGTCTCTATTCCAGTTTCTTCTCGCTGTATTTATAGAAAATATCTCAAAATATCTTCTAAAAACTGCACTTCTATTCGCATATAATATGTTTAGATTCACTGTCTGAATCCGGAACGATTATATAATTCAGAATGTTTTAGTAGAAAATCTGATCATTCTTAATGAAATATATTTTATTTATAAGTATAATCTTATCCTCGTTTGCGGCTGCCCAGACAGGCAGCGTTTCAGGGAAGGTTACTGACGGAAACAACCCGGTCCCCTCTGTGAATATCATCATTCTGAATACCGGCTATGGAACGGTAACCGATGAAAACGGTAAATATCTTCTCAGGGAAGTCCCCCAGGGTAAGCAGATTATAAAATTCAGTTCGGTCGGTTATAGAACTGAAGAAAGGGATGTCAATATCCTTCCCGGGGAGACTATCGAGATAAACATTGTACTCAAGGAAACGGTAATAGAGGTAGGAGAAGTTAAGGTTACAGGAATGAAAAGGCAGGAACAGCGGGATACAAGAACCAGCCTGATAGATCTTAGTCCGAGGAGTGCAAAGATACTTCCAGGTGCAGGAGAAGATGTTATGAGGACTCTTCAGTCGCTGCCCGGAGTGCTTGCTCCCAACGATTTTTCGTCTCAGCTTATAGTAAGAGGAAGCGGTCCTGATCAGAATCTTATCATAATGGATGATGTTGAGATTTTTAATCCATACCGGCTGTATGGTGTTATAAGCATGTTCAACCCTGATGCTGTAGAGAACGTAAACCTGATAACAGGAGGTTTTCCGGCGCGTTATGGCGACAGACTATCGGCAGTTCTTGATGTGACCAACAAGGAAGGTAATGACAATAAAAATCTTTCAGGAAGCCTGAATGCCTCAATTATAGATGCAAATCTGGTTCTGGAGGGCAGGAATCCGTTCAGCCTGAAAGGGAGCTGGATGTTCAATTCCCGGCGGACATATTACGATCTGATCATCGAGCCTTTCGTAAAGAATGCGGGACTTGTTGACCAGAATGTAAGCTTCCCTAACTTTTATGATTTTCAGACTAAAATTGCTATTGGTCCCTACAATGGTAATAAAATCCTGATAAACGGAATTTATTCGCGGGACGGAGTTGATATCGTAAGTGCAAAGAAAAGGAAAACTGCCGACAGTATAGGCGTTTCAAATATAACGCTGAACAACGTTGCAAGTGTTGCGTGGCACTTTACACCAAACACTAAGTTCCTTAACAAGGTTGTGGGTTCATATTATACAAACAATGGCGCAGCCGATTTTAACTCCGAGATTCTCGACCCATCATTAAACAGGGAGAATTTTAAGAATGTCATATCCGACACCCTTGCACCCTATCTCCTGTATTTTAAGTTTAATTCCGATTTCACCTTTCAGAAATATTCTATCGATGACTATGCGACCTATCTTTGGGGAGATAATATCTTTGAAGCCGGAGCAGGTGTCGATTTTCTCAGGACAATCATAGATTTCAAGTTTGATATTGATCCTGAGCTGAAAGCATTCTTTTCATCCAATCCACAATTCAGGGCTGTGCTGAACGACCTTATAGATACAAGGGATGATAAAAGATATCATGCTTTTGTCCAGAACAATTTTTCAATCAGCGGAAAATTCTTTTTCCAGCCCGGTTTACGATTTGATTACTACGATATTTTGCATAAAGCTTATATCGCACCCAGAATATCAATGTCGTATGCGATTGATGACCTGACAACACTCAGGGGTGTCTGGGGAGTCTATTACCAGTCGCCCGGATATGAAAAACTGAGAGATGAAAACGTTTTATATGATCTCAGTGACGTTTATACCCGGAACCTGGAAGCGGAGCAGGCGCTTCATTATATAATCGGTATAGAACGCTGGCTGAATGCTGAATGGAGCCTAAAGCTTGAGGGTTACTACAAAGATTTTAATAACCTGATCGTACAGAAGGTGGTGCCGGGTGTCAGGTATGTTACCAATCCGATACCAGGGAAAGATCCGCGTTACCCTGAAGGATGGACACAGCCGGTTTCGGTACCTGGAGACTCACTTACACAGGTGCCTGTTAATAATGCTGATGGAAGTGCTTACGGTGCGGAGATTTTCCTTGCGAAAAAGAATCGCGGGACAGATGATAAATTCTCGGGCTGGATCAGTTATTCATACTCAGTTGCAGAGAGAAATGAAAATGGGCTTTCCCGTCCGTTCCGTTTCGATCAGCGGCATACTGTGAATATAGTATTAAACTACCAGCTGACCGGCTGGCTGGACGTTGGATTAAGATGGCAGTATGGTTCAGGGTTTCCCATTACTTTACCTGCAGGTGTAAAACCACGAATTGTACTCGTTGATGAGAACGGCGACGGAATTCCTGAAACTCCTGAAGTTGCAACCAGGACGCCGTTCTTCGGAGGAAATGGTGAGGTTATTTACGATGTTGATTATAACAACCAGAGACTGAATGCAAGGAAAACGCCATATCACAGACTGGATGTCCGCTTTACAGCAGTGACAAATTTCTGGAACCTTGACTGGTCATTCTACCTGGATGTAATTAACGCGTACAATCGTTCAAATGTTATCGGTTATGATTATTATGTTAATAAAAACCTGACACTTGGCCGCGATACCAGCACAATGTTTCCGATAATTCCTACGCTGGGTTTTAGTGTAAAATTTTGATAATTTAATTTCTTATGATCAAAGCAAAACTCCTGACGGTTTCCGAAATAACAAGACAGATAAAGCAGAGTCTTGAAGAAGAATTTTCACAGGTTTCTGTAATCGGTGAAATATCAAATTTTAAAGCCCACAATTCAGGACACTGGTATTTTAACCTGAAAGATTCAGATGCGCTTATCTCCGGCACTATGTGGAAAGGATATAATAATTATGTCTTCTTCACTCCTCAGGATGGGATGAAAGTAATAGTCAATGGTAAACTCTCAGTTTATCCGCCTAGAGGAACATACCAGGTTGATGTACGCTCAATGAAACCGGCCGGAGTCGGTGAACTTCAGGCGGCATTCGAGATGCTCAAGCAGAAGCTGAGTGAAGAAGGACTATTCGCAGCTTCTCACAAGAAACCTGTTCCTGTTTTTCCCGCTAAGATCGGAATTGTTACAGCAATAGATGGGGCCGCATTCAGGGATATGATCAGCGTGGCAGAGAGGAGATATCCACTGGCTGAGCTCGTTATTAGTCCAGCCAGGGTACAGGGAACCGGTTCCGTAGAGACAATCATTGATGGCATAACAGATCTGAACGCACGTAAAGATATAGACGTAATAATCATCGCCAGAGGCGGAGGATCCATTGAAGATCTCTGGACTTTTAATGAAGAGAAAGTAGCACGTGCGATTTATAATTCAAGGATTCCCATAATCAGCGGAGTAGGGCATGAAATCGACTTTACAATTGCCGATTTTGTTGCAGATTTAAGAGCTCCTACACCCTCTGCGGCGATGGAATTAGCTACACCTGATCAGAATGATATTTTTGCCTTTATAAACGATTTTTCCTATAATTCTACATTAAAAATAAATGAATTATGCCGAAAAGGGAGAAAAAGACTCGGTTCAGTTCTCGGTTCATACGGGTTCAGGGTTCCCTTGGATATTGTGAGAAATAAATCGCAGTTTGTTGATAACCTGCTTTACAAAGTACTTCAATCAACCGATCACAGAATATTATTATACAGCAATAAAGTTTCACTTCTTACCAAGATTATTGAATCAAATAATGTTCAGCGTACACTTGAAAGAGGATTTGCGCTTGTGAGACAGGATAACAAATATATAAAGAGAAGTACTCAATTTACTTCAAACGAGGAAACGGAGCTGATATTCGCTGACGGAAGCCTTAAGATCAGCAGGGAGAATAATGAGTAAAAAACAACATAGTAATAATTTTGAAAAAGATCTGAAAAGGCTTGAGGAAATCTCTGTTCTCCTCGAAAAAGATGCGGTGGATCTTGAAGAGGCCCTCAACCTTTACGAGGAAGGAATAGAGCTTTCACGAAGCTGTATTTCGGCTTTAAAGAAAGCCGAGCTTAGAATTACGGAGCTAAAAAAAAGGCTCGATGAACTGAATTATGACGAGGAGGAGAGAGAAGAATAAAGTATGGAGAACGAGAATATGTCCGAAGAGGTTAAGTACCCGGTTCTATCTAAGGTAAATGTTCCAGCAGATATCAGAAACCTTGATCCCCAGGAACTGAAAGTTTTATGCAAGGATATCCGTGAGTACCTGATAGATACAATTTCAGAGGTTGGTGGTCATTTCGGGGGCGGACTGGGGACAGTAGAACTTGCTGTTGCTGTCCACAAAGTTTTTAATACACCTCACGATCTGGTAGTGTGGGATACCGGCCACCAGGCTTACCCCCATAAAATACTGACCGGCAGAAAAGATCAGCTTAATACTATCAGACAGTTGCACGGTATTAGCGGCTTTCTTAAGAGAAATGAAAGTGAATATGATACCTTCGGGGCGGGACATGCAACTACATCTGTTTCTGCAGCTCTGGGTATGGCGGTTGCAAGAGATTTAAAGAATGAGGATAGGAAGGTTGTTGCGATTATCGGCGATGGTGCGATGACAGGGGGAATGGCTTATGAGGCAATGAATAATTCCGGCATTAATAAGTCAGATCTCATAGTTGTTTTTAACGATAACCGCATGTCGATTGCTCCGAATGTCTGGCAGGTCTCCAATTACTTTACTGAAATGATCGCTCATCCTGATTATAATAAGTTTAAAGGACAGATATGGGAGCTAACAGGAAAACTGGATCAGTTCGGCGACCGGTTAAGAAAGATTGCCGTCCGTCTTGAAAACGGTATAAAAGCGGTAATTACACCTGGGATGCTGTTTGAAGCATTGGGTTTCAGGTATTTCGGTCCAATAAACGGCCACAACCTTCACCAGATGATAAGAATTTTTGAGCAGGTGAAGGATCTTAAAGGTCCCATACTTGTACATGCAATGACACAAAAAGGGAAAGGTTATAAACCGGCGGAAGGACATGAGCAGAGGCTTCATGCTTCAACTCCTTTTGATAAACTTACCGGCAAAGCATATAAGAAAAGCAGCAGCGCACCATCATATACATCCATATTCGGAAATGCACTTGTTGAAATTGTAAGAGAAAATAAGAATGTAGTAGGTATTACAGCAGCGATGCCCGATGGTACCGGACTCGATATACTGCAGAAGGAATTTCCTGAAAATTATTTCGATGTTGGAATTGCTGAAGAACATGCGGTAACTTTTGCTGCAGGAATGGCAACACAGGGAGTAATACCCGTTATAACTGTATACTCAACATTCCTTCAGAGAGCGTTTGATCAGATTGTTCACGATGTTGGAATCCAGAAATTACATGTTGTCTTTGCAATGGACAGGGCAGGACTAGTAGGAGCAGACGGACCGACACATCACGGTGCATTTGATCTTACCTATTTAAGACTTGTTCCGGGCATGGTTATAATGGCTCCCAAGGATGAGTCGGAGCTTAGAGATATGCTCTACACCGCAGTCAAGTATCAAGACGGGCCGATAGCTCTCAGATATCCAAGAGGCTCGGCAATGGGAGTAGTACTTAAAGAAGGCTTTGATATGATTGAGATAGGCAGGGCAGAGAAACTCAGGGAAGGCGATGATGTTGCTCTCCTGGCAGTCGGTTCGATGGTCGAATATGCGCTTAAAGCTGCTGAGAAACTTGCTGCTGACGGAATTGTCTGCGAAGTTATAAATATGAGATTTATAAAACCCCTGGATGAAGGAATGCTGGATTACATTGCCGGGAAACATCCGAAGATTGTAACTCTTGAAGAGAATACTCTTGTGGGAGGATTCGGCAGTGCAGTGTTGGAGTATTTTAATGGTAAAAACTATAAGAATGATATTTTAAGAATGGGACTGCCTGATAACTTTGTTGAACACGGTACGCAGAAAGAACTTCATCACATCCTGAAAATTGATCCTGAGGGAATTGTTGAAAGAGTCAAATTTTTTTGCAGAAACAGAAGTCTTAACCAGGAGATCACAATTTGAGTGAAAAAACAAACGTAGCCATCATCGGGCTGGGCGGAATCGTACAGCTGGTTCATCTCCCGAATCTGCTGAAGATGAATAATGTCAGGGTTACGGCTGTAGCCGAAATAAATAAGAACAGGCTGAATACGATGGCTGATAAGTTTAATATAGAAGGTAGATATACCGACTATAAAGAACTGCTCTCGGAAGCAGAAGCGGATGCTGTCATTATAGCTACTCCTACCCATCTTCACAAGGAGACGGCTGTTGCAGCTCTTAAGGCAAAGAAGGATATACTGGTTGAAAAACCTTTGGCGAGAACATATGCGGAAGCTAAACCTATAATTGATGCAGTTAAGAAATCAAAGAATAAAATTATGGTCGGGATGAACCTGAGATACAGACCCGATGCAATGATTTTAAGAAGTCTCATAAGCTCCGGCGAAATAGGTGAACCTTTTTATGTTAAATGCGGATGGATTAGAAGACAGAGCAGCGGGGAAAAATGGTTTACTAAGAAAGAGGAATCGGGAGGAGGCGTAATAATCGACCTGAGTATACTTCTGCTGGATCTTGCCCTTTGGCTGCTGAATTATCCGCCGGTTACAAGCGTATCCACCCAGAATTTTTCACTGAATACAAAAAACGTTGAAGACAGCTCAATAAGTATGTTGAGGTGCAGGAATAATGCTGTTATCAGTATGGAAGCAAGCTGGTCGATACCCCTTGAGAAAGATCTTTTTTATTTCAATGTGTATGGTACCAAAGGAAGTGCATCTTTGAACCCTTTCCGGATAAATAAGAAAATTGGTGAACAGTTTATGGATCTGACACCTGCACAGACTGAAAGTGCGGTGACCTTATTTAAAAAATCCTATTTTAATGAATTAAAAAGTTTCATCGGTGCCGTTAGAGGACTTAATCCTGTCTTCTCACCGGCCATCGAGGCTCTCTCCCGAATGAGGGTCATTGATGCAATGTATCAATCAGCAGAAAAAAAATCTGAAGTTAATATAAGGCAGACGTGAAATCAAAAATACTGCTTGTAGATGACGAGAAAGATATTGTTGAGTTCCTGGAATATAATTTAAACCAGGAAGGATTCGATGTCATAACTGCTTATGACGGCAGGGAAGCGCTTCAGAAAGTTTCTGAAAAGCCGGATCTGATTATACTCGATATTATGATGCCTAATATTGACGGCTACGAGGTATGCAGACAAATCAGGCAAAACAGTGACTATGCAGATATCCCGGTTATTTTCCTGACAGCCAAAGGCGCTGAAGCTGATGAAATTAAAGGACTGGAACTCGGAGCGAGTGACTTTATCAAAAAACCAATTTCACCAGGGAAACTTATTGCAAGAGTAAACTCAAATCTCAGAAAAAATTCCAAAGAAGAGAAAAGTCTCCCGGTTATAATAGAAACAGGACCCTTGAATATTAACCGGGACCGCTATGTTGTGAAGCTTGACGGCAGTGAAATAATTTTTCCAAGGAAAGAATTTGAACTGTTATATTTCCTTGCAAATAATCCGGGAAAGGTGTTCAGCCGGGATGCACTGTTAAAAACAGTCTGGGGTGTAGATGTTTATGTGGTGGACAGGACTGTGGATGTGCATATAAGGAAAATACGCGAAAAGCTGGATAAATATTCTGACCTTATCGAAACCATTAAAGGTGTAGGGTATAGATTTAAAAGTGTGGAATGAATTAAAAGCAAATCTAAAATCTGCCAGGGTATTCCTTCCTGAATTTCTGACTTTTGATGCGGTCTTTATCGCCGTTGTTATTTTCAGTATTGAAAATCCTCCGGCTAAAATCTTCTTTATAATCGTTATTTTGATACTCAGCTTGTTTTTACTCAACCTGGTAGGAAGTAAAAGATTAAAGGAACTGGCAGAAATAAAGCATATAATTTCCCATATCAGGAATAACGATTATCGATCTGCTGATGAAATACAACTGAGTAAAAACCTGGAAGGAATGCAGGAGGAAATTAAGGAAATGTTTATTAAGGCCAGAAGTGACGTTGAGTATCTTAAAAGGCTTGAGAGAATAAGGACGGAATTTCTAGGTAATGTTTCTCATGAGCTGCGGACTCCCATCTTCTCCATCCAGGGCTATATAGAGACTCTTTTGAACGGAGCCATTAATGATGAAAAGGTAAACAGGAACTTCCTGGCTAAAGCAAACCAGCATACAATAAACCTTAATAACCTGCTGAATGACCTGATAGATATATCTATGATTGAATCAGGGGAAATGAGAATGAGTTTCAGGTATTTTTCTGTTAAAGAATACCTCGAAGGTATTGTAACTGAGATGAAGTCCCTCGCGGATGAAAAGAATATACTGCTGGAACTGGAACCTGTTAGAGATAAGCTGCAGCTTTTTGGTGATAAAAATAAGCTGAAGCAGGTGCTCGTTAACCTCCTGACAAATGCTATTAAGTACACTGAGTCGGGATCGGTTACTATACTGGTGCGGGAAGAGGAAAATTCGGGGATAATAATTATAAGGGATACAGGTATTGGAATACCTGAGGAAGATATTCCCAGGATTTTTGAGAGATTCTTTAGGGTGGATAAAGCCCGTTCAAGATCAGTAGGCGGTACTGGTTTAGGACTGGCAATTGTAAAACATATCATCGAAGCACATGGTTCTAAAGTTGAAGTTAAGAGTGAACCCGGTAAAGGGAGTGAATTCTCATTCAGACTTAAAAAATAGAAAATTTAGATCGGAGATACCGAAAAGCCAAATTTGCAGGATTATTAAACTTTTTTGACAATTTCCCTCTTTATCTACTCAAAATCGAACTATTTTTCCTATTATCAGAATTGACATATAAGGTTCAAATTATTAACTTTGTTGTCTAATTTTTCAGAAAGGTTAAGTAAATGTTTGCTGTTGTTAATATCTCAGGTCAACAGTTTAAGGTTGAGGAAAAAGGAAAATACTACGTTCCGAGATTAAGTGCAGAACCGGATTCAGAAATTACTTTTGACAAAATTCTGCTTTTCTCTGATGATAAAAATGTGAAGATCGGTGCACCGTCGGTAGAGAAGATGAAAGTGACTGCAAGAGTACTTGAGCATATTAAAGATGATAAAGTAATTGTCTTCAAGAAGAAAAGAAGAACAAATTACCAGAAGAAAAACGGACACAGGCAGCAGCTTACCAGAATTGAAATTACCAGTATAGGTTAACAGAAGGAGATTTTATAATGGCACATAAAAAAGGTCAGGGCTCATCCAGGAATGGAAGGGACAGTAATGCACAGAGACTGGGAGTGAAGAAATTCGGCGGTGAGCGAGTACTTGCCGGAAATATTCTGGTGAGACAAAGAGGCACAAAATTTCATCCCGGCGTTAATGTTAAAAAAGGCGGAGATGATACCCTGTTTGCTGTAGCTGATGGTATTGTAAAATTTGAGACTAAACGCGGGAACAGACAGTTTGTAAGTATAATGCCCTCGTAATAAACATTAGATATTAAAAAAAAACCCTCTTATTCAAGAGGGTTTTTTAATTTTAAAGCTTCCCTAATGTCAGAAACCTAATCTTTCCATGTCAGCTACAAGGGACTTAACAGCCGATACAGAATTATCGAGTAATTTCTGTTCCTGATCATCCAGCGCGAATTCAATTACTTTCTCAACACCCTCTTCACCAAGAACTGCCGGGACACCGACATAATATCCTTTAACACCGAATTCACCGTCAAGGTAAGCACATACAGGGAGAACTCTCTTTTCGTCTCTTAATATTGATTCGGCCATTGCAATTGCCGCCGCAGCAGGTGAATAAAAAGCTGAACCGGTTTTAAGCAGTTTCACTACTTCGCCGCCGGCCATCTTTGTTCTTTGTACAATAGCATCCATAACTTCCTGAGCTTTAGCCTTATCACTGTATTTCTTCTCAAGGAGATCCATTACAGGTATACCGTTAACATTTGCGTACCGTACAATTGGAACCATTGTATCTCCATGTCCTCCCAGAACCATTGTATTAACATCTTTTACAGATACTCCCAGTTCCCAGGCAATAAAGGTAGAAAACCTTGACGAATCCAGTACTCCAGCCTGACCAAGTACCCGGTGATGATCAAACCCCGTGACTTTCTTGAACAATGTAACCATTGCATCAAGAGGATTGGAAATTATGATTACGATGGCTTTTGGAGCATATTTTTTAACGTTTTCTGCAACTGTATTCATAATTTTAGCATTGGTTGTAAGCAGATCATCCCTGCTCATTCCGGGTTTTCTGGGGAGACCGGCAGTGATGATTATAAGGTCAGAATTCTCGATATCTTTATAATCGTTCGTTCCGGTTACATTTGCATCGAAGCCGTCGATCCTGGCTGCCTCTCCGATGTCGAGGGTCTTACCCTGGGGCATATCTTCAACAATATCGTACATGACAACATCTCCGAGCCTTCTCATAGCTACAAGCTGAGCAAGTACTCCGCCAATCTGTCCGCCGCCTATTAAAGCTATTTTTTTTCTTCCCATAATTTTTCCTCTTGGTTTTAATGAATTTTTTGTCTCAGGTTAAACTGAAACACTAACTAATAAACAAAAATAAATATGAATGCCTCCATTTGCAAAGGAAGTCCGATATTCTATATTTTGGTATTACTCATTTTTAAGGCTGACAATGAAGAAAATAACCGTTGTAGGTGCAGGTAATGTTGGTGCTTCGGCGGCCATGCACCTGGCTGAAAAACAACTGGCTGATGAAATTGTCCTGCTGGATGTGGTAGATGGTCTGCCTCAGGGTAAAGCTCTTGATATACGGCAAAGTTCTTCAATAGAAGGATTTGATACTGAGGTTACAGGCACAAACAATTATAAAGATACTGCTTCCTCAGGGATTGTCATACTTACAGCAGGACTCGCCAGAAAACCCGGCATGAGCAGAGACGACCTTCTTAAGGCAAATGCAGCAATTGTTAAGCAGTCTATTGAAAAAATAGTTGAGTATTCTCCGCAGTGCATCATTATTGTGGTATCCAATCCACTGGATGCTATGTGTTATACAGCCTTTAAAACAAGCGGATTTGAAAGCAATCGGATTCTAGGGATGGCGGGATTACTGGATACGGCAAGATTCCGCCTTTTTTTATCCCGGGAGTTGAAGGTATCTGTTAACGATATTTCTACCATCGTTCTCGGGGGACACGGTGATTCCATGGTTCCTCTGATCAGCCACACAAGTGTTTCAGGTATACCCGTTTCGCAGCTGCTTTCTCCACGGAAAATATCTGCGATCGTTGAAAGAACACGTAATGGAGGAATCGAAATAGTTAATTACCTCAAGACGGGCAGCGCCTATTATGCTCCATCCAGTGCTGCTGTAGAGATGGCTGATGCGATCATTAAAAACAGACTGAGGGTTCTGCCATGTTCAGCATGGCTCGATGGAGAATATGGACTTCATAATGTATTTTGCGGGGTGCCTGTAAAATTGGGCAGAAACGGTATTGAACAGGTAATTGAAATGAAACTTGCCGACGACGAGCTTTCCGCGCTCCGAAATTCAGGAAAGGCAGTGGAATCTGCTATAAAAATGTTAGGTGATATTTAAAACAAGTATGGTTTCAGTTCCGTGCGGAGTTATGTTATATCTAAGGTCATCCATATAAACTCGCATCAGGTATAAACCTCTGCCAGAATCTTTCAGCAGGTTTTCCGGATCTGTAGGATCCGGTACTGCTTCAGGCTGGAAACCCGGCCCTTCATCTTTAACTATTATATAAAGCTTCCCCTCCTCAACTTTTGCAGTAATTTGCACCAGTTTATTTTTATCACTTCGGTTAGCATGAATGATTGCGTTAGTTGTAGCTTCAGTTACAGCGAGAAGCAATGCTGATAATTTGTCGTCATCCAGTCCCAGGTCTTTTGAGAAATAGTTAATGAATTCTTCGACGGTGATGAGATTATTCGGATCACTCTCAATTTCTAGATAGTATTTGTCTTCTGCCAAATTTATTCCTGAATTTGATTTGGTAAAATATGAATTTTTTTTTTTAATCCAATTAAAAATTCCAATTTACTTCAAATGAAAGATTAGCCTGCTGCCGGACGGTATTATCTACAGTGATGAACTCATACCAGCCGTATAATCTGAAATAAATGGTATTTTCTGCGAGCCATAATATCTCCGTCAAAGGTCCTATGCTAAGATAATCAGAATCTTTTATTTTTTTTCTGCCATTGTAATTATAAGTTAGGAGAGAGAATATCCTGCTTCCCAGGCCAAAACTTACATGGTTATAAGATAAGACTAACTTAGGTTCGGCGTAAATCTCCTTTAGAAAGCGGGTTGGTTTTTCCGAAAAAGCCGACCAGTTGAGTTCACCCTGCTGTGAGAGTTTAATATAACCGTAGTTCCTGATTGAAAATTTTTTACCCAACCTGATGGTGCTTGAATCTGTTGCAGTAAACTGCCTGAAGGAAAAACTTCTCAGGTTGGGAACAAGGTCCCGGAAATCATATACTGTATAGTTAGCGGACACTTCGAATGCATTAATTGATGATATATTTTTCCCGTGATAGTCTCCGCCTGCAGAAAATTTAAGTATTCTGTTGATATTGTTATTTGAACTCTTTTCCGAAAAAATGTAGACAACGTGACTTTGAGTTCCTTCTGCTGTAACAAAAGCATTAAAAAAGGGTGTAAGCATCCGGATATACCTTAACCGCATAATAGAAAGCAGCTCATCCCTGTCATCAAAGTTTTCAGGACTGGGTGTATCATAACGCAGTTTATTCTGATAAACGCTGAATGAAATCTTATCTGAGCCTGAGATATTCCAGTCACCCTGCAGCACTACTGCTATCCTGGCTGAATTGTTATTTTTTTGATTCTCAATGTCCTGTCTTTCATCAAAAAAGAGAGAGCCTGCACTGAGAAAATTTTTTGCGATATGTTTTTCATCTCTCTCAGAATAGTTAATCTTTAACCTTCCGTAGAATGAAGAAGTGACATACCGGAAATTAGATTCCAGTTCCAATTTCAATTCTTCAATTCTTGAATCAAAAACAGAACTTGATAAAACCTGCATCGGGTGATAACGGGTATTTCTGTCGATATTCCGCCAGTCGAGCCTTCCTTTCAGATCAAGACCGAAGTTTGATACTAAATTATTGTAGGTTAGTCCATCTTCCAGCAGATAAGCTGTTTCATCTCTGCTCTGGATATTGTTGGTAATATCGTACTCATTTGAAATGACAGAATCAGCTGAATAATAAAAATCTTTCCTGTTCTGTGAGTAGCCCGAAGTTATATAATTACTGACATTCTCATTGAATATACTGTTGGCTGTCAGGTTAAAATATCTTAATAAATTTTTTCTCGGAGAAATATCCTCATTTCGGAATCTTAACCTTGATGCTAGATTGAAATTCGATATTTCGAAATCATCAATCAGTCCTTCACCCCCGTAAATAAATCCGTTATCATTTTCACCGATCTGCCTGTTATTTGAATAGCCGAAAAAAGGAGAAATATGAAACTTAGTACCCGGTGATAAATCACTGAAGATCATTACATTGGACACAGAAGCCTGGTTTATCTCAATCTTGCGGTTATCCGACAGGATCGTATTATTTCCAAGGAAGCCTGCCTTAAAATACGGGGTGATATTATAAGCGGCAGAAGCAGAAAAAAACTGTTCATCCCGGATGCTTTTATCTGCTGATTTGATAAAAGTAGAATTATAATCTTCGGTGACGTCGAAAGAATATTTTTCAAGAACCTGATTATAAAATAATTTAGATGATAGATAATACGTATTTAGCTGCTTGTCCAGTTTAGTTGATAGCAGATTAAGAGGGTTTTCAACAAGGATAAACTGAAGACTGTCTATTTCTGACTGAGCCTTTACAAACCCTGCCGCCAGCAAATAAAGAAAAATTAAGATATAATATCTTTTCAAGGGAAGATTGTAAAATTAATCGGATGTTCTAATTTACCATCTTAAAGTATTCAGGAAAAGGATTAAGTTCAATGATATTGTGAAATTTATTCAGGCTGAAGAATGAAATTGTAAAGAGAAGATATACTGTTGGGACTTGAATTATCATCTGTATAAGTTATAACTCTCCAGTAGTAACTTACACCGTAATCAATATAATTACCCTCATAATCAATGCTGATTGTGTCATTAATTGTATTGGTAGTCAGGACTTTACTCCAAACCTGCCCGAAATAAGGATTTGACTGTAGCGTTATCTCATAAGTTGCAGGAACAGGAACAGCTGTAAACTTAAAAGTAACTATATTGGTCTTTATGCTCCCGACAGGAGAGACAACCCCCGCAATAGGCAAAATCTTGTCACTTACCTCGCTGCTCGGTGAACTTCTGAGATTTCCTTTATCCACAGCAATTATTCTATAGAAATAGGGTGTGAGGAGGGAAAGATCTGATGTATCGGAATAACTTGGACTTGTTGAAAAACCATTTATGTTTGTGCTGTCGGGAACAAACCCCGGCGAAGTACTCCGGTAAATATAGAACCCGGCAATATCTGTTTCATAGCCTGGATCCCAGGTGAGATAAACCGATTTTTCCCCGATCCAGTTTCTTGCATTTATTTGAGGAAATCTAGGGGAGTAAGGTTCGTAAATGTTTTTAGGTACAGCGCTGACAACTGATGAGGTACTGCTCTCTCTATTCTCAACGTCAAGCGCTGTCACACAGTAAAAATATTTTACATCATAATTCAGCGAATCATCCAGGTAATAATTCTGGTTGGAAAAGTCAATCAGGTTGAAGTGAGTACTGTCGGTACTCCTGTATATATTATAGCCTTTAAGATCGACTTCAACATTTGCGTGCCAGACAATCTCTATCTCCCCATCATATGCAGAAAATATTTTGACGTTTGTGGGGACGGCAGGAGGAAGGCCATCTCCCGCAGTTTGCGTAGGCGCATTACGTTCACATCCGGGGATAAACATAACGGCAGATAATAAAAGAAGCAAATATTTTTTAATTAACAACAAATTCAACCTGAAAGTTATTTTAAAAATAAATTCATAATAATTAACAATAAAGTCGTAAAATCCTCATAAATCCTGATGAAGAAGATAATTGAGGGGGTTCAGTTTAAATTGACAAAATGGCTTTTTTTGGATAACTTTAACATTCAAAAATCGTAAAAAATGTGATGATTGAACAATATATACCTGTTTTTTTAGTAATTGGTTTCGCACTGGTATTCTCAGTGGGAACGGCCCTGTCCTCAGGGTTATTTGGTCCCCAGAGACCTACAAAAGAGAAACTTTCTACGTATGAAAGTGGTATGAAACCCGTTGGAACTACCCGGGAAAGAATATCGGTTAAATATTACCTGGTAGCTATGCTTTTCATCATTTTCGACCTTGAAGTAATATTTGTATACCCCTGGGCTGTAGAATTCAAAAAACTTTTCAGTGAATTCGGATTTTCGGTTTTTGTATCGATGTTAATATTTTTAGTTGTACTTGAATTAGGATACCTATATGTATATAAGAAAGGTGGATTCAAATGGGATTAGAAGCTAAGTTAAAAGAAGAAGGATTTATTACCACAACAATAGATGCTCTTGCTGCATGGTCTCGTGAGAGTTCCGTATGGCCTATGCCTATGGGGATTTCCTGCTGCGCAATCGAAATGATGGCCTCAGGTGATCCTAAATATGATATCGCCAGGTTTGGTTCAGAGGTTATGAGATTTACTCCGCGCCAGTGCGATCTTATGATAGTAGCCGGAACCGTTACTTATAAAATGGCGCATGTTGTTAGAATGATTTATGATCAGATGCCTGACCCCAAATGGGTAATTGCCATGGGTGCATGTACTTCATCAGGCGGAATGTACAGGTCGTATAATGTAGTCCAGGGAATAGATCAGTTCCTGCCTGTAGACATTTACCTGGCAGGCTGCCCACCTCGTCCTGATAATCTTTTAAATGCATTAATTCAGATTCAGGATAAAATCGGAAAAACCAAAGCAAGAGATTTTCAGGATAAAAAACTTCCTGAGTTAACCGTCTTACAGAACAATTAAGATATGAACCTAAAAGAATTTATTCCTCAAAAACTTCGGGAAAAATTTCCGCAGGTGAACTTTGAATGTATTGACTACCGCGGTGATTTATCGGTAAAGTTTGATAAAGAACATGTAACTACAATCTGCCGTTTTCTTAAAGAAGATCCGGAGCTTGATTTTCGTTTATGCGAAGATGTCACCGCAGTTGACTGGGCTAAAAGAAAGAACCGGTTCACAGTTGTTTATCATATCTTTTCTTTAAAACATAACTTCAGGCTCAGGCTGAAAGCTGATGTAGACGAATCGGATTGCAGCATTGATACGGTTTCATCTATCTGGCGAACTGCAAACTGGCACGAAAGAGAAACCTATGATATGTTCGGCATAACATTCAATCATCATCCCGATATGCGCAGAATGTATATGCCAGAGGATTTTGAATATCATCCTTTAAGAAAAGATTTTCCATTAATGGGAATTCCCGGAAGTCTCCCACTACCAAAAAAAGATTAAGAGAAAATGCCTAAACTGACTAAAGACGAAGTTCATCCTAAAATTATTGAAGCACTCCTTGGTGCAGATTCCGATATCAGCGTCGATGATGCTCTTGAGAATGAAATGGTTCTGAATATGGGTCCTCAGCATCCTGCTACTCATGGAGTGCTGCGCGTGGTTTTAAGACTCGATGGAGAAACCGTGGTTGCCAGTGTCCCTGAACTCGGGTATCTCCACCGGGGGTACGAAAAAATGGCTGAGAATATGAGTTATTATGAGTTCATACCTCATACCGACAGACTCGATTATCTTTCACCAATGGCAAATAACGTTGCCTGGGTGCTTGCAGTTGAAAAATTAGCAGGTATCGAAGCCCCTCCACGCGCCCAGTATATAAGGATGATGATTGCGGAGCTTGCAAGGATTGCGTCCCACCTGGTCGCTATTGGTTCACTTGCAATGGATGTGGGTGCATTGACAGTCTTCCTTTGGACATTGCGCGAAAGGGAAAAAATTCTTGATATATGGGATATCCTTTGCGGCGCCAGGTTTACTAACAGTTATACCCGTATTGGCGGTGTGGCTAACGATGCCCAGCCTGATGCCCTGGCTAAGGCAAAATGGTTTATTGATCAGTTTGATGAAAACCTTGATGAATGTGAGCGTCTCATAAATACGAACAGAATTTTTATTGAAAGACTTGAAGGGGCAGGTGTGATATCGGCTGAAGATGCCATAGATCTGGGAATGACGGGTCCGAGCCTTAGAGGCAGCGGAGTTGATTATGATATCCGCAGAAATTCCCCTTATCTGTTCTATAACGATATGGATTTTAAGGTAGTTACATACCCCGACGGTGATTCCCTCGCAAGGTACTTTGTCCGTGCTGATGAAGCGAGGGAGAGTGCAAAAATTGTAAGGCAGATTCTGGATAAAATACCCCAGGGTGAGGTGCTGCTTAATCAGCCAAAAAAAGTTCTTCCTCATAAGACAGAGATTTATACCAAGATGGAAGAACTGATACACGATTTTATGATAGTGAATTTCGGAATAAATCCTCCCGAAGGAGATATATATCATGCAATTGAAGGATCGAAAGGCGAACTTGGATTTTATCTTGTCAGTAAGGGTGAAGGACGTCCTTGGAGATGCAAGATCCGCAGCCCCTCGATGGTAAATCTTCAGTCGCTTCCTCATTTAATAAAAGGACAGATGGTATCTGATGTGGTTGCTATAATCGGCAGCATCGATCCTATAATGGGAGAAGCTGATAAATAGGATATTTGTTAATTGTGTATGTAAGGCTTTATTATCTGCTCAATCATGACAAAAAGAATTTATCGAACCGTTTCAATGGTTTACCTGTTCCAGAAAAAGAAACGAATTAATAATGAATAATTTTAAATTCTCAGAAGAAAATCTTCAGAAAATTGACGGAATTCTCAAGAAGTACCCCGTAAAAAAACCTGCAGTTATGCCTGTGCTTTATCTTGCGCAGGAACAGAACGGATATATATCAAACGAGGTAATAAGGGAAGTTGCGGCTACCCTGGATATAACTCCTGAAGAAGTCCTTGGAGTTGTAACCTTTTATACTATGTATCATCAGAAACCAATGGGTAAATACCATATACAAATCTGCACAAATGTAAGCTGTATGCTCCGCGGCGGATATGACCTTTATGATAAGGTGAAGGAAAAACTTGGTATCGATAATATGCAGGTTACCGAAGATCAGACCTTTTCAATCGAAGAAGTTGAATGTATGGGTTCCTGTGGAACCGCCCCTATGATTGCAGTCAATGAAGATTATTGTGAAAACCTTACAAAAGAAAAAGTTGTTGAAATTTTGGATTCACTAAAGAATAAAAATTAAATGGAAAAAATTGTTCTTCCTGATATTAAAGATATTCATTTAATGGATGTTTATCTGCAGAACGGCGGATTTACAGCTGTAAAGAAAGCATTAAGCCAGTCCCCTGATGATATAATTGACCAGGTTAAAAAGTCTGGACTAAGAGGTCGCGGTGGTGCTGCTTTCTCCGCAGGGCTTAAATGGAGTTTCATGCCTAAGACTACAGATAAACCGAAATATTTATGTGTGAACGGTGATGAGAGCGAACCGGGATCATTTAAGGACAGGCAGATTTTTGAATATAACCCTCATCAGCTCATTGAAGGAATATTAATTACATGCTACGCGATAGGGGCAAAAGTGACATATATTTATATCCGCGGAGAGTATCATAAATGGATAAAACTCCTTCAAAAAGCCCTGGATGATGCCTATGCGAAAGGATTTATCGGGGAGAAAATGAAAGATACTTTCGGTACTGATTTTTCCTGCGATATCTATATTCATAAAGGAGCCGGCGCATACATTTGCGGAGAGGAGTCATCCCTGATGAACTCCATAGAAGGGAAGAGAGGATATCCGAGAGTCAAACCTCCGTTTCCTGCGCAGTTCGGTTTATGGGGCTGCCCTACCACTATCAATAATGTTGAAACTATTACAAACGTTCCCGCTATAATCAATAAAGGGTGGGAATGGTTCTCTAAAATAGGCGAGCCAAAACATCCCGGAACGATACTTTATGGTCTGAGCGGACATATAAACAAACCTGGTGTATATGAACTTCCTTCGGGAACTCTTCTTACCGATTTGATATATAAATACGGCGGCGGTGTTCCCGGTGACAAAAAAGTTCTCTGTGTAATCCCCGGCGGATCTTCAATGCCTCCTCTAAGAGGAGATCAGATTGCGGGTGTTAAGATGGATGCTGAATCTCTCAAAACTGTAGGGTCAGCTATAGGAACTGCGGGAGTAATGGTGATGGATGAGGATACCGATCTGGTAAAAGTTCTGGCTCGAATCACTAAATTCTATTATCATGAAAGCTGCGGACAATGCACTCCATGCCGTGAAGGTACGGGATGGATGCTGAAAATCCTTAACAGGATATTAAGAGGCGAGGGATCGAAGAGTGATGTTGATTTACTTATTTCAGTGGCTAATAATATTGAAGGTAATACAATCTGTGCTCTTGGAGAAGCTGCCGCCTGGCCGGTTAAATATATGGTACAGCGGTTCCGTGATTATTTTGATGCCAGAGTGAAAGATACCATTGAACTTCCGGTAGCTAACAAAGTGCATTCGATGCGGCATACCGCATTCCCGGTATCTGAGATTAAACATTAAGCATTCGCAGGAAATAAAAAAGGCGGTCATTTGACCGCGCTTTTATGGCATTCATTAAAATAATTTAATCAGCCTGCTGCCCTCGTACCCAGTTCTCTGTCGAGTAGGAACAATCCGTTTTTATTATCTCCTACCATCTTAATCTTATCAAGGATATTCATAGCAGTTGCTTCCTCTTCAACCTGTTCGGTTACAAACCATTGAAGATAAGTGTTAGTTGCATGATCCTTTTCAGTTATAGTAAGATCAACAATATCATCAATAGCCTTGGTGACTTTCTGTTCATGCTTCAGAGTCTCTGAAAATACCTCTGCTGCGTCTTTCCATTCACTTTTCGGAGCATCAATTTTAGAAAGACTTACCCGGCCGTTCCTCTGGTTAATGTAACCGTAGATTTTCATTGCATGACTATACTCCTCGCCCGATTGAACCTTCATCCAATGAGCAAATCCGTTCAGGTTTTCCGACTCAAAATAGGCTGCCATAGCCAGATAGAGGTAGGAAGACGATAATTCAAGATTCATCTGAGCATTCAAAGTCTTCTGGATTTTATCTTTAAACATAATTATCCCTCAGTTTTGTTAATTTTATTAGATGCAATGTCTAAATGTAAGAAATATTAAGTACGACAACAAGTTGCAGGAAGGGAGAAAACAATTAGGATCAATTTCAAAAGAGCCGAATGACTTTGATTTCATTTCCACCCAAAGCAGAACAATATTAAGTTAATTAACCCTATAAACAAGAGAATTCAGGCCTTTGATTTCTTTATCAAGAGTCCCTTTCTGGCAGAATTTATCATTTCCACTTTTTTCTTACCTTTTTATTCGGAACGCAAATATTTATATTTGCATCTTAAAAATCAGAATGGATGTATGGTAAACCTAAAAGAATTAAATAAAGAACAAAAATCAGCTGTTGAATACCTGGACGGTCCTCAGATGATTGTGGCGGGTGCCGGATCAGGAAAAACCAAAGTTTTGACTTATAAAATTGCACATCTTATTGATAAAGGGTATTCTTCGGATTCTATCCTGGCACTAACCTTTACAAACAAGGCTGCGAATGAGATGAAGGAGAGAATCCGTCAACTTATTGGAAGTAAGGCAGATTCAATATGGATGGGAACATTTCACTCTATCTTTGCAAGAATTCTAAGGATTGAGTCCAAACACATTAACTACGATCAGAACTTTTCGATTTATGACGCCGAAGACTCTCTCTCTCTTGTACAGAACATAGTTTCAAACCTGAATATAGATCTTGACGCAGTAACCCCGAATTCAGTAAAGCACAGAATCAGTTTCATGAAAAATCATATGGTAATGCCGGCTGAATTCAGGAAAAAACATAAGGGTGAATTCATTGAGGAAAAGATAGCCGATATTTATGATGAATATCAGAAGAGGCTCACCGCAAATAACTCGATGGATTTTGAAGATCTCCTCCTTAAGCCTATTGAAATGTTTAACTCTAATCCTAAAATACTGAGCAAATACAAAAAGAAATTTGAATATATACTTGTGGATGAATTCCAGGATACTAACAAGGCCCAGTATGAGCTGATTAAGCTTCTGGTCACAAAAGATGGAAAAATTTCTGTTGTCGGAGATGATGCTCAGAGTATCTACAGCTGGCGCGGTGCGAATATCGGAAATATGATTGATTTTCAGAAAGATTTCCCAAAGCATAAAATATTCAAACTGGAACAAAATTACCGCTCAACAAAAACGATTTTGGCTGCAGCTGACTCAGTTATTAAGAATAATAAGGAGCAGCTGATTAAAACATTATGGACTGAAAATAATGACGGTGAGCTTCTTACACTTGTGAAATGTGCCGATGAGAAGGATGAAGCTTTTCAGATTGCAAAGTTCATAAAACAGGAAATTTCAAAGAAGAAGCTCTCGCTTAAGGATTTCGGTATACTATATAGGACTAATGCTCAGTCGCGTGCTCTCGAAGATATTTTCAGAAGGGAGAAAATTCCGTATACTATAGTCGGCGGCATCGAATTCTATAAGAGGAAGGAAGTCAAAGATATAGTAGCTTATCTCAGGGTATTGGCCAATCAGGAGGACGAGGAAAGTTTGTTGAGGATTATGAATTTTCCTCAGAGAGGTATCGGAAGTACAACAATTAAAAGGATGACTGCCTTTGCTCGTAGGCATGAAATCTCCTTATTTGAAACAATGACAAGGGTATTCGAAGTTATCGATATAAAAGAGAGAATACAGAAGAACGTAAAGGGTTTCAAGATCCTGCTTGATAAATATATAGAACTCAAGGACAAACTGTCAGTCGGTGAACTTTCCCGTGCGCTTGTTGACGAACTTGGTGTCCTGAGAATGTTTAAAGAAGAGAATACGCCTGAGTCCCTTTCCCGCTGGGAGAATATAAACGAACTGCTCTCTGCTCTGAGTGATTTTTCGAATTCTAATGATGATGCTAAATTGGAACAATACCTGGAAGACGTATCGCTGGTTTCTGATATTGATATGTATGAAGACGAGAAGAATGTCGTTACGATGATGACGATTCACAGCGCAAAAGGACTTGAATTTCCCATCGTTTTTGTAACAGGCTGTGAGGAAGATATCTTTCCTCTCTCTAACCGCTTCAGCACGGAGGCTACGGTTGAAGAAGAAAGAAGATTATTTTATGTGGCAGTTACCAGGGCAAAACAAAAAGTGTATATTTCTCACGCAAGAAGCCGTTACCGTTTCGGCGAGGTTGCCTACCAGAGCCGTTCAAGATTTATTGATGAACTTGAACCTACTACTTTCACGGAAGTTAATGGGGGAATCGGCAGGAAGTCTTCTAACCGTAAGTCGAAAAAAGAAATGTATTATGAATATTTTGAGAATGTAGAGTACGAAGACTTTAATCAGGATAACCGGTCTCTAAGACCCGGAAGCAAGGTTATGCACGATAAGTTCGGTTTGGGCAGGGTAACACAGGTGACCGGATCGGGAGATATGCAGAAGGCAACAGTTATATTTGAAGGTAATAATGTTAAACAGCTGATGCTGAAGTTTGCTAAATTAAAAGTTTTGTAAATACTGGAATTAATCAGAAGACAAGATTGAAGAAAGAGAAGGAAGTGATGTCAATAGCACCCAAAAAGCTTGCAATATTGGTTGGCGGAGGTCCCGCACCCGGGATAAATAGTGTGATAGGCGCTGCTACAATAAGGGCAGGATTGGAAGGTATAGAAGTAATTGGAATCAGGGATGGATTCAAATGGCTAATGCAGGGAGACATTACTCATACAAAAAATCTGACTATTCAGAATGTAAGTCGGATTCATTTCCGTGGGGGATCATATATCGGGATCTCCCGATCGAATCCAACAAAGGATAAAAAACTCCTGGAGAATACTGTGACCTCTCTTCTCAGGCTGAATGTTGATAAACTTATTACCATCGGCGGTGATGATACTGCATACAGTGCCCTGAAGGTGGATGAGATGGCTGCAGGAAGAATTAAAGTTGTACATGTACCTAAAACAATAGATAATGATCTTGATCTGCCTCACGGTATACCAACATTCGGATTTCAAACTGCAAGGCACATAGGAGTTGAATTAGTTAAAAACCTGATGGTTGATGCGCAGACCACCTCCCGCTGGTATTTTGTCGTATCCATGGGAAGAAAAGCAGGACACCTTGCTCTTGGTATTGGTAAGGCTGCCGGTGCTACACTGACTGTAATTCCGGAGGAATTCCCGGGACCCACTATAAAACTTTCACATATGGTCGATGTCCTGGTTGGAGCAATTGTAAAAAGAATGAGTTACGGCAAGTCTGATGGAGTTGCTATACTTGCTGAAGGATTGGTAGAACACCTTGAGGAGGCTGATCTCCAGGCTCTGGTCGATGTCGAAAGAGATGCTCATGATAACATTAGGATTGCGGAAATAAATTTCGGTGAGATTTTAAAGTATAAGGTACAGGAAAAACTAAGAACTTTTAATCTTAAGACCACCATAGTTGCAAAGAATATAGGCTATGAGCTGCGCTGCGCCGATCCGATCCCTTTTGATATGGAATATACAAGGGATTTAGGATTTTCCGCCGCCCAGTTTATGCTTAATGGCGGCTCAGGCGCTATGGTATCTATCCAGAACGGACATTTTGTTCCTCTTTATTTTAAAAATATTCTTGATCCTGTTACAGGAAAAACCAAAGTCAGGATGGTCGATCCTTCATCCGAATCCTTTTATATCGCCCGCCGTTATATGCTGAGATTAAGCCAGGCCGATTTCGAAGATCCGCACGAACTTGCCAAGTATGCGGCTACCTGCGGAATTTCTCTGGAAGAATTCAGGAATCAGTTTTATTATCTGATTGAAAATGACAGGCTTTATAAAAATCTTGAAAACGGAAAATTCAGTCTGGCTGCAACTGAGACTAATAGAGCCTTTCTGCCTGGGGAAAAGGATGCAAACGATCAGGAAGAAATAAACGGCATAATACCGCATTAATATGAGAGAGATGAGCCTTGCTCATCTCTTCGTTATTTCTTTTTCCTTTCGGATCTCATTACTCTTGTAAAACAATAGCTTGTAAGAACAAAAATACATCCCCAGGCTATTGATATAAAAATGATTCCTTCTGTCGATAATCCCATATAAACCTCAGAATTCTATTATTGTTACCTCTGCAGCTCTTCACCTGTATGATTAGACCAGGCTTTTTTTACCATCAACAAAATAAGAAGAGCTATTATAAGCATAAGTATTCGTGACCCCCAGATATAGGGTACATTTTCAGCCTGTGCATTCGATAACAGGAAAATCGGAATTGCATCATTAATCAGCCACCATAGCATAATTACAAGCAGCACAAGAGGTGTTACGAATTTCATTATGTAGTAAAATATTCTGGGAATTTTAAAATCACCCCCTGCGTTCATTTCATTCCATGCCTTATCAGAACCGAATACCCACATAAACAGGACAGTTTCTATAAATGCAAAAACTACAAGTCCGAATGTTCCCGCCCAATAATCCATTTCATCAAGGAAACCGAATTTGAGGAAGAAGACGACGAACTGTACCGCTATTAAAACTGTAATTCCAAGTGTCATCACAGCTTTTTTCCTGTCCATACCGAATTCATCCTCAAGGAATGCCACTACCGGCTGACCCATCGCAACAGATGAGGTAATTCCGGCAAAAAACAGTAGTAAAAACCAGAGGAATCCGAACAAAGCCCCCAAAGGAATTTTTTGGAAGATCAGTGGCATAGAAACAAAACCCAGATCAAAAGCCCCTCCCTGGGCAAAGGCTTTTGTTGCATCCAGACCAAAGAAAGCAACTGCAACTGGTATAGCAATTGAAGCACCCAGCACAACCTCTGCAAATTCATTTGTGGCTGCCGTTGTTAAACCTGATAATGCTATATCATCTTGGGGTTTTAAATAGCTCGCATAGGCATGTATCGTTCCCATGCCTACTGATAAAGTAAAAAATATTTGTCCAGCAGCAGCAAGCCAGATGGTAGGATTGGATAACTTTGAGAAATCGGGATTCCATATAAAAGCAAAACCATTTGCAACGCTGTTTTCAGGGATTGCTGGGTTAGGAGTTCCCAGGGTTATAATCCTCACCGCTAGTATAACCCCGAAAATAATCAGCAACGGCATCGCAATTTTAGCTAGTTTCTCAATACCTTTTGAAATTCCTTTGAATAATATCCAGAAATTGATTGCGAAAGTAATCACCATCAAAATATAAGCAGGGAGAAGGCTGCTGAAGTGTGTACCTGTTTCCCGCCCCTGGTAACTGTATAAAAAGTTCCGCATCGTATTGGCAGTATTCTCATCGAAGTACATTTTTGATACTGAAAAAATGCTGAACCCGAGTGTCCAGGATTCAATATAAGTATAATAGATGAGTATCGTCATAGAGATAAAAAGCCCGAGAGCACCGAAATATTTAGCCATCTTGTTCTTCCAGATGACATCAAACATTCCTGGTGCGCTTCCGTGGCGGAATTTTCCGCCATGCCTGCCGATTCCCCATTCAATCCACATCAGAGGAATACCGAGGATAAGGAAGAAGATGAAATATGGAATCATGAATGCCCCGCCGCCGTTTTGGGCAGCTTGAACAGGAAATCTGAGAAAATTTCCCAGGCCGACGGCGTTTCCTGCAACCGCCAGGATTAATCCGATCTTAGTTCCCCATTGTTCCCGCTCTCCATTTTCAGGCATTTAACCTCCGTAAAAGTATGAACTATAAAATTTTGAAGTAGAATATGAAAACTTTAATAATTAATATCAAATGAATTTCTAATTTTATTTGGTAATACGTATATTTTTAAGCACTTATATTCCGTCTGGCAAAAATTCCTCGTATGATCTGGTTCACCTCTCGCAATATTGAATTTTAATTTTATTAAATTAGGCTCTGATAAAAACAACATTGAGGAATACATAAATGGCTAAGAACTTCGTATCCAACAAGGATGAAACAGTTAGGATGTTCGAAAGTGATTTTATGGAGATTTTTTCTCGTGTTCATTTCTCCGTTCCTTTATTTATTTATCTGCCTGTAGTCTTCTATTTTATGTACAGAGCTGTTTACCTCTATGAACAGTCTGCGGTAACAATACTGACTTTAATAATACTCGGAATTGCTGTATGGAGTCTCACTGAATATACACTACACAGATTTATTTTCCATTTCGAATTCAAATCTGAGTTCGGGGCCAAGATACACTTTATTTTTCACGGAGTTCATCACGATTATCCTAATGATTCAAAAAGGCTTGTGATGCCTCCTTCCGTCAGTTTACCCCTGGCGATACTTTTCTATCTTATTTTCACTCTGATCCTTGGCCACTTAAATGTAGCTGCATTTTTTGTGGGTTTTATTCTAGGGTATCTTGGTTACGACATGACACATTATGCTGTACATCATTTCAATATGCATAACAAATTCTGGCTCGCTATTAAAAATCATCATATGAAGCATCACTATATGGATTCAACCAAGGGATTTGGAGTGAGTTCCCCTGTATGGGATGAAGTTATGGGGACTAACTTTCCAAAGAAAGAAACCAACTAATAATCATTCAGGTCGTATATGATGATTCCCCTGCTTTTTGATATTTCATCCGGGAAAGAACGAAAGAAGGTATTAATCGTTGAGGATAATACAGAAACTCAGCTTATTCTTAAGATTTATCTTCGGGATTATTACGAAATAGATACTGTCCAGAATGCCTCTGATGCTCTTAAATATATCAGGAAAAATAAATACGATCTTATTATTCTTGATATTAACCTGCCCGGGGAAATGGACGGTAATGATGTTATAGTAAAGGTTAAAAGTGATCCCAAATCCTATCCTATTCCTATACTTGTAGTTACTGCTTATGCACTGAAAGGTGACAGGGAAAAATTTCTGGGGATGGGCGCCAACGGCTACCTGGCAAAGCCGGTTGATAAAAAAGATATTCTGAAGACCACTGGGGAACTCATCGCCACCTACCCGGTTAAATGACAGCTTTATTACTATTTTAAGTCAATTTTCCTGCTTTATTGTCTTATAATGCTTCAGTTACCGTTTGTTGCATTATAATACATACGTTTATCTTTTGTCTCTGTTTAGTCCAGACAGCACCCGTAAGGAATTTAATATTAAAGGTTTAAGCACTATTCTGACCGGCATAATATTTGGCATTTTCAACAAAAACCTTCGTGGTACATGCAAAATAATTTAGAATTAATATCCTCAGGGATAAGTTTAATTGATGAGGGATGGGGCGGACTTTATAAAGGTTCCAACTATCTTTTAATCGGCGGCCATAAATCCGGCAAATCGAATTTCGGACTGAAATTTGTACTTGAAGGAGCCGCGCATAATGAACGCTCTATTTATTTTACCAGTAAAACCCATGAAGAAGTAACCGCACAGGCTGATTGGATGAATCTTCATTCGATGGATTTAATTAGTCCTAAGCTTGTTACAATCGTCAGGGTAATTCCTCCGGACAGAGATTTTCCGTCGCCCTCTCCGGATCAGGATCTGGTTGATTATTTTGATGACGTTATTAATACAATCAACGAATACTATCCTTCCAGGGTAGTTTTCGATGAGATAACATCTTTTATCGGGTTTAAGGATGTCACACTGCTGGAATTAATTCTTGATAAATTTAAAAATAATCTCGAAAGTCATAACATAACAAGTATAATTATATCAGCAGAACCTGTTACAGATGCGATGTCAATCTTGCTGCAGCATCTTGCAGATGTGAGTAACGGGTTAATTTATCTCGATAAAGAAATAAATGATTTGTATGGTACAATATCGCTCCTGCCGTATATTGAACACAAATCAGGTGAACTCAAGTCAAATTATGTCTTTGACAGGGAAAGAGGGTTGAAGATAGATCTCTCGGTATTGGAATGTTCCGGGAATAAGAGACGGATTAAGCTCTAATCCGGAATTGTAGTTAACCAAAAATACGGTACTGAAATAAAATGAAGAAAAAAATTCAACTGGTTAATTCAGGTATCTCAATTGTTGATAATGCCTGGGGGGGATTTTACAGAGGTGGCACTTATCTCTTAATCGGGCCAAGGAAATCGGGAAGAACTCTTCTGGGACTGCAGTTTGCGAAAGAATGTGTAAAGCAGAAAGAGGTTTGTCTTTACTTCACAAGTATGAGACCAAAGGATCTTATGATACAGGCTGCATCAATAGATTTTGACCTTCAGCTTCATATGAATCAGAACCGGGTAATTGTCGTTCGTGTGGCTCCTCCCTCTGACCTGCAGGAAGTTGAGAATACAGACGAATTTCTCGTGGAGTATCTCAGAGATATAGTAACAGTTGTAGAACAGTACCAGCCGAATAAAATGATTTTCGATGAGCTCACACCATTTATAAATTTTGTAAACCTGACGCTTCTCCAGGATGTGTTTATCGAAACTACTGAAGCTATAGAAAATCAAAGTGTGACCAGCTTATTTATTCTTGGTGATCCCGCTACACCCGCGGCAAATTCAATTGCAGATACTCTCGCACTGAACTCTACCGGTATATTGTATCTCAACAAAGAGGAATCCACAGAAGGTCTGTCAGGAGGAAAAATAACGATTACTCCAAATATCGGACATACGCAGGGAAAATTTAGCGCTCATTACCAGCTTGAACCTTCTAAAGGAATAACGGATGATTACTCTGGGGTTAAAAGGAGAACAAAAACTACCGCTGTAACCGAATCAGGTCTGCAGTACCAGTCGCTGGCGGACCTTGATATCCCTGCTGAAAACTATACTTTTACAAATTTCTATAATCTAAATGATTTCCAGCTGATACTTAATAATCAGATTGCTTTATATCGCAGTACAGGACAGGTATTCACCCTTGTTTCCTTCAGGCTTGATCCCGAGGCAGAAAAAGAAGGTCTGCTCACTATAAATCAACTGATGAATATCGTCAGGCTTTCTTCTGACAGGAAGGATAAAATCTGCCTGATCTCAAATAACGTAGTTGTTATGGTTACTAAAGAAGATACAAGAACTATGAATAAATTTATAAGCAGAATAAAAGGCAATCTGCCGGTAAGTGAGCCGGAATATATTGAAAAAGTTGTCCCATATATTTCCGTGCTCGCCCTCAGGGTTGATGAAACGATTAAGAATGCAGAAGACATGATAAACAGGCTTACTTTAAATTCACATACACAACGTCAGCTTTTCTTCTGATATAAAATGAAATGAATACCAGGAATGCCATCTTTTTTATCTTCATCAGTTTAATACTTTGTTCTACCTTCCTTTCAGCCCAGTCGCAGCCGCTTATAGATGATCTGAAAACTGAAGCACTTGCTCATATGAAGAGCGGGCGCTACGGCGAAGCCATCGATCTATTGAACAATTACATCTCGGCCAGACCGCAGACATGCTGAAGGATATAACCTGAGAGGATTGGCTTATGAGTACAGGGGACAGTATGAACAGGCTGTGTATGATTTCCGGTCTGCGAGAAAGCTTGAGCCTGAAAATTCTGATATAAATAATAACCTGACTCATGCAACACAGCAGTGGTATAAGCTTATCTACAATGAAATTGAGGGGTACAAGAGAGAGATTGCGTTAAATCCATCACTTCCGGATAATTATCTGCAGATTGGGAAATTGTATAAAAATCTTGGAGAATGGGCTGAAGCAGAATTATGGTACGATAAGTATCTTTCGATGGAAAAAGCATCGCCCGATGAAATAATCAGGTACACAGAAATCCTCGCAAAGAATAATCATCTATCAAAAGGTGAACCAATACTCAAAAAATACACGGAAGAAAATCCTGAGGACCAGCGGTTATGGTCGCGTTACGGGTATTTTCTTTTGTGGCTTGGAAAAACAAGATCAGCTGTAAATGCTTTTGAAAAGGCGCTTGAGCTCAAACCATTCTTTAAAGAAGCAATGGACGGGTTAGCAAGGGCAAAAGGGGACGGGTATATTTATACATTCAATGATACAGCAAGCTATAAATATTATAAGCTTGGCATAAAGGGTTCGGGATATGTGATAGATAATTATTTCAGGAAATTGAAAAGGGATCCCGGTGACAGCGGAACGAGAGTTAAATTAATAAATGCTCTACTTAAGGCCGGAAGATACGAAGAAGCTTATCAGCAGCTGGAAATATTAAAAACAAAAGAAGGAAATACCGATGAGATCAGAAAGCTTTCTGAAGAAGTCATATCGGCAAGAGAAAATTATTATAAGCAGCAGATTGCTGAGTATGAAAAATTATTTGAGCAAAATCCAGGTTCCCGGGATATTCTCCTGAAACTTGCAGGTTATTATTCATCATTAGGAAATTTTTCAAAAGCCGTCCGGCTCTATGGAGAATATTTGGCTCTTTATCCTGATGATGCGCAGATAAGGTTCCTTTATGTTCAGAATGCAGCCTGGGACCGTCAGTATCAGGTGGCGGGAAATGAACTGGATGTAATGATTGTACAATATCCCGACAGTATAAAATACAAGCTGCTGAGAGCTCAAATTTACGTGTGGCAGAATAAAGATCTGGATGAGGCAGAAAAATTACTAAAGGATGTATTGAGTAAAGAGCCGGGTAATTTCGAAGCTCTCCTTACTATGGCAATGTTAAAATCCCAGCAGAATAAATTTCAGGATGCTGAACGCTTTGCCTCTCTTGCAAGAGAGATTAAACCTTCAGATGCAGAAATAGCAAGGCTCAGTTTTGAAATTGAGAAACAAAAAATAATAAACCGTGAGAAGAACCTGTATTCATTACTTGAAGAAGCCAGGGAAAAGGTCAGCCAAGATGACTGTTACGGTGCCCTTGATCTCTATAATGAATATAATAGTCGTACAACTCCGGCAAAAAGTATTCTACTAGAAGAAGCTGATGCATACGTCTGCGTAAAAGATTATCAATCCGCAATTGATATTTATACGGGACTGATGAATCAGAAATACGATTATGAGGTCGCAAAGAAAAGAGCAAAAGTAATTTTCTGGAGCAGCAATCCCCGGAAAGCATTAAACGAGTTTAAAGACCTTTATGTACGTAATTCTGCTGATTCAGAAGTCAGGATGTATATAGGGGATTGTTATATGCAACTGAAGCAGTACAGCCAGGCAAGGAAGATCTACAATGATCTCATTGAGAAATACCCCGGGTCTAAGCTAATACAGACCAGGCTTGGATGGCTGGGTGAAGGGAAAGGGAATGCATTATCCTTTAACTTTCCTGCTTATTTTCTTGTAAGTCCGGAGGCAGGGTATTATTTCGATAATTACAACTTTAAATATTCCCTGCAGAGCCTGATGCTTGAATCCGGTATCAATAATTACATATCTATCGGTGTTTCTGCACAGAGAGGCGAACTCGATTCTGCGTCTCTGAGACTGAGTTTTTATTCGGTGCAAGGAATTCTTTCTTTAAGATTTGGCAGAATATTTTCAATGGGTTTATCTGCCGGTAAGACGTGTTTTGAAAATAATGAAGAAGAAACCGTTGGATCAGCCTACTTGAAAGCCGAAGAAAAAAATTATAATGTCAGGCTCGACTACAGTTCACAAGATGCAGCACTGGTGCTCTATTCCCCCCTGCTTGTTTACAGGAGACTTAAGACCGATATGATCAGACTTAGCAGTGAGTACCAGAGTGAATCTGGGCTGCTGGCTTCAGGATACTATAGCTATTATTTTATTTCTGATCAGAATCAGGGTAATAACCTTCAAATCAGGCTCGGGAAACGGTTTGGTGAAATGGCCGCCGGGTATGAGTTTTATCACTTTGGATTTATTGATTCCACTATTCTTTACTATTCGCCGGATAACTTTGAGTCGCATAGTTTGTGGGGAGAATGGTTTATCTTAGATAACAAAGAGAATGAGGTTAAACTCGGCGGTAAGGTAGGTATAATTCCTGAGAATAATTTCATTCTCAGGGAAGCTTTTCTTTCTGCCAGGTTGCTTCTGGCTGAACACTTTACATTACAGGGAAGGATCAGTATCGGGAGTACGGTGAGACAGAATACGGGTTACAGATCGGCTTCATTCAACATAGCAGCCTATTGGACTTTTTGATTTTTTGAGGGAAAAATCAAAGTAATTTCTGTATTTCCTTAACGAATTCTGCAAAAACCCGCATGTTTTACTCTGTATATTTTTGATACAGGTTATTGGATTCAGTGCATTTATAGTTAACCGAATGTTGGAATTTTTAGAAATCTTATGTGATTTCTGATGGCACCATAATTGTGTTTTTTAATGATATTTGAGGGTTTTTAATTACAAATCTATGCAGACGAAAAAGAAATTAATAAGAACCCCTATTATTGTAGATAATAACGGAATCTCCAATGGCAGGGCAAATCTTAAGAGGAAATATTTCCGCAGGATATTGATAAGCGGTATTTTCTCATTCATCCTGCTGATGGTTATAGCTTTTACACTTCCTAAAACTGTTTTGTCAATCAGTTCGCTTATTGAATATGCAACAATCGTAGCTCTTGTTATTTTCCTTTTCGTTCTGCTTCTAAGATATTTCGGTATACTCAGTATGGCATACCTTTATCTTAACGAATACACTTTCAAGCCGTCAAGAAGTTACTTTCCTTTTGTCTCCATAATCGTTCCTGTATTTAATGAAGCGCGTGTAATCAGGGATTCAATAGATTCACTGTTAGAACTTGACTATTCAAATTATGAAATTATTATTGTTAACGACGGGTCAACAGATGATACAAGTAAAGTGGCTGAAAGCCTGGTGGGTTACCGTAAAGGCAGGCTCAGCGATATAAAAGTATCGCTTATAAACCAGCCTAATGGAGGTAAATCCCGCGCCTTAAATGCAGGCATTAAACATTCAAATGCAGAAATAATCTTGTGCATGGATGGCGACTCCCAGCTCTCACCGCAAGCCGTCAGACTTGCTGTCCGGCATTTTGAAAATCCCGAGATTGGTGCTGTAGCTGGTAATGTTAAAGTACTCAACCGTAAAAAGTTTCTGACGGATCTTCAGGCTCTTGAATATATCGAAGGTCTGAATATGGCGAGGAGTGCACAGAGTTTTATCAGGCTTGTCAACATAATTCCAGGACCTATTGGTCTTTTCAGGAGGAAAGCCCTGGTCGATTCAGGATATTATTCAAACGATACCTTTGCTGAAGATGCTGACCTGACATTAAAGATACTTGCTAACGGATGGAAAATATATTATGAACCGGCTTCAGTTTCATACACGGAAGCACCAGCCAGTCTTCAGCAGCTGCTGAAGCAGAGGTACAGATGGACAAGAGGTATAATTCAATCAATCAGGAAGCATAAACGTCTGATGATAAATCCGTCGATCAATTTCGGCGATACATTTATTCTGTGGACGATGTTTTACGAAGCTTTGATATGGCCTGCAATGAACATAGCTGCAAATGCTTTTTTTATCATTGCCGCTGTGGCCTTCGGCTTTTCATACCTGATATTCTTCTGGTGGGCGGGTCTTGCCCTGCTTGACCTGGTCACCGCGCTATACTGTATATCTGTTGAAAAAGAAGAGTTTCGCCTGGTTGCTTATGCAATCATATACAGAATGTTTTTTATTCTTATCATCGACATATGCAAAGCAATGTCGACAATCGAAGAATTCCTCGGCATAAGAATGAGCTGGGGAAAACTTGAGAGAGTGGGAACTGCAAAAGTGTGAGGTCATCATTATGTTTTTTTTGAGGGAAAATAAATGGAATTAATTCCTATACTGTCTACCATCATACTGGTTGCAACAATATGTACGTTCATACTTGCAATTGGTGCCTATATTCTTTACAAGATCAGGGAGAGGAAAGGCGAACAGGTTCAGCAGGTTCCACCGTCATCGGTTCGTGCTGAGCTGGTAACCCCGGATGAATCCGAATACAGAAGCCGTGAATATGTTCGTCCCGAAGAAATGAGCGTCCCTGTTGAACCTCATCGTGTAAAGACTGCCTCCCGTCCTGGCGTATACCCGGGAAGCAGGGAAGACCAGGGTGCAAAACCCAGGCATTACCCGGAAAGTGAAAGAGAAACAGAGAAGTATGAGAGAACAAAGACTGAAAGAACAACAGGTAATAAATTTCTGAAGTACACCAGCGAAGGGTATGTGCCTACAGAAGAAGATAAAAAACCCGGTGTTTTAAAGTGGCGGTAGAGACAAAAAAAAGAAATGTTTCTCAGGCAGGAATAATTATCTCAGGAATCCTTATACTCCTGGGTGCCATTCTTGTTTATCTTTATGTGCTTCAGGGGGTGTTTGGAAGATTCGATGCAAAGGAATTAATTCCTGACACTAAAGCCATCAGCGAAGTGTTTTCCGGCAAAAAACCCGATGCAGCGCTTCTGTACTCGGTATATACAGAGAATATCCTCACGGAAGGAAGTACCTGGCTTAGCGATAATATCAATACGTGGAAAAAGTTCCTTGATAATAACAAGATCAGCTATGATATAATTTCAGATGCATCCATAGAAACCGGTAAATTAAAAAATTATAGGATGCTTGTCCTTCCGGGGTCTAAGTCATTAAGCGATAAAGAAATAATTCAAATTAAGGAATTCCTTGAGGCTGGCGGAAGCGTTTTTGCTACCAGCGGCATAGCTTCGTATTCAAATGACGGTAAATGGCGCGGTTGGGATTTCCTCAATAATGTTTTCGGTATAAATTTTACCTCAGAAATAAGTGATTCCAATAGAACAGGAATACATACGCTGCGCGGTGGACTTCCGCTGACAGCCAATATCCCCACCGGTTTTCCGATGCAGATAGCTACCTGGGATAAGCCCATGGCCGTCGAGGTTCTCGATCCACGCACTACACAGGTGAGTTTCTGGTATAATTACAGGACGCAGGACGGGCTGGTAAGACAGCAGATTAAGAAGACAGCCGGCATAGTCTATGGGCATTACGGCAAAGGAAGATTTATCTGGATGGGTTTTGAAATTAATTCAGTAATCGGTGTGCATGAAGATTACGTTTACTTCGATCGTCTGTTCAGAAACTGCTGCAGCTGGCTGACCTATATTCCAATTGCATATGTACAGGAATGGCCTAATGGCTATGATGCAGCGGCCGTTATTGTTCCTGAACTCTCAAACGAGATCGGAAATATTACAAATATTTTCGGGTATCTGACAAGAGAGAATGTCAAGGCCACCTTTTTTATCGACCCCGATAAGGCCGAATATAATCCTCAGCTGATAAGTTCGTTGACAAGGTATGGAGAAGTATCAGCTATTGGTGATGTCGGGTATCTTGCATCCGTCAATGATACAAATAACTCGTTGTATGACTACCAGACTCAATTCAGGATATTGAATAGTTCAAGGCAGAAGCTTGAATCAATTACCGGTTCAGGAGTTTCCGGTTTTCTTCCTTTTTACGGACTTTTTGACCAGAATACAATAAAAGCCGCATTGGATGCTGGTTTTACTTACATACTTACAGATTCTTTAACTGACCGCTCTGTGCCCCGGACAGTTATCAGGGGCGATAAAAGGTTAATACTTATGACAAAGACTGCAAGGGACGACTATGAGGTTATAAGGGATTTAGGACTTACAGATCCGGAGTTTCAATTTTATACCTACCAGGAGGATATCGACCGTGTCTTGTTTGAAGGCGGCATGTATGTGTTCAAGCTTCATTCAGAATATCAGTGCAGACCAGAATACATCTCTGTTGTGGGTGACGTAATAAAAGACTTAAGAAAGAAGAGTTTCTGGATTACTACAGATAGCGAAATCCGGAAATGGTATGCAAAAAAAGATTATGTGGAGATAAGGGTAAACAGAAGAGGAAATACACGTATAGTACTTAATATCTCTAACCCGGGTGATCAACAGATTGACGACCTTGTGGTTGATGTCCTATTAAATGATCCTGCTGAAAATATTTCTATAAGTACGGAGATAATTGGTACAAAAATCCCGGTTGTTAAACACGAAAAGATGAGTAAAAATCTGCAGCTTCTGATTAACAACCTTAAGGGAAAAGAATCGAGAATCTATTATATCGATTACGATAAGGTGAACGCTTAACTCCTTCTTAATACAGCAATGAAAAAGAGTAATATCATACTGTCACTTTTAGTAGCCGGATTATGGATAGGCATTATATTTCCTGCGGGAAAGACAAACTCAAAGATTGCATTAATCTATCCTTCTCTCACTAAAGATATTCTCTATAAAAAAAATTCTTCATTTAAGCCGACCGAAGAATGGGAACTTTTCTTTTTGAGCCGGAATTATGATTATGAAATGCTTAATGATGATGACTTAGATGATATTAACAGCGATGTTTCTATAATTGTGATCCCATCAATGGAAGCTGTTAGTGCAGAAATGTTCGATGAACTTGAACAGCTGATAGAAGAAGGTAAAGGAATTCTTTTAACCGGGAATTTTGCAGTGTTTGACGAAAGAGGAAACAAGCGAACCCTGATTAATAATGATTTACCGGGTTTTGATATTTCAAGGGTTAGTAAAAATGCGAAATTATCGGTGAATCACTATCTTGAAGGGAGTACCCCGTTTTCGGATGGATTAAAGCCGGGACAAAAGATTCTCCTTTCTGTTAATCCTGAGCTTTTTTATGCCTCAGGTTTCTCAGGCAGCGCCCATCCCGAAGGAAGTTATCTCCTTTCCGATAATGAGTTTTCCGGAATTGTATCCAATTCGATTTCAAACGGCAGACTCCTGTGGTACGGATTCAGTCTCAGCCAGTTAATTGACAAAAACAGGGACGTATTATTATCTAATTCTCTGAAGTGGCTGTCTTCTCAGCCGCAGACTTTTATTAATTACTGGCCAGGGCAGTATACCTTTTCTTTGATTCTGTATAAAAATGTTGAGGGACCAAACAGTTTAGACAGTACATTGATACATCCGGCAAACCCGGAAAGGTTGAACTATTTTATATCCCCATTCTTCCTGCAAAAGTTTCCCGGTCAGCTTAAGGATATTAGCGATTCAGGTAACATCAATATTATCTGGGATGATTTCCTTTTTTCACAAATGAATTCAGGTGAAAAAACCATCCGTCTGAAGAAAATACAAACCCAAATAAATGAGATTTCGGATCAGGACTATTTCGGTGTATCATCCTACGGAGAATTTAAGGATTCAGATACATACAGACTGCTGACAGAAACAGGATATTCCTTTATCTTCTCTTCAGGATACTCGGATTCATTCACATTCGATTATGATACAACAAATAATCTATATCACTTCTACAGACCTTCCTATGGTGCCGGGATTCAACAAATGTCGAAATCAAACATTAACCCGGGAGGAATTTTTTATGTCGATAAGGACTCGGCCGGAAGGAATGTTTCTTCACTATTGTCGGCACAAAATTGCTGGATAACCACGTTCTCAGGTTTGATTGACTGGGCAGAAAAAAGAAAACATCTAAGTATCAGTATAAATCATTCTGAAAGCGGTAACTATGAGGTTAATATTAAGAACGATAATGCATCCCTTATACAGGATGCGGGAATCTGGATATCTGTCCCCCATCTAAACCCCACTGTGGTTTCTATTGCGGGACAGGAAATAAAACTGACTTTTGATAACTTAAAAAAAATGTATTTTTTAAGTTTACCACCGATCCGGGGATATCAGGAAATATCCTTCAAGGTACGGGTAAATGATTAAAGTATTAGACTATTTTTTGCATTGGATTCTGTGTTAATTTATCATCCTTTTTGCTGAGCATAATTTAATATGGCTAAAGAAAAATCAAATATAGAATTAATAAGGGTTCTAAGTGAAAATATAAAGAATCCCTTTATAGCCACTACGGCTGAAGGAAATATTATTTCGTTCAATAAGCAATCTGCAAAGTTCTTTTCATTTGAGGAAAAAGCCGGAAATATTTTCGATTACTTTAACAAAGATTCAGCGTTTGAACTAAGCGCTCTGATTGAAGAAGTTTTGTCAGGAAGAAATACGCTGATTAAAAATGTTACCCTGACTTTCATCAACGGTATGAACCTGAAATGCCAGGCTACAATTAGTGAATTCAATCAGGACCAGGTATTCTGTACCTTTAAACCTGAAGAACATGCTCTCCGTATTAGTGAGATTACCAGGATGAAGGTGCAGAAAGAAGAGCTATCCGCCCTGATAGGGAATGAAAAAATTGAAAAAGTAATTGATTCTGTAAGAGAATTATTTCCATTCACTGTAATAGGGAAAGAAAAGATCAGGAAGGATATTGACCGGCTTGAGGAATTGTTCTGGATAAAAAACAGCAGCGGTACTTTTATTCTTGTGAATAATTCCCTTGCGCGGAACCTTGGACTGACCAGTACGCAGCTTGAAGGCAGATCCGAAATCGAACTTCTCCCTGTTTATATGCATGAAGTATATAGAGCGCTTGAAAATTATGTTAAGGATTCGAACAGCGTAATAGTAACTGAAGGAATCCCGATTCAGGGACTTTCAGTGGTTAGAAATTTTCGGACTATTGAAATTCCTCTTAATGATAGTGATCGGAACCTGGCCGCGGTGATAGGAATTTCAATGCCCGTTAACGGGAAGGAAGAGGAGAAGGGAACAGAAAAGAAAAAAAATATCCTTGCAGGTATCCCGGCAGCTGTCGCAGTTCTCAGTAAAGAAGGCATTATTGAGCATTCAAGCAAAGAATTTTGTAAATTATTCTCAGATGAATTCTCTGATCTCAGAAAATTATCTTACACCAATGTATTTCCATTGGAGATATCGGAAAAGATAAAGAAATTCGATGATTCCTTATCTGAGGACGCTGAATTTCAGGTAAAGTTATCCAAGGCGGGCGGGTGGAATGACAAGGAGCTGAATGTTCAGGTTAGCAGGAATTATGGGGAAAATAATCAGCCTGAGGGACTTTCGGTTTTTATTGAAGATGTTTCCCCTTATTCAGATCTTGAAAAAATTATTAATAGCAGAGGAAAAATGTACGAGGTCCTGTTACAGAATAATCCAGAGCCGATTTTTATCTATGATAAAGAAAACCTTCATTTTATCGAAGTAAACCAGGCAGCATTAAACCTGTACGGCTACCGCAGAGATGAATTTTTGCAGATGGATCTGACTGATCTCTATTCGCCGGAAGATATTCAGACGCTGCTTGATGCATCATCGGGGGGCATCAAGGAAGGAATCTTTACCGGACCATACAGGCATAAGAAAAAGAACGGCGAATCAATTTTTATAGAGCTCAGCAAGACGAGCTTCAAATTCAATAACAGGGATGCTCATTTTAATATTGTAAAAGACGTCACAAGGAATCTTGAGACTGAAAAACAGAAACAGTTGTTCAAAGCTGCCTATGATAATTCCTCAAATATGATTTTCATTACTGATTCATCTGGATTTATAAAGTCAGCCAATGGTTTAACCGGCAGGGAACTTGGTATTTCAAATGATGCACTGGTTAATTCTGCTTTTGTTTCTGTGGTGAACGATGATGACCGTGGACTTATAAATTCAAGGATATTCCAGTCGCATATAACAGGACAGGTTTCAGTGAAATCATCTTTAAAAAAGTCTAACGGGAAGATACTGGAAACTGAAATTATCGCAAATCCTGTTATGAATTATAAAAATGAAATTGAATCATATGTATTGATTGCAAAGCCTGAATTGGAGCCTTCTGAAAAAACCGAACAGAAGGTCAGGGAAATTATTATAGAAAAAATAGTCGAAAAGGAAGGTGCTCCTTCTGAAAAAATCGATCCAGCCTTTCTTTCCGGAATCTTCCACGAGATACTGACTCCTATAAATGCAATGCTTGGTTTTGTCCAGGAACTTACCGAAAGTTTAGAGCAGAAAACCCCGGAACAGCAGGAAGCAAAAGAGATAATCGATCAGAACCGTAGACGGTTATTAAGTACGATGAATTCCGTTATTGAATACTCCCGTATGGAGCAGGAAGCTGCCTTGCTCGAAATAAAGGAGGTCTCCATCACAGAAATTGTGGATGAAACCCAGGAGGAAATAAGTGATATCCTCAAGAATAAAGGCATAGAGTTCGCTTACGGTAAAATATCTTCTTCTTTAACCTTCAAAACAGATACACAGAAATTTATCTCCCTTATTTCTCTTTTATTTAAAATAGCATCACAGTTCACAAACACTAAGAAGATTTATTTCTCAGCCTACCAACCGGATGATTCTAACTTTATTATCTCAATCCAGGATAATTATTCGGCGATGTCGCCCGCATTCTCGGAAAACTTCAATAATATCTTCAACAAAAGGGAAATACAAAAGGATTACGGCGTTTCCAGACTTTCGGTTAAGCTTGCCCGCAGATTAATAGACCTGCTTCAGGGGAAATTTGTTGATAAATCAAAAAAAATGTCCGGTTTCATTTTTCCGGTAGAGCCCGAAGTGGAAGAAAAAGGAAGAGAAACTATAACTGAATCTGCAGAGGATTCCGCGGTACCGGAAGAAATGGAAGAGACTGAAACTACCACCGAAGCATCTGTATCTGAACTGACAGATGAAGAAGAGATTCCTGAACCGGAATTTGAAGAGAATACGTTTGCACAGGAGGAGGCCGAAGAGGAAATTAAATTTAAAAAGCCGCGGGAACCTGAGAAAAAAGTGAGCGGAAAAGCCTCAAGGCATAATGCAGACTTCAATAATAGCCGTATAGACCTGTCCCGGCTTTCCTGTTTATATTTAGAAGACCAGGTTGACTCGCAGATCCTGTTTAAGGTTCAGATGAAAGATTTGAAGGAAATAAAGTTTACCGTAAGCTTTGAAGAGGCTCTTCCTCTTCTCGATACGATTCACTTTGATTTTATTGTACTTGATATAAACCTTCAGGGTGAATATAACGGATTGGATGCTCTTAAAATAATTCACCGTATGCAGGGTTATGAAACAATACCTATTATAGCTGTCACCGCTTATGTTCTTCCGGGGGATAGGGAGAAATTTATTGCAGCAGGATTTAACGACTTTATATCAAAACCTATTTTCAGGGAGAAAATGGTGGATTCTCTGGAAAAAATATTTTCCATGATGCAGTCATAGGGTGAAATCTGCACGGAAAGTAGTTATTCCGATACATTCTCAACCTAAAAGATGATCTCCCTGATCACACCATATTGACAATTTAATATACCTTTTATAAGTTACCATACGAATGTATGGTATTTATTATAAATCATTTTACTCAAAGGTGTATTATGCCAGCAGAACTCACAGAAATTCAGAAAAAAATCCTGGAATTTCTCATCGAACAAAAAATAACAAAAGGTTTCCCACCGACCCTTGCTGAAATAGCTCTATTTTTCGGATATAGAAACAGGGCAACTGTTCAGCAGCACCTTCAGGCCATTCAAAAGAAGGGATATATAAAGCGTAACCCCAAACTTTCACGGGGAATTGAACTTACCCTTGAAGATAAATTCTTTATACCCCGTCCGATACTTGGAGAAGTGGCTGCCGGAAATCCTTTGACGATCTACCCTGATGCAATTGATTCAATTGAACTTCCGACGATAGCACGAATGCCAAAGGATTCGTTCCTGCTGAGGGTTAAAGGCGACAGTCTCAAGGATGCCTATATTTTCAGCGGGGATATTGTAATTGTTAATCCTAACCTGGAACCAAAGAATGGTCAGATAGTAGTTGCCGTACTTGATGATGCGGCTGTTGTTAAGAGATTTTATAAAAAAAGAAGTGAAATCGAACTGGTTTCGGAAAATCCTGAGTATAAACCAATTATTATCAATAAAAAACACCAGGGTTTTAAGATCATCGGTATTGTAATTGGTATTTACAGGAGTATGGAAAAGAAAGCGGGATAGAGAGATGACGGAATCAAATAATATAAATGGATATCACATAGGAACGGCAGGATGGTCGTATAAGGATTGGGTGCATGCATTCTATCCGAAAGCACAGTCGGGAGGATTTGACTGGCTTAGGTTTTATTCGCATTATTTCAACTGTGTAGAAGTTAATGCTTCCTACTATATGTATATAAGTCCTAAAACCGTTAACGGCTGGATAGAAAAAGTATCGGATTCGGATAATTTTCAGTTTACCATTAAGCTCCATAAAGATTTTACACATAAAAGGGATTTTAATGATCAGCAGATATCGGCCGTCCGTTCAAACCTTGAGATGCTTGACAGGGCGGAAAGGCTTGGAGGATTACTAATTCAATTCCCGTATTCATTTTCATTTAATGAGTCATCTGCTGATTATATACGCCGGCTGAAGGAAATATTCGAGAATTATAAATGTTTCGTTGAAGTTCGGCATTCCTCCTGGAATAATGAAGGTGTATATAGACTTTTTAACCAGCTTAATATAACATTCTGTACAATTGACCAGCCTCAGATAGGCAAGGCAATTCAGTTCGGGCCCGTGTTAACCAATGATACCGCGTATATCCGTTTTCATGGCAGGAATACAGATGCCTGGATGCAGTCAATTAAGAATTTTGGTAAGGAACAGACATACGAAGAGCAGAGCTCCAGGTATGAATATCTTTATACACCTGGTGAGCTTGTGGAAATTGAACAAAAGATAAAAGAAGTGCAGGAGAAAGTTAAGGAGGTTTATGTTATAATGAACAATCATCCTAAAGGGGAGGCGGTTGCGAATGCTTTTGAGCTTATACATCTCCTTGAGGAGAGGGAAAAGATTTATATGCCTCAGACAATAGTAAATACCTATCCGAGGCTTAGTGCCATTACTCTGGATTCTTCCGGGCCAGAGCTTAACTTAAACTAAAAACAGCTATGCGGACAATATTTCATCTTGACCTTGATGCATTTTTTGTGTCGGTCGAAAGAATTCTTGACCCCTCATTAAAGGATAAACCCGTAATTGTAGGAGGTGATCCCAATGGCAGGGGAGTAGTTGCCGCCTGTTCTTATGAAGCAAGAACTTATGGACTGCATTCTGCTATGCCGATAAGGACAGCATATAAGCTTTGTCCCGGAGGTATATACTTGCATGGGCATTATGAGGAATATGTCCATTTTTCTCACGCGGTAAAGAATATTTTAACGGCTTATGCCCCGGTCATACAACAGGCTTCGATCGATGAGTTCTATATGGACTTTACCGGCTGCGGAAAGATATACGGTTCTATGTTTTCTTTTGCCTCAAGGCTGCAGCGGGAGATAATGAAGAAACTGTCTTTGCCATGTTCAATAGGAATAGGCAGCAATAAAACCATTGCAAAGATAGGCTCCGACTGTATGAAGCCGATGGGAATTACTTATGTTATTCCTGGTATGGAGAAGGAATTTCTTTCTCATATGCCTGTTGAAACTGTCCCCGGAGTAGGGAAGGTTATGCAGAGAGACCTTAATAATAAAGGAATTTATCTCATCGGTGATATAACAAAACTTTCTTCTGATTACTTGGGGACAGCATATGGTAAATACGGTATTGATCTCTGGCGGAAAGCCAATGGTGAGGGAACTGAATATATTACGGTGGAACATGAACAAAAGAGTATCTCGAAGGAAACGACATTCGGGACTGACGTTACGAACAATGAGAGAATTTATGAGGTGCTCTTTGAACTTACCGGAAGGGTCTGCCAGAACCTGAGAGACGAGAATTTTGTGGCATCCACCGTACATATAAAACTCAGGTACTCAGATTTTCAGACACTTACACGCTCCCGCACTATAAGATCTACCGATGATGACAAGTTTATTTTTGAAACAGCTAAGGATTTAATGGTAAAGGCCCATATAAGGCGTACAGGGGTAAGATTAATAGGCGTGGGACTAAGCAGGTTCTCAAACTTCTATGAACAGGAAGTATTATTTGAGGACGAAGAAATAAAGAGGAAGAAACTATTCAGGGCAATAGACTTCCTCAGAAAAAAGTACAATTATTCTATTATCGACTTCAGCAGGTATTAAGATCAGCCCGGAGGCCACCTCATCTGTCTGCCGCCTAACAGATGCATATGGAGGTGATAAACTTCCTGACCTCCTTTTTGACCGCAATTCATAACCAGCCTGAATCCGTCCTCAGCGATATTATTTTCCTTTGCCAGCTTGTTTGCAACATCAATCATCTCGCCCAGCAACTGGGCGTGTTCCTTCCCGTTTATGTCGGTTACCTTAGGAATTTCAATCTTCGGGACAATCAGGATGTGAACCGGGGCCTGGGGATTAATGTCCTTAAAGGCCATGACAGTGTTGCTCTCGAAAACGATATCAGCTTTAACCTCCTTGCTGATTATCCTGGAAAATATGGTGTCTCCCATAATTATTCTTCCTTTTCGATTTCATATTTTTTCATCTTATTATACAGATGACTTCTCTGAATATCAAGTATTTCAGCAGTTCTGCTAATGTTCCAGTCGTTCGCCTTCAGCTGTTTTATAATGAATGCTCTCTCAGCTTTTTCCTTGAATTCCTGGAAAGAATTGCTGTCCTCTATAATATCTCCGATGGATGACTGAGAACCTGCGAAAAGAAACTCTATATCGCTGCGTGAAATATCCCTTTTATCAACAAGGATGATTATTCTCTCAATAGCATTCCTTAATTCACGGACGTTGCCGCTCCAGGGAAGACTCTGCAGAAATTTCATTGCATCTTCTTCGAACTTAATAGGGGGTTTTTTATGACGCAAGGTGATTTCTCCTGCAAAACTCTCAACAAGGATAGGTATATCTTCAGTCCTCTCTTTTAACGGAGGGATATTGACCGGAATAACATTCAGCCTGTGAAAGAGATCCTCCCTGAAGTTTCCGGCAGCAATTTCTTCTTTGAGGTTCTTATTTGTTGCAGATATTATCCTTACATCCACTTCTATTTTTTTGTTCCCGCCAACGCGATCAATTTTCCCGTCCTCTATAGCACGAAGGACTTTAGCCTGGGTCTGGGGACTCATATCACCGACTTCATCGAGGAATAACGTCCCTTTATTTGCCAGCTCGAATTTTCCGATCCTTTGCTGCGCGGCCCCGGTGAATGAGCCTTTCTCATGCCCGAATAATTCAGATTCAATCAGTTCATTCGGGATCGCAGCGCAGTTTACCTCAATAAATGCTTTATCCTTTCTGACACTCTGGTTATGTATGGCTTTTGCAACTAATTCCTTTCCGGTTCCGTTTTCACCCGTAATCATAACCCTTGTATCTAATGGAGCAACTTTCTCAATTGTAGCAAGGATATTCTGTATAGCCCGGCTCTTTCCCAGTATCTTGCCATCTTCCTGCAGTGATTTCCTGTATTCTGTATTCTCCTGTATGAGATTGGACTGTTCAACTGCATTCCTTATACTTATTACAAGTTTGTCCCTGTCAATAGGTTTCTCGATAAAATCGAAGGCTCCGAGCCTGGTTGCTTTTATTGCGTTCTCTACACTTCCATGAGCTGATATCATTATCACCGAAAGAGCGGGATTGGTTTCTTTAACTTTTTTAAGTACTTCAAAACCGTTCATCTCAGGCATCTGTATATCCAGCAGAAGAGCCGAGTATATCTGATTTAATGCCTTTTCCACCCCTTCAACAGACCTGGTTGAGTATTCTACGTTGTAGCCTTCATACTCAAGTATCATTTTAATGCTTTCGCAGATATCTGTTTCGTCATCAATAATTAAAATGGAGTTCATATTTTCTATGGAAAGTTATATCTTATATAAAAAAGGGTTCTTAATAAAAATGCATTTGAAGGAAGAATAGATTTCTTAGTTTTCAGAAATGTCCCGAAAATATATCCTAATTTGTTTGTCATCATGTCACGGTTGTCGATGACTGACTGGACCTTAAATTCTTCTTCAAATACCTCTACAAAATAACCAATTAGGTCGCCCAAATCAAAGATAGATGAATTATATGCCAGGAATGCACTTCCGAAAAAATGAGCCAGTTTATCTTTATCTCCGAACTTATTATCGGGTGTATCGAAATAAAGGTTTTTTGGAAGATTTCTATTTTTTAATAAAAATACTGAGTCGCTTACGGAGGTCAGAGGATATTGTATCAGTGTTCTTATCAAAGGTAAATGGATAGGAACTTTTTTATAAGGAACTGTGGCGAGAGTTAATGAAAGCAATGCCTCCGAATAATCCTTGTCCCTGTAATGTACAGCTCTTCGAAAGAGAGTATCGACAAGGGAAAGGTCGTTCACTGTGCTGTCCAGATTATTGAAATAATCTGAAGCAATGAATTCCGACAGGTAATTAATAGATTTAGAGAGCTTGCTCTGCTGAGCCGGCATGGTGATTGAAATGAAAATAACAGGGATTATAAATAATGATCTCAATGTCCTGTATCAAGTCTGGATTACACCGGGATTAAACCTGGGAATCACAGGATTATTGTTGGCGGATTCTAATGCCATCGAAACATATTCCCGAGTCATTGCGGGATCAATAATTTCATCTATCCAGAGTCTTGCTGCAGCATACAGCGGGGTACTTTTTTCTTCATACGATTGAATAATTTCGTCCAGAAGCATTTTTTTATCATTTTCGCCCATATGTTTGCCGCTTTTTTCAGCCTGCTTAATTTTAATATCGAGCAGTACGCTGCTGGCCTGGTTCCCTCCCATAACAGAGATCTTTGCATTAGGATAAGCAAAAATGAATCTGGGATCATAGGCTTTTCCGCACATTGCATAGTTACCCGCTCCAAAGCTGTTACCAACAATGATGGTGATCTTGGGAACTACAGAATTGGCAACTGCATTAACCATTTTAGCGCCGTCTTTGATGATTCCGCCATGCTCCGCTCTGCTGCCCACCATAAACCCGGTTACATCCTGAAGAAACAGGAGAGGTATTTTTTTCTGATTGCAGTTTAAGATAAAACGCGTTGCTTTATCTGCGGAATCCGAATAAATAACCCCGCCGACCTGCATTTCGCCTGTTTCTGTTTTTACAATATCCCTTTGGTTTGCTACAATGCCGACAGCCCAGCCGTCTATTCGTGCATACCCGGTTATTATAGTTTTTCCATAACCTGCTTTATATTCATCTAACACAGAATCATCTACAATCCGCGCTATTAAATCGTACATATTATAGGGTTTTACAGGATCTTCCGACAAGAGTCCATAAATTTCCTTAGGTGAAAATTTCGGTTGTTTACTCTCAACCCTGTTGAAGCCCGCTTTTAAATCAGATCCGTGTTTCTCTATAATACTCCTGATTTGTTGAATACATTCCTCATCATTCTTCATTATGTAATCAGTTACCCCGGAGACATTAGACTGAACCTTCGCACCTCCGAGACTTTCGTTATCAATTACTTCACCAATTGCAGCTTTAACAAGATGTGCCCCTGCAAGGAATACTGAACCCTCACCTTCAACAATCAGCGCTTCATCACTCATTATAGGGAGGTAGGCACCGCCTGCCACACAGGGTCCCATTATTGCAGAGATCTGGGGTATACCAATAGACGACATTACAGCGTTATTTCTGAAAATTCTGCCGAAATGTTCTTTATCAGGAAAAATTTCATCCTGAAGCGGAAGGAAAACTCCTGCACTATCAACGAGGTAGATTATCGGCAGATGGTTATCCATCGCAATTTCCTGAGCGCGAAGATTCTTTTTAGCAGTAATCGGGAACCAGGCTCCGGCTTTCACCGTTGCATCATTAGCCACAATCACATGCAGTTTATTATGGATCCTGCCAATGCCATATATAGTACCTGATGAGGGAGCCCCGCCGTATTCCTCATACATACCATAGGCTGCAAATGTGCTCAATTCATAAAATTCTTTGGGATTATCTATGAGGATATTTATTCTTTCTCTTGCAGTCAGCTTACCCTTAGCCTTATGTCTCTCAATAGATTTTTTACCTCCGCCGAGTTGAACAACTTCTTTTTCAGCCTGAAATTTGCGGAGCAGATTTTTATAATAATCTTCTTTTTTGAGAAATGATTCAGTTTCCTTTAACTGGTTCCCGATTTTTTTCATTAGTTTCTATTTTCCGTTTGATAATAGCTCTCTTGAAATAACAATTCTCTGAATTTCAGAAGTACCTTCGCCGATTGTTAAAAGCTTTACATCACGATAAAATTTCTCGACAGGGTAGTCTTTTATAAAGCCGTAACCTCCGTGAATCTGCACAGCCTCACTGGAGGCTTTTTCCGCAATTTCACTTGCGAATAGTTTTGCCATTGCGGCTTCCTTCTGGTTCGGGAGTCCTTTATCCTTCATTGCAGCGGCACGTAGAGTAAGGAGTCGCGCAGCGTCTATATTCACGGCCATCTCAGCGAGCTTAAACTGTGTTGCCTGGAATTCGCTTAGAGACTTATTAAACTGTTTTCTCTCCTGGCTGTATTTCAATGCTGCATCCAGGGCACCCTGTGCAAGTCCCACACTCAGTGCAGCTATTGAGATTCTTCCGCCTTCTAAAATTTTCATCGCCTGGATAAAGCCTTCACCTTCTTCACCAAGAAGATTTTCAGCGGGTACTTTGCAGTTTTCGAATGTAAGCTGAGTTGTATCGCTGGCGCGCATTCCAAGCTTATTTTCTTTCTTTCCGACAATAAAACCCTCCATACCTTTTTCCAGGATGAATGCGGAAATACCTTTTTTTCCTTTTTCTTTATTCGTTATTGCCATTATAACTGCGGTTTCCCCGACAGTACCATGCGTTGTAAAAGTCTTGCTTCCGTTCAGCAGGTAATAACCATCCTTCTTTTCAGCGAAAGATTTCATCCCGGCTGCATCGCTGCCGGAGGAGGATTCTGTTAATCCCCAGGCGGCTACTTTTCTTCCAGCTATCAGGTCAGGGAGGTATTTTTTCTTTTGTTCTTCATTGCCGAACCGGAAGATGTGGTTTGTGCCCAAGCCGTTGTGGGCCGCCACAGATAGTGAGATGGAGGGATCTACTCTTCCGAGTTCCTCAACTATTATTGCGAATTCAACATATCCAAGTCCCGCACCCCCGTATTCCTCGGGGAAAATTACCCCCATAAATCCCAGTTCTCCCAGCTGTTTTATTAATTCCATAGGGAATTCCTGTGACTCGTCGTATTTCATTACAACGGGCCGGATATTTTTTTCCGCGAATTCACGGATAGTGTTTTTAATGATCTGCTGGTTTTCCGTTAATTCAGCAAGAAATGGATTTTCTAAAACTTCCATCTGAGCTCTCCTTATTATTTTTAACCCTGGTTCTTATAATGTTCAATAATTTCCTCGGCAATATGATAAGGCGAGATATTACCTAAAACTACCTTATCAATAGATGAATTTAATGATTTTTCACCAGTCCCGCTCCATAATTCCTCTCTTATTTTTTCCTCAACGATATTTCTTATTCTGACCTTGGTTCTCTCTTCTCTTCTCTTCAGCAATTTATTCTGGCGGTTGAGGTATTCCCTGTGACGTTCTATCTCCACAGCAATTTCTTTTATCCCTTTGTTTTCAACTGCGACCGCTTTGATAATGTCAGGCATCCAGCTGTTTTCATCGTGGTCTTTCATCATCAGTATTGTTTTTAACGCCGTTACTGCCTGCTCAGCGCCCGGACGATCGCTTTTGTTTACGACAAAAAAGTCAGCAATCTCCATCAATCCCGCTTTCATTGCCTGAACTGCGTCGCCGGATTCGGGAACAAGTACAACTATGGTTGTATCGGCAGCATTTGCAATATCTAGTTCCGATTGACCCACGCCAACAGTTTCAAGAATTATAAAATCAAAGCCGGCTGAATCAAGCACATCAGCAGCATCAATTGCTTTTTTACTCAAACCTCCAAGACTTCCCCGTGTAGCCATACTTCTTATGAACACACCGGGATCTTGCCCAATATCATTCATTCTAACACGGTCACCTAGCAGGGCGCCTCCAGTAAAAGGACTTGTGGGATCTACTGCTATTATGCCGACTTTTTTACCCAATGATCTGAAATACTTAGTGACTTGGTTGGTTATTGTACTTTTACCAGCACCCGGAGGACCGGTTATTCCTATTCTATATGCATTACCGGTTTCCGGATAAATAGATTTGAGCAGTTCTGATGAACCTCGGTCGTTTGATTCAACAACTGTTATAGCCCGGGCAATACTTCTTCTGTCGCCTTCTATTAATTTCTGCTGTAGTAGTGTAGAGGACATTTTTATTATTCATTCTCTTTAAAAAATTCAACAGTTCTTTTTAATCCTTCTTTTATTGTGGTAGATGGCGCCCAGCCGAATTTTTCTTTCAGTTTTTGCGAGGTGATCACACTGCGCATCTGTTCCCCCCGCATCGCAGGTCCGTGCTTTTCCTCCTGACCTTTGTCCACAAGATTGTTAATCAAATCAAATAATTCATTAACATCAGTTTCCATGCCTGTGCCTACATTGTAAATATCCGATACTGTATCGTTGAGGGCAAGAAGATTTGCCTTAACTACATCCTTTACATAGGTGTAATCACGGGTTTGTTTCCCGTTTCCATTAATAACAGGCTGTTCGCCGTTTATCAGCTTCTTCGAAAAAATCGCAACCACTCCTGCCTCACCGTAAGGATTCTGTCTGGGTCCGTATATATTTGCATACCGGAGGATTGAGTATTTAAGATCATACTGGGTCTTATAAAAGAAAAGGTATTTTTCTACAGCAAGCTTTGAGATACCGTAAGGTGATAACGGAGCTGTAGGATGCTTTTCATCTGCAGGGAAATATTCCTGTTCTCCATAGATCGCACCCCCGGTAGATGCGAACATAAGTTTCTTAACATTGCATTTTACGGCGCTTTGCAGAAGATTGATAGTTCCTATAATATTGGTATCGGCATCAAAAGCGGGGTCAGCCACCGAACGTCTCACATCCATCTGGGCAGCGTGATGACTTACCACATCAAATTTTTGTTTTTCAAATAAATCTGAAAGTGATTTGTCACGTATGTCAGCTTTAATAAAGTCAGCTTTCGGATTAACATTCTTTTCAAAACCTGATGACAGGTTGTCAAGTACAAATACATTATGACCATCGTCTATAAAAGCGTCAACAATATGGGAGGCAATAAAACCGGCACCGCCGGTAACCAGTATTTTCAATTTTATTCCTTATATAATTTCGATTCATAAATATATCTCATTACATTTTGCGGTACAAGGAAGTTGATCGGCAGTCCTTTTCTTACCCTTTCTCTTATCCTGGTTCCACTTATATCAATTCTAGGTGTTTCCAGGAATACAGCTTTTTCTTCGTAGGGATACTTAGTCCCGGCTTCTCTTGCAGTCCTTCTTCTCAGGACCAGAAGAGTGGCAATTTCTATTATCTTTTCTGGCGATTTCCACTTATCAAAGCTCAGAAGATTATCTTCTCCGATGATTAGTTCAATGTGATCGTACTGGTTCTTTAATTCTTTAAGAGTATCAATAGTATATGAGACACTTTCCCTGTTTATTTCGAAATCGGACCATTCAAAGTTAGGAATATTTTCGATGGCCAGTTTCAGCATATTAACTCTGTGTTCAGCTGCTGAAGCTTTAACATCCTGCTTGTGAGGAGAAATGAAACTTGGTATGAAAATAATTTTATCAAGGTTGCGGAGTTCAAGAACTGACTGTGCAGTTATCAGATGTCCATGATGCACAGGGTCAAAGGTTCCCCCATAGATCGCAATACTGCTCATTTCAGCATTTCCTTATATTCAATAAACAGGTGGGTGAATTTTTCGTGAATGATCTGATTACAGTAGTTAAGACTTTCTTTTCTGGAGAGTTCTTCGTAAAGTTTTTTAAAGTCGCTTTTATTTTCAATCAGCATAAAATTGCTGAGCGCATGAACAAAATTATCATACCTGCCGGCCCTGATAAGCAGCTCATTGTAATGGTTCCTGTCTTCGGAAATAGATCCCATGATCTCTTCATTGTAGTTATTAAAACCCAGGAATGCAACCCTTTCATCACCGTCTCTTCCAAGCATTATGGATTCATCGTCCATTTCCAGCAAGGTAAAGGTCTTTTTTATATCCGGATAAGATAAACCGATTGAATGAGCGAATATCAGGAGGTTGTTGCTGAATTTCTTAAAATATTTTTCATTACAATTTTTTAGTTCACTGTTAAGATCATATGTGTCGATCCAGTGTATGTCTGTAACTTTATCGGCGATATGTTCAGGGAGTCTATTCTTATCCATTTTATCAAAGCAGAAGATGACGGTGGAATTAACTGCTGCTTCTTCCAGAATTTCAATATAATTTTCGTACAGGATTGAATACAGAAGAGAGGAATCTTTACTGCTCATTGATTCAAATAAAGGCAGTTTGTCGTTATTAAATAACGGGAAAAGAGGGAACAGGCAGATACAGGAATTAGATTTAGTCATTTAGCCCGGCCGTATACCCGATAATAAATTTCTGATAAAGATTCTGTAATGCTCAATGTCCTGTTCGTAGTAGTTCTTGCTTAAACCGCTTGAATTCCGTGCCTGCATTTTTCTGAACGCCAGTGTAGTAGCCGCACTAATATATAATTTCCGGATACTTTCATCAATCCATCCAAGTCTATTTCTTCTCCTGGAGTTAAGTATAAGCAGGTGTGACTGAGGAATAAGACCGGATTCTGTTTCGGGCAGCAGTTCCCTGAAAATGATTTTCCGTTCTCCGAGAAGTGAAATTGAAAAAACGGTTATGAAAACAGCGATGGTAAAAATCATAAATAAGAATCCCAGTATGGCTGTCGATTCGAAACTGACTGAAAGATTCCAAAGAAAGTGTATAAACATGGCAACTGCAAGACCCAGGACAGGAAAGGTGAGCTTTACTATTCTGGGTTTAAACTTTGCATAACCGAGGAATGCTCCGAGGGTTCCTGTAGATACGCAATGCATTACGCCGGAAAAAAGCGTTCTTATGATAACGATGCTCAGCCAGTCAGTGAACGATTGAGAATAGAAAAGAAAATAAAAGAAGTTTTCTGTCATACCGAAGCCAAGTCCTATCGCCCCGCCGTATACTATTCCATCGGTTATATTGTCGAATTTTTTATTAGCTATCATCAGGAAGAGGAAGAAGCCTTTGGTTGTTTCCTCGACAACCGGGGCGACAATGATAGTCTGAACTCTCAGAACCATTTCCTCATTATTTATTATGAAAGAGAGAAGGCCAGTCACCAGACCGCTGCCTATAATAGCCAGCAGTATAGCTCCCACAGCCCCATAAATATAGTTTATGATTACAAGACTGAACGGCTCCCTGTCATACCTGTCAATACGCCAGATTATCATTAGATAGGTGGCCATTGGTATTATGGCGGCTAATAATGAAGCTATGAAAAACACAGTTCCTCTTATTTGTAGACTATTTTTCCTTTATCCATGAGATGAGTTCTTTAATTCCAGGTTTTTTACCGTAAGAGAGTATCCCGATTCTGAATATTTTCGCTGCTGCTAATATAGTAATATATATAGAAGCTATCATGATTATTATGGTCGAAAAAATTTCGATAGAAGGTACATCAATAACATTAATTTTTAACAGCATAATAGCGGGAATGGTTAACGGAATAAACGACAATACCTCAACAAGTATTGAATTAGGGTTAAAAATAGCAGATGCCGAAATAGCAATAGGTAAAACCAAGATCAGACTAAGATAACTTGTAATCTGCTGTGCTTCCTGCTCGGTAGTTACAATAGAACCTATCCCGACAAACAGAGCTGTATAGAACAGGAACCCCAGAATAAAATAAACCAGCATAATGAAGAAATTATTAAAAGCTGATGGAGGGATAACAGAGCTGCCTGCAAGCGCTATTCCAATGCAGGTCCATATGAACATCTGGAAAAGTCCCAGTGCGCTGAGTCCAAGTATCTTTCCGGCGAGAAGTTCTTCAGGTGTACAGCTGGAAATTAAAATCTCAATAAGTTTATTGGATTTCTCCTCAACGAGACTTCGTACCAGCATTTGTCCTGAATATATTATCATCATCAGCAGAAGCATAATAAATACTATTGCAGAGAGGAATTCTGATAAAAAGTCCGACTGCTTAACCTGATCCCCTTCCTTTACTGTCACCTGGTCAACCGTTATATTTCCGAAGGATGAACTCAGCAGTTCAGGGTTAATACCCAGTTTAGAGAGACCTATCTTAATCCTCACCTCTTTTACAGCATTTTCAATCCTCTGAACATCCTTGAAGCTGCCGGAGCTGCTGCTTCTGTACTGAACATCAAGCGAATCCCCATAATTTTTTAACAGTATATATCCGGCTATCTTATTTTTATATACGTCACGGTCAGCCGTTTCGATGTTTTCTTTAAACTCTTCTGTCGAGTGATTAAGGTTAAAAACCACATAGGATGGTTGGCCGTTATCCAGTCTATAGTCTTCAAGCGCTTGGGAAAGCGGAAAGTAATAAACCATAGAAGAGTCAATTATTCCAATCGCTTTTGTTGTCTCCTGTTCGTTTGCCGAAATTAATGTGCCGCCGATAGAAACGAGAATTACCAGCGCCGGGGTTATAATAAGTGATAGAATAAAAGCCCTGGTTTTAACTTTTTCCAGGAACTCCCACCTTGATATTTCAAAAACCTTTTTCATCAGCTGACCGCACTCTGCCTGATCATATCAATGAATATTTTATTCAGAGTTGGTTCAATCACCTTGAAATACCTGACCTTTATTTTGTCCGATACATCTCTCAAGAAAATATATGGTTCTATGGAATCTCTCAGTTGAACCTCGGCAAAATTGTTATAGTCGTCAATTCCCTTAACATAACTTAAGTTTTTTATGACCTCGCTGTTTCCTTCAAATCCTATTTCAACCATATTTCCTCCGAAGTTTTTCTTCAGCTGAGAAAGCGATCCGCTGCATACCTCCTGTCCCTTATTCATTAGCAGTATATCAGAGCACATTTTCTCTGCCAGCTCCATCTGGTGAGTGGAAAGTATTATCAGCTTTCCCTCACTGACAAAAGAGAGGATTGTTTCCCGGATGATCTGCTGGTTAATAGGGTCGAAGCCGGTAAAAGGTTCATCGAGTATCAGGAGCCTGGGGTTATGTATTACTGAGGTGATAAACTGTACCTTTTGCTGATTTCCTTTTGAAAGTTCTTCTATTTTCTTTGTTTTATAATGTAATATCTCTAGTTTTTTTAACCAGAATTGAAGCCTCATTTGTGCATCTGTCCTGCTCATATTCTTAAGAGCAGCGAAGTACAGTATCACCTCATCAACCATGCTCTTCTTATAAAGACCCCTGTCTTCAGGGAGATAACCGATAACATTAAAAAAGTCCCTGGAAATTTTTTTATCGTAGAACCTGATCTCCCCGGATGTAGGTTTTATTATATTCAGAACAGTCCTTATCGTAGTTGTTTTTCCCGCTCCATTGGGACCCAGAAGACCGAAAATCTTTCCTTCACTTACCGTAAAACTCAGATCCTTAACGGCAACCACATCATTATATCGTTTTGTCAGATTCCGGACTGTGAGCATTTTATTTAGATATCAGAAATAAAACTGTAATTTAAAGTATACAACCCTTATAAACTATAGTATAAATAAACTAAATTCCGGAATACTGGTTCTTTAAGGTCTGCTTTTTTTACTTGTTACAGCGTTACAGGGAGTTCCGGCATCTCCAGAGTGTAACGGGCTGCCGTCAGGTATTTTAAGTCTTTATTTTCACTGGCTTCGGGTTCTGTAACGAATTAAAAAAACGGTTATATCTCGCTAAAACCCGTGTGTAAATAGAAAGTGTGCAGTACTTAATTTATTGACTATATATGGAAGTATGGCTATATTTCAAACTGTTTTTTTGTAAAGATTGTGAGAATTTACAATGAAAATTAAGATTTCGAATCTGAGTGACGGAAGTCATCAATTCAGGTTCGTCGAGCCGGTAAACTCGATTGGATTGGAATCCCCTTTTGAAGGAAATATTGAAGTAGATGTTGAGATTAACAAAGTTCACAATCAATTAATCCTTGATTCTTCAATTTTAGTAAATACTGTTTTTGAATGCGACAGATGTACTGCCTCATTCAGCAGACCGCTTCGCGCAGAATACGAGATGGTTTATATGCTGAGAGTTGAACCCGTTGAAACTGAATCGGATAATATTGCTTATCTTTCTGCAGAAGCTGATTCAATCGATATTTCTGATGATGTAAAGGACTTTGCGATATTAGCAGTACCGATGAAGAAACTATGCAGCGAGGAATGTAAAGGTCTTTGCAGCCGATGCGGCAAAAATCTGAATGAAGGCGACTGCTCCTGCAGTAAAAATGAGACTGATGCCAGGTGGTTCCCTTTAATGGAATTAAAAAATAAAATAAACACTAATTAAAAAACGGTAAAAGCATGCCTAATCCAAAACGAAAATGGTCAAAGAGCAGAAGAGATAAGAGAAGGACTCATTATAAGGCTACAGCTCCTTCGCTGGGAGTTTGTTCAAATTGCGGTGAAATGAAGATGACCCACCGTGCATGTCCTTCCTGCGGGTATTATAATGAAAAATCTATGTTCATACCCAAAAGTTAATTTCGAAAAATAAACCTTTTTAATGAACGATTCTGAGCCTAACAGAACAAAGTGCAGAATAATTGTTGATGCAATGGGGGGCGATTTCGCTCCTCTTAATATTGTATTGGGTGCGGTCCAGGCTGTAAATGAGATCAGCGGAATTGAATTATTCTTGATCGGCAGATCAGATGAAATTAAGAAGGTTCTCACAAAGGAAAACCTAACATTTAATGAAGATAACGTCATACACACGGATAAAGTCATAGAGATGGCCGATAGTCCTACCAGTGCATTAAAATCTAAGCCTGATTCCTCTATAGTTATCGGTGCGGAGATGGTAAGGGACGGTAAAGCAGATGCTTTTATCAGTGCCGGTAATACCGGTGCTATGATGGCTGCGTCTACTCTGGTTATGGGAAGGATTCCCGGTGTGGGGAGGCCGACCATAGGAGCGGAGATGCCTAACGTCAACGGGATCTGTTACCTCTATGATGTGGGTGCGGGTAAGGATGCAAAACCTCAGCATCTTCTTGAATATGCAATTATGGGAACGATATATGCGCGGGATATGGGAGGGGTTAAAAATCCATCCGTAGGCGTACTCAGTATGGGTGAGGAAGAAGGAAAAGGAAATGAAATCTCCGAGGCTGCCTTTAAACTTCTGAAAGAATCTAAGCTTAATTTTATAGGTAATGTTGAAGGAAGAGATATTCTTACAGGCAAAGTTGATGTAGTGGTATGCGACGGCTACGTAGGCAATATCCTGCTTAAGTTCGGAGAGGCAGTTCCAAGACTATTAAAGCAATTATTAACTGAGATTGCCAGGAAAAGCTTTTTAGACAAAATTAAAATAGGGCTGACGCGCGGATCTTTAAGGAAAGCATTAAAGGTTATGGATTACCAGGAGCACGGCGGTGTTCCCTTGCTTGGAGTTAAAGGAATTAGTATAATTGGTCACGGATCGAGCACTCCTAAAGCTATACGTAATATGGTGTTAAAAGCTAAAACCATGTATGATAAAAAATTGCCGGAGAAGATCGAAAATTCTATTAAACAATATTCAGAAAGAACCGGAAACTGATAAATGAAGAGTAATAAATATAATGCTGTGATCACGGGACTGGGGATGTATGTTCCGGATAAAATAATGGATAACGCATACTTTGAGAAAATTGTTGAAACAACAGATGAATGGATAACATCAAGAACGGGAATAAGAGAAAGAAGGCTGCTTGAAAATGGAGCCACAAGCGACCTGGCAACCGGTGCCGCAAAAGATTTAATGGAAAAGTTTAATGTTTCACCCGAAGAAATTGATTGTATTATTGTTGCGACTGTTACCCCTGATATGTTTTTCCCCGCAACGGCCTGTATCGTACAGAATAATATCGGTGCAGCTAATGCGTGGGGATTTGATTTATCGGCGGCCTGTTCGGGCTTCCTTTTTGCGTTCCAAACCGGCTGTTCTCTTGTTGAAAGCGGACAGTATAAAAAGGTTATGGTAATAGGCGCTGATAAGATGAGCTCAATTGTGGATTATACAGACAGGAATAACTGCATCCTTTTCGGCGATGCCGGTGCAGCTGTAATGCTGGAACCCACTGAAGATAAATCGGTTGGGATGAGAGACTCTTTACTGAAAGTTGACGGTTCGGGACTGGAGAGCCTCCATATGAAAGGGGGAGGAAGTTTAAATCCGCCAAGCCATGAAACAGTTGATAATAAAATGCACTACCTTTACCAGGACGGAAAGGCTGTATTTAAAGTTGCAGTTAAAGGTATGGCAGATATCTCTTATGAAATTATGCAGAAGAATAATCTTAAATCTGAAGATATTGCATACCTTGTGCCTCATCAGGCAAATCTCAGGATTATCGATGCTACCGCACAAAGGATGGGCCTAGGTAAAGATAAGGTGATGATAAATATTGATAAATACGGAAATACAACTGCTGCTACGATTCCGTTGTGCCTTGTTGATTACTACCGCGCGGGAAAGCTGATGAAAGGTGATAACCTGATCTTATCTGCTTTTGGCGCGGGTTATACCTGGGGTGCAATATATGTTGTCTGGGGAATGGATTAATTTTGTGTCATTTTATAAAAACATTGAATGAGTAAAAAAGCTTTTTTATTTCCCGGTCAGGGGTCACAGTATGTAGGAATGGCTCAGGATTTATTTGAAAACTCCGTTGAAGCCAGAGAGATGATAAAAACTGCAGACGATGCCCTCGGAATAAACCTTTCCTATATAATGTTTAATGGTCCTGAAGATCAGCTCAAACAGACCGAATTTACCCAGCCTGCTATTTTTCTACATAGTGTGGTGCTGGCTGGACTAATCCGTACACTCCATCACGATGCATCAGCAGGACACTCTCTAGGTGAGTACTCGGCGCTGGTGTCTGCAAATGCAATACAGTTTTATGAGGCAGTTAAACTGGTGAGGATCCGCGGAAAAGCTATGCAGAAGGCAGGTGAAGAGAACCAGGGCACCATGGCTGCGGTAATAGGACTAAATCCTGATGTTGTTGAAGAGTGCTGCACGGAAGCTTCCCCGGCAGGGATTGTTCAGTGCGCTAATTTTAACTCGCCGGGACAAGTAGTGATTTCAGGTTCTGTTGAGGGTGTGAAAAAGGGAATGGAGATCTGCAAAAGCAAAGGTGCAAAGGTGGTTAAAGAACTTGTTGTTAGCGGCGCGTTCCATTCTCCCCTAATGGATTCTGCAAAAGAAAGTCTGAAATCGGCGCTTGAATCTACAAACATCTACGACGGCAGGGTCCCTGTTTATGTTAATGTGACCGCAAAACCCGTGCTTACAAAAGAGGAAATAAAGAAATATTTATATGAGCAGGTTACCTCACCAGTTAGGTGGGAGGCAACCATCCAAAATATGATAAGTGACGGTATTGAGGAGTTTTATGAATTAGGTCCCGGAAAGGTGCTGAAGGGTCTGGTAAAAAGAATAAATCCAGACGTTAAGTGTTTCAATATTGATAAATATTCTGATGTGGAGAAATATATCTAATGAGTGAAAAGTTTACAAAAGAGATCAACGGTGTGAAAATTGATCCCCAGATCTTCACTTTCAGCTTCAGCTGCAGTTGTTCCGGGGAGTGCTGCTATTACGGTGTTTATACCGACCTTAAAGAACACGATATGATTATGTCTCTAAAGGACAAACTCATTCCAATGTTTGACGAAACCCAGGTGAAAGATACAGAAGAGTGGTTCGAGGCTCCCGAAGAGGACGAGGATTTTGAATCAGGGGTAGCTGTAGGCACCGAGGTAAATAACGGCAAATGCACTTTTCTTGACAGGGACGGGCTTTGTGCACTTCAGAAACTGGCCAATCTCGAGGGAGCGTACAAGTGGAAATACAAACCCCTTTATTGTATATTATTTCCACTTACAATTTATGAGAATGCACTTACTATCGATGATGAACACATAGACAGGCTCAAAACCTGCAATCATAATCCATCAGGGGCAAAAACTATTTATGACTCTTGCCGGGAAGAACTGAAGCATTTCTTTGGCGAGGATGGATTCAGGGAATTAGAGAACTATAAAATTGAGTATCTTGCAGGGTTAAAAGCGGAGAAAATTAAATGAAAAGCAAAAGAGCGATAGTTACAGGCGGGACAAGAGGAATAGGAAGGGCGATAGTGAAGGAACTGGCAGCAAAGAGCTGCTGCGGAGTGTTATTTTCAGATGTTGCTTTTATCTATAACAGCTGTGACGAGTGTGCGGAGGAATTGCAGAGAGAAGTAGGTTCACTGGATACTAAAATATACGGGTTTAAAGCTGATGCTTCATCTCTTGAAGATGCACAGCGTACCGTTGATGAAGCGATTGAAAAGCTTGGAGGTGTCGATATCCTTGTGAATAATGCCGGCATTACAAGAGATAACCTGCTGTTGAGGATGACTGAAAAAGATTTTGATGATGTCATTTCGGCGAATCTTAAAAGCGTATTTAATTATACTAAAGCTATCCTTAAACCTATGATCAAACAGCGGTACGGCAGAATAGTGAATATCGCTTCGGTAGTAGGATTAATTGGTAATCCGGGGCAGGCTAACTACGTGGCTTCGAAAGCAGGAGTTATAGGATTCACCAAGGCAATGGCCAGAGAACTCGCATCCCGGAATATTACCGTTAACGCAGTTGCCCCTGGTTTTATTGAGACAAGTATGACTCAGAAACTGGATGAAAAACAGCGCGAGGCTCTGCTTAAAAATGTTCCGCTCGGCAGAATGGGAACACCGGAGGATATTGCTAAAGTAGTAGGATTTTTATGCAGTGCGGAAGCCGATTATATTACCGGTCAGGTAATTGCAGTAGACGGCGGGATGACAATGTAAAATAATTACCTTATTTTTAAAAACTTTATTAAATTACACTAACTGAAATAAATTATAGGAGTCATAAAGATGGATGTTGAAGCTAAAGTCAAAGAGATCATAATGGACAAATTGGGTGTTGAAGAATCACAGATTACACCTGAAGCTTCCTTTACAAATGATCTTGGGGCCGATTCTTTAGACATTGTTGAACTGGTAATGGGTTTTGAGAGTGCTTTCCAGGTATCTATTCCTGATGAGGATGCTGAGAAAATAAATACAGTGGGAGACGCTACCAGGTACCTTAAAGAGAAATTAGGTTAATCTATTAAAAGTCGGGAAATTTATCTTCTCGACTTCACTCCCTTTAATATAATGAGATTTCAATCTTTTAAAGATTACCTCAATCCATTTATTCTCCGGAGAGTTTTATGACAAAAAGAAGAGTAGTTGTAACCGGAATGGGTGCAGTTACTCCAATTGGTATAGGTTTATCCGAATTCTGGGAGGGCCTGATCAACGGCCGGAACGGAGTTGCGCCTATTACCAAGTTCGATACTAAGAAGTTTGATACCAGATTCGCTGCGGAAGTTAAGAATTTTGATGCAGGTGACTATCTTGAGAAAAAGGAAACCAGAAGACTTGACCCCTTTAACCAATTTGCACTGGCTACTGCCATAATGGCTATGACGGATTCAGGGTTGAATCAAGATGGTGTGGATCTGGAAAAGTTCGGTGTTATTTATGGCAGCGGTATCGGCGGGATTTATACTCTGGAGAAACAGCACTGGCTTTACTTTGAGGATAAAGACCCCCATAAGATAAGTCCCTTTTTTGTCCCTATGATGATATCCGATATGGCAGCCGGACAAATATCCATTAAGTTTGGCCTGAAAGGTCCTAACTATGCCACTACTTCTGCCTGTGCAACTGCCTCACATGCTATAGCGGATGCATTTATCCTTATCCAGAGAGGAAGTGCCGACCTGATGATGTGTGGAGGTTCTGAAGCTGCTATTACAGAGATGGGTATCGGCGGATTTAATGCTATGCGTGCTTTGTCTACCTGGAATGACCGGTATGCTGAAGCATCGAGACCATTCGACGTCGAGAGAAACGGATTTGTAATGGGTGAAGGAGCCGGCACTTTGATACTTGAGGAATATGAACACGCTAAAGCCCGCGGTGCGAAAATCTATGCTGAGATAGCGGGCATTGGTCTTACAGGTGATGCCTATCATATAACCGCGCCGTCTCCGGCCGGTGAAGGCGCTACACGTTCTATGAAAGCTGCAATCACAGATGCCGGGATTAAGCCTGATGATATAGATTATATAAATGCACATGGAACCAGCACACCTTATAACGATGTTACTGAAACCAGAGCTATTAAAACAACTTTTGGTGATCACGCCTATGAGCTTGTTGTGAGCTCTACTAAATCGATGACAGGACATCTGCTCGGTGCAGCCGGAGGTGTTGAGGCTATTGCTACTGTGCTTTCAATTATGAACAATAAAATCCCCCCTACCATTAATCTTGATAATCCCGATCCTGAATGCGATTTAAATTACAGTGCCAAAAAATTTACAGAGAAAAAAATTAACTTTGCAATAAGTAATACGTTTGGATTTGGCGGTCATAATGCGTCGATATTGTTCAAAAAAGCGGGAGATTAGTCTTGGGTCAGTTGATATCCTGGCTTCTTGAAAAGCTGAAGCAAAGCCAGGCAAGAGAACAAACCCGATATTTTTCGAAATTACTTACACATCGTAAGTTCTCCGAACTGGAATCTGTAACAGGGGTCCCCATAAAAGACAAGTCATATTATATCCAGGCGTTGATGCACAGATCATTTCTTGAACAAAATCCTGATTTTGCAGTTTCAAATGAGAGGCTTGAATTCCTGGGAGATTCTGTACTTAACCTTACCGTTGCAGAGTATCTTTTTGAAGTATACCCTGATGAGAATGAGGGATTTCTTACCAAGGTAAGGGCAAAGCTGGTTAACAGGATTGCTCTTGCTGAAGGTGCCGAAAGGATCGGTTTATCAAGGTTCCTTCTCGTCAGTAAAAACCTGTCATCAACATTTACCTATGGTTCACGTACTGTGCTGGCCGATGCCTTTGAGGCATTGATAGGGGCGATATACCTTGATAACGGACTTGAAGGGGCAAGATCCTTCATACAAAAAAATCTGATTGAACCGAGTGCAAAACAGGGTGGACACCTTATAGATGAGAACTATAAAAGTCAGTTCCTTGAATATGCACAGGCAAATAAATTTGAAAATCCGATATATACAGTGATACACGAGGAAGGTCCCCAGCATAACCGGTTATTCACCGTACAAGTTGAAATAAACGGTGAATCATACGGAACGGGAAAGGGGAGAAACAAAAAATCTGCCGAACAAAATGCAGCACATGCCTGCAATAACCAGGGTAAACCAGAGTAACGATAGCCAGCAGCCTTCCTGAATATCTATTCCCCGTTTCTCTGCGTAAGTTTTCTTTCTTTTCTATTTAAATTTTTTCCGTTTCCTTCCTGGCTTTCCAATCTTTCATCTGATTTAGAATAACATTTTTTTTATATTCATAAGTCGGTCTTCTCAGTCTCCCATCTATCAGCTATCTCTCTATCTCTGTTCGGCTTCTGCTCGGCCTCTGTCCAGCTTCTACCCGGCCTATTCCACGCGAATAACAGGCAGACTTCTAAACCTCACCTCTGTTTTTATCATTTTATAGATAAAAAACATTCCGTATTTTAGTAAGACTAAATATTTTTGCTAATTCAATTATCAAGAGAAATAAACTATGAATAACCTCGAACATCCGGATAAATTTGTTAACCGGCATATAGGACCGAATGATGAAGAAATAAAGGAAATGCTGGAAGTTATAGGTATCAGTTCGCTGGAAGAACTGATAGAACAGACAATACCGTCACAAATTAGATTAAGTGAAAGTCCTGCTCTGGGTGAGCCTCTCACGGAGTACCAGTTTCTGGAAGGATTAAGAGAAATTGCGAAGAAAAACCAGGTTTTCAAACCATATATCGGTATGGGTTATAATCATACCATCACCCCTGCAGTGATACAGAGGAACATACTTGAAAATCCCGGCTGGTATACTCAGTATACTCCCTACCAGGCTGAAATAGCGCAAGGCAGACTTGAAGCTTTGATGAATTTTCAGACAGCTATAATCGACTTAACCGCACTTCCAATTGCAAATGCCTCCCTGCTTGATGAAGGAACAGCTGCAGCCGAAGCAATGAGTATGTTTCATTCTTTAAGAAATAATAAGGATGCAAATACTTTTTTCGTATCTGAGGAATGTTTCCCTCAGACAATCAGTGTCTTAAAGACAAGAGCTGAGTCGCAGGGAATCAGCCTGATCATTGGGGATCATGAGACGGTTAACCTGACAGATGAGATTTTCGGTCTTCTGGTTCAATATCCGGCTGATAGCGGTGAGATATACGATTACAGAAACCTTTTCAATGCAGCGAAATCGAAGAATATCTACTGCACAGTTGCTGCGGATCTGATGAGCCTTGCACTGCTGACTCCTCCTGGAGAATTCGGTGCCGACGCCGTGGTCGGGAGCTCGCAGAGATTCGGTGTTCCAATGGGATACGGCGGACCCCACGCTGCATATTTTGCAACACGGGATGAATATAAGAGAAACTTACCAGGAAGAATAATCGGGGCGACCATTGATGCCCAGGGAAACCTTGCCTTCAGAATGGCGCTGCAGACGAGAGAACAGCATATTCGCAGGGAAAAAGCTACAAGCAATATTTGTACAGCTCAGGTACTCCTTGCCATAATGGCGGCTATGTACGCCGTTTATCATGGTTCGAAAGGATTAAAATCTATTGCGGAAAGGATTCATACCCTGACTGCATTTCTTGATGCTTCACTGAAAAAATCAGGTTATACACAGGTCAATGAAAATTATTTTGATACATTAAAGATCAGGTTTTCTGATGATGGTAAAAAGAAAATTAAGGAGATCCGTGAGGAAGCTGAGAGCCATAAAATTAATTTCCGATATTTCTCAGATAACTCGATAGGTATTTCAATAGGAGAGCCTGCCGACCTTGATGACATAATTGAGATCATCAATATCTTCGCTAAAATCAATGGAAAAGAAATTGATGTCTCTTCCTTAAAAAAAGAGGCTGCAGGAATCAATGCTGAATACAGCGGCAATCTGAAAAGAACTTCGGGATATCTGACTCACCCGGTTTTTAACACATATCATTCTGAAACCGAAATGCTCAGGTATATGAAGAGCCTTGAGAATAAAGATCTTTCCCTGACACATTCAATGATTCCGCTTGGCTCCTGTACAATGAAATTAAATGCGACAACAGAGATGCTGCCGATAACCTGGCCCGAGTTCAGCAAGATACATCCTTTTGCTCCTGAAAAACAGACAGAGGGATATAAGCAGCTTTTTAATGAGCTGGAAGATCAGCTTGCTAAAATAACAGGTTTCACCGCAGTATCACTGCAGCCGAACAGCGGTGCCCAGGGTGAGTACTCAGGACTGATGGTGATTCGGGAGTATCATAAAAACAGGGGAGAGGGAAACCGGAATGTGGTAATAATTCCATCCTCTGCTCACGGTACAAATCCCGCAAGTGCAGTAATGGCAGGAATGAAGGTGGTTGTAGCTAACTGTGATGTTAAGGGCAACGTTGATGTTGAAGATCTCAGGAAAAAGGCTGAAGCGAATAAAGAGAATCTTTCTGCGTTAATGATAACATATCCTTCCACCCATGGTGTGTTCGAAGAAAAGATTCGCGAGATTTGTGAAATAATTCATGAAAACGGCGGACAGGTTTATATGGACGGTGCTAATATGAATGCACAGGTCGGGTTAACCAGTCCTGCTAAAATCGGTGCTGACGTTTGTCATCTCAATCTGCACAAGACTTTCTGTATTCCTCATGGGGGAGGAGGACCTGGAATGGGACCTATCGCCTGTGCAGAACACCTGGTTCCTTTCCTTCCGGAACACCCTGTTGTGAGATTGGGACATAAGCATGGGATCCCGGCTGTTTCATCTGCTCCATGGGGAAGCGCTGATATCCTGGTTATCTCATATGCCTACATAAAAATGATGGGAACTAAAGCTCTTACAAAAGCCTCTGAAGTTGCTATCCTTAACGCTAATTACATTAAAGCCAGACTGGAGCCCTATTTTAATGTGCTGTACACCGGCACAAAGGGAAGAGTGGCACACGAACTGATATTCGATATGAGAAGCTTTAAGAATACTGCTAAGATAGAAGTTGAGGATATAGCCAAAAGAATGATGGATTATGGATATCATGCCCCGACAGTTTCATTTCCGGTTGCAGGAACTCTTATGGTGGAACCGACCGAAAGTGAATCTAAGTTAGAACTCGATAAGTTCTGCAAAGTTATGATCGCAATCAGGGAAGAGATCAAAGAAATAGAGGATGGAAAATCAAATCCGACGGATAACGTTCTTAAAAACGCTCCTCATACTCTGAACATTTTAATGTCGAACGATTGGAATCATTCTTATACACGTGAAAAGGCTGCCTTCCCTGTTGAATGGACCAGGAAGAATAAGTTCTGGCCGTCAGTGGGCAGAGTTAACAGCGCTTACGGAGACCGGAACCTTGTGTGCAGCTGCAATCCGACTGCAGATTACATAGAAGAACCTGTATCCTGATTTTATTAACCTTTGAAAAACGGTTCGCAGGGACAAATTTGTTTAAGCGAACCGTTTTTTTATTATCCGATCAAACAAAAAAATGACAAAATACATCCTGCTTTTTATAATGTTGGCCTTGCATCCGGCTTTCGCCCAGGTGCAGGATACTATAAAATACCTGCAGGATTACAGCGTGGTTATTGATTCTATTAAAATTGTGGGTAATGAAACAACGAAAGACTTTATTATTTTAAGAGAATTAAATTTCTCTCCGGGTGATACATTAACGCTTGACCTCGCAAAGTATAACCGCGACAGGGTCTATAGTCTTGGTATCTTTAACGTGGTTGAAGTATATCCTGAAACAGTTGATGATAAAAACTATGCTGTAATCGATGTTGAGGAGGGGTGGTACATTTATCCTGTCCCATTTCTTGAGATACGGGAAAACGATTGGAATAAACTGTCTTACGGAGCAATTCTTGTCGTAAAAAATTTCAGGGGGCGGAACGAAACTGTTTCATTCAGCGGTGCATTTGGTTATAATCCTTTTCTGAGACTTATGTATAATAATCCCTACCTGTCGCGCAAGGATGATATATTTTTTAACATATCGGCATCTTATGGTACCATATCGAATAAAAGCAACCTTGCATCGGCTCTTCACGGAGGAAGTTATGATCAGAAAAATATAACCGGCTCCATTGAGGTGGGAAAGCGGTTCGGTTTGTATCAGCGTCTCTCACTGACTGCTGGATACAGTTATATTGAAACTCCTTTTTTTATCAAGGGAATCTCCGCATCTGATTCAAGGATAGATCATACACCCTTTATTTCAGTCGGTTATTCATACGATACCAGAGACCTGGTTCAGTTTCCCCGGCAGGGATTGCTTGGTGCAGCCGCCATCGAATTTAAGGGATTAGGAAATGAAGGAATTAACTACAATATATTTAAATTCGATTTCCGCGAATACCGTCCTATAATAGGCGACCTCCATGCTAAATGGAGATTTACTACCCGTTTGACCGGAGGTAAGCTGATACCTTTTTACGATCTGTCTTATATTGGTTTTGATGAAAGGATAAGGGGACATAATTCAGAACAACTGGAAGGAAATAATTATTATCTGGGATCGATGGAATTATTTTACCCGATTTTAAAAGATATCCATATCAGTCTGGATTTTGTTCCACTGCTTCCCAAATCCCTGCTTTCTTATAGAATAGCAATATATACAGGGCTATTCGCAGATGCCGGTGCTGCAAAATTCAGAGGTGAATCTTTTGGGATTAAAGATATCAGCAGCGGATATGGAGGCGGACTTACTCTTTTAATACTGCCTTATAATGTTGTAAGGTTTGAAGTTGGTCTTGACGAATACCATAATGCCGAATTTATTTTTAATGTCGCCGTATCTTTCTAATTTGCCTATGAATAAACTTCAAAATATCGAACTATATTACACTACATCACCATTGAAGGGCGACAACCTGATTTTAACTGAACATGATGAAATAAATCATATCCTGAAGGTGATGAGACACAGGCCGGGGGATGAAATCTACATCACTGACGGAAAGGGACGGATATATAAAACATCAGTACGTTCCATATCTGCAGAAATTTTACAAGCTGAGGTGTTACAGGAATACAAATATGAGAATAATAATAAAAACCTTATATTCTGTATACCAAGACTCAGAAGCGCAGAACGATTTGAAACTGCACTGGAAAAATGTACAGAGCTGGGAATAACCAGTTTTATAATCTTTGATTCTGCAAGGACTATACGGAAGGGAAATAAAACAACCCGCTGGCAAAAGATACTGGTCTCTGCGATGAAGCAGTCATTACGGAGTTTCCTCCCTGAGCTTAAGGTGCCTGGTTCTCTTGAAGAGATTGCTGCTGTTGAAGGCAATAAGATACTTTTTGTTCAGGAGGCTGAGAATGCCTTCAATATGGATGCAGTCAACCGCAATGATAAAACTTATTTTGTTTTCGGACCGGAAGGAGATTTTACTGAAGATGAAAAAAAACTTTTTAGTACTGCAGATTTTTTTAACCTTGGAGAAAACAGACTTAGAAGTGAAACGGCTGTAATAAAATGTGCCTCAATTTTATCATAAGGATGTTAAAGCAGATTCCAGTTGCTGCTGCACTGATGTTTATATTAATTTCCTGCGCATCAAGCACACGTTTTCCAAGCAGACATTCGGACGATTATGATAAGAGCGGCGTTGAACAAACATCTGGAGAAAACATTCCGTTAGATAATAATACAAGGGTACTCGAATCCCGGGTGGGTGTTGCCTCTTATTATTCAGATAAATACGAGGGCAGGAAAACAGCAAGCGGCGAAATATTCAGTCAAGACAGGTTAACCGCAGCCCATCCTACCTATAGTATTGGCACCATCGTAAGAGTAAAAAATTTAAAGAACAGAAAAACTGTAATTGTCAGAATAAATGACCGGATGACAAACCTTAACGGCAGAATAATTGACCTCTCAAAAAAAGCTGCGGAAGAATTGGATATGGTTACCAACGGTATTGCTAAAGTCCAGGTGGATGTATTAAAATGGGGCGACTCCCAACACTAAAACAAAGTAATTGTTTAAAAAAACAACCCAGTGTTGGGGAAACACTGGGTGCGATCCGTTTACCATCAAAGGGCAGGGGAGGACCCTTTGAAAGGATCAAAATCGTATACTTTTATTTTGAAAGTACAAAAATAATATTAACTGCAATTTAAGTAAACCCTCTTCATAAATATTTTGTTGGATAAAATAAGCGCTGCCTTTAAAGACAGCCCTGAAATTAGTAATAACCTGCAGGAATGATTATAGAGCCACAGAAAATCCAAGATTAAATGTCATTGGAACAGATAAAAATACTTCTGCATCATCCGCTGTGTGCATACCATCAAGGTTATTTAATCTTCCGTCGCCGTTTCTGTCGGGATTATTAACATAATATCCGTTATACTGCGAATCATCTGTTGCATCCTGAACATATACTGCGTCAAACAAATTAAACACATGTCCGAATAATGATACCGTTGCACCTGCAACTTCGATAGGGAGTTTATAATTAAAATGTAAATTGAAAGCATCGTAATCCGGAACTTTCCAGCTTTGTTCGCCGTTGAAATAAGCCTGGGTACGGCTGAACGGATCGAAGTCAGCATAATAATTACCATTATGCATCCAGTCGAGCTGAATCTGCAGCTCATTGAACGGAATGAGTGTTAAAGCTGCAGCAACCTGTGTCTGGGGAGCATCACCAACCTTGACATCTTTCAGGTAGAAATTATATGTGATGATCTCACTGGTATTGCCGGATGTAGTGGAATAACTGCCTGTAACATTATCAGTATATTTCCAATTGCCGAATGATGCTGCAACATCCAGCCTTACGAACCTTACCGGCTGAATACCTGCCTCAAATTCCAGGCCTGTATGCAATGAGTTAACTCCGCTTAATCTTACAAGACCATCTGTCTGATCCGTATTAACAACTGAGCGGGTTACACCTCTGTCTTTCCAGCTGGTATAATAAAAGTTAGCTTTCAAATATATCATGTTATTCATAAATCTTGTGTTAGCGCCTGCCTCAAAAGACATGATCTTTTCATTATCGGGATTCTTAACCAGGATACCGTTCTGATCATCCATAACCTGATCGAGAATCGGCACTCTTGAAATATAACCGCCATTTGCATATACATCAACTTCCGTTATTATACGGTAGCTGGCTCCGCCCTTAAACTGGTATCCTGTTATTGCATCAGGTTCAAGGGTAAGGAATCCGCCATCAGGACCTTTCTTAAAGTGGTTTTCATTTGAATATTTAATCATAGAGAACCCGCCGGTTCCGTAAAGAGTCCATTGATCCCGGGTATATTCACCCTGCACGTATGCTCCCAGCCAGTTAATTTTATTAGTAAAGTCATAGGCAATCCTGTCGCCCAAAGTTTTAAGATGCTGAGCGGGAGTTGTATCGAATTCATTATCGGTAGAAATGTAATAATTTCCGCCAAGGAGATCCCTGATTTCTCTATAGTGATCTACTTCCGCAATTCTGCCGTCGATTCCAAATGAACCGGTAAAATTCTCACTGAATCTATAAAATGCTTTGGAAATCAATCCAAACGTCCATTGTTTATTAACACTGTTTCTATGAACAGCCCGGGAGATGCTTGTAATCCTTCCATCATAGAGTGTATCAATGTTTGCCTGGTTGGCAGCGATTGTTGCATTCCAGTTTATTACCTGCTGTTGTAAGCTCCGGTTATAAACCATATCACTGCCCGGACTGCTTCCTCCACCCACACCGCCTGACCAGTAAGCAGTTGTATAAAGCGAAAGTTCGTTAGCGAGCTGTGAGTACCAGTTCAGGTTTATGATAGGTTTGTGGTAATAATTTTCTCTTTCCATAAGATAAGTTGATGCATAACGGTTACCCTTAGAGCCATCCCAGTATTGGTTCCCGGTATAATTTGGATCTACTGAATTCCAGTTCGAATTATACAATAAACTTTGTTCAGCCAACTTAGGATCTGCAAGTTCAGCATCCGTGTAGCCAAGTTCGTTCTTTGCATATTCATGATCGAAAGCAGCTGCGTTCAGTCTGTATGAACGCTGGCCATGCCTCTGAGGGGCTCCCATGGCGTAAAGTTCAAGTCTGTTGTTATTATCTATCTGATAAGCGGAACCAAGGTAGTAGGCCCAGGCGTCTGTCCAGGTTTTATCAACGTATCCTTCACCTGTTTTCCTAACACCACCGAGACTCAAAGCAAATTTATTGTCGACCAGTCCGGAGTTAGCAAATAATGTCTGCTTAAAGAAACTTCCGCTTCCCACTTCATTCTTGTAAAATACTCCTGATTTCGCTTTAGTCGGATCAGTGATCACGTTCATTGTTCCACCGACAGAAGGAGTAGCAAGGTTGACTGCGCTTAATCCTCTTTGTACCTGAATTGAGGATGTGGCATCGCCGATTCCATCCCAGTTTGACCAGTATACCCAGCCATTTTCCATATCATTAATAGGAACACCATTAATCATTATGGCTATATTTCTCTGGTTAAACCCTCTGACATTTATTCTTGAATCACCCGAGCCACCACCATTATCAGTAGCGTACACACTGGGCGTTGTGCTTAACACAAGCGGAATGTCCCTTGATCCAAGACGGTTTTCTATTTCTCTTTTGTCGATATCCGTAAAAGCTACAGGAGTTTCCCTTTCCTTCGCCCTGTCAGCAATTACTTCGATGTTCAGGGTAAACTGATAGTCTCTCAAAGAGAAATTAAGAGTTACATCTTTATTAACACTAATCTCTTTTTCCTCTTTTTTATAACCGATGTAACTGCAAACGATTGTATAATTGCCTGCAGCAACATCGAGGGAATAACCTCCATTCTCATCAGCGGTTGTTCCCTGGGTAGTACCTTTAATTACGAGATTGGCTCCAAATAATTTCTCTCCTGTTGTACTGCTTTCAACTTTTCCGGATATAGTGTATTTTTGAGCGAAAGCCGCAGTAGAGAAGAGAATTGTAAGGAGTACCAATTTGTACCATTTTGTCATAAGACTGTCCTCCATACATAAATGAAAAGATCTTTTAATTTGTTGGGCTGGGAAAAAATCAAATTCCTCCTGAAAATGATTTTATGCTACAAATATCTTACCCGCAGAATTCTTATGCAAATTAAATTAGTATTTATTTCTGAGGCTATTGATTTTTTCAAAAAATTTTTAGTGAAATTTTTTCGGGGAAATGTTGTTCAGGCTGTGAAGGAAAAATCAGATGGGTTTTTCTTCAGTCTTGACTTTATTTAGAAATTCGGAGAGAGCTTCTGATTCATTTCCGGCATAGGTTCCATAAGCATCTATAAGAATCCCTTTTATCCCTGAGTCGCTTTCCATAGCATAAAGAACAGACATGTCACCGGGATTGGATTCACCTTCAAATCTGTAGACTTTCCTGATCTTTAATTTATCAGACGAAAGGGTAGTTCCTTTCTTTTTAGCCGCAAATCCCTTTTCTGTCATTTCAAAATCTTCAGTATAACCTTTATTCCTCAGCATTTGTATAATCTGAGAAAGGGTGTCCATTTTATGTCCTAACTCCATATCTTATTCCTTGCCTGTTTTTTAATAAAAGAATTTATAAACTTTGAAAAGATAAGTATTGAATTTTATCACATTTGTAATTACCCAGGGATAAAAATTTGTTTTGAAAAACAAACAAGAAATACTTTCATAATGAAACCCTTATACGATATCCGTGCGGTCCGCATCGGATTTATTCTAATTGTGATTCTTATCCTAGGGATAGGTATTGAATCATATAAGAACCTCGATAACGTCTATACTGCTTCGGAAAGCAGAGGCAACACCTATAAAATATTAAACAATCTGGAAGAAATTATCTCTGTATTAAGTCGTGCTGAAGAAAGTCAGAGATCTTTTCTGATAACAGGCGAAGAGCATTATTTACAACCTTTTCTTAATGCAAAAGAAGACATTGCTAAAAATCTCGGGGAACTTAATAATCTTACGGCTAAGGACACAGCTAAGCTCAGGTCTGTTGATACTCTAATGGGGCTTATTGAGTCCAGGATTAATGTGCTTTCAAACACTATTGAGCTCAAAAAACTGGGAGATGATAAAGGGACGATAAACCGGTATAAGATGAGAATCGGCAGCGATATTATGAACCGCGTCTTCGCCTTTGTGGCTAGTATGAAAACCAGCGAATATAAAGAACTCGAACACTGGGACCTGCTTATAATAAACTCAGTAAGGGAAACATTTATAACGATAGTTATAGGGACAGGTTTCAGCCTGATAATTTTCCTTGTTGTCTTCTATGCTCTGGTGAGAGAAATCCAGGAGAGAAGCAAGGCAAATGAAATAATCTCTGTGGAGAAAGATTTTTCTGATAGACTTATTAATAGCAGTGTTGACGGGATATTTGCTTTCGACAATAAGCTTCACCTTACCCGCTGGAACCCCGGGATGGAAAGGATGTCGGGGATAAAGAAAACTGAGACAAAAGGTAAAACCCTGGGGGAGGTAATGCCGGCATTTTTTAAAGACGGAGAAGAAGAATTTTTTAAAGATGCACTTAAAGGCAGCCGAATAAGCGCACGGGGAAAATATATGAAAGATATTCAGAATGATCAGGAATATTTTGTTGAAGCACAGTATTCCCCGATATATGATAAAGAAGGTAAAGTCGTGGGAGGACTGGCAGTGCTTCGTGATAGTACTGAGAGAAAGGCAGCCCTCGTTAAACTTGAGCAGACCAAGGATAGACTGAAAGAATTGGTTGAGGAACGTACCAGGGAATTATCGGTTGCTAATGAGGAATTAAAAAAGGAAGTGTCACAGCGCAAACTTGCACAGGAACAAATCAATGAATCATTAAAAGAAAAGATTGTACTCCTTCGTGAAGTTCACCATAGGGTCAAAAATAATCTTCAGATTGTATCAAGCCTGCTTAATCTTCAGGCAGGTTACATTACCGACAAGAAAATCCTGGAAGTTTTTAAAGAAAGCCAGGCACGGATACGGTCAATGGCTTTAATACACGAGAAACTTTATCAGTCCCGCGATCTGGATAAAATAAATTTCTCCGATTACATTGATTCCCTGATAAGTGACTTATTAAGGTCATACCGCTCCCAGTTAAACAACATAAATATCAGGTGCGAAACCGAGCAAATATTTCTTGAAATTGACCAGGCTATATTATGTGGATTAATTATTAATGAACTTATCTCCAATTCCATCAAACATGCCTTTAAAGGCAGGGCTCAGGGAGAGGTTGTAGTAAAGTTGTTAAATGAGGATGATGGCCATCGGATGATAGTTCAGGACAACGGCATAGGATTTCCGGAAAATATTGATATAGAAAATACCGATTCACTGGGGCTGCAGTTAGTGACATCACTGACCACACAGATGGGTGGACAGCTGGAAATTACATCAGAAAATGGAACAAATGTTCAAATCACCTTCAAGGATAATTCCCAAAGGCAAAAATTCTGAATTGGGTATCCATATGGGAGAGCACTGTAACATGAAGGTCTCAATAAAATTTTCTCAACCTGAAAAATCTATTCCTTTTTATCAGCTGCTTTTTGAACGGAACTCCACCAATCTTTTTTAATTATATCATACTTTGCTTTTTGCTTTTTATCCAGAATTGCTTCAATGCTTTTATGGGATGATTCAAGTGTGGATTGGTCAGTATTATTAAAGTAGTTCTCTAATATATCTTTTACTTTATTAGTCTGATCTTTTGTCAGCAGTACTTTCTGTTGAAGTTTAACTGACATTTCTTCGGCCTGCTTCTTCGTCTGTGCATAAGAAGATAAGGAGGCAATAAAAAAAGCCAGTAAGAGGATTATTAACGTTCTGTTCGATTTCATAATTACCACCTATGATAATTAAATCTGTGAATAAACTAAAACCATTTAATCGGATTGTCAATGGAATAAAATAATAAGATTTCGATTAACGTTCATTGTTTTACAACAAATAAGTAGCTAAATTCCTGCCAGCTTTGGATTTCCCTAAAAACACATAATTTTCACAACAAAGGAGTGTCTTATGAGTACTAAAAAGTACACAGTATTCCTACTTTTTGCTACACTTTTACTTCCGGTGTCATTATTTGCACAACAATCAGAAAATAATTCGGGTTTCTTTCGTGACGTGAAGCAGGACATGAGCGAATCCCAAGAAAAGATTATTTCCCTGGCTGAAGCAATACCTGCAGACAAATATACCTGGAGGCCTGAAGAGGGTGTAAGATCAGTCTCTGAAGTTTTAATGCATATCGCGGGATCTAATTATTTCTTGCTTTCATTTGCAGGCATTAAAACTCCCGAAGGTACAGGTGAAGAAATGGGAAAAGATGTCACAGACAAGGATAAGGTTATTTCGGCACTAAAAACATCCTTTAAAGACCTTCAGGATAACCTTCAGAAACTGAATGAATCTGACCTTGAAAATCAGGTTGAAATGTTCGGACATAAAACCAGTACAAGGAACGTTATTTTTACGGAGATGGACCATCTTCACGAGCACCTTGGTCAGCTTATTGCTTATGCCAGGATGAACGGGGTGGTTCCTCCCTGGTCGAAATAATAAATTTAAATTAAGTCATCAGAAATTATCTGTACGGCACCTATCATAGGGATTATCCATCAAAAATCAGGTTTTATAAGGATAATCCCTTAATTTTCTCAATCTGTTCATATCGTCAACCGTACACCCCCAACAAATATTTCAAAATTATCTCATATTCAAACGACCCGGAAACCTTGAGGAAATTAAGTAATTAGGATCACTTCAGAATATATCTTATTAAGAACGTATTCAGAACGTATTCAGAATACATGTGGACGGTATTAAGAAAGGTGGATCTTTTCAGCTTTTAAACAGATTTGACTCAAACTGATGAAATTTTTTTCGACGGATTAATTTCCAGCTACCGACGGATTAGCTAAATTTTTTTACCCCCTGAGCTTTTCAGATTTAATTATTTTAAGTTTATTTTTGTTGCTCTTGATTAACAACCGGAAAGTAAGTGGCAGATATTGAAAAAAAGGCGGAAACCGAGATATTAAGATATCTTGAAACATTGAAGGCTAATGGGTACCAGGGATCGCAGCCTCAAAAAGGAAATTACTGTCTGGAAACCTCCGTGAATGGGAATTCCGGGAAAGTGAAGCTACTTGTCTATTACGGGAAAAAAGGACTAAAAACTGTTTTGCAGGGAAACAGGGATTCGGAAACTTATGCTGATATAAGCAGGCTATTATTTGATGAACTTCCGTTCGAAAAAGAGGATTTTGCTGAGCCAGCCAAATATATAGGTACGGACGAATCCGGAAAGGGGGATTTCTTCGGACCTCTTGTAATTGCCGGTGTTTACGTCGATGAGAATACAAAAGTTATGCTTGAGAGAATCGGGGTAAGAGACAGTAAACAGATTGCACATTCATCCATAAAAAAACTGGCTGATAAAATAAAAAAAATCTGCGGTCAGGATTCATTTAACGTTGTGGTAATTAACCCTCCCAGGTATAACGAGTTGTATGAGAAATTTGGAAACCTTAATCTGTTGCTTGCCTGGGGCCATGCAAGGGTGCTTGAAAATATCTTAACAAAAAAAGAAGCATCGGCTGCTGTAAGCGATAAGTTCGGAGATGAAAGACTTATTCTGAATTCGCTGCAGGAAAAAGGGAAAAAGCTTGAACTTTATCAGTTCCATAAAGCAGAAAAGTATACTGCAGTTGCAGCGGCTTCAATACTTGCACGAGACCGATTCAATGACTGGTTTGAGAAGAAGAAAACTGAGTTGAATCTCGACCTTCCGAAAGGCGCATCCGCTAAAGTGACAGAAACTGCAAAACAGATCAAGAGCAAGTATGGAAACAAATATATAGCCCAGATTGCAAAGATTCATTTTAAGATATCCGGAGCACTTTAACCTATATGAACTGGTAATAAATCTTTTTGAAAAATGAAAAGAATATAAAGGCAGTGTTCAAAAAAATAATATCTGAATTGAAAGCTAAATATAAAGAACTAAAATTAATCCAGGCTAATAATTGAAAAAAGGATTTACTTCCACAGTCGCAGGAGCCTCACTTTTATTAACCAGTGTGGGATTAATCAGCAGGGGACTCGGGATGATCAGAGAGATTGTCTTCGCCGGTTCTTTTGGACTTAGTCAACAGTATGATCTTTTTTTAGTCGGAACGATAATTCCACTTACTATTAACACAATAGTAATCTATATAGCTCAGAATTATTTCATTCCGGTTTACAATCGCTTGAAAACGAATGTGCCGGAAGGGGCAAAATCATTCCTCGTAAAATCACTCGCGATGTTCATCCTGGGTGGAATTTTAGTTATGGCTGCATTATTCCTTTTTTCAGAACAAATAATCAACCTTTATCTCAATTCTCCTGCTACGACTGACACTATTCTAGCCGTCAGAGTTTTTAAAGTTTATTCTTTAACTATCCCGCTGAATGCAGCGTTTTCAGTGCTGGCAGCATTTCTTTACTCAGAATTTGATTTCAAACTTCCTTCTTTTTCACAATTATTTGTTAACATATCTGTTATAATCATTGTGATATTCTTTTCCGAAACAATTGGAGTGCTTTCAATAGCCATTGGCTATCTTACCGGAATTATTCTCCAATTAATTTTTATAGTTATTTATATATTAAGAACAAAATTAAATTTTCTGTCCTTAAAAAAAATAGGCGGCAGATTATTATACTGGGACTCGGGATTAATCCTGATAATTGTTATTGAAAGCCTTAGCCAGATATATATAATCTCTGACCGGTATTTTCTGTCAGATGTTGCAAAGGGTGGTATAGCCGCCCTAAATTATTCTTTGAATATTTTTCAGCTGCCGGTGGCGATTATATCGGCGGCCTTATCGACGGCTTTATTTCCTTCTTTCTCCAAGTATTTTGTCGAGAATAATTTAAGCGAAATAAAACTGAAGCTAAGCAAGTTTTTTTCGCTTAATCTTTATCTATTCATTCCTTTAACATTTATTTATGTCTTTTCCGGAGATGTAATAATCAGACTATTGTTTCAGAGGGGCGCATTCAGTATTAAAGATTCTTATATGACTTACGAAACCCTGAAATATCTGTCTATTAGTCTGGTTTTCTATTCCAGTTATTCAGTTCTTAACAAACTTTTATATAGCATGGAATTAATAAAGCAGCTATTACTTATTACTATAGTAGGTTGTTCTATCAAAGTGATCTGTAATTTTATATTTGTTGAATACCTGGGGCAAAATGGGTTGGCTTTAAGTTCTTCTGTTAGTTATATGTTCTTTTTTATATCAAGTTTGCTGCTGGTAAAATTCCGCTTACGCATCAATCTCAATAAAATCCTACTATATAAATTTATATTTGTTCTGCTCAATGCAGCGTTCTCATTTATAATAAACAGAATTATATTACTTCAATTAACTTCTGCAATACACTCAGAATTGTTAAATGAAATCCTGGGCCTCATAATTTTCATTACGATTTTTGTCATCAATACTATGTTAATCGAAACCAGCAAAATATCTGGTATCTACAGGATATTTTATTCGGGAACAAACCTCAGTAAATTTTTTACTAACAGACATTGATAGATGTTATTGCCTAAGCAAGGATAGAAATTCAGATGCTATGTCATCCCTGTTGAAATTTTTCTTAACATACTCATATCCATTTTCACCAAGCTGTCTGACCAACGAAGGACTTTCGTATAATGATAGAATCTTTTGCGCAAGGTCTTCGTAATTTTCAGGTGTGAAAGAAAGGCCACCATCACCTTGCTTTATAAATAGTTCATATGCTTCTCCTTCAACACCAAGTAGAATAGGTTTTTTTAAAGCCTGAATCTCAAATATTTTTGAAGGAATAGCTCCTCTGAACAGTTCGATGTCTTTTAAAGGTATCACTCCCACATCGATCGAGTATATAACCTCCGGTATCGTATTTTTCGGAACAGGATCGAAAAAAAAGATGTTATTCAAATTCAAATCATTTTTTAATTTATGTAGTTTTTTTCTCTCCGGTCCATCTCCCATTAAAATGAATTTAATCGAAGAGTTATTTTTTAATATATCTGCTGCATACAAAACTACTTCCAATCCCTGTGCATATCCGAAGATGCCTCCGTAGAATACAAGGAAGTCATCGTCTGAAAATGAGTTTGTTGTCCTCCACTTCTTAGATAGATCATTGCGGCTGAAACGTTTTAAATCCACTCCATTTTTAAGCAAATAAACCTTTTTATTGGGAAACCTGCTGCCAATATTATTTAATATTCCATTTGTCTGGCAGGTTATGAACTCCGCATTTTTATATAGATATTCCTCAAGTAAGGTTGCAGATTTGAGCAAAAAATTATTTTTGATCAATCCGAGTTTTTCTGCACTTTCAGGCCATAAATCTGATACATTAAAGATAAGTTTCGCCTTCTTAAGTTTACACAGAATTAATGCTGAAATTCCCAAGAATAGGGGAGGGGATTCACAAAAAATATATTCCTGCTTTTTTAATTTAAAAATTCCAACAAGCACAGAGGTCAGAACAAACGAAAAATAATTCAGTAATCGTAATAGAAGTGAATTTGATTTCCTTACAAAGATGTATGCCCTATGAACCTTAAGGTTTCCCATTTGCTCTTCATGATAAAACCTGCCCTTATATTCATCTCTAACTTCCATACGTGGGTAATTCGGCATTGCGGTGAGTATAGTGACATTATTCCCATTCTTCTGGATCCTCTCTGCCAGTTCATACAATCTGTTTTGAGGTGCTCCCACTTCCGGTGGAAAATATTGCGTTAGAAATAATATATTCATTGAAAATAATTTTTATTGAAGTAAGGAGATGGCTATTTTCTCACCTGCATGACCGTCTCCATAAAGGTTAATATCATAGTTACATTTTCTCTGTTTCAACTCTTCGTAACAATTTAAAATCTTTTCCTTATTTGTCCCCGCAACCATATTGAACCCATAATCAACAAGTTCTGTCCATTCTGTTTGCTCTCTTATAATTATACACTTCTTTTTGAAGAAGAAAGATTCTTTCTGTAAACCCCCGCTGTCGGTAATAACCATCCGACAATTATGGAGGAGTTTCATCATATCAAGATATCCGAAAGGTTCAAAAATCCTGATTTTTGAGGTTAATCGATATTTGGAAATAATATCCTTTATTCTCGGATGAGCAGGTATAACCACAAATGTATCCCTTGCAATTTCATTAAGGGCCTCAATTATAGATGAAAACCGTTCAGGATCATTCGTATTCTCTTCCCTGTGAATTGTACATAGGATAAATTCCTGATTTTTAAGGTCGTACAAAGGCAGTTCACCTTTTTTAATTTTCGGCATATAAGATAGTGCCAGGTCGAACATCACATCCCCGCAATTAATAATACTGCATCCGAAGTTTTGAAAACCCTCCAGTCTGAGATTATCCACTGCTTTATCAGTTGGACAAAACAGTATATCAGAAATCCTGTCCGTTAATATGCGATTTATCTCTTCCGGCATTAAATTATTGTAACTCCTCAACCCTGCCTCAACATGAGCAATTTTTATATGGAGTTTTTTTGCGGCCAGAGCGCCGGCGAGCGTGGAGTTAGTATCTCCATATACCAAAACAAGATCAGGAACTTCATCCAGGATTATTTTTTCAATATTTGCAAGCATTTGACCGGTCATAGCTCCATGGGCAAGAGAATTGATATTCAAGTTATATTTTGGGGAGGGAATATTTAACTCGTTAAAAAATATCTCATTCATATTATAATCAAAATGCTGCCCTGTATGTACTATCGTTTCACTGATTGCTTCTTCATATTTCGAGAAGGCACTACTAACAACCGCTGCTTTGATAAATTGAGGCCTTGCCCCAATTATTGTTATTATCCTGATCAAAATACCGCACCTTCTTTGTTAAAAAATTCAACATTTTTTATGAGTCAGTAAATTTCTAATTTAATGACCTGTTAAACTATTATTTTTTAACTTCAAATTCGACATATTTTATTCCCGATAAGGCAGAACATTTGGAATTATTGCGAAAACTTAATTCGAATAGAGTACTGGATTATTTATTTTTTCTGTTTACGAATGTCATCCTGTACCTTATCCGATTTATGAATTCTTTTTCTAAAAATAAATCCGGAATTGTTTTAATCGTCTCGTTTCACAAGCTTGGAGATTCGGTTTTTACAATTCCCGCGGTAAAAGAGCTGGTAAATTATTATAAAAATAATAACGTCATTATTCTCACTTTTCCTGAATGCACATCAATATACAGGATAGTGTTCAAAGAAATAGAAATTGTCTCTATTGAAAGAAAGGAATTTAAGTTTAACTCAAGGATAGCTTCATTCAAAGCCAGAGGGGTAATCAGGAAAATATCGCCGGAGATAATTTTTGATCTTACAGGAAGCATCATCTCATCATTCCTGCTTGCTCAGTCCCACGCTACAAGGATTATTGGATTAAACCAGAAATATTATAAATCAATTTATTCTGATTATGTCCCAACCAGGCATAGTCCCGATCTGATGGACAGATACCTGGACGTTGTCAGGGTGATCAAGGATATTGAAAAACCGGAGGAGATAAAAACATTTCCGGTTAGTTATAATAAGTCTGGCAGGATTTATCTTAATCCTTTTGCGGGATGGAAAGCCAAAGAATGGAGCATCAGAAAATTCGTACAATTGGCTGAGGATTTGAATCAGTCATTTCCCGTTAATTTTATATGTGAAAAAGGACAGATAACCGGGACAATTCTCAATGAAATAGAATATCTGAAAATACCTGTTATCTATACAGAATCTGTTTCAGATCTAATCAAGGCCATTGATGATTGTGCCCTCTTCATAGGAAATGACACAGGACCGCTTCATATAGCTAATTTAAGGGGAAAACCTACATATGCAATATTCGGTCCTACATCTGTCAGATACCCATACATTCCGGGACCTTATCATCGGTTCATACAGAGAATAATACCCTGTTCTCCTGTTAAAACACAGTACTGTTTTACCAATGCAGGCCGGTTATGCCCTGCCTATGAATGCATGAACAATCTTTCAGTGGAAGAGGTGAAATCAGATATACGGCAGTTCATAAATGAACTTGGATTAGAAACCATAAAATCAGCCGTTTAAATTGAAATACCTTAATCTACATAAGTCCGCATCTTTAATATGGTTATCAACCGGGCTCGGGATGTTCAGTCTGCTTTTTATCAATCACATGTTGGCTGCAGCTGCTGTTATTTTGCTATTATTGATTTTAATAGCCAAAGGTGAAAAAGTTCTCCTTTTTTTTGCAATTATATCATTTCTGACTCTAACAAGTACTATCAGTATCCAGCTTCGAACATTAGTTCAGATACTTAATTTTCTAATATTATTATTTCTTTTTCTGAAGTATTATGGTCTGGAAATCTCTAAATATCCTAAGGTTCCAGGACAGGTCGGGATGCTTATTTTTTTCCTTTACCTTTCTATGATCATATCCACACTTTTTTCCGACTATGTTTCTCTTGGTATGGTTCAAATGCTCAGGCTAACTTTATTTTTTATCCTGGTATATATCATATTTTCATTAATCGAAGACAGTAAGCTTATAAAATTAATTATACTGGCCTTTTTTGTTACCGGATTAATTTACACTATCACTATTTTTTCGGAGCTTGCACATAATAATTTTAATTTCGTACTATTAAACCTGAATCAGCTGGAAAAAATTGATAACAGCTATATAAACATGAATTCAATGGGTTCCTTCCTGGTAATTGTAATATCGATAGCTATGGCTTTTTCACTTGGACATTTTAAACGAAATGAGAAAAAGATATTTTTTATCCTTATGACTATTTTTATCATAGGCCTTTTAATAACGAATTCCCGTGCAGCAATTTTAGCTCTTGTTTTAAGCTCAGCCTATATATTATATCATTTGAATAAAAGAATATTAAAATTCGCTGTTATATTAATTATAGCCGCATTACCCCTTCTATTAATACCGGAAATTCAGGCTTTTATCGGATTATATTTCAGAACAGAAAATCTTTCAACCGGAAGAAATTTCATTCTTGATACGATTTACAAAGTAATCCTCAGCAACCCGGTAATTGGATATGGTCCAGCGGCTACCAAATATGCTATCTATCCGAATATCCCTTTCATTTTAGGGAGTCCAGCTGAAAAATTTATTCTATTCCACTATAATGAAATCCAGTTTGGTCATGCTCATAATTTTTATTTATTTTTTTGGTCTGATATGGGACTGTTGGGGCTTTTCACTTCTCTGCTCCTACCTGTTGTCTATTTTAAACTATGCATCAAAGCCCTGAAAAGATCAAAAAGTTTATTCAACCAGGAATATTATTATCTGGTTCTGGCAATTACCGGATCAGGCATTGCTCTATTCATCCGGGGACTTTTTGAATGGGGAAATCTAATAAGCTACGGAACCATTAACAGCGACTTGCCTTTCTGGATTGTTTTTTCAATTTTGATTTATTTAAATATGAACAAGATTAATCCACAAGAAAAAATTTTTTCATTAACGAACCAGTCATTAATATAATGAAAGTTCTTCTTTTAGCCTCTTTATCTTCCGCCCATACAATTAAGTGGGCAAACGGGATAGTACAGAAGAACTGCAGTGTTTTAGTATGCGGCCTTAACAATTCGTACGATGATTCACAGTATAATCCGAATATCAAACTGGTGAATATTCATCTTCCGAAAAAAGTGCTCTTTTCAAAAAAGGGTAGTATTAATAAAATACTGTACCTGGCTGCTCTTCCCAGGATAAAAAAGATTATAGATGAATTTAAACCGGATTTGCTCCATGCACATTATGCATCAAGTTATGGTTTACTGGGAATGCTTTCAGGATTTCACCCCTTTATTGTATCGGTCTGGGGTTCTGATATATTTACATTTCCACGGGGTTCATCTATTAAAACAGCATTAATGAAAAGATTGTTCCGAAAGGCTGACAGGATTCTCTCCACCAGTAATTTTATGGTTGAAGAAATAAAAAAATACACAGAGAAAAAAATCCAGGTCACTCCCTTTGGAATAAATACTGACCAATTTAAGCCTATGAGTGTTGAATCAGTATTCGGAAAAGGAGATATTGTTATTGGTACTATAAAAAGTCTTGAATACCAATACGGCATAGAATTTCTCATAAGAGCTTTTAAGATAGTCAGGATTAAAAATCCGGAACTGCCGTTAAAATTGCTTATCGTTGGGGGAGGGTCACTTGAAAAAAGATTAAAAGACCTGGCAGAGGAGCTTGATATATCGGAGGTTACCTATTTTACTGGATTTGTGAAGTATTCTCAGGTTCAGGTTTATCATAACATGCTCGACATATATGTAGCGCTTTCGGTAATAAATGATGAAAGCTTTGGAGTAGCTATCCTTGAATCAGGAGCATCTGAAAAACCAGTCATAGTGTCAGAAGTAGGGGGATTAACTGAGGTAGTGTCAGATCAATTTACAGGTCTTATCGTTCCCCCCAGGAATCCGGAAAAGGCTGCCGAAGCAATGGAATACTTAATCAGGAATAAAGATGAGAGGATAAGAATGGGTAAGGCAGCCAGAGAAAGGATTCGTATGAAATATGATTTCCGGAAAAACCTTGAGGAAATGTTACTGATTTATAGTGAAATTTTAAAGAACAATTAATATAATCTGTTATTATTCGAAAATGATAATCAGAAAAGCAGAAATAAATGATATAGAAAAGATCTGTTCTATTCATCAATATGCCTTTGATAAGAATCATTTCAGTTCATTGCTGCCCAAAAATTTGTTAAGCAGCTTTTATATGAATCTGTTAAATCATAATCAGTACAATTATCTCGCCCTCGAAAATGATTCTGACATACTTGGATTCATAGTTGCAGGAATGAACACTGAAACATCGATTAACGAATTTATAAAAAAATATCCCGGTCAGCTGTTTTTTGTTCTGTTAAAAAACCCGAAATTCTGGGTAGAGAAAGTTAAGCACTTGTTGAAGAAATATAAGCCGGGTCCCCGGTTCTGCTCTGGAGCCAGGTTAAGACTTTTATCAATAGCAGTTAATAAGAAATCAGGTCACCGGGGGGTAGGAACTGAATTAATAAAGTTTTTTGAAAATGAATTAATAAAGGATAAAATCTTCACTTACGGTCTATCAGTAAAAAAGCATAATCGGATTGCAATCAGCTTTTATTATAAAAACAATTTTGAGATAGAACGCGAAGAAAAAGAGGCCATATATTTCATCAAAAATTTAGCTTCCCGGAACCAGGAATCATAATGCAGGAAAATAAAGAACAAATTCCTTTCCATAAACCATTTATGGATGAAACGGAATTAAATGAAGTTGTGGACACAATACGGTCAGGATGGTGGACCACCGGTCCGAAGTCTCTGAAATTTGAAAACGAATTTAATTCTTATATTGGAGCCGGGTATTCTATTGCTGTAAGCTCCTGGACAGCCGCTGCTCATTTAGCGCTTGAAGCAATAGGAATAAAACGGGGTGACGAAGTTATTGTTCCTGCCGTAACTTTTACAGCAACAGCTGAAATAATCTGTTACTTTGGGGCTAAACCGGTTATAGTGGATGTTCAGAGAGACACCTATAATATTGATCCGTTTGAAATAGAAAAAGCACTTACAAATAAAACAAAAGCTATTATCCCTGTCCATTTTGCCGGACAACCCTGCGATATTGATGAAATTTCGGATATCGCTTCAAAGAATAACCTGAAAGTAATTGAAGATGCTGCACATGCCCTGCCTTCCTTTTATAAAGGGAGGAAAATTGGTACTCTGAGTGATGTCACCTGTTTCAGTTTTTACGCTACTAAGACATTGGCAACTGGTGAGGGAGGAATGATCTGTACTGAGGATCCGGGAATTGCAAAACGGTGCTCCATAATGAGATTACATGGAATAAACAGTGATGCCTGGAAAAGATACACCTCAGAGGGTTCCTGGTATTATGAGGTTATTGCGCCTGGCTATAAATATAATTTTACAGATATTCAGGCCAGTTTGGGTCTGGCACAATTAAAAAAAATTGAACTTCTTCAAAATATGAGAGAAGAAATATATAATAAATACAACGAAGGTTTCAGAGATAATGAGTGTCTGAATTTGTACAAAATTAAACCTGACAGGAAATCTTCATTCCACCTGTACCCGGTTGAGGTAATAACTGACAAATTAAAAATAAACCGTGCTGAATTTATAGATGAATTGAAAAATGCAGGAATAGGGGTCAGTGTTCACTTTATCCCTTTATATAGACACCCTTATTACAGAGATACTTTTAACCTTTTAGAAGTACAATTCCCCAGATCAGAGGCTATTTATTCCAGTGTAATCAGTCTTCCAATCTGGCCGGGAATGTCAGAAAACCAGGTGGGAACGGTGATAGAGACGGTCAATCGCCTCACAGTTAAATTTTCTAAATAAATCAAATTGTCTTTTTAATTATACCAGAAAAAATTAAATTTACAGCTAGCCATTTATAACAGAATTGTGAGCTTAAGGCTTAAAAATAATTATATGTATATTATACTTAAAAGGTTTTCAGATATATTTCTCTCTTTTATTTCATTAGTAATCCTCTTACCTCTTTTCTTTTTAATATATTTACTAATATATTTAACCTGTGGCAAGCCTGTATTCTTTTAAACAGGAAAGAGTTGGTCAAAACTGGGAAATATTTTATATTTATAAATTCAGGACAATGCAGATAAGGGAGACATCCAACGATAACGGCGTAACCTCTGCAGATGATTCAAGAATTACCAAAATCGGAAAAATATTGCGGAATTATAAGCTTGATGAATTACCTCAGCTAATAAATGTACTTTGGGGCAAAATGAGCTTCGTTGGCCCCAGACCCGAATTGAAGAAGTTTGCGATGGTATATCGTAATGATTATGATAAAATCCTTAAACTCAAACCTGGAATTTCGGATTATGCTTCCATTAAGTATTATAATGAAAGTAATCTACTAAAGGAATGTGAAAACCCGGAAATTTACTATCTGAATAATATATTGCCAGATAAAATTAATCTGAATAAACGATATATATCAGAAGCCAGTTTCTCTACAGACTTCAAAATTATCATAACAACTCTCAAGACCATCTTTAAATGATAGAAAACATTAGAAATTTATTTAACCCTACAAATTTAAAGAGAAAATTATTATTTATTCTCTTTGATATCATTGCTTTTAGCATATCTATTTATCTTACTCTTGAGGTCTATAAGGAACTAAATTCATTCATAATCATCTACTCTAACCTTCTGATTCTTCTGCTTATTTTTATCCCGGTCAAAATACTGGTTTTCTATTCATTCAGTCTTTACGACATTTCATGGAAATTTGTTTCTTTACAGGATTTGGCCAACATTGCAAAAGCCAGTCTGCTTAGTAATGGCATTCTTTTCATCTTAGTATACGGATTCAACTTTCCTGTTTTCAGGGAATTTCCCCGGGGAATTCTTTTAATAGATCTTATTTTCAGTTTCCTGTTGTCATCGGGATTTAAAATTTCCAAAAGGATGTATCTTGAAGTTGTAAGAAAAAATATCGGTGTGGCGGGACTGAAAAAAACATTGATTATAGGTGCAGGAAGCAGTGGTGAACAGTTACTCAGAGAAATTAATAGAAGTCAGCCGAGAGAATTCTTTCCCATCGGATTTATTGATGATGATCCGCTGAAAAATAATTTATATCTTCAGGGGATAAGAATTATGGGTAATACTGAAGATCTTCCCAATATCATAAGGGATTACAATATTGAATCAATTCTGATTTCAATACTTACAGCGGATAGAAGGTTTCACCGGAAGATCCTAAACCTTGCGAGAGACTGTGGAGTTACCAATGTAAAAGTTGTCTCTGCTATAAATGATATATCCAATAACATTAAAATAAGTCTACGGGATATCAGGGATATCGATGTCAGTGATCTGATAGGAAGACAGGCTGTATCAATAAATACACAACAGATCAGCAATTATTTATATAAGAAAAGAATTCTAATTACAGGTGCTGCCGGATCAATCGGTTCAGAAATCGCCAGACAGGTTATTCATTATAAGCCCGAAGAACTTGGAATCCTCGATATAAACGAAAGTGATCTGGCTGATCTTGAATTACAATTAAAGAGATTGGATTCGAAACTGCAGATACGGCTTTATATATGTGATATCTCCCATCAACACAAAGTGGATAAAATATTTTCTTCATTTTCTCCGGATGTTGTTTTTCATGCGGCTGCTTATAAGCATGTTCCTGTTATGGAAAAGTTTCCGGAAGAAGCTGTACGCGTAAATATTCTTGGCACACATAATCTTGCTCAGGCAGCAAAGTTTAGCGGAGTGGAAAATTTTGTTTTGATCTCTACCGATAAAGCAGTTAATCCGACTAGTATAATGGGGGTATCAAAAAGGATCGCAGAGTACATTGTTACCGGTGCGGGTAAAAATAGTTTATCTAACTTTGTAGCTGTGAGGTTTGGAAATGTAATAGGGAGCAGAGGCAGTGCCTTGCCGATATTCATGGAACAAATAAAAAGCGGGGGGCCGATTACTATAACTCATCCCGACATGAAACGTTACTTTATGACAATTCCGGAATCAGTTGCTCTTGTTCTGCAGGCCGGTGCCACAGGGAGTAACGGAGACGTATTTGTACTTGATATGGGTGAGCCAATAAAAATCGTAGATCTTGTTCGTGACCTAATTCTACTGAATAATTTAGTACCTGATAAGGATATAAAAATTGAGTACACGGGAATCAGGGAAGGTGAAAAATTATTTGAAGAAGTCCTCACGGCTGAGGAAGGTGTTGTGGCAACAAACCACGAGAAGATTTTTAAAGCCCGGATGGTATGCCTGCACGATGAACAGGCAATTCTGAACATGATAGAAGATTTTCAATCACGTAATGGACATACAACCAAAGAGGAATGGAAATTATTATTTAAGTATTATGTGAATACGTTTAATCCTTCTTTTGATGAACAGGAAATAGAAGTTGAGAACGATATTGCAAAATCCTATCCAATGCCCCTTGAAACCAAGCAGAGGAAATGGAGTTAAAAAGGCTTAATAAAATTTCCTTCACAATCATTTTTAATGATTATTAAAATCCCCAAAAAAGTTTCTGCAGTAATATTTTTCTTTTTTTTGTGTTTTGTCATTGTCCCTGAAAATTATTCTCAGACAGATAATATCCCAATTGGTGAGCCAGTTTATGATTTTTTAAAAAGAATGCAGGTTCAGGGATTAATCGATAACTATGACGATTCGGTTTTGCCATTGACAAGAGGCGAAGTTGTACAATTCCTTCAAAAAATAGAAAATAAGAAATCATCATTAGACCAAACTGACGCTTTTTATCTTCAATCATTGAAAAAAAAGTTTGACCTCACAGAAAAAAGGGTGGATATTTTCAATGATTTTCCGGATAATCTTTCCCTTAACCTTTTTACTGCACCTTCAAAACACCTCTACCATTATGTAGACTCAAATTACGTTTTAGTTGTTAATCCTGTGTTGAGATACAAATATATCTATCAGAGCAGCTTAAAGAATAACTCAAATCTTTTTGAATTCGGTGGTGAAATATATGGGGGATATAAAAGCTGGTTTGGATTTTATGTTAAAGCAACAAATGGTATTCAGTCAGGCAGTCGGAATGCAGCACTGACAGATAATATTGTAAGGCACAGTTTTACGTTCAATAACACAGGTCGGAATAACTTTGATTTTACGCTCGGTTATCTGAACATAGTGAAGGAGCCATTTCAACTGGAATTAGGTAGAGAGGAAATTTTATGGGGAACAGGTTATCTTAATAAGATGATAATTTCAAATAATTCACAGCCAATGGATTTTGTAAAATTCAGTATTGGTTATAAGTCGTTAAAGTATACCTTCTTACATGCATGGCTGGTACAAAAATCCACTGAAATTCCAATAAATAATACGTTCGGAACCTTAAAGTACAAAAATTCCAAATATCTAGCTGTTAGTAGACTTCAATTTAAGCCAGGCAGCTCGTTTCAAATCTCTGCTTCTCAGCTGATCATATATTCAAACAGAGCTCCCGAACTTGCCTATCTAAATCCTTTCTTGTTTTGGGAATCAGCTCAAAGGTCACTAAATGACCTCGATAATTCTCTTCTGGCCTTCGAATCAAGAATTAATCCTGTTAAAGGTGCCGAAATAAGCGGCAGTATTGTTTTTGATGATATTAATTTCGAAAACATATTCAACGGTAAATGGGCCGGTATTAATAATGGTTTTGGGTGGCAGGCCGGAACTTTTATTACATATCCTCTCTTGTGGAAAAAACTGGCAATAAAAATTGATTACATACAATTAAGGCCGTTTCTATATACACATCCAGGTTACCCGGAAGCTTTGACATATACAAATAATGGGAACTTAATAGGAACAGATTTACAGCCTAATTCCACACGGTTAAGTCTGGAAGGTAGTTATCTTCTGAGTTCCCGGATTAGAACTGTTCTTGGTGGGCAGTACACCTTACACGGTAATAATATTAAAGATGAAAATGGAAATATTATTAAGAATGCTGGGGGAGATGTTTTTCAGCCCGTCAGAGTCAGTGATCCTGAATTTGTGTATTTACTTGGTGGAGATCTGGAGAAGGAAGTTGAAATTTATTTAGAGGTAGAATATCAGTTTTTGCCAGGATATTATTTTAATCTTTATATAGCCCATTATACACTCAATGCTAATTCAAATTATTTTGATCTGTGGGGTCAGTTCAGATTAGAGTTAAACTGACAGTTTAGTACACTTTTTCAATAAAAATAAATTTATCGTCTATTTTTTTCCCTTGCGCCAATTTTATCATTGTTCTAAGTTAATTTTCAAATAATTTAATAAATAAGGGCATTAAATGAGGAAAGTGTTCCCGTTCTTATTACTACTTTTAGTCCTTGTGAAAACTTCTTCTGCACAGAATTATAAAGTTCTGGAGTCCAATGATGAGGGGATCAAATTTGAGGTCAATTTTAACGATGTATATAGTATCAAGGATACAGCTATTGATTCCAGGCTCTATCAATTGATTAAAGGAGGGGAGCCGATCGTCCGAAATCCTGGTGAACCATGGCTTCCTGATTTTACCGTAAAAGTGGGGGTGCCATTTAATTCCAGACCAGAACTCCGGATTTTAAAGGTTGATAAAACTATTTATAAGCAGAAATTCATCCTGCCATTCCCACAGGAAGACCCGGATCTTGTGAAAATGGATCTAAATAATTTTGATAAATCAATTTATTCTTCCAATAAAGATTTCCCCGAAAAGGCCGTTCTATTTGATTCATCTTACATCTTTAGATATGCCAGGATCCTGCCGATAAGAATATTTCCTTTTCAATATAACCCGGTTAAAAATGAGTTAATAAGAAATAATAAGATACTGATTCAGTTAATTTATAATACTAGAGCTTCGGATAAACCGGAAGTAACTGATAATTTTTCCAGAGAGTTATTAAATACACAGGTGCTTAATCCCCTCCAAACCTCATCGATGCTAAGGAAGGAATCCCGGGAGGTAATTTACGGAGGGCAGGGATATGGGAACTATTGGTATGATCCCCAGAAAAATTATTATAAAATTTTTTTGAAAGACAAAGGGCTCTACAGGATTACTTTCGATCAGCTTGTTTCTAACGGAGTTCCAATACAGGGGGGTGTTCAGAGTAATGCACTGGAGTTGGTTAACGAAGGAAACTATGTCCCTATTGAAGTGAATGATGGTGGTGATGACATATTTAACAGCGGCGATTATTTTCAATTTGTCGGATTTCCACCAACTCCTTCTGCTAATAGCCGGGTTAATTTATATACTAATTCAAATGTTTATTGGTTCTCATATCAAAGCGATACTCTCACTGCCAGATACAATCCTGTTGATGGCTTTCCTGTAAATTATTCATCAACCGTTCAAAAAACAATTGAGACCCTTCACTTTGAGAAAGATACTCTTTATGAACAATTGGGACATTCTAATACTCTGAATATAGATCATTGGTATTGGGCGCAGGTAAGTGGAAATCATGGTAATTATACAAAGGTATTTGACGGTTCATTCCCTCTTCCTTCCCACTTTGCTACAGAAGAGCATTACCTTAAAGTTAAAGTTAATATGACAGGTATGACCAAATTTAACTGTACGCCTGATCATAATGTAAGTATTGGATTGACAGGGCAGCCTATCGGGTCTATTTCCTGGGATGGTCAAACAAACACAACATTTGAAAAACAGGTATACGTTTCATCAGACAGCATAAAATTGTACCCTGATGCAAATTATGTAAACGTTAGGACAAAGGGTTTAATATGCGACCCTTCAGAGTCTGACGAAATCAGGGTGAATTGGTTTGACCTGGAATACTACAGATATAATATCACGAATGGAAATAATTTTATTTTTGAAAGTAATCAGGGTCAGAATGGAAAAATAGTTTTTCAAGTATGGAACTGGCAAAGGGATAATATTAAAATATATATTCCTTCAAAAGCTAAAGTAATAAATAATGCGAAAATACTTAATGATCAATTTCAATCGGTTTTATTTGTTGACACGCTGAATACCCCCACAAATTATTTCTGTGCCGCTACAGACTATTATTTATCACCAGATTCTATCAGGGGAAGGAATTCTTCGGATTTGAGAAATCCTTCGAACGGGGCCGATTATATTATAATAACCCATCACGACTTTATCGATGCTGCCCAAAGATTGGCTGAGCTGCGAAGTAATCAATACCCAGATTCAGCTATTACAAATCCAAGGATAATGATCGTTGATGTTGATAAAATTTATGATGAATTTTCATACGGAATGCTAAATCCTCTGTCATTGCGCGATTTTGTCACGTACGCATTTCAGAACTGGGTTCAGCCTGCTCCAACATATGTGGTCCTTTTCGGCGATATGAGTCATGATTACCGACACCTATTACCCGACAGCCGCCCTAACTTTATACCTTCCATATCCTTCTATGCCGATACGTATGGTGAAGCTCAGAGTGATAATTTGATAGTTAGTGTTGCTGGAAATGATTTGGTTCCCGACCTAGCGATAGGCAGGATGTCGTGTGAAACTGCAGAAGAAGCTGATATTCTAATGAATAAATTGGAGAACTATCCCGCAGATCCTGGAAAGGAATGGAAGCAGGATGTTATGCTGGCTGCTTCAGGAATCACAATCGATGATGAAATACACATGCATTTTAATGAGGCGGCTAACAGGTTAGCTAATTCATTTTTGATTCCCAACGGTATTCATCCGTCACGGGTTTATAATTTTCCGCTTAATGCTGCCGACTCGATGTTTATAGGAGGGGGACCGCAAATCAGGTCAGAAATCGATCAGGGTGTCATATTAGGTAATTATTACGGGCATGGGGGGGGCTATCAGTGGGATTTGATTTTTACTAACGACGATATCCAACTTTTAAATAATCCTGGTAGACTTCCGGTAATTATAAGTGTTACATGTTATACAGCTCATTTTGATAACCAGGATGTATTCGGAGAGCAGTTCAATAAACTACCCGGCAAGGGGAGTATAGGATTCTTTGGTAACACCGTTTTAACATATTGGCCATTGGGGGCTTATATAGATGAGGCAATATTCAAAGAAATTTTTACTAACAGGGACTACACCATTGGAAAGGCTATACTTAATGCCAAAAGCCAGATTGGAGGAGGAGGATTAAATGGTCAGCAAATTGCTTTATTAACTTATCTTGGGGATCCTGGAATGAGGTTAGCACTGCCCGATAAATCGGACTTTATCATTAAATCATCTGATATTAGTCTATCAAAGCAAAACCCTCTTGTTAATGATACCGTGACTATTAAGGCCTCGATCCGAAACCTCGGTGTTGTATTTCCGGGAGACACTATTAATGTACAGGTGTTCGCCGGATCATCTGATACTACATACCTTGTTTCCACTGAACGTCTCGCAAGTTTTGGTGAAGCTGATTCCATCCAGGTAGGCTGGGTTCCGGATAAAGCCGGATTGTACAATATCAGAGTTGAAGTTAATCAGCTTGATCCCATTCCTGAGACTGATCATAATGATAATATCGCAACTGCTCAATTTGTTGTTTACAATATTAGTGAGGCAAATGTACTTTATCCTCAGGAAGGGTATTCAACTTCCGATCCGAATATTGATTTCAAATTTATTGATATTGGATATTATATCAATTTAAACCTTACCTATTATATCGAGATTGATACAAGCTTAAATTTTGGAACTCCTATAATAAGTTCGGGAGCTATAATACCTGCAGATGGTTTCTTAAAATGGACCTCACCGCAGATTGGTCCCGGGACGTATTTCTGGAGAGCAAGAATTTTTGATAGTGAGAATTTCGGACAGTGGAGTAATACCAGACACTTTTCCGTTGATAATATTCCAAGACCGGGTTATTACTCTCACGGAAGGGGGTTAAAAATGTTTAATGTATATAATATTAATTATTCGGATTCAACCCAATCCTTGAATCTGAATACATCATTATTACCTCCAAAACCATTAAACCGTACGTTCCTTCGTGATATTTCGATAAATGATCCCGTAGTGGATACTGTAAACCTTACTGCGATAACTACTGACGGAACCTACATCTACTTCGCGAACCTCTGGTATTTTGCATTACTTCATAATCCGGATGGATTCTCAAAAATTTATAAGATAGGAACCGGACATAATGGAACTATCGCCGGTCAAATGTATGGTGCAGTCCCAAACTTCTATAATAAAGTAGTTAACAGCATAGCATATCATAGTGATGGTTTTATCTATGTAACCACTAATGATCCTCATCATCTTATCAAAGTTGATCCTGAAACCGGAGATACATCTGGAGTTAATATCCCGGAAGGATTATTAAATTTTAACACTGCAACACCTGCCCCCGGTATCTTTTATATAGAGTCTGATGGAAATTATATATATAACCTGACAGCATATGATACCTCAGGGAACAATAGGTACGTATTAAGGGTATTGGATCCCTCAAATAACTGGCAACTGGCTCAGCCGGATGTGGAAACTTCTGGAACCAGTTTCGCCGGATTTTGTGATTTTTTTGTTTCCGATGGTTATATATTTCCAACTGAACGCTTTTATAGCAATAAAATGAGAAGGATAAGGGTATCAGATGGATACTATGAGGAGGAATGGATTGCCTACCAGCCCTTTCAGTCATACTACAGCTGGTGTTATGACTGGGTTAATGATGAAGTCATTGCTTCTGTGTATGGAAACAATAAAACTCCTAAATTCTCTATTTTCCAGGGAAGGCACGTTGATGCTGACGGAACTATAAATACACAGGATATAGGCCCAGCGTCGAGGTGGAAAACCCTTAATTATAATATTCATCAAAACTCAACAGGACATTTTAGCAACATATTATATGGATTAAATAAAAACACAAAAAAATATGATACACTGGCAATAAACATCCCGGAAAATTATTCACTGGAGAATATTTCCTCTGATTACAGTTACCTGAAAATGTACATTCGGATGGTTGATTCAACTTTCAATACGACTGATCAGATGCAGTTTAATAGCTTAAATGTTGACTTTGATGGATTGCCGGAAATCATGATAACGAAAAACGATTTAAATGTCTCACCAGATTCCATCCTGCAGGGATTAAATACTACAATGTTTTTCAAAATTACAAATGTCGGATTTGTGCCGGCCGACAGTGTGAATATAGATTTTTCATTCAATGATTCTGATAGTACTTTTCTGAATACAGTATTGAATATACAGGCTGACAGTACTGTTTCAATTCAACATACCTTTTCAACCACCCCATTCATTTTTGATAACAGTATAAAAGCGATAGCAACATATCCCAAATCTGAATATTTTACATTTAATAATGTTGCTGATCATTCCTTCTATATCGCACGTGATTCAGTCAACCCCGTCTTTAATATCACGTTCGACGGAAAAGAGATAATAAGCGGCGACCTTGTATCAGCAAAACCTGAAGTTGTAATTACCTTGAAGGATAATAGTCCTCTCCCGCTGGATACGAGTTACTTTACACTTATTCACACCACAGGCGGTGAAGCAGAGATCCTTCATTTCAGTGATCCTGAATTGGATTATAATTATACCGATTATCCGAATTCAGAAGCTAAAATAACCTGGCATCCTACACTTACTCAGGGCGAACATATTCTGGAAATACTTGCAAAGGATGCATCCGGCAACTTTTTTGATACTACTTCATACCGCATAAACTTTGAAGTGGTAACAGAATATGACCTGAGAGACGTGTATAATTATCCTAACCCTTTTAAGAACAATACTTATTTTACATTTAAAGTAACCGGTGATAAATTGCCGGATGAATTGTACATAAAAATATATACCGTGGCAGGCAGGTTGATCAGAACTATCAACATATCTTCCTCAGCGCTTGGACAGGATATCGGTTTTAAGAAGATCTACTGGGACGGTAAAGATGAGGATGGAGATGAAATCGCGAATGGTGTATATTTTTACAAAATGATATATAAAGTGAAGGACGTTGTTAAGACCGTTACACAAAAACTTGCAAAAATCAAATAAATTTTAGAATTGTATATTAAAAATTTTATAATTAAACGGAAAATATATGTGCGGAATTGTAGGATATGTCGGGGAAAGAAACTGCGTCCCTATTTTAATCAATGGACTTAAACGACTTGAATACAGGGGGTACGACTCTGCCGGAATCGGCATCCTGAATAACGGATTTTCAATTGTTGTTAAAAATAAAGGAAAAGTTTCTCAATTGGAAAAGAAAATCGAGAAACTTAACCTTGATGCGCACATCGGAATTGGACATACAAGGTGGGCAACGCATGGAGTTCCTAATGAAATAAATGCTCATCCTCATACAAATGAAGCAAAGGACCTGTTTATTATTCATAACGGTATTATTGAGAACTTCAGGACGTTAAAAACCGGACTCGAAAAATTGGGTTATAACTTTGTTTCCGAGACAGACAGTGAAGTATTTGCTCATCTTATCGACAGCTTTTTAAAGAAGGGTTATTCTTTGTTCAAATCTGTACAGCTGGCGCTTAATGAAATAGAAGGTACATACGGTTTGGCTGTTATTTACAAAGGCGAGCCTGATAAACTGGTTGCTGCCAGAAAAGGATCCCCTCTGCTTGTCGGTATAGGGGAGAATGAGAATTTTATAGCCTCGGACGTGTCAGCAATACTTGCATATACTAAACAAGTTGTATACCTGGAAGACGGAGAAATAGTAGAACTGTACAAAGACAAATTTTATGCTAGAACTATCAGTGATCTTGAAATAGAGAAGGAAGTCCACGAGATCAGTATGAGCCTTGATGAAATCGACAAGGGTGGGTTCTCACATTTTATGCTTAAAGAGATAATGGAACAGCCTGAATCAGTCCGGAATTCAATGCGCGGAAGGATTATTCTGGATAAAGGTACAGCCAAGCTTGGAGGACTCGAACCTGTTCTGGAAAAACTATCAAAAGCGAAAAGAATCATCATTTCAGCCTGCGGAACATCCTGGCATTCGGGTTTGGTAGGGGAGTATATGCTGGAAGAGTTTGCAAGGATACCTACAGAGGTTGAATATGCTTCAGAATTCAGATACCGTAATCCGGTTATAAATCCTGATGATGCTATCTTCTTCATATCGCAGAGCGGAGAAACCGCTGACACCCTTGCAGCGATGAAAGAAGCAAAACTGCGTGGCGCCTTGGTTCTGGGCATCTGTAATGTGGTCGGAAGTTCCATCGCAAGAGAAAGCGAAGCCGGAGTGTACACCCATGCAGGACCAGAGATTGGAGTTGCCTCAACAAAAGCATTTACCTCTCAGCTTGTAGTGCTGGCTCTGATTACTCTCCTGTTGGCAAGGAAGAAAAATATGAGTCTCGCCGAAGGAAAGTGCATAGCTGAAGAGCTGGAGAAAATTCCCGAAAAAATCAGTAAAATACTCGAGCTTAATGAGAGCGTAGAAAAGATAGCCGAAGATTTTAAGGAAGCCAGAAATTTTCTTTACCTGGGTAGGGGTTTCAACTTCCCGGTAGCCCTGGAAGGAGCACTTAAGCTTAAAGAAATTTCTTACATCCATGCGGAGGGATATCCTGCTGCTGAGATGAAACATGGTCCTATTGCTTTAATAGATGACAATATGCCTGCTGTCTTCATTGCACCCAAAGATACAAACTACGACAAAATTTTAAGCAATATTGAAGAAGTGAAAGCACGCAGCGGAAGGATCATTGCCATTGCCAGTGAAAAAGACGGAAATATCGATCATCTTGTAGACTACACAATTAAAATACCGGACACCATAAGAATGCTGACACCTCTGCTGACAGTCATTCCTCTTCAACTGCTTGCTTATCATATTGCTGTTAAGAAGGGTCTGAACGTAGATCAGCCAAGGAACCTAGCAAAAAGCGTTACCGTAGAATAAAATAATCCCATATTAATTTTTGAGATTTAACGGGAAATAATTATTTTTGTTCTTCAAAATTTTGAAGGGCAGATAGCTCAGTCGGTAGAGCAAAGGACTGAAAATCCTTGTGTCGGCGGTTCGATTCCGTCTCTGCCCACTTCCTACAGGCTGTTAAACAACAGCCTTTTTTATTTCTAACCTAATATTCACAATCCATTCTAATTTTAGCCTAAATGGATATAGATCAACATCGCGGCCGGGTTAAAAAAATCTCAATTCAGCGCAGCAGGATCATTTTCTTCGTCTGGATGAATGAACCTGCTCTCATCTGACAGAAATAAACCCCGCTTGGAAGACCTGCTGCATTCCAATTCAACTCATAAGTGCCTGCAGGTTTTTCTTCGTTGACGAGTGTTTCTATTTTGTTGCCGAGTATGTCATAAACTATTAAGGATGCAAATTGCCTACTTCTTACTGCATACTGAATATTGGTGCTTGGGTTAAATGGATTTGGATAATTTTGTGAAAGTAAAAACTCTATTGGCACTTCATCGATCTGTTCTTCTTCAACAAATGTTACTCCACCATTGGTTGTGTGGAGGATGGTGCCACTACCACCAACAGCCCATCCTGTATATGCATCAGTAAAAGAAACTGCGCTAAGTCCTGTATAGTCGGTGTATTGAATATCCCAATTGCTTCCCCCATTTGTAGTCCTTAGTATTATACCTTCACCCATCATTATACCGCCACCGACGGCTGTTCCGATGTTTGCATCTATAAATGACACTCCGCTAAGCGAAGAGTTTATCGGTACACTTAATTGTTGAACCCAATTATTTCCCCCATCCGTTGTTTTGAAAATCGAGCATTCACCGCCAATATATCCAGTATTTATATCCGTAAAACAAACTCCATAAAATAGAATATTTGTGCCAGTTGACTGACTGACCCAGTTTTCCCCCCCATCCGTTGTTCTTAGGATTATACCTGTACTGTTTTCACCATCATAACCACCACCAACTGCAGTGCCGTTAAAAGTATCGATAAAACAAACATCATAAAGATTAATTTGTGTACTGCTAATAGGGCTTGGCTGCGTTATCCAATTATTGCCTCCATCTGTTGTTCGAAGGATAGTACCATTCTCGCCAACAGCTGTTCCTATATTTTGATCAGTAAAACAAACTGCATAAAGTGCGTGTGTCGTTCCACTTGGTTGACTTATCCAAATATTACCTGCATCTGTTGTTTTTAGGATAATGCCACCAGCATTTAAATTATCATAACTGTACCCCACTACTGTCCCATTATTAGCATCTGTAAAGAAAACTCCTCTAAACTCAGAGGATGGTTTACTTAACTGTTTTATCCAACTATTACCTCCATCTGTTGTTCTTAATATTATTCCGCCGCTTTCACCATCTCCAACAACCGTCCCGTTATTTGCATCTATAAAACAAACATCCAAGAGATAACCTGTTGTTCCCCTAATTTTGCTTACCCAGTTATTTCCACCATCTGTCGTCTTGAGGATTGCTGCTGGACTTAAAATACCACCAACAGCAATTCCATTGTTTGCATCTGCAAAGCAAACACCGCTAAGAATGCTTGTTATGCCATTAGACTTACTTATCCAATTGTTGCCACCATCTGTTGTTTTGAGGATAATACCATCATTAGATGACGGTCCGCCACCAACGGCAACTCCATTATTTGGATCTGTAAAACAAACTCCGAAAAGAGAAATAGTGGCATCAGCATATTGAGCAACCCAGTTGTCCCCACCATCTGTTGTTCTAAGGATTGTACCACCAGCACCAACAACCATTCCGGTATTTGCATTCGTAAAAGAAACACCCAAAAGATAGCGATTTGCAACACTCAACTGTCTATTCCAGTTTTCACCTCCATCTGTTGTTCTTAGGATTACACCTTCACCATTCAAACCATAGCCAACAGAGGTTCCATTATTTGAATCAGTAAAACAAACACCAAAAAGATTGTACGAATCACTTATCTGACTACTCCAACTATTTCCGCCATCTGTGGTTCTAAGAATTATCCCTCCAGCATTTCCACCAATCCATCCATGACCAACAGCAAATCCATTATTTGAATCAATAAAGAAAACATCAGAAAGATTATTGGAAACCCCACTTGAATAATTAAACCAATTATTTCCGCCATCTATTGTTCTAAGGATTAAATCGCCTCCTACAACTGTGCCTATATTTTCATTTGTAAAACAAGCCGCACGGAGCCACCCAGTTGTTCCGTCTAACTTGCTAATCCAACTTTCTCCTCCATCATGGGATATAAGTATTTTTGCCTCGTAATTCGAACCATTCCAATTACCACCAACCGCTAACCAGGTATTCATATTAATGGAACAGATATCCGATATCGACTCCACATTTGGAAGAGGGCTTTGGCGAATCCACTGTGCAAAACATATTTGCGTTATCAGCAAAACGAAAAACAAAGTTTGCAATAATCTTTTCATTTGAGCCCTCCTATAAAATTTATTTCACTAATTCCATTTTTTTTATCTCCACAAAGGAACCTGCCTTCAAGCGATATAAATAAATCCCGCATGGCAGGTCCCCTGCTTTCCAAATTAATTCATACGTGCCGGCATCCTTTTCATCATCCAGTATTTTTTTAATCAGCTTACCTTCATAATTCAAAACTTCCAGCCTCACTCTTGTTTTGTATGCAATACAATATTTTATCGTTGTTTTTTCTCTGAACGGATCAGGGAAATTCCTGCTTAAATAAAATTCTGACGGGGTTAAATTGTCTACGACTGTATTTTCAAGTGCATTCATTAACGACTCCTCGTCTATATTATTTTATTCAACCTTCGGGGTTAGCATGCCAAATACGACAGGTTCGCCCGAAGGTTAAATGAATATTAATCATGAGATTTATAGAAACCATCGCCCGAACCATACCAGCCCACGGGTGGTGTACCCCAAGCGGTGAGGATGCTATTTTCCCTCATTTGCATACCTTCAATCGTTCCACCTCTTCCATGTCCAACTATCTGTAAGGGGAGAACAAACAATGTATCACTACCAGGCATTTTACTCCTGTATCCGGTGTAAGTACCTTCCCATACTCCACCGCCAGCATTTGCGTCAGGTGTCAATGTGAACGACCCATGCACGGGTCCCTCGCCAGTAACAGCGTCGAATGTAGCACTTAGATAGTGGGTCGCAGTTCCCGCTCCAAGTGGATCGAATGAGGTAAATTGTTCAATTACACCAAAGTCCTTCAAAATCCAGTTTCCTCCAACTAATTTTACATCACCTTCACCTGTTAGTCCAATGGGAACATGACCGAAGGTAAAATTGGTAATAGTCACTTTTTCCAGGGATCCCTGATCTGTAGGAGCAACTGTAGATTGCTGTTTATCTGAACAGCTTACCAGCGTAAGTCCGACGAGAACAAGAAGAGCTATAAAAAACTTTGTTGCAGTCATAAGAACACCTCCATTTTGCCTGTTTAAAACAAGCAGCTTTTAATTAATTATTACCTTCCGTTTTAATTCAGGAAGGATGAATTTTTTGCTGGTGGTATTATAATTTTCAGGGGATGGGTTTTCTACCCGATTTCTGTCAATTACTTCCGTATTTCTGTCAACCTGAAAAAAAACAATGATATGATTGTTAACTGGGGGTATATTTCTGCTGGTATTGTGAGGGAGAAACGCCATACTGTTTCTTAAAACTTTCGGAGAAATGTGCCGGATTGCTAAATCCTACCTCGAGTGCTATTTCTGACAGATTTCCAAACTTTTGTTTAATAAGGTCAGCAGCTCTTGTAAGTCTTATCCTTCTGATTAAATCACCGGGTGTTTCACCCACTAGAGAAACAACTTTTCGATGCAGAACCGAACGGCTTAACGATAATTTATCAACCAGGAATTCTACACTTAGTGAAGTATCTGAAATATTCTGATTAATAGTTTCAAATAGCTTCTTTAAGATTTTTTGATCAACAGGGGTAATCTTTTTCCACTCTAATTCAAACAACCCATTCTTTTTGAAATGCTCGTGAATTCTATTTCTTTGTTCTATTAGATTTTTAACTCTGGCTTTCAATTCATCCGACTCAAAGGGTTTCATTATATAGTCATCTGCACCCGTGTCAAATCCATCTATCTTATCCTGGAGTGCTGCCTTTGCGGTAAGCAGTATTATGGGTATGTGACTTGTTCTTTCATCTGTTTTAAGTTTGTCGCAAAGCCTGAATCCATCCATCTTCGGCATCATTACATCGCTGATAATTAAATCTGGTAAATGATCTATGGATCTGTTCCAGCCATCTTCACCATCAACGGCTTCCAGTATTCTATAATCAATTTCCAGGTTATTTTTTATGTAATTTCTTATATCAGAATTATCTTCAACAATCAATACAACCGGCAGTTCTGATTGTCCGTGAAGATTGCTTTCATATTTTGAATTGTCTTTTTTATCAGTTAGTTCTATCGACTCAAGATCGATCAAATCTCTTTCGTATTCTTTCTCACGTTCTGTTATTTCCATGCACATTTCATCGGGTTTTAAATGTGTTTTCCCGAGAGGAATGCGGATTGTAAATGTCGTTCCCTTTCCTTCCTTACTTTCCACTTCAATTTTTCCCTTATGTAATTCAACTAATTCTTTTGTCAATGATAATCCGATTCCTGTTCCTTCCTGTTTCCTTGTATGGCTTCCGTCAACCTGGTAGAACCGATCAAAGATTTTTGATTTCTGGGCTTCGGGAATCCCGACACCGGTATCGCTTATATTTATATCAAAATACTTTTCATCCGTAACGACGCTTACTTCAATTCTACCGCCTTCAGGTGTAAACTTAAATGCATTCGAAAGAACGTTGGTAATTATCTTCTCCATCTTATCCCTGTCGATGTATGCATTTAGTTCATTTTCTGACGAACTGAATTTTAAGGTAATTCTCTTCCTCTCAGCGTAAGAACTGAATGACTGCAGCAGAGCTTTTACCAGAGAAATTATATTTTGAGGAGAAGCCTGCAGCTTCATATTACCGGATTCAACCCTGGAGATATCGAGCAATTGGTTTACAAGATTCAATAGCCTGTTTGCATTCTTGTGCACAACTTTCAGCTCATCTCTCGTTTTATCTTCCTTAGTCCTTTCAATTATCTGTTTTACAGGACCCATTATCAAAGTAAGAGGTGTTCTGAACTCGTGTGAAATATTGGCAAAAAAATCAGACTTCATCTTTGCAACTTCTTCAAGTTTACCGGCGTGCTCTGATTCTAATACTAACTGTTGTCTTAATCTTTGCCGATTTAGGTAAAATCCAGTTGACATAATAAATACTGAAAGAATAGCTAATGTGTAGAGAATATAAGCCCACCATGTTTTCCACCAGGGCGGTAGTATAATCACTCTTATTGATGTTCCGGCTTCATTCCATACGCGATTACCTGTAGAGCCCTTAACTCTGAAAATATATTCTCCCGGCAACATATTTGGATATGAAGCATATCGACGCGTTCCGCAGTAAACCCAGTCTTTATCTATTCCTTCCATTTTATAAGCATACTGATTCTCTGCACTATTTATATAATTTAACGCAGCGAATTCGAATGATATGAAATTATCTGAATGAGAGAGTTCTATTTCTTTACCGAAGGGAAATGGTTTTTCGAACTTTTAAATGAAGTTATTACAATTGGTGGAATAAAAGTTTCTTCTTTAATACTATCATGCTGGAATCTGACAAATCCATTCAGACCACCGAAGTACATTTCCTCTTTATTTGTTTTGCATCCAATTCCTATCGAAAATTCAATATCCGGGAAATAACTGTTAGCATAATAGTAATTAAATTTTTCTGTAATTGGATCGAATTTCGCAATTCCCTTTAAAGAGCTCATCCATAGTTTTCCACTTCCGTCTTCAAGTATCTTTTTTACGCCGTTGTTGAAAAATCCATTACTCCCGTAAAAGCGGGTAAAGTTTTTCTCTGAACGGTTAAACCTGACTAGTCCGGCATAGCATCCCAACCACAGTGTTTGGTTTTTATCTTCACAATAAGAAACAAAAGTGTTGTCAATTATAGTTGAAGAATCTTTTGGATCAGACTGATATTCAGTGATTGAATTTTTCCGGGTATCATAACAAAAGATACCTGTCGACCATCCCCCAAACCAGACTAATCCGAAAGAGTCTTCATATATATTCCAAAAATTTCCACTCTTTATGTTATAGATCTGTTTTCTTTCTTTGGTCCGTGGAGTGAATAAATAAAGATCTCCGGAATAGCAGCCTATCCAGAGATGATCAGCACTCATAAGATAATGAGCCCCAATAAATTCTGACAGAGTTGCGTTTACTGAATCTAAATAGCAAGTCCATGAATTATCATTATTTAATTTGTATAATCCGCCGGAAACTGGTGCAACTACAGTATTACCATTTATATCACGGTCACTCCAAATCAAACGGATATCGTTCTTTTTAACGATCGTACCATTTTTTGAATCCAGCGTTCCTATTCCCTTTGATGTCCCAATCTGTATTCTGCCTTCGTTGTCTTCATACAAACCGACAACCTCATTCAATGATAATCCTGTTTTATCTTGAGGTTTACTTTTGTAGCTAATGAATAATGATCCGGGATAATCTAGCTTATTCACACCTCCAGTTTGTGTAGTTATCCATAATGAATTTGCCCTATCTATCATTAGGTCGTAAATATAGTCGCTGCTTATGCTTTGTGGGTTATTATCTTCATGACTATAATTAGTAAAAGTTTCGGTTTGCCTGTTAAAAACATCAAGTCCTCTGAAGGTACCAAGCCATATCTTTCCCGAATTATCCTCACACAGAGATAAAATCGAATTGTGAGGGTAAAACGAATACTTTTCTTTCTTAATATCAAATTTTAACAATCCGGCTTCCGCACCGATCCATAATGTACCATTCTCATCCGCTATAATTGCCAATAACCAATGCTGGCGAGTAGCTGGATCACCATACTGATTATTTGGATAATACCAGTAGTGATAAAATTTATTTGTTTCTCTATCTAGTTTATCCAGACCTCCACCGGTAGCTAACCACAAATTTCCTGCTCTGTCTTCATATATCCCGTTAACTGCATCGTGACCAAGACTGAAAGGATCTTTTTCATCGTGACTGAATGCTGTGAAAGTTTCATTCTCTTTGTTGAATTTATACAAGCCATTACCAGTGCCCACCCACATCACACCATTCCTGTCGAAACAAACATTTAAAACCGTATTACTCCAATCGGTTGCAGGCTGAGATGGGTCAAGGATGTAATTTCTAAATTTCTCTGTCCGGGGATCAAATTCTTCAATACCACCGTTATACGACACAATCCATAAATTTCCTTGTTCGTCTTCTCCTATTGTTCCCGGCAGAAAAGCATCAATCACCTTCGTATTTATGGGGTATTTATAAGTGGTAAATATATAACCGTCATAACGGTCTAAACCGTTTAACGTTGCAAACCAGATATACCCGGTTCGGTCCTGAAAGATGGGCGAAACCCACTGCGAAGACATCCCTTCCTTAACGCCAAAATGCTGGAAAGAGATATCTGATTTTTGTGCATATAGATGAATTGTTAAAAGTAAATACAGCACGGTTGAAATGAAGAGATAAAATAAAATAGGGGTAGTTTTTATTCTCTTAAAATTTTTTTGCTTCAATATTTTATTCAATAGGAAAAACATCTTAAAACCCCACTTCAAATCCCAATCGCAGAGAAAACGACGGCTGATACCTGTATACCTGACCGTACGTTGGGTACGGATCAATGCTCATAATTAACCCTCTATTAAGAAATGCAATGCTTCGGGAGAGTATTCGGTTTGTATTCTTCAGAAAGTAACAGTAATCCAACTCTGGTATCTGACACTCTCGGAGTAGAGAGAACTTTCTTATTGAAATTTGCTATAAAATTTTGATAGAATCAATTAAAATGTGTAAGAAGTCAATAAAAAACCCAATGACAAGCTGCCACTGGACTGAACTCTTTTTCAAGAGGCAGGGGCAAGCCTCTGTTAACCAGTTTTAAGTAGAACCTTAAATGTTAAAGAATAAAAACGTTCTAAAATAATGGGATTCTCTTGCTATGCCCTTAAAAACTCTTTCTTAATATTGCAAAATAAAACATGGACTGAAAAATTCAATTTTTTATTGTCTCTATTCTGAAATTACCTAAGTTTCCCCTGACACAGACTCCTGAGTTTATGAATAAATTAAAGAGAAAATATTTACGAGACAATTACAGTTTTTGCATTCGGCAATTTTATATATTTGAAGTTGATCGTTCCGTTTTGGTAAACTTGTTCAATGTAGTCGTTCTGCTCGGTTGACTCACAACAAAAGCTATTGATAGAATTAGGAATCTTATTGACGATATATCTGGAATAATACTAGAGGAATTGTAAAAGAAAAATATAACCAGAATGCTTTTATTGTCTTTAAATAAGAAGTCAGATGTATTTATATTAAACATTAAAAAGGAACAATATTATGGTTTCAAGTATTCAAAAAGAAAAAGCTGAAATGTTCCTGAAATTTCATCAGGACAAAGAAATTCTGGTTCTGTTAAACTCGTGGGACATCGGAAGTTCTAAATTAATAGAAGCATGTGGCTATAAAGCAATCGCAACAACAAGTATGGGAATAGCTGCCTCTTTAGGTTATCCTGACTGCCAGGTAATACAATTGTCAGAAATGATTGAAGCTATAACGGGAATCGTAAATGCAGTACAAGTTCCGGTAACTGTGGATATAGAAGCCGGATATGGAAATAATTTAAATGAAATAATTGATTCGGTTAAAAAGATAATTGCAACAGGAATTGTTGGAATAAACATTGAAGACAGTATTGATTTAAATCCGGTATTAATTGACGAGATGGAATTTTGTGAAAGAATATCAGCTATTCGTGCATTATCAGATTCACTGGGCTTTCATTTAGTAATTAATGCAAGAACTGATTCATTTTATACTTCGTCAGGTTCGCCACAGGAAAAATTATCTGAATCAATAAAGCGTGGCAATAAATACCGGGAAGCAGGTGCAGACTGCATATTTGTTCAGCCTGTATGGGAAAAAGAAACGATTTCAACACTGGTTAAGGAAATTAATGCCCCGATTAATATTCTTTCAAACCCTGGAATTGGGGCAGGATTACCTCCTATCTGTTCAGTGAACTGCAGGATTTAGGTGTTGCCCGTTTAAGTCTGGGTTCAAGTTTGATGAAAGCTACTTTAGCTTTAATTAAAAAAGTTGCTGACGAACTATCTGAAAAAGGAACTTACAATATTTTATTAGATACTCTAACACCGCTTCCCGACGCTGCATTGGCCTATAAAATGGCAATAGGGTTGAATAAATGAGAATAGCTGCTTCTATTCAATATGTTTGACTTATTAAAAAAACATATCAACAAACAGGTTCCTCTTACAGATGAAGAGTTTAATATCTGCACAAAATTCTTTATCTCTAAGAAGTTGAAAAAGCACCAATTCCTTTTAAATGAAGGCGATGTGTTCAGGTACATCGGATTTGTAAACTCAGGCTGCCTGCGGGAATATAAAATTGACAGCAAGGGGGGAGAGCACATACTCCAATTTGCAATTGAAGACTGGTGGGTTTCTGATTTAAATAGTTTCCTTTCCGGTTTACCCGCAAACTATAATATTGATACTCTGCAGAATTCTGAAGTTCTTTTGCTTGAGAGATCTGCAAGAGATGAATTGCTCGAAAACTGTCCTAAAATGGAACGCTTCTTTCGTCTGCTGATTGAGGCCAATCACGTAGCCAAGCAGCAAAGAATTGTTGATTCACTTAGTGCATCTGCAGAGGAAAGATATCTTAAATTTATTAAAACGTATCCCCAGCTTCTGGAACAGGTACCGCAGAATCAAATCGCATCATATCTCGGCATAACTCCTCAATCTTTAAGTCGAATTCGTAAAGAACTGACGCAGAAATAATATTTTTCTAGAAAAAGAATCAAAAGGTTGCCTCGGTATTGCCCGTAATGATTGAGACGACATTACGGGGAAGTAAAACCACCAAAGATTCTTCCGTTTGCAATTACCCTTTGGTAAACCGGAAACCAGGAAAAAATATCTATTGGCTATGTACACTTTGGCTTGCATTGGGAATGACACCAAATTCAAACATTGGTTACCGTCTTTCCTGTGTTGTGGGGGTGATATTTAAATGGAGTATACCTATTTTAGAACCGGCTGGTTTATTCTATAAAGTATTTTATTCAAATAGCTTAAAGGAATAAACTGCTGCCGGTTTCCGTCACCTGTTTATTAACTTATAATGATTATTTTAATAGAAAAATGAATCGGAAACCTCTGAAATTAAATGATAATAGGATGATTGCCCTGTTCCCGGGGAACTTCCTTCTTAGAAATATCCTTAAAAAAACGAGAAAAGGTATGGTCTTAAATAACAAATTAATTATTGTTTTTCTGCTTACAATAAGTTTCATGTCAATAAATTACGCACAAGAGTATAATAAATTGGAGAAAGATAGTATTAGAAGCGATACATCCACACATAACCCGTTTTTAATCGTTAGTCAGCTTCCTTTCCAGGCACCGGAGTTTGATAGAATTCATGACTATGATTACCAACCCGCAATGCAAGAAGGAATGAAGCAGCAATTGAAGGAGATTCAGGAGATAGCAACCAATCCGGCTCCGCCGACATTCGAAAACACTTTGGTGGCATTAGAAAAGAGCGGGCAGCTGTTGCACAGGGTGACCTTGGTATTTAATGCTATTACAAGCGCCAATACTAATCCAGCATTACAGAAAGTTCAGGAGGAGGAAGCTTCGAAGCTGGCTGCTCATCACGATGCAATATTTCTTAATCCAAAACTTTTTGATAGAGTCGAAACCATCTATCAGAAACGGGATGAGCTGAAACTTGATAATGAATCGGAGAAACTGGTTAAGTACTATTATGATCAGTTTGTTCATGCAGGAGCGAAGCTGTCGCCTGAAGATAAAACCAAATTGAAAAAAATGAATGAGGAAGAAGCAACACTGATAGTCAAATTCGTTAATAAACTTCTGGCTGCTACGAAAGACGGAGCACTTGTTGTTAATGATAAATCTGAACTTGAAGGATTGTCTCCCGCAGAAATCGACGCTGCCGGCCAGGCTGGGCAGGACAGGAAACTTTCTGACAAATGGTTAATTACTTTGCAGAACACAACTCAGCAGCCGGCTTTACAATCATTAGAGAACAGAGTTATAAGGGAAAAACTTTTCAAAAATTCCTGGAACCGTGCTGAGAAAAATGACAGCAATGACACCAGAAAATTGATAGAACGGATAGCAAAAATTCGCGCTGACAAAGCCAGCCTTTTAGGATTCTCAAATTATGCGGGATGGGTGCTTGAGAATCAGATGGCAAAAACTCCTGAGAAAGTACAGGATTTCCTCGATAGACTTGTGCCTGCGACTATTAACAGTGAGAAGAAAGAAGCGGCAGATATCCAGTCATTTATTGATCAATCAGGTGCAGATATTAAACTTCAGCCGTGGGATTGGAATTATTACGCGGAAAAACTCCGCCGGGATAGGTTTAAACTCGATGAGGATGAAATTAAATCATATTTTGTACTCGATAATGTTCTTGAAAAAGGTGTATTCTATGCTGCTCAAAAACTATACGGAATCACTTTCAAAGAAGTTCATAATTACCCGGTTTACCAGAAAGATGTAAGGGTTTTTGAAGTTTATGATAAGGATGGTTCACCGCTGGCTCTTTTTTATGGAGATTATTTCAAGAGGGATAATAAATCGGGCGGAGCCTGGATGGATAATTTTGTAGTTCAGTCGAAGCTGCTTGGTACCAAACCGGTAGTATTTAATGTTACAAACTTTGTTAAGCCGGCTCCCGGTAAACCAGCCTTGCTGAGTTATGATGATGTTACGACACTTTTTCATGGATTCGGACATGCTCTGCATGGTATCTTTGCAGACCAGGAATATCCAAGTTTGTCAGGAACCAGCGTCCCCGGGATTTTGTTGAATTTCCCTCCCAGTTTAATGAACATTGGGCACTATACCCTGAAGTTCTTCAGAATTATGCTTTAAATTATAAAACAGGTAAACCGATACCGCAGGAACTAGTTGATAAGGTCAGAAAAGCAAATCTCTTCAACCAGGGATATGATTTCACTGAGATTGTTGAGGCAGCTGCTCTTGATATGGCCTGGCATACTCTTTCAGCAAATGAGCCTGAAAAAAATTCAGATGAATTTGAAACAGCCAGTCTTAAAGAGGATAGTCTTTATTTTTCTGCTGTTCCGCCCAGGTACAGGTCGAGTTACTTTATGCATATCTGGGGGAATGGTTATGCTGCGGGCTATTATGCTTACCTCTGGTCAGAGATGCTCGACGATGATGCTTACCAGTGGTTTGAAGACAATGGAGGACTTACCAGAGAAAATGGCGACCGTTTCCGTAAGATGATTCTTTCCCGGGGAGCTACAGCCGATTATAATGAAATATACAAGGAGTTTACCGGACACGAACCCAGGATTGAACCGATGCTGAAAGACCGTGGATTGGAATAAAAACATAGCTGTTCTGATTGAAAACGAAAGATGCCTTCCCGGCTATATTTGATCTGGAAGGCACCTTCGGGAAATGCATCCTCTAAAGCGATTAAATAAAAATAAATGTTGTATTTCTCAACAGAAATACTGAAATTAAAATGTAATTTAACACTATTGTGGGAAGTTTAATGGAACAGAAATGCAGTAATGAAAAGTACGATAAGTGTGTAATCTGTGATTCTTATGAAGACTGCGTTCACAAATATTATATAGACGAGGGACGGCATCGTTATGTCATCCCCCTTGCGTTTTTTCTGGTTCTGTTTACAATCTATTTTTTGCTCATTTAGGCAAACATCAGGAATGTACCATATACTGTTTTAACTGTTGAATATAATTTTCAACACCTCCCTGTATATATCCTGTCTTCAGAAGCCCTCTGCCATCCTTATCAAGAAGTATGATAGTTGGAAATCCTTCCACGCCGTATAAATCGGCCAGCTGCTGATTGTAATATTTTGTTGCATTTGACTGTTCAATGTTTCGCGGGAAATCAATTTTCACGAGAACAAGATTTTTTTCGGCGAAATCCTCGAATTCACTCTTTGAGAAAACTTCGTCGCTCAGCCTTTTACACCATACACACCAGTCGGAACCTGTAAAATTAATAAGTACTGCTTTATTTTCTTTTTTTGCTGAAGCTAGTGCTTCATTAAGATCGGTCTTCCAGTTCAGGGAATCGCTGGTTCCACTCTTGCTGCATCCGGCAAATAACAGCATCAATAAGACAGGAAGTACAATTAGTTTTTTCACTTTATTCTCCGTTCCAGATATTTAAATATTTTCATATAATGTGATGGTTTCAATTTAAATTAGTTTCAGGAAAAATCTTTGCCTAAAAGCAAACAAAAAGAATGCCCGTCGTGTGCAATGCAAATACCTGCAGATTCTAAGGTATGCTCGATCTGCGGATATGAATTTCCGGAAAATAATAAGTTTTTCAGCATAATTGTAATAATAATGTTGATCCTGCTCCTTCTCTACTTTCTTATTTAGGAGGATTCCGGTTCTTATTTATTGTATTATCATCCGGGCATAATTATATTTGCTAACAAACTTCAAGGCCTATGAAATCCAAAGTAATACTTCAGACAAGTTTACCCGGCTTAAATCTCGTTAAAAAAGGAAAAGTCAGGGATATTTACGACGTGGGCGATCATTTTTTGATTGTCTCAACTGACCGTCTCTCTGCTTTCGATGTAATTATGCAGCAGGGAATTCCCAATAAGGGAAAAGTACTTACCAAAATATCAGAATTCTGGTTCGATTTCTCCCGAAATATAATCACCAATCACCTGATATCAACTTCGGTAGATGATTTCCCTCCTGTATGCAGTCAGTACCGGGATGAACTGGAAGGGCGGTCCATGCTTGTTAATAAAGCCGAGGTAATCCCTATTGAATGTATTGTAAGGGGTTATATTTCCGGTTCCGGGTGGAATGATTACAAATCCACAGGTAAAATATCAGGAATCAAACTGCTTGAAAGTCTGGAGGAATCAGAAATACTGCCCGAGCCGATATTCACACCTTCAACTAAAGCAGAGTTAGGCACTCACGACGAAAATATTTCTGCTGATGATGCTATACAGATTGCCGGAGAGGAAACTGTCAGTAAAATCAGATCAGCGGCACTCGATATCTATAATGCTGCTTCTGAGTACGCCCTTAAAAGAGGTATCATTATAGCTGATACTAAAATGGAGTTTGGCATTATCGACGGTAAGCTGATCCTGGTAGATGAACTTTTAACCCCTGATTCCTCAAGATTCTGGCCGGTTGAAAAGTATGAAAAAGGTAGAGCCCAGGAAAGTTATGACAAACAATTTGTACGCGACTATCTTCTGTCAATAAATTTTAATAAAAAACCTCCTGCCCCGATACTGCCGGATGAAATAATAATCAGAACCAGTGAAAAGTACCTCGAGGTACTTAAAAAGCTGACCGGGGAGAGTTTGGAAGAAACTGCTGAATAAATGGTACTTCCAAATCAATTAACAATACTGAGAATTATTCTAACACCTGTATTTTTATTTTTCTTTCTTTCCAGCAATCCTCTGTTCAAATTGATTTCTCTGGGAATTTATATAATAGCAGCACTTACCGACTGGTACGACGGCTGGCTTGCAAGGAAGTTTAATTATATAACCAACTGGGGGAAATTCTGGGATCCCCTGGCGGATAAAATATTAACATCCGCCGCTTTTATCGGCTTTGTAATACTGCGGATTATTCCCCTCTGGATGGTGATTATAATAATCCTGCGCGACCTGGTTATCACAACCCTGAGAGCTTATGCAGAATATAAAGATTTTTCTTTCCCGACAAGTTATTACGCAAAGTGGAAGACATTTATACAGATGACATTCCTTTATTATTTATTGATTTCATATATCGGTATGACTTCTGCTGATAGGTTTATAGGAGGCACAGATATATTCGTTCCTTTAATGAATGAAAGCTTCGTATATATAAGCATGCTGATTATTACAGCTATCACCTTCCATTCGGGAGTGACTTACATCTATAAGAACCGGAGACTTATAAAGGAATTATTCAGCAATGAAGCTTAACTTCTTTAACAAGCTTTTTGGCTCGGGATTTTATACTGGATATATTCCCTTTGCAAGCGGAACTTTCGGAAGCCTTGCCGGATTATTGATATATTATATCCCCGGATTTGAGAACCCGGCTATCCTCATACCCGCAATTATTGTTTTTAGTTTTTACGGTATATATGTAGGGACCAAGTTTGAGAAGGTTTATGGAAAAGATCCTTCAGAATGCACTATTGATGAGATTGTAGGAATGTGGATCTCGCTGTTGTTTTTACCGAAAATTCTCTGGGTTTCCGTTTTAATATTCCTCGTTTGGCGTCTCTTTGATATCGTTAAACCGTTTCCCGCAAGGAAATTCGAAAAACTTGAGGGCGGCCTGGGAATAATGATAGATGATATAATAAGCAGTATTTATGTTTTATTATTGGTACATCTTTTTATATTAGTTTACGGTTCTCTATAATAATAAATATTGAAAGTTTACCGAATGAATGCTCAAATCATTACTGTTGGTGATGAAATTCTGATAGGGCAGGTGCTTAACACGAATGCTGCATTTATAGGCAGCAGACTTATTGAAAATAATATTAATGTAATAAGGACATCCGTCGTGGCTGATACTGAATCAGATATTGTAAATGAGTTCAGCAAAGCATGGGATGAAAATGATCTTGTGATTGTTACCGGCGGACTTGGTCCTACTCACGATGATATTACACGCAAGTGTATAGTTAACTTCTTTAACACTGAACTGGTAAAGAATACCGAAGTTCTTGAAGATATTAAATCGCTCTTTAGAAAACGGGGCAGGAAAATTACCAAAATTAATGAAGGACAGGCCCTTGTTCCGAAAATTGCAAATGTCATCAGAAATTCATTGGGTACTGCTCCCGGAGTATGGATAGAGAAGGAAGATAAAATATTCGTGGCAATGCCGGGCGTTCCGTTTGAGATGAGGGAAATGATGGAATCGTATGTGGTTCCCTCACTTAAAGAAAAGATGGGTGAACCTGAAATTATTACCGTCAGAAAAACACTTCTTACTACAGGCATAGCAGAATCAACCTTATTTGAAAAGCTGGGTGATCTTAATGAACTCCTTGGCGGTTCAAAGCTTGCTTTTCTGCCGAGCCAGTTTGGTGTGAGACTAAGGATAACCTCAGATGGAAATTCAGAAGAGGAAGCTCAGAACAAGATAAGCGAGATCGAGCAGAAAATAAGAAGTAAAGCAGGCCGCTACATCTATGGTAAAGAGAATGAATCACTTGAAGAAGTAATTGGAAAAATATTGAAGGAACGCGGATTGACTCTGGCGGTGGCTGAGTCATGTACCGGTGGATTGGTTTCAGATATGCTTACCAATGTGAGCGGAAGCAGTGCATACTTTGAGAGAGGGGTAGTATCTTACAGTAACGCAGCCAAGGTAGAGATACTTAAAGTAAATGAGGATATGATTGTTGATCACGGCGCGGTGAGTATTGAAGTTGCCCGTCAAATGGCTGAGGGTGTTAAGTCAATAAGTGGAACAGACCTCGGATTGTCGACCACAGGAATTATGGGACCAACCGGGGCTACAGCAGACAAACCTGTCGGTCTTGTTTACATCGGTATATGCGATGAGAAAGTTTGTACTGCCAAAGAATTTCAGTTCGGAGATGAAAGACTATTAAATAAACAGCGTGCGGCACAGGCGGCACTTGATATGCTCCGCAGGCATCTCCTCGGGATAGCAGATGACTAGACTTTTTGTTGCCCTTGAAATTCCTGAAGAAATTAAGGAAAGGATTAAAGAGCTCAGAAAGAAAGTAATCGGCGAGAATTCGGATCTTAAATGGGAACCCTTCGGGAAGCTTCATTTGACCCTTAAGTTTATAGGAGATGTTAAAGACGAACTCCTCGAACCAATTACTGAATCTTTGAGTTTCCTTGATCAATATGCAAAAATAAGCTGCAGACTTACAAAATTTGGTTTTTTTTTCAAACACGGTATCCCTCAGATTCTATGGATCGGGTTGTGGGTCGATACGATTTTATTTAATATTGTTGAGCAGATAAACGAAAATTTATCTAAATTTGATATAGCGGTAGAGGGCAGAAAGTATAAACCGCATTTAACCCTCCTTAGGATTAAAAAGAGGTTTCCGGAACATCTGGTTGCAAAATTCAATAGCTTTATAATTCCGGAGATTAATTTTAACTCAGATTGTATTTTGCTGGTAAAAAGTGAATTACTACCTGAATCATCTAAATATACCGTAATCAAAAAGTTTAAATTAATGGAGGAAAAATGAGTTCAGACAGAGAACAAAAACTCAAAATAATAGAAGATGCAATAACGAGTATAGAAAGGACTTACGGTAAGGGCGCGATAATGAAACTCGGCGACGGTGTTATAAACCCGGTTGAGTCTATCCCTACGGGTGCATTATCACTTGATGTTGCTCTTGGAATCGGAGGCATTCCGCGCGGAAGGGTAACTGAAATTTACGGCCCTGAGTCAAGCGGTAAAACAACCCTGTGTCTTCATATAATCGCTGAGGCGCAGAAAACCGGAGGACTGGCAGCATTCATTGATGCGAGCATGCTCTTGATGTAAACTATGCAAAACGCCTTGGTGTTGACACAGCCAATCTGCTGATTTCGCAGCCGGATTTCGGCGAGCAGGCTCTTGAAATAACCGATACACTTGTAAGAAGTAATGCCCTTGATATAATAGTGATAGACTCGGTTGCCGCCCTTGTACCTCGTTCTGAAATTGAAGGAGAGATGGGAGATGCAACTATGGCGGTGCAGGCAAGACTTATGTCGCAGGCACTGAGAAAATTAACAGGAGCTATCTCTAAATCGAAAACAGCTGTGGTATTCATTAACCAGCTTAGAAGTAAAATCGGTGTTATGTTTGGAAATCCTGAGACCACAACCGGCGGTAATGCCCTTAAGTTTTACGCGTCTTTACGTCTTGATATCAGAAGAATTGCGGCCATAAAAGATGGAACTGACGTTATAGGCAACCGGACCAAGGTTAAAATTGTTAAGAGCAAGGTTGCCCCTCCGTTTAAGGAAGTTGAATTCGATATCCTTTATAATGAGGGAATAAGCAAATCCGGTGATCTCCTTGATCTTTCAACAAACCTGGGGTTGGTGAAGAAGAGCGGTGCCTGGTTTACCTTTGATGAGGATCGGTTCCAGGGAAGGGAACAGTTCAGGCAGAAACTGATAGAAGACAATGAAATGTATAAGAAACTTGAAAACCAGGTGAAGGAAAAGCTTAACATTAAGTTCAGCAAACCCGAAGAGGAAACCAGCAACGGTAAAGATAAGTCTGCAGGAAAAGAGAAAAAAGCTGCCAAATAGTTGATGAAGATTGAGAGGGTGGTTAAGAAAGATGATGAAAATGTAATTGTCTATCTCGACAACCAGGAAAAACTTTATCTTTCATACGAAGTATTTTTACAAAACCGTCTGAGGAAAGATATGGAAATATCTGAAGACGGTTTTTCTTTTTTAATCAGAGAGAATCAGAAATATTTCATAAAGAAAAAAGCTTTCGATTTTCTGGGCAGACGGCTGCATTCCTATCATGAATTAAAGCTTAAACTATTAAAGAAAAAATATGATAAAGAACTCATCACAGAAGTTCTTGACTATCTCGGAGAGAAAAATTTCCTTGATGACTATGAATTCGGAAGGCAGTATACCGAAGAAAAGGTAAGATTAAAGTCGTGGGGTAAAAATAAGATAAAATCTGAATTATACAGAAAAGGTATCGCAGCAGAAATTATTGATAAAATACTGAGTGAAGAGGAGTTTTCATCTTCGGAGAATGCTGAAGCCCTGGCCCAAAAAAAATTAAAGGCTTTGTCAGGGCGGAATTACGACAGAAGAGTATTGTCTGCTAAACTCTACAGCTACCTGTTTTCAAAGGGTTATGAATTTGATACTATCAGGGAAGTGATAAGAAGGCTGATTGATGAGGAGGAATCTACTTAATATTATTTTGCAGAGAAGATATCATACGTGGTATTTCAGGAATGGCGACCTTTGAAGATGCTTCCTCTGTACTAAACCATTTTCTTTTTCGAAGATTTTTTTCGGGGTAGTCATCTAGAGTTTTAATTACCTCCATTGAAAATATTTTCATACGTGTAACCCCGATTCCCTTTTTCAATTCCACAATTCCAAGCTCTATAGTTTCGTTTGACCCTATTATTCCCGCTTCTTCAAATGCTTCTTTTTTTGCTGATTCAAATGGGGAAAGATTGAACTCTATATATCCTTTAGGAATTATCCACTTTTTTTTCTTAATAGACGTAATCAGAAGGATCTCGAGGATGCCATTATTTTTTCGGTAAGGAATTACCCCGGATTGTTTAAAATTGAATTCCAGTTTCAAACTGATCTTGTCTCCTCTGAATTAGAATGATACAGGTGCCTTATGCCGGAAGAGCCTGGTTCTTGGCAATTACGACGATCCCGCTTTCAGTAACGGTGAACTTCTTCTTATCTCCTTCCAGATCGAAACCAATTTCATATCCTTCGGGAACGATTACATTTTTATCGATTATCGCCCTGCGGATCCTTGCGTGGCGTCCGATGTTGCAATTATTCATCAAAATAGAATCAGTAATGTAGGTGTAGCTGTTTACCTTCACATTAGGCCCGAGCAGCGACCTTTCAACCAGTCCTCCTGAGACTATTGAGCCGTCACATATAAGTGAGTTCAATGTTCTTCCCACGCGTTCTCCTTCGTGGGAGACCGTCTTTGCAGGCGGGAACTGGTACTGGTAAGTTCTCATCGGCCAGGTCTGATCATACATATTAAATTCCGGGGTAACACTGATAAGGTCCATACTTGCCTCATAGTAACTGTCAATTGTTCCTATATCCTTCCAGTAGGGCTTCTGCTTTTTATTTTCATCATGGAACGGATAGGCCAGAACATCCTTTTCTCCCTTCACCATATAAGGAATTACATCGTGCCCGAAATCATTATTTTTAATCTTTTTATTTTCCATATCAATGAGGACTTCACGGAGTATATCACCGTTAAAGACATATATTCCCATATTTATAAACGAAAACCCGGGTTTGTCCGGTATTTCCGGAGGATTCGGCGGTTTTTCTATAAATGACTGAACGTGATAGTTTTCATCAACACCAACAATCCCGAACCTGTGGGCTTCATCTTTAGGTACATCAATGCATGCTATGGACATGGCAGCCTTTGTATCCACATGATACTGCAGCATTTTCAGATAATCCATCTTATAAATGTGGTCCCCGCTTAATACAAGAACCCATTTGGCCCTTTTATCAGCAGAAAATAGATTCATATTTTGATATATTGCATTCGCCGTTCCCAGGTACCAGTCATTGTTAAGCTTCCGCTGGGGAGGGATGTTGTAAATGAATTCGCCCAGCTCGGGATTGAAAATACTCCATGCCTCGTAGAGATGCTGATTCAGAGAATCAGACTTATACTGAGTTAAGACGTAGATTCTTCTGAGGCCTGAGTTAAGGCAGTTTGATAATGCGAAGTCAATGATTCTGTATTTTCCTCCAAAAGGTACTGCAGGCTTACTTCTTGGCTGGGTTAATGGATAAAGTCTTTCTCCCTGTCCTCCGGCCAGCAGCATGGTAACTGTATCGCGAAGAATTGAAGATCCAGGAAATGTCATAAACTAATGACCCTCATATTTTAGAATGTAACGTCATTTAATATATCCAATTATGATTTGATTGGCAATTAAGGAAATTGTTAATTTTATTTATAAGTAAAGAAATTACTCATTATGTTAGACAAGTCACTTTCACTAGCTGCTGTAAATAGTCAGGATATAAAAACTTCGGGAAGAAAGAATAATCGAACAAAACTAATTTCAGGGATTCTGTTTATTGCATTCTTCGCTGCAGGCTGGTATTTCGGCCTCTCCCCGATTCAGCAGAGCATAAGAGCTTCCCTGGAGAACGGGACTAAAATAAAGAATAAGCTATTCACTGCACCCCCTGTATCTGTACCGGCCGGGTATATTTCGGATACTCAGTATCAGCTTGATGTTCTGCACTATGAAATTAACCTTGATCTTTATCCGGAAGATCAGCTTCTGAAAGGAGAGGTGGTTATTAAAGCAACTCTGAGAGATCAGAACCTTAAGGAAATTGACCTGAACCTCTACGACAATATGACTGTATCATCCCTGCTGGTTGATGGAAAACCCGTAAAGTATGAGAATAAAGATACCAGGCTAAAAATTGAGACACCAGCAGCGGCTCTCCCTGATACTTTTAATATTGAAATTAAATATGAGGGCAAACCGGAAAGAAGGGGGCTTGGCTCCTTTAGTTTCGGAAAGAAATATGGACACTGGATTGTTTACAATTTAAGTGAACCAAGCTATGCCTCAACCTGGTTCCCCTGCAATGATCTTCCTTCGGACAAAGCGCTGCTTGACATATCCATTACCAATGATACCGCCTATGTCTCCGCATCTAACGGTATCTTAATGGACAAAACAACAGAAGGGTCGAGGAGGACATATCACTGGAAAACGCTGTACCCCATCTCAACATATCTTATCTGCCTTTATTCATCTGTCTATAATAGCTTTACTGATACTTACGTTTCGCAGGATAAAAAGGATACCATGCCTGTTGAGTATTATGCTTTCCCGGAAGACGTCGAAAATGCAAAAATTGATTTCGGCGGGCATCCGGAAATGATTGATTTCTTCTCGAAGACATTCGGGGAATATCCTTTTATCAGAGAGAAATATGGAGTGGCAGAATTCCTTTGGCAGCTTGGGGCAATGGAGCATCAAACTTTAACCGGAATCGGTTCCAATTTCGTGAGCGGCAGAAGATTTTTTACCGATGTGTATGTACACGAACTTGCTCACCAGTGGTTCGGGGATGCAGTTGGTCCCGCCACCTGGAAAGATATCTGGCTTAATGAAGGATTTGCGACTTATTGTGAAGCTCTTTATTCTGAGCACCTTGCGGGAGAGAATGCTCTCCGTTCATCTATGATGAGTAAATTTGATGAAAGTTTTTCTGGTACGCTTTATAATCCGGGCGACGATCTTTTCAGTTCACTCGTTTATGATAAAGGGGCCTGGGTTCTGAATATGCTGAGATGGGAGATAGGCGATGACGCTTTTTTCAGAACTCTCCGCAATTATTATCAGAAATTTAAATATAAAAATGCTTCTACGGATGATTTTAAAGACGTATGTGAAGAAACCTCGGGAAGAAACCTTGGCCAGTTCTTTAAGCAATGGGTTTTTGTTGGGAATAACATCCCGCAAATAGATTACAACTGGGAAACTGAAAGTAACTCCGGAAAATATAATGTCGCCCTCGGGCTTGAACAGACTGAAAAAGGATATAATGATTATAACCTGCCGATTGAATTCGAATTTAAATCTGAAACCGGTGAAACAAAGCGTCAAAAAATAAGTCTGACCGGTAATAGCGGGGAATATAGTTTTATTCTTGACTTTGCCCCTTCGGAAGTGATTCCAGACCCGGACAATCATCTCCTTGTTTATTTCAGCTTAAAAGGTAAATAGTGCGGGCATTTCAGGCAGACTGAATTTACCTGTCTATTTTCTGTCCTGGTTTTAACACTCTTTTTGTATTCGATCAATTTTCAATCAGGAATCAATATTGCCCTGAAACATTCCAAATAATTTCCAACCACGGTCCATATTCGATCTGAAAACGTTCTGAATACGTTCTGGAAACGTTCTGAATACGTTTATAATACCAGTTAATTCATTTTATATGAACTGCAAATAGTTCCAAATAAGGTGCTCAAATTTGGTTTTTACTTTCAGAGTGTCATTCATTAAATTTATAAATAACCATTTTTGGCATTAGTGAAAGATTCATACCTATTCATATCTGATATCCACCTCGGTCTAAGATCCAGGGAAATAGAGGACAAAAAAGAAAGACTGCTGGTTCGCTTTCTCGAATTTGCGAAAAGTGAGGCCGCAGAACTATTTATTGTCGGAGATCTGTTTGATTACTGGTTTGAGTATAAGAGAGTGTATCAGAAAGGGTATTTCAGAACATTGACCGCATTGCAGGATATTACAGAAGCCGGGATAAAGGTCCATTATTTTATTGGCAATCACGACTTTATGCATGGCGATTTCTTTGAGAAGGAAATCGGAGCTATTATGTACCATGATCCGATCGAAAGAGAATTAAGCGGGAGGAAATTTTTTATAGGGCATGGCGACGGGCTAGTAAAGAACGATATGGGATATAACGTACTCAAGAAAATAATGCGGAACAAAACACTGCAGACTTTGTATTCATGGGTTCATCCTGATATCGGTATAGCAATTGCCAGCGGCACAAGTCAAACGAGTCGGGAGTATACATCAAAAAAGAACTACGGTGAGATAGACGGTTTATATGAAGCGGCCTGCAGGAAAATTGATGCAGGTTTTGATTATGTGATATTCGGACATCTTCACAAAAGGCAATTTGAAAAATATAAAAACGGAACTTACATTAACCTTGGCTCCTGGCTCGATGCTCCATGTTACGGAATATACCGTAGCAATAAATTTGAAATTGTAGACTGGAAATAAGAAATGGCAAAAAAGAAATATTCAGATTCTGATATGAAAAAATATTTCAGTGATCCGAAATACCGGAATAAAAAAAGAAAAGAAGCCCTAACGCTCAGCGTAATAAACTGATAGCGGGCGGAATCATTCTTGTTCTCTTTTTATCCTTTGCAGTGTTTATTTTCAGCGGACTTCCCTCGCTTGAGGAACTTGAGAACCCCAGGCCTGTTCTTGCCAGCAAGGTTTATACTGTAGATGGTGATGTACTGGGTCAGTTTTTCATTGAGAACAGGGTTGAAACCGATATCGACAGCATTCCAAAACCCCTGATCGAAGCTCTGATTGCTACAGAGGACAGAAGATTTTATGATCACTGGGGTGTGGATTTATCCCGTTTTGCTAAAGCAATGGTTAAAAACGTTTTTACTTTCTCCCGTGAAGGTGCTAGTACGATAACCCAGCAGCTGGCGAAAAATCTTTACAAGCTGAAAAGCAGGAATGAGAATATCTTTGAAACAGGAGTAAGAAAAATAAGAGAGTGGATCACTGCTATCCAGATAGAAAAGACTTATACAAAAAACGAAATTCTCGAATTGTACCTGAATGTTTCATATTTTGGTAAAGGCGCCTATGGTATTGAATCCGCAGCCAAGGAATATTTCGGAAAAGATGCTTCTGAACTGACAATTCCCGAATCTGCTCTTTTTGTTGCACTTCTTAAATCATCTGCCAATTATGATCCGGTCGATCATTACGATAATGCGATGGCCAGGAGAAATCTGGTTATGGCCAATATGGTAGACGTCGGTTATCTTGGTGAGGAAAAGTATCAGGAGCTTAAACAGCAGCCTATTGTTCTTACAAAAGAGAAGATAGGGGGGATTAAATCTGAAGCACCACATTTTATGGAATATGTAAGGCAGCAGATGATGGCGATGGCCAATAAGTATGGCTACGATCTATATAGAGACGGACTTAATATCTATACCACTGTCGATATGAGAATGCAGAAAATAGCCAACAAAGCTAGTGAAAAACATCTGGAGGAATATCAGAAGCTTTTTGATAAAAACTGGAGCTGGAGCAAAAATAAGAGTCTCCTGGCGAGTCTTCTGGACCGAGCTATAAAGGATTCTCCCGAGTACAAGAAAGGTACTTCGAAGGAACAGAGGGCCTCAATTTATAACAGGATGAAGAGCAGTGAATCGTTTGTTGATTCGGTAAAAAAGGAGGCAACAAAGATCCAGGTCGGTTTTGTTGTTATCGATCCGTCCAATGGCCAGATCAGGGCGATGGTAGGGGGACAAAATCAGAATTTTGGGAGGGGACTAAATCACGTTACAGGTATAAAAAGGCAGCCGGGATCAGCCTTTAAACCATTTGTTTACACTACGGCAATCGATAACGGATATTTCCCTGCGTATACGTTGCTTAATCAGAAATTCGATTATAAAGGATGGTCACCTTCTAATGCAGGTGACGAATACGGCGGTTATATAAGTTTGCGGGAAGCCCTTGCTCATTCAATAAACGTTATTGCGGGAAGGATGACGATAAGCGATATTGCTCCCCCTGCACAGGTTGTGAAGTTTGCACATAAGATGGGGATAACATCTGATGTTAGTCCTTATCCTTCAATAGCGCTCGGCACTTCAGAAGTGTCTCCCCTGGAGCTGACGTCGGCATATGGCACGCTCGCAGACAAAGGTGTGCACGTTGAACCTATTTCGATTCTAAGAATTGAAGATCATAACGGGATCTTAATAGCTGAATTTGCCCCGGAATATACAGAAGCAATTTCACCGCAGACAGCATCAATAGTTACAGATATGATGCAGGACGTAGTTAATTACGGAACAGGTGCGGGATTAAGAAGATATTTTCAATATCCTGCCGCCGGTAAAACCGGTACAACGCAGGATTATGCCGATGCATGGTTTGTAGGATTTACGCCTCAGCTGGCAGCCGGTGTGTGGGTTGGATTCGACGATCACAGAGTTAAGTTTACAAACTGGTACGGACAGGGAGCAAAGGCTGCATTACCTATATGGGGTATATTTATGGAAGGTGTATATAAAAAGCTGAACCTCCCGCTAAAGTATTTTGAGCTGGCTCCGGGTGTAGTTTCTATGGAGTTCTGCAAAACCACGATGGATCTTGGCGATACAAGGCTCGCAACTTCCGGTTGTCCCGAGGTATATACCGATATTATTAATCAGAAGAACCTGCCGCCGAATTGTGAAATACATTCCGGAGGCGGAAAGATAAAAAAAGAAGAAGATAAAAGAGGGGATACAGGGTGGTAAAAGTAAAAAGTAAAAAGATAAGAGAGGTTGAAAAAGTTAGGATAAATTACTGCTAAATTGTAAATTTGATACCCGAATTCTTAATTGTTAATTTATCATTGTTCATTTCAAATTTGCCCGAATGGCGGAATTGGTAGACGCGCTAGGTTCAGGGTCTAGTGGGAGTACTCCCGTACAGGTTCGAGTCCTGCTTCGGGCACAAGGCAAAATAAAATAAAGCTGCGAATAATACGTGTATTTGCAGCTTTCTCTATTAAACCAATCCATATTCCAACATCACATATTAATCGATTAATAATAATCGGAGTTTTAGAGAAATGCGGTTTTGTAAAAATCGGAATGGATAAAGGATTTGCTAATACACGGCAAACAGAAATTAAAGAATATATTTATAAACTTTCAGACTGACAATTCTTATTGGGATAGATCGATCATCTTAAAAAAGAGGATAATAATGAAAATCTATGTCTAAAACCGAGAGCTTTTCTCACTTTTGTGGTCTAATTATTAGAAAATAAGGAAGACTAATGCAAAGAAATAAAATCATAACTATCGTGTTGTTCATTTCTTTTTGTACGCTGAAAGTAATGGCAGGGAATAATGAGGAAGCCGTAAAACAAGCCGTAAAAAACTACTACGATTTATACTTTGCTAAAATGGACAAGAGTGAATACAGATCTATCTTAACTAAGGATTATTTACTCCTTGAGAATGGTGAAATTCTTAACACCGAGGATGATATTGTTGCGATGCCTGACTCAAATAGTGGATATAAACGTATTGATTCATTCGACTTTCGTTTAGTAAAGGTCGAGGGAGATATTGCCTATGCGGTTTATTTTCTAAGGTCTAAGATAACAGACAAGGTTAATGGAATGCGTAATAAGGAATGGCTTGAGAGTGCTGTTCTTCAACGATCGGAGGAGGGCTGGAAGATAGCTTTGTTACACTCTACCAGAATTGCAAATCCGGAATAATAATAGTTCAATGAATCAGAAAACAACAGATATGAACAAAGGCATTCCTGGTACCACTAACGACTTACAGAAAAAGCGGTTCTATCATGGAACCAGGGCTGAGCTGAAGTCGGGGGACCTGATTGAACCCAGCAAAACTCTGGACGTAGGGGCGCGGGACAAGATGACAACCTATGTCTTCCTGACCCCCAATCTGGATGCGGCCATCTGGGATGCAGAGATCGTAACCGGTGAAGGTCCCGGCAGGGTTTATTTAGTAGAGCTAACCGGTCAGGTTCATGATGTTTATGATTTGACGGACCAAAATTCAGTAACATTTGATAATGATTCAGCTTAATTTTATATTGTACTGGTTCTTTCATAAGTTTGATAAAAAATTTTGACTCGTTCACAGAGGTTTACCCCTGCCTCGTGATGGTTAAAAGAGTCTGACCCGGTAACACCCCCGTTACCGGGTTTTTTATTTCAATTGCAGTCCATCTTCAACCGTACATACTAATTGTATCGATTATACAATGTAAGAGTGTGTCTGCTGTCCATGGTTTTGAAATATAATTATCAAAACCTTCATCAAGAAAAGATTCCTTATCACCGAAATTAGCATAAGCTGTTATTGCCACCACCGGGATACTTCTACCTTCCGGAGTCTCCCTTATCTCTTTCATTACTTCGATACCGTTTTTACCTGCTCCAAGGTTAATATCCATTAGTATAAGTGAATAGTTATTCTGTTTGAAAAGTTTCAGAGCCTCATCTGCGTTGACAGCGAAATCCAACTGGTAGTATTTCATTAGCTGCTGCTCTATAATGTCGCGGCTTGCTGCATCATCATCGACAATAAGAACTTTTTTATACCCTTCAGTCATAATACCTTAACCCTTCATTATTTATGACACATATATTTAACCGGATGCTTATAACTATTAGACAAAAATAAACTTCCACCGGTTCCTGATCAAATCTAGTCAAAAATAATCAAATGACTTTAACCGGGTTGTTCTGATTATTAATTTAGTGACACATAATAATATAATTTCGGGGAGAAATATGAAACTTGAGAATCCAAAGGCAGTCATCTACCTTTCAGCAGTTGTCGCTCTTTTCCTTACCATTGTGTCTTTTGCAGGAGGATTTATTCCCGGTACGTATCAGAGGGAGACTCTTTCTATGGCTGTGCAGGGGATAGGACAGGATATACTCGACCTCTTTGTCGTTGTTCCTCTGCTCCTGCTATCAATTTTTTTCTCTTCCAGGGGAAGCAGAACCGCACTTTTTATCGCCGCAGGAACAACATTCTACATAATGTATTCTTTTTTTATATACAGTTTCGGAATCCATTTCAACTACCTCTTTTTATTCTACTGTTTTACCCTTGGCTCTTCCTTTTATCTTTTTATCCTGATTCTTAATGAACTGCTGCGTATTGATGTTGAAAAGTGGTTGGAAGGTAATATTCCAGTGAAATCAACGGCTGCCTTTTTTATCTTTATAGCGGCAATGTTTTATTTCCTCTGGTTCTCTGATATATTGCCCGCAGTATTTTCTAATTCAATTCCTTCCAGTGTCAAGGATTACAACCTGCTGGTGAACCCGGTGCATGTACTCGACATTGCATTTATTCTTCCCGGGTTAATTACTATATCCATTATGCTGATAAAAAGAAAAAAAATAGCTTTTATCCTATCTCCTGTAGTGCTCATTTTCGTCATACTTCTGTCACTTGCCTTAATTGCGATGGCTGTTATGCTTACGGTACGGAACGTTACAGAGGATTTTTCTCTCGCAGGTATTTTTAGTGTACTTGCAATAATAAGCTTATTGTATTTAATTAAGTTCCTGAGAAGCGTGAAATTACTATCCGCCTGAGGCTATGTTAAAGTATTTAAGCAAAATATTATTCTTGCTGCTGACGCTAATATCTTTCAGTTGTGAAAGAGAGCTGTCCTCATCTTACACCTACGGACCGGAGCAGTCGGTAACCCTTCTGAGCCCGGCCGGTGGTGAAGTTTTTACAAATAATGAGACGGTAGTTATCAGCTGGTTTTCAAGAAATCTTGATGGAAAGTTGAGGATTGAACTAATCAGAGATGGAATGTCAGTTTATTCAGTAGGTAGTATTCCGGACTCAGGAAATTATCCTTTGAAGATACCCGGTGAAATAATTCCTTCAAAAAAATATCAGCTTAAAATTGAATCAATGAATAGTCCTGAAATTTCGGATATTACACCCTTATATTTTGAAATTGCTCCCCTGATTGACGGGCAATGGTATTACTCTAACCTTGAATTGGATTCGGGTCTGGAGATCAGGCTTCAGTTAACGCGCTTTCTCACCGATGCTTTCCTTGGAAACGGGTATTTTCATCTCAGGTATTTTTCAGCAGGTGCAGTTGTTAATTATGAAGCAGTCGATACTATAGGAGGAACTATATCTTATCCCGATATCAGTTTTAAAATGAGAGAGGCGGGAAATAAGGAGTTTGACTTCACAGGGAAAATGGAAACAGGCAGCAGGATCCGAGGAAAGATATCAGGTTTTGTGGATTCGGGTTATGGGGCTATTAATGATAGTATTACACTTGTAAGACAGTGATTCAATAACAGGCGACAGCCGGATTGCTTTTCCTTACACGGAAATTTCCCTGTGATCGGGGCGATCTGATATCATTTTAATAGTAAATCTTTATTATTATTATAAATTATAAGTAAAAAATTATAGGTAAGGCATATTTTAATGAGTAAAGTAAAACTCGATTTCAGATATTCAAATGACCCTGAACCTCATAAAGAACGAACCAAAGCCATCTTAAAGGCTCATCCGGAAGTGAGAGCTTTGATAGGAAGATATCCTGTTAGTTTCATATTAATTTTATTTGCTGTGGGACTACAGATTGCAATAGCTTTTTTATTAAGGGAACAGTCGTGGTGGCTGGCCCTTACAGCCGCTTTTTTTGTTGGAGCTTTTGCAAACCATGCCTGCTTTGTACTGATCCATGAAGCCGCACATAACCTTATTTTTAAGAATAGAAACCTTAATTATATAGCGGGTATCATTGCAGATATTCCTAATGTACTGCCGAGTTCTGTTTCATTCAGAAGTTATCACTTGAAGCATCATTCTCACCAGGGGGATTACTACATGGATGCTGACCTTGCCAGTAAATGGGAGGCAAGAATGATAGGCAACTCTTTTTTAGGAAAATCATTCTGGGAGTTAATGTTTCCTTTTTTTCAGGCATTCAGAACGCCAAGGCTTAAAGCGATTAAGTTCATGAATTTCTGGACATTCGTTAACTGGGTTGTTGTATTTGGTTTTGATGCTCTGGTAATAATTTTCCTTGGTCCTACAGCTTTCCTCTATTTTGTATTTTCATTTTTCTTCTCAATAGGACTACATCCTCTCGGGGCAAGGTGGATACAGGAGCATTTCCTGGTAGCGCCTCCGCAGGAAACTTACAGCTATTATGGGCCACTGAATATTTTAGCTCTGAATGTAGGCTATCATAATGAACATCATGATTTTCCTTCAGTGCCCTGGAATAAACTGCCTGAGCTGAAAGCAGAGGCACCGGAGTTTTATGATAACCTTGTTTATCATAAATCGTGGGTCAGGTTGTGGCTGACATTTTTGACTGATCCGGGACTGTCTCTTTACAGCAGGATGTTGAGAAAGAGTGATGCAAAAGTATGACTGTAGGGGTGTACGAATGAATGGCTGAATGGTTTAATGGTTATATGGCTAAACGGTTGAATGGTTGAATGGTTGAATGGTTATATGGTTGAATGGTTGAATGGCTATTAAATGAACCATTTAACCATTAAGCAATTAAGCAATTTTAACCAGTTTTCTTAAGATCATCGGTTTCTGATTCGTATGGAACTTCGCCGAGCTCAATCTCAGGATATTTGCTGTTGAAATATCCCATCGAATATTCACTGGTAAAAAGTATTACCCGGTTCTGCTCTTTGTCTATTGCAATCGAAGCACCGGCGGGGAGGACAAACTGATTTAATTGTTCGTCAGTAATTTCATGTGAGAACCAGCGCAGAACTTTCCAGTTAGTGTGCTCAAGTCTGGATTTAGCCCCATACTCGCTCTCAAGCCTGTACTGAACCACTTCAAACTGCAAAGGACCAACAGCACCGAGAAGAGGAATTTTCTGTGCTGCATTTTTAATATAGAAAGCCTGTATTACACCTTCCTGTAAAAGCTGATCCAGTCCGTCGCGGAATTTCTTATAATCAGAAGGATTAGGATTGTGCATAAATACAAAATGCTCGGGTGCGAAATGCGGAATTTCTTTATATAAGATCGACTGATCCTCAGTTATAGTGTCGCCTATTCCGAAATTTGAATTGCCGACAAATCCCACTATATCGCCCGCATACGCTTCATTTACCGTCTCACGTTCCTGGCCGAACAGTTTTTGCGAATTTGATAACCTGATCCTCTTCCCGCTGTTTGAATGGAAGGCCTGCATGTCTCTCTCAAACCTGCCCGAACAGACGCGCATAAAAGCAATTCTGTCACGGTGCTTCGGATCCATATTAGCCTGTATCTTGAAGATGAATCCTGAAAATGTGTTATCATCAGGTTTAATTACGGTATCCACACTTTTCCTGGGAGCAGGGGGCACAGCGTAATCGAGGAAACCGTCAAGAAGCAGCTGAACACCGAAGTTGTTCATTGCACTGCCGAAGAATACAGGAGTCAGCTTTCCTTCCAGTACTGCATCGCGGTTAAAGTCTTCACCTGCTGTATCAAGCATCTCAAGCTCTTCAGCAAATTTATTGAAGTTCTCATCGCTCAGCTTATCTTTGAACAAAGGATTCTGAAGATCAAAAACTTCAACAGGAGCCTTGTACGAACCGCCGGTCGTCCTTTCGAATAAATGTACCTGTTTTGTTATCCTGTCGTATACTCCGCGGAAGTCAATGCCTGTACCGAGGGGATAGTTCATAGGGAAAGCACCTATTCCGAGAATGCTTTCCAGCTCATCGATTAGTTCGAGAGGATCACGGGTCGGACGGTCAAGCTTATTCATAAACGTAAATATCGGGATCTCTCTTCTTCTGCAGACTTCGAACAGCTTTCTTGTCTGTGCTTCAATACCTTTTGCCGCATCGATTACCATCACTACTGCGTCAACAGCCGTAAGCACACGGTATGTATCTTCAGAAAAGTCCTCGTGACCCGGTGTATCCAGCAGGTTTATCTTAAAGCCCTTATAATCAAACTGAAGCACTGTTGAGCTTATAGAAATACCACGTTTCTTCTCCAGTTCCATCCAATCGGATGTGGAACTCCGCTGGTTCTTCCTTGCAGTTACCGATCCAGCCAGGTGAACAGCCCCGCCGTAAAGCAGGAACTTTTCTGTAAGTGTGGTTTTACCGGCATCCGGGTGTGATATTATAGCAAATGTGCGTCGTTTATTTATTTCTTTGAGATTACTCATTGGTTTTCTAAAAGTTTTACAATTAAAAATAGATTAAATGGTATAAACCGGAAAGCTTCTAATAGAAGAAGTGAACTTCGAGGAAATAAATTTCGAGGCAGATGGATTTTCTGCAGAAATTATAATTTAATATTTTATTGTAGTGTTTTGACAAAATATCGTTTTTTCTCAATCAGTGATACAAAATTAAACAAAAATAGTTTCATGAAAAAATGGATAAGCTGGTCCGGGACTAGTAAAAATGAATAATTCCGTATATGAATCGGCTCTGAAATATGCCAGGACGCACTACGAGAATTTTCCGGTTGTCTCCTTCCTTATCCCTGCGGAGCTCAGGAAACACGTTGCCATTATCTACTGGTTTGCCCGTACTGCTGATGATATTGCGGATGAAGGCACAATGGCTGAAATGGAAAGACTGAGAAAACTTAATGACTTTGAAGTCCGGTTCAATCAGCTGCTGCACGGTAAGTATTCCTCCGGCTATGAGAAGGCGCTTCATCAGACTATAGTGGAAAAAAGCCTTTCCCCCGAACACTTTACAAATCTTATAAAGGCGTTCAGGCAGGATGTCACCAAAAAGGAATACTGGAATTATGATGAACTTCTGGATTACTGTACCAACTCAGCCAATCCAGTGGGCCGACTGATACTGGAGCTTCATTCAGTCAGAAATGCAGAGGCTATTTTTTATGCCGATAAAATATGCACTGCTTTACAGGTTACCAATTTCCTCCAGGATGTTAAAGTTGACTTTGAAAAGGGCAGAATCTATCTGCCGCAGGATGAACTTGAAGAGTACGGAATTGATAAAACTATCTTTGAAGGGAGCAAAATAAACCTTAATTTTAAACGGTTAATTAAGTCCAATGTTAACAGAACACAATTAATGTTTGATGAAGGCCGGAAATTGCTTAAATTCCTGTCAGGACGCCTCAAATACGAGATAAAATGGACGATTCTCGGCGGTGAGGCGGTATTAAAAAAAATCAGGCTTAATGATTATGACGTTTTTATTCGTCCTCATTTAACAAAACCGGATTTTATAAGACTTTTGGTGAGATCACTTAAATAGATGCACGAAGCAAAAAAAATAGCGAAGAAGAGTAAGAGCAACTTCTATTATGCATTTAACCTGCTGCCCCCGGCAAAACGGGAGGCTATGAATACTGTTTATGCATTCTGCAGGGAGACAGACGACATTATCGATGAAGGCAGCGAGCCTGATGAGCTCAAGTTTGCAAAACTGCATAAGTGGAGAGTGGAGCTTGAGAAATCAATTAAAGGCAACTCCGACTACACTCTTCTGAATAGTCTCGGTAAAACAATTTCCGGTTTTAACATTCCCCTCGAACCTTTCTTTGAGCTGATAAAAGGTATGGAAATGGACCTTCAGAAGAAAAGATACAGCTCATTTGATGATCTTATGCTTTACTGTTACAGGGTGGCCTCTACTGTGGGACTGATATGTATTGAGATCTTCGGGTACAAAGACAAAAAGCACACAAGGGATTTCGCAGTTAATCTCGGTATAGCACTCCAGCTCACAAATATACTGAGAGATATTAAGAAGGATTCTGAAAAGGGAAGGATATATCTGCCGCAGGAGGATCTTGCCAGGTTTAACTATTCAGATAGTGATATAATAAACAGAAATTATAACGCCGAGTTTAAGGATCTGATGGGTTATGAAGTTGGAAGGGCAAAGATGTATTTTGAAAAGGCGACGATGAGTCTTAATCTTGATGATAAAGCTGCGATGTTTGCTGCAAGAGCGATGCAGCATATTTATCATAAGATGCTGCAGAAGATCATCGAAGCGGATTATGACGTTTACAATCAGAATATAAAAGTCTCTAAATTTGAAAAAGTGGGAATTTCTGTAGGAGTCTGGGCAAAGTATAACCTGGTTTACTGATGTATGATTACATAGTTATCGGCAGCGGGTTTGCAGGACTCTCAGCCGCAGTTCATCTCTCATCGAAGGGAAAAACAGTTCAGGTTCTTGAAGCATCCAATAAAACAGGCGGACGTGCCTATTCATTAAAAGATAAATCGACCGGCACCATCATAGATAACGGTCAGCATATTATGATGGGGTGTTATAACGAGACTCTCAGGTTCTTAAGGATGATCGGAGCAGAGAATAATTTAATCACTCAGAATAAGCTTGAGGTCAATTTTCTTCTACCGCATTTTCATAAGGTTAAATTCAAAGCAGATTCAAGACTTTACCCGCTCAACCTTGTCTCCGGCTTATTAAGGTATAAAGCTCTTTCCCCCTTAAACAGGTTCCGGATGCTTAAGTTCTTCTTTAAACTGCCTCTTGCGTCAGACCGTGATTTAAGCCGGATGTCAGTTTACGACTGGCTGGAACAGGAGAATCAGAATGAGGATATACGCAAGGCTTTCTGGGAAATACTTGCCGCGGGAGCTCTTAACACCAGCATAAATAAAGCCTCGGCAAAGGTATTCTGTGATATCCTCAAAGAAATCTTTTTTAAAGGGAATAAAGCTTCAACAATTATTCTTCCGGGTGAAGGTCTTACAGAAACATACTGTAACAATGCAGTAAAATTTATTAAAGAGCGGGGTGGAAGTATGTTAACGGGTGAACAGGTGAACAAACTTGTTGTTGAGAACAACAGGCTTAAAGCTGTTCTAACAAATAGGAGGGCGGTTAAAGAATTTAAAGCTGTATTATCATCTGTTCCTTATTACAGCTTAAAGAGAATACTCGCTGCCGATAAACTTCCCCCTGATCCCGGGTTTACGTATTCCTCTATCCTGACTGTGCATATATGGCTGAAGGAAAATAAACTTGAAAAAACTTTTTACGGATTGTTGGGATCCGATATACACTGGATTTTTAACCATGGGACTCATCTTACTCTTGTAAGGAGTGACGCAGATGAGCTGATGGATAAAAGTAAAGAGGAAGTTTTTGAACTTGTGAAAAGTGAATTGTACAAGTTCTGTTTTATTGAGGAGGATGATATAGCGGATTACCGTATCATTAAAGAGAAGAGAGCGACTTTCATTCCATCTAATGAGATACTGATTAATCGTCCGGGTCCTTCTACATCTGTGAAAGGATTGGTAATCGCGGGGGACTGGACGAACACGGGACTGCCGTCAACTATCGAGAGTGCTGTAAAAAGCGGAAGGCTAGCCGCAGAAGTGCTGGAATGAGGATTATAAGAGGGATTACCCATCATATAATAACTCCGCTGGTATAATTCTTCTTCATATAGTCGGCAATTTTAATGCTATTTAATTTACATCTGCATTTTCCCATGCCTGCCTGTATTATTTTACAGGGAGGCCTTTTAAAAGCCTTTTGGAGGCCGGGAAGAGACCGGTTGAATTATCAGGCTGTCATTAAAGTTGATACTTTTTAAGACAGACTCTTTTTTTATTTTTAACTTTCATATTAAAATGAAATGTGGACGGGATTAGAAAATGCCAAATAAATCTGAGTTAAAAAAGAATTATAAACAAACCCTTCAGCCGATGGGAATTTATATCGTAAAGAATCTTGTAAACAATAAAATCCTGATCGGAAGCAGCAAAAACCTGCCCGGCAGGATCAATAGGTTTAAATTCGGACTAAAGTACGGTACTGAAAGCAATAAGGAACTAACTGCTGACTATAAGAAATACGGTGAAGAGAACTTCAGTTTTGAGGTGCTGGATGAGCTGAAACCAAAAGACGATCCTTCTTATAACTACACCGAAGATCTTGAAGTTCTTGAAGAGATGTGGTTAGAAAAGCTGCAGCCTTTTGGCGAGAAGGGTTACAACGATCCGGCTAAAACCCGAAATTGAAAATTGATGCAGGGTTTCCGGCACATTATTAATTTTAAAATCTGCAATTTTCAATCAGAAAATTTGACGGTTTCCGGCAGGTACTTGTAAACCACCCATGCCCCCGCTGCTGTAATAACACCGACAACCAGGAATGGGAGTTCAAAAAAGTAATTCGCAAGCAGACCCGAGATCAAAGGTCCGAATGCAATCCCGAAGCCAAATCCCATTGTTACAATGCTCATTTGTCTGCCTTCACCCCCGGTTTTTGAAAGATCTGCTGCAACAGCAAAGGCCGGAGCGGCGATACCTGCGGCAGCGATCCCCTGTGCAAGCCGGATAATTATTAATTCAGCGTAAGTAGTGACAACTCCCAGCAGTCCGGTTGAAATAGCCATCAATATCAGTCCTATAATTATCAGCGGGCGTCTTCCGACCTTGTCGGAATAATGTCCAAGCGGGACCTGGAAAATAAGGCGGCCGATCATAACAGTGCTGAAGGCAAATCCGAAACCAACAGCCGTAATATCGAGTCTTGAATTAAACTGGTTTTCCAGGGTAGTAACCATCGAAAATGAAGAAGCCATCAGGAAAGTAGCAAGTGATGTTGCAACGATACCAGCGCTGAGAAGATCAGTATCTATTATTTTGAAATTTCGCTTTTTGGGATCAGGCACCTCACCCCTCACCTCCTCAACCCAGAAGTGAACAAGAATTATGGCAATAAGGATGAATCCCGCTCCGGCATAGAATGCCGCATTAAATCCGAAATTTTTCTCAAGGACTCCTCCAGCTACAGGTCCAAGACTGAAGCCTATTATCCGGAATGTACTGTAGATACCCATTGATCCGCCGCGGGTTTCTTTTTTCGTTATCGAGGTCATCAACGCAAGGGAAGGGGGAATAGTTAACGCAACTGCCGCTCCCTGGATTATTCTTAAAATGAGCAGATGGTAAAAATGCGAGGCAAATATGAAAAGAATAATACAGATGCCGATAACTGTGAGTCCTATCTGTATTAATATTTTCCTTCGGCCGAGGCGATCAGTCAAAGCTCCCATCACAGGCTGAAAAATCGACGTCACAAATCCGAATACAGAGATAAGTATACCGACAAGTACTGGAGTAGGTAAATGAATAAATTCTTCAGGGATCTTTACAACATATAAAGGAATCAATATAAAGAGAATGCTGTTTCCTATAGCATCTGCCATCCTTGCGACTGAAAGCGCAAGAATAGCGCGGTTATATCCTATCGAACCAAGTTTTTCTGATAATTTCAAGAGTATTTACTGTTTGCCTTCTTCCATCCTCAAATAGGTTAAAAATAAAATTTAAAAATAATGGGAAGAAGTTTTTTAGTATGTGATATGTTTTGTTATCGGAAAATTATTAATTTTAGCCATCAGAGAGCAGAAAAAGATAAAATTCCATTAAAAATTGATTTGCATAAAAGTACAGATTGATTATCTTTTACGCATATATAATTAAAATATTTAATTATAAAGGAATTTTAGGAGGAAAGAACTAAGGAGAATTGTCATTTACTAACCGCGAATTCAATCTTCAGTTCTTAATCTAAAATATTATTTCATTAAAGAATTCAGGATATATCAGAACTATGCCTTTACTTAAGTGCTCTGAAGATTTCATGCCTTCCTGGAGCGATCTCGACTTTATCGATGTCATCAACCTTAAAGAAGGCGAGATCAGAAGCTTCATCTCAACCTCTGAACGTGAGATGTATTTTATTGGAGACGGCATCTGTAAAATGATCATAAACCGTAAAATATCTTACGCCAAGGGTGGGCATATATTTAAAATTGAATCACTTAACTCTACTATAAAAGTTAAAGCTGAAACAGATACAGTGGTAATAGTTATAGGCGGCCACTGGGAGGGTCTCACAGGTACACACGGAATTTTTACCATCGACAACAGCGATAATCCGAAAAACGACGGCGACCCGACTGATTATCCGAGAAAGACCGACTTCGATAATCATTATCACGATTGTGATGAATATTGGGTTATTTTTAAAGGTTCAGGACTAGCGGTATCTGAAGGTGAAGAATACGAATTGAAACCAGGATACTGCCTCGCAACTCAAATGGGTGACCATCACGATATCCCCGAAGTTTATGAGGAAATACACGCTGTATGGTTCGAATCCTCGCTGAAAGGACTGATGAGGGAAGGTCATTTATGGGTTCATAAACACGGTGAACCAAAGGTAGATATTTAGAGATCAATTAGCGGCTTTTGACAGGTGCCGGTATCCTTCGTTTACACCCGGTATAAGGGTGATTTTTTCATTTTGATCTAGAATTTTTTGTCAATATATTACCAGTAAGTATAATCTACGATTTCGAGTACCTAATCGTTCCAATCTAATGATTGTTTCGAATTATTGAATTACGGGTGATCCTTTATATGCAATCAGGATCTGATTTCCCCTTCATTATTAGACAATCTTAGTTTTAAAGAATTGAAACAACATTGTCTACTGCATCGGTAAATTCCCTTTAGTAGATAATAAAACATAACAAACAAAATAAAGGAACACTTACATGAACATTTTTGTAGGCAATCTTTCAAAGGAAGTTACCGATGAAGATCTCCAGGGACTATTCTCTGAATACGGAACAGTCAGAAGCGTTAAAGTTATTAAAGATATGTTTTCCGGTGAATCCAAAGGATTTGGATTTGTTGAGATGCCAGGTCAGGCAGAAGCACAGAAAGCGATCAGCGAATTGAATACCAAAGATTTAAAAGGTAAAAAAATAACTGTAAATGAAGCTCGTCCCCGTGAAGATAACCGCAGAGGCGGCGGCGGCGGCGGACGCGGAGGTCATAGAGGCGGCGGCGGTGGAAATCGTGGCGGCGGCAGCGGCGGCGGAAGAAGAAGCTGGTAAACAGCTTTAGCTTCATCAACTTTTCAGAATAGGGGCTGTATTAAAAGTCAGCCTCTATTCTTTGATCACCTTCCTTTTCTTATACAATTGCTTTTTCGGTGAAAAGGTAATTTGACAGTTTCTTCGTTTTCCTGATCCTGCCTTCTGATCAAATCAAACGGCATAGAAGCATGTTCTTTCTGATTGAGTGTATTTAATCGACAGTAAGTTCTACAGATTCATACTTCGCTTTAAGGTCAGTCAGAATTTTCTCCAGTTCGTTTTTTTCAGCCTGGAATCTTATAAGAACTTCACGGAAGCCTTCTTCAACTCCCTCGATTGTAGTCAGAATACTGTTGTACTTGAAGTTGTGCTTTCTCATTATATCCATAACATCCTTTATCGAACCGGGAACATCAGGAATTTTAATTGATACCCTGTTGGCCGCGAATCTTGCCCCTGTTATATTTATTAATGCCTTAAAAACATCCTGCTCAGTTAAAATTCCTGCAAGACTTCCGTCTTTATTAAGCACAGGCAGGCCGCCTATCTTATTATCAAACATTAGTATGGCTGCTCTTTCAATGGTTGTACCGGGAGTGACGGTAACAGGATTCTTTGTCATTATCGACTTAACTTTTATTTTCGACATCAGGTAATGGAGTTCCCAGATATCAAGTGAAGTAACTTTGGAAGGGGAGGCTTCTTTCAAATCCCTGTCGGAGATAATACCTGCAAGCTTGCCTTTCTTCAGTACCGGCAGACGTCTTATTTTATGTTGTTTGAGAAGATTTATTGCATCGGAAAGTGATGCACCTTCATCTATTACAATTGGATTTTCAGACATCCATTTACGGACTATCATTTTATCTCCTTAGATTAAATACCTAAATATGCTGATTTTACATGCTCATTATTGAGCAGTTCATTCCCGGTTCCGCTGATAGAGATTTTGCCGTTCTCCAGAACATAAGCGCGTGTGCAGAATTTCAGTGTCATCTGAACATTTTGTTCAACCAGCAGTATTGTCATTCCTTTTTTATTTATATCCTTGATGATCTCAAAGATATTCTGAACCAGTACCGGCGCAAGACCAAGGCTCGGTTCATCGAGCATTAGAAGTTTCGGAAGCGACATAAGTCCCCTCGCAATCGCAGCCATCTGCTGTTCTCCTCCGCTTAAAGTACCAGTAAGCTGCTTCCTTCTCTCTTTTAATCTGGGGAAGAGGGTATAGCATTCCTCAAGAGTATTCATTCTTTCCTTTTTTGCCTTACCGTGAAGGGATCCCATAAACATGTTTTCTTCTACAGTCATTTCATTGAATAAACGGCGGCCTTCGGGACAATGAACCACCCCTTCTTTTATAATTTCTTCAGGAGAGGTACTGGTGAGAGGTTTTCCATTAAATTCTATGCTGCCTGAATTTGGCCGCTGCAGTCCTGATATAGTCTTCAAGATCGAAGATTTTCCCGCACCGTTTGCACCTACTAGCACTACAATCTCACCTTCCTTAACTTCAAAGGAAACATCCCATAATACCTGCATATCGCCGTAACCCATATTCAGATTTTTAACATTAAGCATTGCCATTTCCCCCCGCATAATCTGATCCCAGATAAGCTTCTATAACCGTAGGATCTTTCGCGACTTCACCCGGAGTGCCCTGGGCTATTGTTGCTCCATAGGCGATTGCATGGATTCTGTCGCTTATACTCATTATTACTTTCATTATATGTTCAACAATAACCACTGTAATTCCGAGTTCCGTCCTTATCTTTTTAATGATATCTATGGCTTCATCCAGCTCCGACGGATTTAGTCCCGCAGCGGTTTCATCCAGCAGCAGCAGAAATGGTCTTGTAGCCAGTGCTCTTGCTATCTCAAGCCGTTTTCTGCCGGCTATCGGCAGGCCTCCTGCTTTTATATCAGTAAAGCTGTCGAGTCTGCAGAATTCAAGCACTTCCTGTGCAGCCCTCCTTGCACCGGCAAAAGTCGATTCACGTGCAAAAGCCGCAGCCATAACATTTTCTTCTACGGTCAGCCTCTTTAAAGGTTTAACTACCTGAAAAGTTCTTCCTATTCCAAGACGTGCAATCTCATAAGTTTTCTTCCTGGTAATGTCCTGACCCTTAAAATAGATCTTTCCCGAGGTAACAGAATAAAATTGACTGATCATATTGAAGATGGTTGTTTTGCCGCTCCCGTTAGGTCCTATTAGCCCGAAGATCTCCCCTTCCTCTACTTCAAAAGAGACATTATCAACCGCGGTTAAACCGCCAAAAACTTTAGTTAAATTCGTAACAGTAAGTGCGCTCATTGCCTCTCCTTAGAACGTGCGGGTTTGAATTTTCCTGAGATCAGCTTCCAGTCGCCCACAATACCGCCTGCCAGGTACAGAATTACAAAAATCACAAGCAGGCCAAAAGCGAGTGAATGGAATCTTGATACCCAGTCAGGTGCAAGTCCGAATAGCGATGACCGGAACAGCTCCTGCATAAATACCATCACAACAGCTCCGACAGCAGGTCCCCAGATAGTTCCCACCCCTCCGATGATGCCTACAAGAATTGTAATAATTGAAATATTGTGAAGAGCAAAAACAACCTCAGGATCGATGAATCCCATATAGATCATATAAAACGCTCCGGCCATTCCTGCCCAGAAAGTTGATGTAACGGTAGCAACATTCTTATACTTCTTCGTATTTATTCCAAGTGCCTCGGCTGCATCTTCGTCTTCGCGTATAGAAAGGAAGTAAAATCCTGACTTTGTTTTCATAATGTATTTGACGGAGAAGACTGCTCCAAGGGCAAGTGCGAGAGCTATATAATAATACGGATATTTACTAACCCAGGTAGTCATATACAATATCCCGGTATGTCCGTTGGTAAGCCATTCCTCTTCGCCGAAAATTATCCTGAGTATTTCTGCGGTGGCCAGGGTGCCTAACGCAAAGTAAGGCCCCCGAAGTCTGAATACCACAAGTCCCAGCAGATAGCCGAGAATAACAGCGGCAATTCCTCCCGTCAGCAGCCCCCACCAGGGGGAAATTCCCCAATGAAGGAAGGGTATAGCAGCTGCATAGGCTCCGATACCGAAATAAGCTGCGTGTCCGAAAGAAACGAGTCCCGTATAACCGGCAAGAAGATTCCACGAACTTCCGAGGATTACCCACATCATAATAAATATAAGCAGTCCCTGGAAGTATGGAGAGAAGTCGAATATAACCGGCAGGACCAGCGAGATTCCAATTATCATCCATTCAATCTTCGTAATTCTGAATACCCTTGCGGAGTGTCCTTTCATCATCATACCTAAATTTTAGTTAATTGTTTTATACCTCCGGGAAGAAATACCAGAACCAGGAGAAAAATGACAAGACCCACTGCATCCCTGTATCCCATGCTAATGTAGGTAGCCCCGAAAGTTTCCGCTATTCCGAGTACAAGTCCCCCTGCTATAGCACCTATAGGTGAACCGAGCCCGCCGAGTATAGTTATAACAAAAGCCTTAACTGTAAAAATAGGACCGACATCCGGGAACAGGTAATACACGGGAAGGAGGAGAGTTCCTGCAGCGGCGACCAATCCGCTGCCCAGCCCGTAGGTTAAGATTGTTATCTTCTTAGCACTTATTCCCATTAAGGTTGCCGCATCCCTGTCCTGTGCAGTTGCACGGATCGATCTTCCCAAATCGGTTTTTGTCAGCAGTATGAAAAGTCCGATAGTTAAAACAATTGCTATAAGGAAAGCAATTACCAGAGGCACACTTAAAGATATATTACCGAGGTGCCATGCCTCATCAGTGTAGCTTGTTCTTACAGAACGGTAATCGCTTGAGAAAACTGAACGGGCCAGTTCAACCAGAACCATTCCAATTCCCACGGTCATCAATACCTGGTTTTCAGGCAGTATGGATTCTTTCTTAATCAGGGGGAAGAGCAGGTACCTGCTGATTCCTTTCCCTAAAAAGTAGACCAAGGGGATAGTTATAAAAATGGAGAGGTATGGATCTAAACCCGCAAACTGCCACATAACCCAGGTCAGGTACATCGCAACCATCATAATCTGGCCGTGTGCAAGGTTTATAATATTCAGTACGCCCATTATCAGGGTCATCCCAATTCCGATTATAGCATATAGCCCGCCTATAAGGAGACCGTAAATAAGTGACTGAAGTATCAGCTCCATTCCTCTACCTTTAATTTAGTTTATCATTCTTAACCGGGTTCATTACTTATTCCAGACAACTTCCCAGTTAACAGGGTATTCGAACTGAGCATTCGCAAGGTCTCTGGGCCATACAAGCTTCAGGCTGCCGTCAATCCACTGTACAACATAGGTGTCCATCTTGTTCTGGTGTATCTTAGTGTCATACGATGTGAATTTAACAGGACCGAATACGGTCTGCATATCTACCTTATCTAATGCTTTCTTTAACCCTTCCGATGAATAATCCTCGGTATTCTTCAGTATCTGAACAACAACCTGTCCTGCTGCATAAGCTTCAGCGCCATGATAATCAGGACCATCACCGCCATACTTCTTTATATAATTATCATAATATTCTGAAGCTCCGGGGATAGGAAGGGACTGATGCCATAGAGTTGCTGAGAGCACTCTGTTAGAAGCATTTCCTGCATTATCCTTGAATGCCGGCATAGTGTAGCCTGCACCTGCGCCGATAAAGAGTTTCGGTGTGAAGTCGATTTCACGGGCCTGTTTCATAAGCAGCGCGGCATCCATTACGTATGAAATCATATAGACTATATCAGGATTTGCCTTCTTCACGTTTTGAATCAGCGGTTTAAAGTCTACCGCACCGGCTGAATAGGATTTAACATCTATTACATTGATGCCAAGTTTCTCGCAGGTTTTCTTAAATGATGCTGCACCTTCTGTTCCGAATGCTGTATTTTCATGCAGTATATATACGTTTTTGGGATGCACAACCTGTGTAAGCATGCTTTCGAGTCCCGAAGCATATTCAGAAACAGGAGGATTCACACGGTAGATATAGAACTTATCTCCGTCATTTGTGGTTAGGTTGAAGGCATCGGGCTCAGTAATTTTGTCTACTGATCCTGTGCACACTAGGAAGGGAACGCGGTTCTGCTGTGCCACCGCACAGGCTGCAAACGTTACCGATGAGCTGTAACCACCTGTAATCAGGGGAACCTTGTTAACATTTATCAGCTTTTCGGCACCGGCTCTTCCAACATCGGGTTTTCCGGTATCATCCTCATAGACGAATTCGAGCATTCTTCCGTTTATTCCGCCCTCGGCATTAACTTTTTCCTTCACCATTTCATAGGAATTTTTCTCCATCTCTCCAAAGTTAGCTTGAGATCCCGTAAGAGGAAGAAGTACGCCGATTTTAATAGGACCGGATTCCTTATTCCCGCAGCTGCTTAATCCAACAGCCAGCAGGATTGCAAGAAAACCGGTTAAAAGTTTATAGAATTTCATTTTTGCACCTAAAAATTTTTTTTATTTCAAATGACATTGAGAAAAGAAGTTCGATTTTGTATCTCGTAAAATCTTTCTTAGGATAATTATCAGTATCTACCTTTTCTGTAATTCTTCTTACTCTCGGGGTCATTGTAAGGGAACCATGGTCCGAGCTGAAGATCGGGATGTTATAGAGCAGCCAGAGATAAGTATAGTTATGATCTATGTCTCCCATATCACCCGTTAGAAGCGGAACTTCCTTATCGGTTCTCCTCGCAATATCAAACCAGCCTTCAATAGATCCGAAGCCGGGTTTAACTTCTGCTTTAATTCTCACAAGGAATGCATCATAATTTGCTGTTCCGGATTCAGTTTGTGATGAAGCTGCAGCATCAACAGCGAGTTTAAATCCGGAGAAATCAGGTGTACCTACATTGATTCCATATGAAACTGGTTTAGGAACTGAGTCAGAAGCAACGCTGATGATACCGATCGGCTGTATGTTCCAGCCGGCTACATTAAAATCATAATCTGCGCCCACAGTATATGAGTCCTTTTTATTCATCAGGTCATTTCCATTTATATCTTCGGCGTAACTTCCGTTGTAATCGTTGCTGACGAATAGATTTATCTTGCCTGGACCAGCTGCAACATAACCTGAAACTCCGACCAGGGTATTAAGTCGGTAAAGTGTGAAAGGTATATCAACCATTACGTTGGGCATATAATGAATATCGAGGATAGGATTTGCGAGTCCGCTGATAGGATAAATACCAGCTTCAACGCCCCACTTATCACGGTTCACGCCGAAGTACAGCTGGGTAAAGTTGACTGTTGGACGGGCAATTATATCATTTGATCCTGGAATTACGGGTGCATCACCATAATTATCCAGTCCGCTCTGTGCAGTATAAATGTACCCGGCATAGTTGTAATGCTCGAGTCTCATTTTTCCGAAAAATCCTTCGCCAATAGCCGCATTTACATTAAGGCCTGCCCGCATCATATAATAAAGATCATCGGTATAGCCGCCGTAATCACCATTGTCTTTAATATCGTCCCTTGCGCGGACCTGCAAATCGCCCGAAAGGCTGATTTGAGCAAGACTGCTGCCTGTTAAACCGATGAACATGCAAACAGATAGCAGTACAAATAATTTTTTCATGTTCCTCCTGGAATATTAAACAAGTTCGAAATTATCTTCGAATACCCGGCAGGTTCAAACGAAATGCCACTTAGATATATTTTAAAGGAGGGGATTAAGCTTTATAATGTCAAAATAAATCGGCCGTGAGAAGCCGAAGTGGTGAATGTTCGCCATAGTCCGGCTAAATTTCACCATTCCCTATATTATACTTCTCCAGCTTATATCGAAGGGTTTCGCGGGGAATCTTCAGCAGCCTTGCGGTTTGTGAGGTATTGTTTCCGCTGAGCTCATATGCTTTTTTAATAAGCTCTATTTCTGTTTCACGGATTACTTCCTCAAATGAAGACTCAAACGGATTATCTCTTTTAAGGTTAGTTTCGGATTTTCCAATTACTGAAATGAGCTCTGCAGGCAGATGGAATACTTCAACCACGGGCTGCTTCTGAAGTATGCATATACGTTCGATTATATTTTTTAGTTCCCTGATATTGCCAGGCCATTCATATTTTAGTAAAAGCGCAATTGCTTCATCCGAGAAACCGGTGATCTTTTTATTGAATTTCTTGGCGAAGGTCTCAAGGAAATAATTTGCAAGCAGTACGATATCCTTCCCCCTGTATTTTAAAGCAGGCATTTCAATACGAAGCACATTCAGCCGGTAATAAAGGTCCTCCCTGAAATTCCTGCTGGCGATAGCATCTTTAAGGTTCTTGTTTGTGGCTGCCAAAATCCGGATGTCCGAGCTTAATTCTTTAGTGGAGCCGAGCCGCATAAACTTCTTATTTTCAATTACACGAAGGAGCTTCGCCTGGAGAAGAGAGCTCATTTCACCGATCTCATCAAGGAATAGAGTTCCGCCGTCGGCTTTTTCCAATAGTCCTGCCTTACTGGTCCGGGCATCGGTGAAAGCACCTTTTTCATACCCGAACAACTCACTCTCCAGAAGGTTTTCAGGTATTGACGCACAATTTATTTCAATAAATTCTTTATCCCTGCGGCTGCTGAGATGATGCAGTGCAGAGGCTACAAGTTCTTTACCTGTTCCGCTCTGCCCTGTAATAAGCACAGTAGCCGAATCATGTTTTGCATATTCGAGGATCTGATTTTTTATATTATTAATTTCCGGTGATTCGCCCACTATACTCTCTATACTCTTACCTTGCGATTTTTGTTCAATCAGCTCTGAGACTGTACGTTTAAGCGACTGTGTTTCCAGGGCAAGTTTGGTTATCAGCTTGATAGCATCAGCCTTAAATGGCTTTTTGATATAATCATAAGCCCCGAGCTTTATTGCTTCAACAGCCGATTCAACAGAAGCAAAGCCCGTCATAATTATAGTTAAAATATGCGGCTGCAGCTGCTTAATCTGCCTGAGAATATCAATGCCGCTCATATCCGGAAGATTGAGATCAAGCAGCACCAGATCAATTTCCTCTTCCTTGATTGTTATAAGGGCTTCAGATCCTGAATCATTTAAAATTACATTATAATCCTCTTCCGAAAGAATCTGCTGAAGGCTGAGCCTTATAAATTCCTCATCATCAACAATAAGGATCGTCTTTGAACTCATACTAAATCTCCTTGACAAATGATTCTTCTTTAAGCACCGGTGTAACAGGCAGTAATATATTAAAAACTGCGCCTCCATATTTCGAATTTGAGACCCTGATTTTGCCTTTATGCTCAGAGATAATATTCTGAGTGATTGAAAGCCCCAGTCCTGTACCGCCTTTCTTATTCGTAAAGAAAGGATCAAAAATTTTATCGATGATATTATCAGGGATGCCTGGACCGGAATCGGAAACACGTATCTCCACCCATCCCAGCCTTAAGCTTTCAGAATCAGAAAGGTGGAAGAACCTGGTTTGTTTGTTTTTTTTGTAACTGGTCTTGATATTAAGCTCACCGCCTTCCGGCATAGCGTGAATAGCGTTCAATAAAATATTTAATAAGGCCTGCCTTATCTTCTCCTGGTCAATAAAAATATTTGGAATATCAGGTGACAATGCAGCCTTCACCACAATTTTAGAATTTCTGCACTGTTTATCAATAAAGTGAAGGGTTGCTTCAATAAGAAAGTTAATATTTTTCAGCGCCGATTTCCGCCTGGACGGAGAAGAATAATCCAGCAGCTCATTTACAAAAGATTCAAGCCTTTCAACTTCAGCCAGTCCCATCTGAATATATTTCGCAATAAGCGGCTGATTATTTAATTTATCGTGAAGATCGTCAAGGAATAAAGTCAGACCCGTCAAAGGATTCCTGATTTCGTGAGCTATACCTGCTGCAAATTTACCCAGTGAAGCAAGTCTATCCATTTTCTGGATCTGGTCATCAAGCAATTTCTTTTCTGTAGTATCCTGTATAATTACGACAGTGCCGCTTGCTTCACCCGAAGGATCATTCATCCGTGAGGCTGTAAGGTTGATATACTTAGGTTTATCGTCAATAAGTATTTCAAGGTTATACCTGCGGTATAATCCTTTATGCGAAAGTGACGAGTCGATTTCCTCTATCGTTATATGATTTGTGTGAAAGAGATTCCAAACATTCTTCCCGATTATCTGCTCATCTTCTGTATGGAGAATGTTTAATGCAGCAGCGTTAATACTGCTTATATTTCCGTTATGGTCAACGGTAATTACACCATCAGGCATGAACTTAAGGATGTCTTCCTGGAAATTCTTCTGGATAATAATTTCGTGCATCAGCCTGGTGCTTTCTATAACCCTGGATGCCTGATTGGCAAGTATCTGAAGTGAGCTCACATCAAGTTCGGAGATCATTGTCCTTGTTTTAAGCTTGTCGGTTCCTAAAATACCAATGATTTTTTCTCTTACTCTGAGGGGAACAAAGACGAAAGATTTACTGCGGGATATTTTCCTGATCTTTTTGTCGAGTTCGGTTGCATCCTGATACTTATTGATATCATCAACAAAAATTATATTTCCGGTTTTCGCCACCCTTGTTTCAATACAGTCGTAGTGGTCAAGGTGGTACTTTGATGTCCTTGCCCTTTTCTCTTCTTCAGGAGTAAAACCGTATACTTCCTTACACACAAGGTATTTTTCCTTATCATCTAGCAGGTAAAGTATGGCCCTGTCAAATCCGAATCTCTCAACGCTGTTGTGAAGTATATACTTGAGTATACGCCCGAGATCGAAGGTTGAACCCAGTACATTACTTATCCGGAGAATACTCTTGAATATTTTTAACTGATACTCAAGGTCCCTAACATAGTTCTCAACTTCAATTTTGGACTTTTTAAGTTCATTAAAGGAATTTATAAGCTCATGATTTTTAGTTTTTAATTCCTCCGCCATATAATTGAATGAATTCCCGAGAAAACCAATCTCATCTTTTCTGTTGACTTCAACAGGAAGTGAGAATTTTCCCTCCGCCAGGGTTTTTGCCCCCTCAGTTATTGCCAGCAGAGGCTTCGTAAAATGCCGCGATACAAACCATGATACAATGGCTGATAAAACAAAAGTTATAAAGATGATCCAGACAATATTATCCCTGAAAAACAATACAGTCTCATTCATCTCGGCGGATATCTCGTTAGACGCGGTATGGAACCGTTCAATATTGGAACCGATGGTTATCCCGCCGAAAATTCCATAACGGGAATATACACCTCTGTCATAATTAATCGGGGCATACGACATCATCTTCCTGATTCCGCCGACGTTGGTAGTGGTGACGGAACCTGAATGTTTTTTTCTTACTTCCGATGATACAAAGGGGTATGACTTATCGATAAACTCCACAGAATCGAGGTTGAAGGGAATCCAGCCCCGGTTTATATCCTCCCGGGATGAATTTCGGGTATAAGCTGCAACCGGCTTTCCGTTGCTGTCGACTCCAGGAATATCCCACAACTTTGGATGCGTTATTATCCAGCCCCGGTCGTCGAACATAAACGCATAGTCTCCGGAAGAATAAACCGGAAAAACGGTGAAGGTTTTGTTGTTAGGCAGGATATGCTGTGTGAATTCCATAAGATGCTGCTGATCAAGAGCAATTTCCAATATTCCTGAAAATTTAGTCCCTTTGTAAACAGGGGTTGAAAACCTGATTACCCCGTCGTATTTTTTCCCCTCTACCGCTTCTTCTGGGGATGAAGCTTTTCCTAATTGTTCTTTCTTTCCGACATAAAATCCTGCGAGATGTGAGACGTAAATTTCATTGTCTTTAAGTTTTTTTGTCTCATTAAAGTAATTCTCGATGAGGTATGTTGTGTTACGGGGGTACTTTACATTTTGCAGAAGTTCAGTATTTACTATACTTCCGTTCTTAATTTTGATTTTTTCCTGTCCGTTTTCATCGATAAAAGAGATCTCTTTGTAAAGGGGGATTTGAAGATGGGCCTCATACGGATTTTTATTTGTTCCTTCCCTGATCCAGATCTCAGATTGATGCTGTCTGCTGAACCGGAGAAAATCATACGGGGTGAAATCAGATTGTGCCAGTAGCCTTAAGTCGTTCTCACACTGTCTCAGAAATCTTTCCACTGCTTTCGCTGTTAGTACGGCCTGAACTTCCATCGTCTCCTCTGTCTTCTGATCAATATCTGTCTTAGCGTGCTGAATGATATCATTCCTGACGGAACTTATATTCATAAGTGTGTAGATTCCGAAAACCAGCAGGGGGACAATGGAAATGAGCAGGAAAGAAAAAAGAAACTTTTTGAAGATGCCGAAGCGGGGTTTAGACAGGTAGTTCCAGAAACTTTTCTGAAATAATGAATTACCTGACTTTTTATCGTTGTTCTCGGCTTTCATTGAACCTTATTAAAAGTAGGACGCTCTCCTAAGTTATCTGGGTTAACGCCGTTTAAAAAGTCAACAAAAATGCCAGCAGTGAATTAACTTCTTTTCGACTAATATTTTAGCCCTGACAAATATTAATTATTATAATTGAGAAAGGCAAAGTATTTATATTCTCAAAATCAAATGTTAAAAGAAAAAAAAATTGAATTTTGCTTTATATCAAAAGCATTCTGTACAGTATTTTTTCGGAAAATAAAAATTGGTAAGTTTCGAACAATTACTTCTAAAGTTCGATAAAAAACTCTCATGGATTCAAAAGAGAATAAAAAAGAGCAGATTTTGAAGGCAGCGAGCCGTGTTTTTGCCAGGTATGGTTTCAATAAAACTACAATGGACGATATCGGAGAGCTTGTAGGGATTAAGAAGAATTCACTCTATCACTATTTTGCCAACAAAGAGGATATCTTCTGCGGTATAATCGAAATTGATGCGGAAGATTATTTTGACACTTTGCATGCAAGTTTAACGGAAGAAAACACGGCCGCTGACAAATTGAGGAAATATGTACAAGTTACCTCAGATTTCTGGAGAGAAAAAGTTAATTCTTATCAATTGGTCACATCGATGCAGGCAGAGATTGTTCAGAGAATTGCCGTACTTTATGATGTTTCTATCAGACGGCAGAAAATCATAGTGCAGAAAATTCTTGAAGATGGGGTACGCAGCAATGAATTCATCGAGCATGATTCCAAACAGCTTTCAGAAGATCTGATTGATATGTCATCTTCTATTGAACACTGGGAATACCACAGGCAGAGGATGTCGCATTACGATAAGAATTACTTCAACGAGAATAAAAGAAAAAAAATGAACTTACTGAACCTGATTATAAAGGGACTGCAGAAACCATAGAAATGATCATTACAGGAAAAGGAATGAAAAATATACTAACATTTATTTTTACCGGAATTTTACTATACACTTCCAGTGTTTTTGCCCAGACTGACAGCGTAGATCTTGTACTTACAATTGATAAGGCTGTTTCAATTGCCCTGGAGAAAAATTATGATATACAGATCGCCCGGCTTAGCGTAGAGAAAGCTGAAGAGCAGATTACGGAGGCATATGCAGGTGCCTGGCCTAAGTTGAATTTCAACGGACAGTATACGCGCAACCTGAAATCACCCGTCCTTTTTATTCCGCCGAATACTCCTTTTAATCCTTCACCCAACACGCTGACATTCTCAATAGGTGCGAAAAACAGTTATAACCTGGGTGTTAGTCTGTCGCAGACGATTTTTGATCCCCGTCTGGGAACAGCAATCAGTATAGCTAAGAAGTATTCAAAGTATTCCGACCTCTCAAACGAATCAGCGAAAGATGATGTAATCGCCCAGGTGAAAGAAAGCTTCTATAGTGTACTGCTCTCAAAAAAGCTGGTTGAGGTTAATGTACAGGGTTACAAAGTGGCTCAGGCAAATTATGAGAATACCGGTGCGTTATATAAACAGGGAGCAGCTTCTGAGTATGATTACCTCAGAGCCGAAGTTCAGCTTGCCAATGTTAAACCAATGCTGATTGAAGCAAGGAATAATTTGCAGCTTGCAAAGAATGCCCTCAAAAATCTGCTGGCGCTCGACCTGAATACAACTATTGACGTCGAGGGCGAGTTCAAGATTGAAAAAGTATCGCCTGATCTTATGGAAAGATCGAATGAGATACTTAAAGACAAAAATCCGGCGCTTCAGAAATTGTCAATTCAGAAGCTCATGCTGGAAGAGAATGTTAACATAGAACAGGCGGCCTATCTGCCGACCTTATCCGCATTCGGCAATTACGATTGGCAGACGCAGGACAATACTTTTAAGTTCAGCAACTATAACTGGGCAAATACTATTACTGTAGGGCTGTCACTCACTTATCCCATTTTTGAGGGATTCAAAAGAAGCGCCCGTATTCAGCAGGCTAAAATTGACGTGGAGAACCTGGAGGTTACAAAAAACAAGGCTGAAGCCGGTTTAAGGATCGGCCTTATGCAGTCGAAGTTAAAAATGGAGGAGGCTTTAGACCGTATCCAGGCACAGGAGAAGAGCGTACAGCAGGCACAGCGTGCTCTTGAGATAGCACAGACACGATATAAGGAAGGCGTAGGCACTCAGCTGGAAATCCTTGATACACAGAACTCGCTTACGCAGACAAGAATTAACTACGAAAAGGCCGTGTATGATTTTCTTGTTGCAAAAACAGAGTGGGAAAAAGTTTTAGGAATAATTACTAAATGAAAGTAAAAACCAAAGGAGAAAATTCCTGATGATTAAGATATTTATCGAATATTTATCTATTACAGTGATAGTGATGCTGTTCATGCAGGGCTGTGGGAAAAAGTCGCAACAAAAGAACACAGCGGTGGAGGAAGCCGTCCCTGTTGAGGTAACCCAGGTTGAGAAGCAGACTATTTCCGAAAATAAAACATATTCAGGTACGCTCGAAGGTGTGGAACAGGCTTCTGTTGTATCTAAGATTGCTGAAAGGGTTATTGATATAAAAGCACAGGTAAATAGTTATGTGAAGAAAGGTCAGGTATTGATTCAGCTTGACCGTTCGGGAGCTACTTCCAACTTTCTGCAGGCACAGGCAAACTACGAGAACACAAAGAAAAATTATGAAAGAATGAAAGCTTTGTATGAAGACGGTGCAATTTCACAACAGCAGCTTGATCAGGCGGAAACCGCATATGAAGTGGCGAAAGCAAATTTCGATGCTGCTAAAAGCACGGTGGATCTTGAATCGCCTATAAATGGCATAGTAACCGACCTGAATGCAAATACAGGCGACTGGGTTACTCCCGGTATGCAGCTCGCAACTGTAGCAAATATTCGGCAGATGATTCTTAAGTTCTTTGTAACAGAAGGTGAAGTAGCTAAAATTAACCTGAATGATTCTGTAAAAATTTATTCCGAATTCAACAAGGTGAGGGCTGTCACCGGTAAAATATCCGAAATATCAAAATCGGCTTCATCTGAGGCCAGGTCTTTCCAGGTTAAGGCAAAGTTTAATAATACAAAAGATAACTGGTATAAGCCCGGTATGTTTGTTAACGTTGATATTACACTTGCATCGCAGCAAAATGTACTTGTTGTTCCCACCCAGGCGGTGATTTTTGAGAATAATAAAAATACTGTCTATAAGATCGTCGATAAAAAAGCGCTCCTGGTGGATGTTAAGACCGGTCTGACAAATGAGAATATTACCGAGATAATAAAAGGGCTGAAAGAAGGCGATACGGTTGTAACAGCAGGAATGAACAACCTATCGGACAGTACGACAGTTTCAATCATAAAATAAATTGAGCTTGAAGGACAGGCATTAAATGAAATTAGCAGATGTATCGATAAAGAGACCCGTATTTACAACTATGATTATCCTTGCCATTTTGGTGCTGGGATTATTTTCTTTTATCAAACTTAACGTAGATCAGTTCCCTGATGTTGATATTCCTGTTGTAACCGTGACGACAGTGCTGCCCGGGGCTGGACCGGAACAGGTTGAATCGGATGTTACCAAGATTATCGAGGATGCAGTAAATCCTATTGCTGGGGTAGATCATATTTCATCGACGTCTCAGGAAGGTGTTTCAATTGTTACAATCCAGTTCAAGCTTGAAGTTGAAGGTGAAATAGCATCGCAGGAAGTTCGTGAGAAAGTTTCGGCTGTAAGATCGCAGCTTCCCGACAATGTTGATGAACCTGTAATACAAAGATTCGATCCCTCAAGTCAGCCGATTCTTACTTTGACAGTAGCCGGTGAAAGGACCGAAAAGGAGCTTACTACTTTTACAAAAGATGTAATTAAGAAACGCCTCGAGAATATTTCGGGAGTTGGTTCGGTTACCCTTGTCGGAGGGGCAGAAAGAGAGATTCTTGTCGCTGTTGACGCCGACAGGCTCCATGCATATAATCTTTCCATAAATGATGTAGTGCAGAGCGTGGCGAGTGCAAATGTTGAGATCCCCGGCGGAACTATCAAGCAGGGAAACAGGCAGTATATCCTGAGGACTATGGGTAAGCTTGACAAAGTTGCCGAGTTCAGGAATATAATCGTTTCTTCCCCAAATGGTCAGAATATTTATCTTAGCAATGTTGCAACAGTAACCGATACTACGGAAGAAAAAACCAGTATTACCAGGCTGAATGGAAGCCAGGCTGTAGGACTTGAAATCCGGAAACAGTCGGGCAGCAACACAGTACAGGTGGCCGAAAGTGTCAAAAAAGAATTAGACAAGCTCAGAACGGAGATACCGAAAGACTACCATATTACGGTAGCGCGCGATAACAGCGAGTTTATTAAGAACTCCATAAATGATGTACTGTTTGATCTTGTGTACGGTGCATTGCTTGCTGTAATCGTCATTTACTTCTTCCTGGCTAACCTTAGGGCAACTATCATTAGTGCGTTTGCTCTGCCGACCTCGATTATCGGCAGTTTTATTTTGATGGCGGCACTTGGATTTACGCTGAATGTAATGTCGCTGCTGGCTTTATCTCTGGCCGTAGGTTTGTTGATTGATGATGCCATTGTGGTAATTGAGAACATATACCGGCATATGTCAGAAGGGGAGTCGCCTGTTGAGGCAGCAAAGGCGGCGACTGAGGAAATAGGACTTGCAGTAATGGCTGTAACGCTGACATTGGTTGCCGTATTCGTGCCTGTAGCTTTTATGCCCGGTATAGTGGGTCGATTCTTTTATGAATTCGGAATGACCGTTACGATTGCCGTACTCATATCTCTTTTTGTTGCGTTCAGCCTTACTCCAATGCTCTCAGCCCGCTGGCTTAAAAGGGAGGACGAGAGCCTTTCACCGAAGGGAAATATAATTGAGAAAACTCTTTATTACTTCAATCACTTTTTCGAATGGTTGAGTGGGAAATACAGAAAAGCTCTGAACTGGTCGCTGGGACACAGGCTGATCATAGTAATCGGATCGATAGTTGTATTTGTCCTTAGTATTATGTTGATGGGACTGCTTGGTTCCGAATTCTTCCCGAGGCAGGATCAGGGAGAATTCACCATAACCATCGATGCTGCTCCCGGAAGCTCCCTTGAGAAGACAAGCAGCATTGCAAAACAGATCGAATCTTTAGTAGAGAAGAAGCCAGGTGTTGTTAACGTATTGACTACGATCGGTGCAGGGAATGATCCTGTTAACGTGGGTAATATTCTTGTTAAACTTGTCAGCAAAAATGACCGTGACTACAGCGTATTCGATTTTATGGAAGAGCTCCGGAAGAAAATTATAATCCCTTCGGCAAATATCAGTTTCGGTATTCAGAATGGTCCCGGCAGCGGTCAGAAACCAGTGATTTTCAGCATCAGGGGGGAGGACCTGACTCTTCTTAAGAACTATGCCGATAAAGTAGAGCATATTGTAAAGACAACTCCCGGTGCGGTGGATGTTGAGAGTTCACTTGAGACTTCAAAGCCCGAGGTTCGTGTAACGGTGGAACGGCAAAAGGCCTCGGCTCTGGGGGTAGATCCCGCTGTGATAGCGACCGCGCTCAGGGCGATGGTTGATGGTGTTGATGCCACTAAGTTCGAGGAGGGCGGTGAGCAGTATAACGTAAGAGTTAAGGTTCAGGAGTCGAACCGCAATACACTCAGCGGCGTAGCCAGCCTTACACTGAAGAGCAAAAACAAAACCAGGACGGGGGGAAGCATTCTGATTCCTCTTGATGCAGTTGCGTTTATTAACAAGGGCACAGGACCCTCCAAGATTAACCGTTACGACAGGCAGCGTGAAATCAGGATAGAAGCCAACTTATCAGACAGGCTGCTGGGAGAAGTTTTAGGAGACGCACAAAAAAGAATCAGCCAGATCGATCTTGCTCCGGGTTATAATATACAGGTAGCAGGAAGCGGACAGCAGCAGGCTGAATCTTTCGGAAACATTCTGCTCTCGCTGGCACTGGCAATCATCTTCGTATACCTGGTACTCGCATCACAGTTTGAGAGTGTAGTTTACCCGTTCTCAATTATGCTCTCTCTGCCGATGGCAATAATCGGAGCAGTAATAGCACTGCTCGTCTTCGGAAGTTCAATGTCGGTTATGTCAATGATCGGTATAATAATGCTGATGGGACTTGTAACAAAGAACGGCATCCTGCTGGTGGATTATATTAACGTGCTGCGCGGCAGGGGAATGGAAAGGTGGGATGCGACTCTGCAGGCAGGACAAACGAGACTGAGACCTATTCTTATGACTACTTTCGCCATGATCTTCGGTATGCTGCCGGTTGCATTTTCATTCGGTGAAGGTTCTGAATTCCGATCGCCGATGGGACAGGCGGTTATAGGGGGATTGATTACTTCGACCCTGCTGACTTTATTCATCGTACCTGTTGTTTATACTATCTTCGATGACTTTTCTGTCGTTAAAATATTTAATAAAATTTTTAGAAGATCTTCTTCTAAAAAGAGAGGGGATATTAATGAATTACCTGCTTCGGAGGGAAACAAATGAAAGTTGCATTCTTAGCTTACCATGATGTGCTGGATGACAGAATAATAACGCTCCTTGAAGAACTGGAAATTGATTCCTATATAAAATGGGAGAGCGTTCTGGGGAAAAGTCACGGGGCATCGCCTCACCTTGGAACAAGAACATATCCCGGTCACGATTCCGTGAGATTAATTCCTTTCAGGGAAGAGGAGAGTCTCGACAGATTGATTTCAAAAGTACAGGAATTTAATAACCAGGTCTCGAAGAAGGATGACGAAATCAGGGTGTACCTGATGCCGCTGGAAAGAATCGTTTAATTTTAAGGGAAACTTGTTTACCTATTTCGTATCTTCCTTCAATATTTAATTCCTGAAAGGAGCGGGATATGAAAAAACTCTTTTATTTCCTTTTCTTTGTCGCAGTAGGCGCGGGGATATATCTCTATACTCACAAAGCTGAAAACTTTAAGGTTAAAGACCAGATTGTTGTATCCCAGGCTTCGGGAATGGATATCAGCGGTCCGATTACGGCCCCTCCCAAATATGCGGTTATTAAAGGCACCATCACTAACATAAGTGAGAAAGATTTTAATAATGTTGAGGTTGTTTATCAGTCGGGATTGGATACCATAAGGGCAATGATAGGCTACCTTCCCAAAGGACAGTCATCCGAATTTCAAACTAATAATATGAGAGTAAGAAGCGGCCACCCCGATTATGAACTAATAAACATTAACTCTGCAGAAGTTCAGTAAATTTATTATCAATTATCAATCTTCAATCTTCAGTTTTCAATCTTCAATCCCTGCCTACCGGCAGGCAGGTTCAATCTTCAATCTCAACCCCCTCTACCTGGCTATCCTTAAAGGGGAAGTCAAAGAAAAAATGATTCTCATCCTCCTTTTTAATCTTATCCTTACTTAAGAAATACTTCTCAACTGCCTCATTATTTTTGTGGTAGAAGTAAAGTCCCTCCTCATACAGCCATTTAGGCATTCTTATTTTCTTATGGCTGGCAAGGTAAGCCATATCCATCATAACTTTTCTTGTAATATTGTTTGCATCTTTACGAAGATAAATTGGTTTCATATTCAGATTTTCCGGAATAGTTTGGGTAATTGCAATACTATAACATGTCCAAAGTTAACAAACTTCCGGTAAACATTGTGACTGGGAATTCTTTTACTACAAATAACCTCTATTGCGAATCAGGGATAAAAACAATATTTTTAACTAAATTCTTTTTCGGGGAGAATGATGAAACGACGGGATTTTATTGGTTCAACACTAAAGGCAGGATTATTAGGCGGAGCTGCCGTTTCTTTAGGAAATGTTACTTCCTTATTCCCATCAACATTTTTTCAGGATGATAAATATCAGCTGGCCGCAATTAAAGGCGGCGAACCTGATGCTATGTTCGACGCTGCAATTAAGGCATTCGGCGGAATAAGGAGATTTGTTAAACCTGGGCAAACAGTTGTGGTAAAACCTAACATCGGCTGGGATGTTGGTCCTGAGAGAGCGGGGAATACAAATCCTTTGCTGGTGAACAGGATCATCAGACACTGCTATGATGCCGGAGCGAAGACTGTTTATGTATTCGACCATACCTGCGACAATTGGAAAAAGGCGTATGCCGATAGTGGGATTGAAAGAGCAGCGAAAGATGCAAAGGCAACAGTAGTTTCCGGCGAAAGCGAATCTTATTACCAGGATGTTGATGTTAAGCAGGGTAGGAAATTGAAAAAGGCTCAGGTACATGAACTTATACTGGAATCTGACGTTTTTATAAATGTCCCGATACTTAAACATCACGGCTCAACTGAAATGACGGCTGGGATGAAGAACCTGATGGGAGTAGTGTGGGACCGCGGATTCTGGCATCAGAATGATCTTCATCAATGCATCGCCGATTTTTCGGCATTCAGAAAGCCTGATCTTATAATTGTGGATGCATATAATGTTATGAAGAGAAATGGTCCCAGGGGAGTATCAAAAGCGGATCTGGTTACTATGAAATCACTGCTTATTTCAACTGATATAGTAGCTGCAGATGCTGCCGCTGCGAAATTATTTGGAAAGGATCCCTCAGATATCGGTTATATAAAAATTGCTAATGATATGCACATAGGCACGATGCAGCTAGATGACCTCTCGATTTATAAAAAAATATTTTAAGCGGCTCAAACCTGACTCATTGTCGAAAATCAGAAGAGCTTTCTCTGTCCTGTTCTTCCTATTGACCGCCGTTATCTTCCTTGACATTGCTCAACTGATTCCACCTGTATTTTCCGATTCAGTATTATTCATTCAGTTTATCCCTTCAGTAATAAATTTCTTAAAAACCCCGACTCTGATAGCTTCCGGATTTATCATTGTATTGTTTACTGTAATACTTTGGGGCAGAGTGTATTGCTCAAGTGTATGCCCGATCGGCACTCTTCAGGACCTGGTGTCACGATTCAGAAGAAGGGTAAAAGGGCGTAGGAAATACAGTTATCGAAAAGAAAATAAATGGTTAAGATATGTAGTCCTGGCTTTAACATTGATCTCTTTTTTATCGGGATATATTCTCCTGGTGAATCTTCTTGATCCCTACAGCAACTTCGGACGAATTCTTACCGGTATCTTTAATCCTCTAATAACCGTAGTGAATAATGTACTCGCGTTTTCGCTTGAAAGACTTAATATTTATTGGCTTTACCCCATTGAATTAAAAAACTTTCCTGACGTGCTGGTGATATTCCCGCTTATCTTTTCAGCTGTAATTGTATATATGTCGTATACCAGAGGCAGGCTGTACTGCAATACCATTTGTCCGGTGGGAACCATTCTGGGACTTGCTTCCAAATTATCGATTTACAAATTGAAGATTGATAAACTCTCTTGTGAAAGCTGCGGAGCCTGCAAGCTTGTCTGCAAATCTGAATGTATTGATGATGAAAATAAGGTAATAGAATTCGACCGTTGTGTAGAATGCTATAACTGTCTTGATGTTTGTCCCTCTGTTTCAATTTCTTATCAGAATACCTTCAGGAGCGAACTTCCCGTACTTCATGAAGTTGATGCTTCGAAGCGGGATTTCGTTTCCAAAACTTTAATATATTTAATTGGGCTGACAGGGTTCGCATACTCCCAGGTTAAGATCATTCCTAAAAAGGAAAGTACCAAACCTGTTCTTAGGAAATCTGTATCCAGTCCTCCCGGATCCGAAACGATCTCTCATTTTAAGGAGAACTGTACAGCCTGTCACTTATGTGTTTCGGGATGTCCTACTAAGGTTCTTCAGCCTTCTTTTCTTGAATACGGAGTACTGGGAATACTTCAGCCGTATATGGATTACAAGACCAGCTTCTGCAATTTTGAATGTACGGTGTGCGGGGAGGTATGTCCCTCCGGCGCTATCAGACCTCTAATGGTTGAGAAAAAGAAGATTATCCAGGTAGGGAAGACAACCTTTGTGAAAGAGAACTGCATTGTGGAGACGGAAGGAACTGCCTGCGGAGCCTGTTCGGAACATTGTCCCACCAAGGCTGTACATATGGTACCATATAAGAACAACCTGAAGATCCCGGAAGTACGGAATCAATATTGTGTGGGGTGCGGCGCATGCGAGTTCGCCTGTCCCACCAAACCCTACAAAGCGATATACGTTGAGGGGAACGTTGTTCACCAGGCAGCCGAAATAAACGTTGAAGAAAAACTCGACAATAAAATCGATCTGAAGGAGGACTTCCCATTCTAAGCAAAACTTAGAAGTAGCTTGCAATAGCCGGTATACTGAAAGGGGTTTTAATATTCGAGACAACCAAACAATAAGCAGAATAGTCTCTGAAAGAAGGTGTACTCATTGGGAGAAAGAATCAACCCGATTACATATGTGAGTAACTTCAGGCAGACTATACTTCTGATTTTTCAGGGTAAATTTTCCAGGGCCACTTAACACAATCGCTGATCTCAGGAAAGATCACGTAATCGGCTTTACCTTTTAACGCAAGGGTTTTCACTTCATTCCCGGCAAGCACCTCTTTTGCCTTTTCCAACGTCTTGCCGCTTACTGATACATCATCAACGAGCAGTACTTTTTTTCCTTTAACATCCCCTATATCTGAAAGAATTTTAGGCTGATCGTAAAGGGGATTGTTTGTAATATCCCGAAAATTTATTTTCATAACCTTTAATTCCACCCCAAGTTTATATGCAATGATCCCCGCGGGAACAAGTCCGCCCTCCGCGATACCAATCACCAGATCAAAACGGGGAAGATTGTAATGGAAAATTCTGTCAGCAATTTCCGTGAACGAAAGATCCTGCATCAGAGCCTTTTCTTCAAACGAAGTAAAAGAATGTTCACTAGAACTATAATAATCATTCCGGGGACAGCATTCTGAAGTGAAGTTAATAAGTGCAGGGCAGAGAAACCGGAGCTGTTGAAAATGCCGAATACCAGCGGCGAAACCGTTAATGCGGTCAAAATTGAAATCAGCGTACCTGCCCTAATTAATTTATTATATCTGAGAAATACTGTAAGCATTAAAACAAATAAAAGTACTTCGAAAGTCAGCAGGGGAACAGTCTCAAGTCGGGGATTGCCCGTTATTAAATAATTTAATATCGGTCCGAAAGCAGTAACAACTAGCGCTGTTTGGAATTTATAAAATGTCACGGCAATAAGGGGCACATAGAACATCGGCAGCAGAATTGCACCTAAGGGTATTCCGTTTACCTGCGGGATAAAATGAATTACAAATTGCAAGAGAATTGAAGCAGCAATCAAAATTGTTATCTCTTTGATCTGCAGTCTTTGTATTATGGAATCAACAACTAAAGTATTTGAATTATCCATTTTCTCACCCTGTTGAATTTCGATTACAACTCTTATGTAAACTTATGCAATTATTTTTTTATAATAAATGTAAAGTTTTCTAATTAATAGACATTCGCGCTTAACAGGTTAGGTGATAAAATACTAATTGCCAAGAGAATCGCACTCTGAATCCATCTCACTGCGGATGAGAACGCAGAAGCCGGTACAGTGTCGGTACACAGTAAATGATTTCTTTGAATTCTTTAAAAATGAAAAAGCCTTAAAACGATCTGTTTTAAGGCTTTTATGGTGGGGGCTGAAGGATTCGAACCTACGACCCCCTGCTTGTAAGGCAGGTGCTCTAAACCAACTGAGCTAAGCCCCCGGTAAATAAATCTAAAAGAACGTCTCAAAAATTGAGGTCCAAATATTGGATAAATTTTCTAATTATCCAAACAATTTTTTGAGCGAGCGACGGGGTTCGAACCCGCGACATCCAGCTTGGGAAGCTGACACTCTACCAACTGAGTTACGCTCGCAGATTTTTTATAATAACTATAACTGAAATTAATCACGGAAGGACTATTATTCAAGCTAATTTTTATTATTTAAGAGAAGTTAAAGGCATTCTCTACCAGGTCGTTCTGCTGCTGTCGGGAAATCTTGGCGGAGCCTACAGCGGGACTTGCACCTTCGGGACGGCCGCTGTATAAAAGTTCCTGTCCTTCGCTCAGATCATCTGATAACCGCGTATACAGGAAATTCCACGCACCCATATTCCTTGGCTCTTCCTGAACCCATACTACATCTTTAGCGTCTGAATATGAGCTTAACATTTCCTTAACCTGTTCTGATTTGTATGGATAGAACTGCTCTAAACGAACTATAGCGGTATCGGTAATCTTATTCTCTGCACGGTATTTGATCAGATCGTAGTAAACTTTGCCGCTTGTAAGAAGAAGTTTCCTGATATTGTTCTTATTACTTATAGTTTCATCGTCAATCACTTCTCTGAAATTACCTCTTAAAAATTCGTCTTTAGGCGATTTTGCTTCGGGCAGTCTGAGAAGACTCTTGGGAGTCATCAATACCAGCGGCTTCTGTATAGAATTTTTCATCTGCCGCCTTAATACATGGAAATACTGCGCCGGAGTGGTAGGATAGCATACCTGCATATTGTCTTCGGCACACAGGATAAGGAACCTTTCAAGTCTTGCACTGGAGTGTTCAGGACCCTGGCCTTCAAAGCCGTGAGGAAGAAGCAGAACAAGACTATTAGGTAGCTGCCATTTCTCATACGACGCAACAATAAAGTTATCGATTATAACCTGTGCTCCGTTGGCGAAGTCGCCGAATTGGGCTTCCCACATTACCAATGCCAGCGGATCTGCTGTACTGTACCCGTACTCAAAACCAAGTACTGCAGCCTCAGAAAGGAAGCTGTCGAGTGCCTCAAGTTGCTCCTGGTTCTTGGAAAGGTGGTTCAGCGGAACGTATTCGTTACCGCTTTTTATATCAGTAAGAGCAAGGTGTCTCTGACTAAAAGTACCGCGCACACTGTCCTGCCCGCTCAACCGTACCGGCGTTCCTTCAAGTAGCAAACTTCCGAAAGCAAGCGTTTCAGCAAATGCCCACTCGGCTTCTGATTTGCCTTCAATCAGGTCTTTCCTTTTCTCAAGGAACTTTTTAAGCTTCGGATGTATCGCAAATCCTTCCGGCAGGGAGGTGGTTTTCTCTACAATTGTTTGAAGCATTTCTTCCGAAATTCCTGTGCTGCCTACCGGTTTAATCGATTCAATCTTTTCTTTTGAGACTGCCAGGGGAACATCTGTATTAAAGCTGATGCTTTTCTTCCTGATCTTATCAAATGCTTCACTCAAATCATTATAAATATCATCGTTCATTTTCTTAATTTCTTCTTCGGGAAGTACCTGGTTTTTGAGAAGAAATTTTTCATAGAGCTCTTTTACAGAAGGGTGCGATTTTATGATGTCATAAAGCAGGGGCTGTGTGAAACCGGGTTCGTCACCTTCATTGTGCCCGTGCCGTCTGTAACCGAAAAGATCGACCACAACATCCTTTTTGAATATCTGCCTGTACTCGAATGCAAGCTTGGTAACCCAGAGTGAAGCTTCAGGATCGTCGCCGTTTACATGAAAGATAGGTGCCTGTATCATCTTGGCTACGTCAGATGCGTACACGGATGAGCGTGCATCTTCGGGGGTGGTAGTGAAGCCTATCTGGTTGTTAATAATAATATGAACCGTTCCGCCTGTGCGATAGCCGCTTAGCTGCGAAAGGTTAAGTGTTTCTGCAACAATGCCCTGTCCCGCGAAAGCTGCATCTCCGTGAATAAGTACAGATAGTACTTTGCGGTGAGCCTTATCATCGCCTAATCTTGTCTGCTTGGCTCGTACGATGCCTTCAACAACAGGGTTCACCCACTCAAGGTGACTTGGGTTGGAAGCCACCGAGACCGTGATTATCTTTCCGTTATAGGTCTTATATTTGCCGGTAGCACCGAGATGGTATTTTACGTCGCCGGAACCTGCAATGGAATTGGGATCCTGAATATCCTCGAACTCAGATAAAATTGATTCATACGATTTCCCGATTATGTTCGCCAGCACGTTCAGTCTGCCGCGGTGAGCCATTCCCAACACTACCTCAAGTACATTACTCTGACCGGCCTCATCAAGAAGCATATCGAGAACCGGGATCAACGTTTCCGAACCTTCAAGCGAAAATCTTTTATGTCCGATAAATTTTGTATGAATGAAATGTTCGAAAGCTTCAGCATTGATCAGCTTATTAAGGATTCGCTTTTTGATATCAGAACCAAAATCAGGTATATTTTTTATCGGTTCCATCTTACTCTGAAGCCATACTTTCTCTTCGGGATTCTGGATATGCATATATTCAACACCTATTTTCTCGCAGTATGTCTTCTGAAGGATCTCAAGTATTTGTCTTAAAGTAGCAGTCTTTAGTCCGCTGAACCCTCCTGTTATAAAAAAGCGGTCCATATCCCATATCGTAAGGTTGTATGTAGCGGGATCAAGCTCAGGGTGATACGGCGTCTGGAAGCCTAGAGGATCTAGGTTGGCAATAAGGTGTCCCCGCACCCTGTAAAGATTTATCAACTGCAGTACCTTTGCCTGTTTCTCGATTTCCTCCGTGTTTGCAGTATTGTCAAAGATTCCCGGCTGGTAATCTGCTTTCCATATATAAGGTTTATAAGGAATGTTAAGCGCTTCAAAGATCTCATTATAAAAATTGTCGCTGCCAAGGAGGAGTTCATTTATTTCTTTGAGGAATAAACCTGATTCAGCTCCCTGGATGATCCTGTGATCGTATGTGCTGGTGAGGGTCATTACTTTGCTGACACCCAGTGCGGATATTGTAGAAGGCGACATTGCCTGGTACTCGGCTGAATATTGAATAGCGCCGGTAGCAATAATAGCGCCCTGTCCCACCATTAGTCTCGGTACTGAAGCTGCAGTTCCGATAGTGCCGGGGTTCGTGAGTGTGATGGTAGTTCCCAGGAACTCGGCAGGATCTATCTTTCCCTTTCGGGAACGAGTCACAAGCTCTTCATACGTATCCCAGAACTCTCTGAAGTCCATAGTGTTGGCATTTTTAATATTCGGAACGATAAGTGAATGAGAGCCGTCCTTTTTTTCAAGGTCGATTGCCAGTCCCAGATTAACATTCTTCCTTTTGATGATATTCGGTTTGCCATTAATAATAGTGAAAGCGTTATTCAACGCAGGAACAGCTTCAACGGCTTTAAGAATAGCCCAGCTTATAAGATGAGTAAATGAAACTTTACCTGCATTCTTCTTTTTAAGGAACTGGTTCAGAACCCTCCTGTTCTCTTCGAGAAGTTTCACAGGGATTGTCCGTTGGGAAGTGGCAACGGGTACAGTGAGACTATAGTTCATATTATCAAGAATGCGTGCTGAACTTCCTGCAATCACCTGCGTTTCATCTTCATCACCGGGTACCGGAAGTTCCATATTATCCATACTGAACAAAGCACCGTTTTCCTTATTTTTAATTTTCCCGTCATCCTCTGCCTTGCCGGTTACCTTACCGAAAAACTTCTGCCACTGATCGGGGAGCTGAGAGGGATTCTGCTCATACTGTTCGTGAAGGTATTCAACAAACCAGGTATTGGCTCCAAATTTCTCTAATTCTTCTTTTTGTTCCTTCGTTAAATCGTTGGATTTCATTTTCGTATAATAGTCTTTGATTTATAAAATATTCATTAAATTTATAAAAGAAATAATCCACATCATAAATAGAGATAATGACCCGCTGGTCATTAAGCATAGTAATAAGTAATGGGATTTACTATATACAATTTACTAAATATTTTTAATTCATTTTAATTAAAGAGCCGGTTTATGGCCGTCTATGATCAAAAGCAACGAAATCCCAAATCTGAGGAGGAATTATTCATTGAAGGAATTAACCGAAAACATCGTTGACCCGAATCCTTTCACCCAGTTTTCGCACTGGTTTAATGAATTACTGAAATCGGACGTTACAGAACCAAATGCTATGATACTCGCTACAGCTTCAGCAGACGGCATCCCTTCAGCCCGCACAGTGCTGCTTAAGAAATTTGACGAGGATGGTTTTGTTTTCTTCACCAATTATGAGAGTCATAAAGCAAAAGATCTATTAGCTAACCCGAATGCGGAAATCCTGTTTCTGTGGCTGGAACTTGAACGACAGGTGAGGATAAGCGGTAAAGTGAATAAGGTTTCTCCCGAGGAGTCGGAGGAATATTTCCATTCACGTCCTACCAATAGTCAGATCGGGGCATGGGCATCGAAGCAGAGCAGTGTTATTCCGGGAAGGGAGTTCCTTGAAGAAAAGTTCAGAGAGACAGGTGAAAAATATAAGGACGGAAAAATTCCGCTTCCGCCTTTCTGGGGAGGGTATAGACTAGTACCGGATCAGTTCGAATTCTGGCAGGGGAGGGAAAGCCGCCTCCACGATCGAATCAGCTACCGCCGGAAGCGTGATAACTGGGAGATCGTAAGGCTGTCACCTTAAATCTTAAACCTGCCCTTCATCATCGGGGTTTCCATTATCACTGTTCTCAGTGTGATAGCCGAGAGTATAGTTATTCCACCCACTATCGCCATAAACGAGGGAATTTCACCATATCCAATAAACACCCATACAGGGTTAAGCACTGGTTCAACAAGTGCAATTATCGAAGCCTCTATTGCCAGTACTCTTCTAAGTCCGTAGGAGAAAACCGCATAGGCGAGTCCTATCTGAAACACACCGAGGAACGATACCATCCACATATTGCTGAAGTTAACGTTTTGAATGTCCGATAAAAAAGGAATACAGATAAGCGCTACAATCACGTTCCCGTAAAAAATTGAGCTCAACTGGTACTTGTTTTCGTTCTTTCTTAATCCAAGGAACAAAGCGGCGAACATTATTCCCGAGAAAAGTGCGACCAGGTTCCCTTCAAAATGTTCGGGAGATATCTTACCCATAAAGAAAAAGAACATCCCGATTATGCATACAGCGATTGTTATAATATTTACCCGGTTGTAGGAAGTCTTTAATATTATCGGTTCGAAGATAAGGACATAGATAGGGGCAGTTGACTGAAGAAAAATTGCATTAGCCGCGGTTGTAAGCTTCAGCGCAATTACATATGCTGTGAGAACCGAGGCATAAAAGAAGGCGTTCACAAAGGTAAGGGTATTTACCTGCAGCAGCTTTTTTCTGAAAAGAATGGCAAACACCGCAGCGGCTATTGCGCAGCGGAAGAAAGATATTTGCATCGCATTGAAGGTAACAAGCTTTACGAAAAGACCTCCCGTGCTCCACATTAATGCCGCGGTGAATACCGCAAGGAGTCCGATTTGATGTTCCTGAAGATGTTTAATCATAAAATTCTGGTAAAAGCGTGACTGCTAATTTACTAATTACTGAAGAAATCGTATAAAAATTGTATAATACCGTAGATTATTTCCTGCAGAACTTAAAATGACCGCTAATTATAAATATATAGACCATACGGCAGATATTGCGATCGAGGTTTCCGGGATTACTTATGCCGAATTGTTCATTGCTGCCCTTGCAGGGTGGAAGGATAGCATTATTAAAGTATCTCCGGGAGAAAGAGATACAGAAAAAAGGGAGATTACTCTCACAGAAAATTCAGTGGAGGAACTCCTTGTTTCCTATCTCCAGGAACTGAATTACCTTTTCGAAAATAAGAAGCTCTTTCCGGCAGAGTTAAACGATATTCATATCGAACAGAAAGATGGTCGGTTCTTATTAAAAGATGTAATTGGGTTCACATCTGTTTCTCCCGATGATGATGTAAAGACGGAAATTAAGGCAGTAACCTTTCATCAGCTTGATATTAAGAAGGTGAATGATGTATATAAGACTTTAATAGTTTTCGATATCTAAAAGACAGGAAGGAGCTTATGCATGCAGGCGGAATAGAACTGAATAAGATAAGGGAGAACCTCTGGGAGATTTCACCGAGAAATGGAATGAGGGTGCCGGGAAGAATTTATATTTCTCAGAAGATGATTGAGCAGAGTCTGCAGGGTAATGATGCCGTAAAACAGGTAATGAATGTGGCGCACCTTCCGGGTATTCAGAAGTATAGTTTGGCTATGCCCGATATTCACTGGGGTTATGGCTTTCCTATAGGGGGAGTTGCTGCCACAGACGCTGAAGAGGGTGTTATCTCTCCCGGTGGGGTGGGTTATGATATCAACTGCGGGGTGCGACTTGCGGTAACATCTCTTGAATATGAAAATGTTAAACACAGAATAGAATTGCTCATTTCAAGTCTCTTCAGGAATATCCCAACGGGAGTGGGAGCTTCAGGTGCTATCAAAAAACTATCTTCCAAAGAATTGAAATCGGTTTTAACCAAAGGATCGGCCTGGGCTGTTGAAAATGGGCTCGGTGATTCATCTGATATAGAATTCACGGAAGAAAGCGGAACATTAAAGAACGCCGATTCAGATGTTGTTTCACCAAGAGCGATAGAAAGGGGAATTGACCAGGTAGGTACTCTTGGTTCCGGAAATCACTTCGTCGAAGTAGATGTTGTCGACGAAGTGTATGATGAGAATGCTGCATCGGTAATGGGTATATTTAAGGGACAGCTGGTGCTGCTTATTCATACAGGTTCAAGGGGACTCGGGTACCAGGTGTGCGATGATTACCTGAAAACTCTCGTTAAAGCTAGTTCCAAATATGATTTCAAATTACCTGACAGGCAGCTTGCATGTGCTCCCCTTAATTCACACGAAGGGAAAAATTATTTTGCCGCTATGCAGTCGGGCGCAAACTTTGCCTGGAACAACAGACAGGTAATAATGCACCTGGCCAGGAAAAGCTTCAAAGACACATTTAAAATGTCGGATTCTGAACTCGGCTTCAGACTGGTTTATGATGTGTGTCATAACATCGCTAAATACGAAACACACATAATCGACGGTAAAGAAAAAAGAGTATGTGTTCACCGAAAGGGTGCTACCAGGGCATTTCCTCCCGGCAGTAAAATGATTCCCGAAAAATACAGAAGCATTGGTCAGCCTGTCCTGATCCCCGGAGATATGGGAAGGTACTCATACGTTGCTGTAGGAACAGAAAAAGCGATGGAGGAAACATTCGGTTCATCCTGTCATGGTGCCGGCAGAAATCTTAGCCGCACCAAAGCACTGAAAGAAGCTAAAGGCAGAAACCTTGTTGAAGAACTTAACAGGAAAGGTATTGTGATTCAGGCGAAAGGATATCGTACGATAGCGGAAGAAATGCCAGGCGCATACAAGGATGTTTCGCAGGTAGTTGATGTGATGCATAAAGAAGGCATAACAAAAAAGGTAGCAAAGCTAAGACCGGTTGGAGTTATAAAGGGATAGAATTATTTATGTTTGAAGAAGGAATTCTTTCTTTATTTTTTAGATCAAATTTTAAAACTGATTATTAAACTGTCTAATTGAGAAATGAAGCCTGAAATAGTCGAAATCCGTCCGGAAAATAAAACTCTGGTTAACGAGTATTTAAATTTTATACAGTGGGTATTTCCGGGAGCAAAGTTCCTTGAATGGTGGGAGAAAGGATTCTGGACGGAAAATTATAACCCTTTCTCCATTCTGGATTCGGGCAAAATAATTTCAAATGTAACGGCATGTCTGATGGATGTAATAATTGATGATCAAAATTACAAAGCTGTTCAGATTGGCGCTGTCGGTACGATTTCTGAATACCGCAACAGGGGTTTGTCAAGGATTTTGATGGAATATGTCCTAAAAAAGTATGAAGATAAGGTTGACTTGTTCTTTCTGTTCGCAAATGAAAGTGTATTGGAGTATTATCCTAAATTTGGTTTTAATAAATTAAAAGAGAAAATATTTACGCTCGACACACATATTTCCGCAAGAAATTATTCTGCAAAGAAGTTAAACCTACAGATTTCCAAAGATTATCAGATGCTGTTGGATTTAATTAATCGAAGGAAAAACATTACCAGTATATTTGGAGCAGAGAATTACGGGTTTATAACCATGTGGCATGTTTTTAACAGTTATAAAAATAATCTGTTCTACCTTGAAGAAGAAGATGCTGTCATTCTAAAGACGGAAAAAAGGAACGAAATGTATATTCGGGAAATAATTTTCTGTGAACCTTTTGAAGTGCTCCCTGCATTATCCAAAATCATTGAATCTGACGGAATAGAAAAAATATACTATTATTTTCCCCCGGATCAGATCCGGTTTCCATATGACAAAGAAATTGATCATAATTCTCATTTATTCGTAAAAAGTAATTTAGAGTTTGATAGAGACTTGCTTAAATTCCCCGAAACCGCTCAAACCTGATAGGTGAAAAAGTGAAAAATTATTTATACTTATATTTTTCCTGCCGGCTATAATTAGAGAAAAAATAATGAAGCATCTTTTAACCTAACTAGCCGGATATAAGATGGAAACCTTCACATACCCAATTGAACCCGTTAATAATCCATTATTTGAAAAAGAACGGCAGGCTGCGCTGCAAGGCTTAAATACAAATGAACTTGATAAACCTCTGGTTGGTATTATCGACCGGTTCAATAAACTTAAATATGTATATACCCTCCAATGCTGTTATGGACATTTTTTATATGGTTCACAAAAACATGAACACAACCTTCTGCCACTGCCGGAATATGACCCCGGGATGATAACTTACAGGATCGCTTACCTTGCATTTTGCATCAGGGTAGATACAGAAGGGCTTCGTTTACGTGAGGCGCTTATGAAACTGCAGGATATCGATAAAAATTTTATACAATTCGGTTCTGCAGACTGGTTCTGGGAACGTTGTGTCAACAGCTATGTTTTACAGGTTGAACCGGAAAGATATAAATACCAGGATATAGCTGAGGTTGACTGGAGCGAAGCACGACATATTCAAAAAATCAGAACTCTATTCTTTAATGAATTGAAAACTCTTATATTGAAATACTATTAAGATAATTACTAAGGTTTGAAAATCTTTATTTTGAAGGATTCATTTTATGCCTGATAAAAATCCTAAATGTGCCGAGGCACAGATGATCATAAGGAAGCCTGCAGCAGAAGTATTTGGGGCTTTCATAAACCCGGAAGTGACTAAGAACTTCTGGTTCACTAAAAGCACCGGTAAGCTCGAGGTTAATAAGAAAGTTACTTGGGAATGGGAAATGTACGGCGCTTCTGCCGATGTAATTCCCAAAGAAATTATAAATGACAAAAAGATAGTATATGAATGGGGTGATCCGGCCAGGACGGTTGAATTTACTTTCAGGCAGCTGGATGATAATTCTACTTTTGTCACTATCAAAGAGTGTGGATTTAATCAAACCGGCGATGATCTGATTGAAGCGATAAAAGGTTCTACAGGCGGTTTCACTACCGTGCTGGACGGACTGAAGGCTTATCTTGAACACGGTATAAATCTGAACCTGGTCGCCGACAAATTTCTGAGGAATTGAGCATATGGAAGATAAAACAGGGATAGTGTATGAGGATAAATTAGTTGAGATCAGAGAAGATTCACTGATTCTGAAGAATTATTATTTCCCATCGATGTCACCGAAACAAATTTTTTTCAGAGATATCGAAAGAATAGATATCAAAGCAGCTTCACTCCTGACAGGAAAATGGAGAGTGCAGGGGACAGGCGATTTCCGTACCTGGTTCCCTTTTGATTCCTCACGTTCCAAAAGGGATAAGATATTTTTTATTTATTATAAAAATACATGGATGAGATCGGCTTTCACAGTTGAAAATTCTCAAAAGGCAGAAAATATTTTGAAAGAAAAAGGCCTGATTCTTTGAAACTCCGGTACAATCCACCAGTGGTTATAAAACGAATGTTCTCTTCGTTTCAGTGGGAATCAAAGGTTGATAAGGTGCTGCTGACTTTTGATGACGGACCAACTCCGGAATCTACTCCTGAAATTCTCGATGTCCTCTCACATCATAATATTAAAGCCGCATTCTTTTGTGTGGGGGAGAACGTTCAACGGTACCCGGAGCTTTACCGTAAACTGAACAATGAAGGCCATCTTGTGTGCAACCATACATTTAATCATAAACCTCTTACGAGACTGAGCCGCAACGGGGCAGCAGAACAGATAGAAAAATTTAACAATTTAATAAAGAGCGATTTTGGTGGAGATGTTTTATATTTCCGGCCACCGCATGGCAGTATTAATTTATCTACTCCTTCTTTGATGAAGAACATGAACTTGAAGAATGTTATGTGGTCGCTGCTTACATATGACTTCAGAAATGATCTGAATGTTGTTAAATTTGCAGTTAATAACTACCTTGAGAAAAATTCAATAATCGTTTTGCACGACAGTCTTAAAAGTAAAAATATTATTGCTGAATCTATTAATTATATCGTCGAAGAATCCTCCCGAAAAGGGTTCCAAATCGGAGCGCCTTCAGAATGTTTGAGATAATCTTTCTCATTTTTCTTAGCTTATATTTTATCCAGTCGGTTCTTTTTATCATAGGGATAAATAAAAACTTCCCTAAAATAAAAGATGTGCTGCCTTCCGCCGCTGTGATAGTAGCCGTAAGAAATGAAGAGGCGAATATTATCAGATGTCTTAAGGCTCTGGATGAACTGGTTTACCCTGAAGGAAAACTTGAGATAATTATTGCAGACGGTCATTCGACGGATTCAACTTTGCAGATTGTAGATGATTTTATCCACGATAAAAAAATATTTAAAAGAATAAGTGCTAATCCCGAAAAGGAAAACCTGAAAGGGAAGGCAAATGCCATCGATAGCGCAATTAGAACCACGGAGGCAGATGTCATTCTAACCACAGATGCCGACTGTGAAGTTGATCCTTTCTGGGTTAAAACGATATGCTCTTATTATAAGGAAGATACAGGAATTGTGAACGGGTTTACAACCCAGACAGCCTATAATGGTTTCAGCGGAATGCAGGCTCTTGATTTTGTCTACCTGCTCATAATTGCGTCGGGAACCATAAACCTTAATTACCCTATTTCCTGTATCGGCAATAATATGTCATACCGGAGAAAAGCTTATCTTGAAACGGGCGGGTATGAGAAACTTCCTTTCAGCGTCACCGAGGATTTTAACCTGCTGATGGCCGTTTCCCGGCTGGGCAGGTACAAAATTATTTTTCCTTTGGATAAAAATGCACTGGTTACCTCGCTTCCCTGCACAAGTCTTAACGAACTCTATCATCAAAAGAAGAGATGGGGCGTAGGGGGTCTCGGCGTACCGCTTCGGGGATTCATAATCATGATGTTTGGACTCATTGTGAACCTCTGTATGCTTCTGTCTCCTTTCTTTTTCTCTTCCGCAGTTTTATATTTTATCATCTTTAAACTGGCAATAGACCTTTTCGTTTTGTACCCGGTCCATATCAGGCTGGACATAAGGGATCATATGAAATATTTCCTGTGGTTTGAATTGTATTTCATAATTTATGTTATCCTGCTTCCTGTTATTGTTCTCACCAACAGAAAAGTTGTGTGGAAAGGTAAAGAGTATTAATGCTTCTGCTTTGCAATTATTATTTAACATATAAATGTAACGCCTTCTGCACCTTCTGCCATTTTGCGGCGCATGAAGAATTTATAAATACCCCTTATGCAAAGCTGGAAGATTTTAAGTCGAATGTTGAACAGATGGCTGCCCTTGGAGTAAAGTTCATAGATCTAACCGGCGGGGAACCACTGCTTCACAAAGAAATTCACCTGATGGCCGAATTTGCGCAGCAGTTTAAGATGCAGACAAGCATTACCACAAACGCACTCCTATACCCTAAGTTTGCCGATAAGCTTGCAGGTAAAATAAATCTCCTGCACTTCTCCCTGGATTCACCTGATGGGGAGGAGCATAACAGGATCAGGAAAGTCGACTGCTTTAATTTTGTAATGGATAGCCTCGATATTGCAAAATCGTTAGGCGAATATCCGGATATTCTTTTTACCGTTACCAACGATACTTATAAGAAACTTCCCCGGATGCATGAGATTGCACAGAAGCACAACCTGGTACTGCTTGTTAATCCTGTTTTTTCTTATTTCGGCAACCCCGGATTAAGCGATGAAGCTATTGATTATATTGAAGAATATACTGACGGCAAGCTTAATATCTACCTGAACAAAGGATTTATGAAACTACGCAGGGATGGAGGGAACAATATCAGTAATCCCAGCTGCAAAGCGGTATCCCGAGTTATTGTGATTTCTCCTTACAATGAAATAATTCTGCCATGTTATCATTTTGAACACGAAAGAATAAAGATTGACCGTCCAATTAAAGAGATCAGAGCATCGGAAAAAGTTAAAGAGTTTCGGAGGATGGAAGGAAGATTTGATTATTGTCAGGGATGTACCTTAAACTGCTACTTCGAACCTTCCTTTGCGTTCCCGACTAACTTCTACGCACTCACCAGCCTTACTTCAAAATTCAAATACGGTTATAATAAGCTGGTAAAGCAGAAGGTGTTGAAGAAATTTTCGAATTGAGCGAATTGGGTGAATTTGCTAAATTGTAACCCGAAATTTCATAATTCTGCGGGGGACCTTAATGAAGTATAAAAATTTTGAAGGATTACCAGTTTGGATGCTCGGAAGAGAAACTATACAAATAATTTATAAGATAATTAATCAAAACAGTGGCCTATCTAAAGATTTAGGACTAAAAGGACAACTTATTGGTGCTGGTATTTCAATAATGAATAATATTGCTGAAGGGTTTGATTCTGACAGCAATACGGAATTTGTCAGATTCCTTCGATACTCCCAACGATCCGCATCAGAAGTTATGTCAATGACATATATTTTAAAGGATGTTTATGCAATCAAGGCAGGAGCTGCACAATTATATGAGAAAACAATGGAAGAAAGAAAACAGATAAAAGGCTTTATTAAATACTTACGCGCGAGGAAATAATTCGTTAATTCGCTAAATCCGTCAATTCGCTAAATTAATAATATGCTTAAAACCTTACTTATTTTATTCTTAATATCCATTTCAACTCTAACTTTCTCTCAATCCAAATTATCCTGGTTTCCCTCAGACATCAATATCCAACCCTTTACGGCAAATTTTATTGAGCCCAGGGCGGGCTTTGCTTTCGAAATGGGAGGGAAGAGGATAAGGCTTGATATCAGCAGATCACAGGATATTCTTCATTTGAATAATGATAACTCCACTCTTTCATTTGGTGTAGATCTATTTACTTTTACAAGGCTGCGTGCCGAAAGCGAATTCCATTTTCCTGTTGAAGCGATCGATTACCTGTTCGGAATCAACTCAGGTTATAAAATTAATAATGATAATACCGAATACGGGCTTAGGTTCAGGCTCAGCCACATAAGCGCGCATTTTGTGGACGGCCAGTATGATTATAAACTTAACTTCTGGCGCAACGGAAGAACAGCGACTGTGTACACAAGAGAATTCATTGAGTTATTTCCGTATTACAGGTATAAAGGGTTAAGAGTTTATGCTGGACTAACATACCTGTTCCACAGGAAAGCCCCTTGAAATCGGAAGAGGAATCTACCAGGCGGGATTTGATTATTATTACACTAAATTTGAAAATATTTATCCTTATGTTGCATATGATTTTAAACTTGAGAAGATAAATAAATTCTCGGGAAGCAATATTTTGACTGCAGGAATAAAATTCGGTGATTATAAATCACGCGGACTAAGTATAGCAGTTTCTTATCTTTCTGGTAAGAGCGTACATGGAGAATATTACGATCTCAATGAATCATTCACAACAATAGGTTTTAATCTCGATTTATAATGCCGGAATATTACCAGACAGACCAGACAGATATATCAGGCTACAGGCAGAAGCAGAAAAAAAATTCGGTACTCCTTCATATCGGGTTGTTTATAATTACCTTCATAACTACAACCATCGCAGGCGCTGAGTGGACCACCGGTACTATGGGTCCTTATGAACTGAACCACCTGATGATAGGACTCCCTTATTCCATAGCAATAATGTTCATCATTTCCTGTCACGAGTTCGGACATTATTTTTCTGCAAGATACCATAAGGTAAATGCAACACTTCCGTACTATATTCCTTTTCCCAACATCCCGGGCTTTTTAAACTTCGGTACTATGGGTGCTGTTATAAGAACCAAATCACCTATCCCTTCAAAAAAAGCAATGTTCGATATCGGTGTAGCGGGGCCCATTGCAGGATTTGTCGCCTGTCTTATCGTTCTGCTATATGGTTTTCTCAACGTTCCCGGAAGAGAGTACATACTTTCAATCCATCCCGACTTCTTTTCACCGGAGTACGGTAAAACCGGACTACAGCTTGAGTTCGGCAACACGCTTCTCTTCTCTTTCTTTAAACTGATTTTTGTTCATCCTGGACAGTTTTTCCCGCCAATGTCGGAGGTCTACCATTACCCATTTCTTTGTGTGGGCTGGTTCGGGATGTTCATCACTGCAATGAATATGATCCCTGTGGGACAGCTGGACGGCGGGCATATCGGCTACACCATGTTCGGCGGGGAAACTCATTACAAAATTGCTGTGATATCCTTTGTTATTCTTTTTGTACTGGGCATCGCAGGATTTGTCGAAATATTTCTGGAGTTGGATTTTACATTCGGCTGGCTCGGCTGGCTTATTTGGGCCCTCATTCTGTTTTTCGTCATAAAACTGAAGCATCCCACAATACCGGATTATGACAAGCTTGATGGGAAAAGAAGATTTTTGGGTTATCTTAGCTACTTCATTTTGATAATTTCTTTTTCCCCTACGCCTTTTATGATAACCGGGGGGATGTAATTTTACCTTGAGTGACGCTAAATTCAAACCAATATTAACTTTATGAAAAAATTCGCTCTTTTGTTACTGCTTCCCATTTTGTTCTGGGGATGCCAAAAAACCTACGATTCGGTCATAAATCCGAAACAGAACAACACAATACAGGTAACAAATATTGCCCCTATCGATTCGGTTGATTACCTCACTTCCGACTCCGTACTTACTTTCGCCATCACTTTTAATTCTCCCGAAGAGGTTCAGTCGGCTTATTTTAATATTATCAAACCGGATGGTACTCAGCTCAATTCCTCTGCCATCAGGCTTTACAATGACGGAGATATTTCTGCGCATGGCGATTCTTCAGGAAGTGACAACACATTCTCTAATAAGTTCACGATGAGCAATAGCTACATCAGCGGGGTGTATCTTATAAGGTATTATGTTGACGATATTTACGGTACCACAAATTATATCTCGGCCCAGAATTACGTATTTGATAACGGTAAAGATAAATTTGCGCCTGTTTTGTCTGGTCTGAACCTGGCTGACTCTGTAGTTATTGGCCAGACATTTATATTCAATGTCACTGCCTCAGATTCCAATGGACTGGATGATATTGAAAGTGTATATTTTGAGTTATACAGACCTGATAGTTCTCTTGCTGGTTTGTTTCAGATGCATGATGATGGTGATCTTTCTGTCTGGGGAGATTCTACAGCAGGGGACGGTATTTACTCATATAGAAATTCGTTCAGTCCTTCAGCACAAACAGGATACTGGCGGTTCGAATTTCAGGCAATAGATTTTTCAAACCTTCTAAGTAATAAAATAATTCAGAATATTAAAGTTACTCAATGAATAAACCGGTCTTATTACTAATCATATTTTTTCCGTTAATACTGTTTTCACAGACGCCTGATTCTTTTAAACTTCTGAATGATCCGGGATTAAGCAAGACAATTGAAACGAGAACACCCTTAAGCAACAGTGTAAGTGCTATTATTGCTATGGGTGATACTGTATGGCTCGGTACAAGCAGAGGTGTCAGTCTATCTACCGATAACGGAGAAAGCTGGACGAACTTCTTTGGAAACGAAGCTTTTGGTTCCGAGAGCATACCCGCAATAGCTTACGACAAATATCACGACGTAATCTGGGCATCTACCGCCCATTCAAAAGATATAAATGGTTCAACGCTTCCTGAAGGCTCAGGCTTACACTATACAACAGATCATGGCGCGACATGGCATTCAGTGCCTCAGCCTCTGGATAATCCCGGGGACTCATCCATTGTATATGGAATAAATGATGGTGTTCAACTCCCGAAAGTTCGTGCCTTGCCCGTTACTGTTGCTATACAGAACCTCGTCTATGATATAGGCTTTACTCCTAATGCTGTATGGGTAGCCACGTATGCCGGTGGAATCAGAAAAAGTACAGATATGGGACAAACCTGGCAGCGCGTTCTTCTTCCTTCAGACAGCCTGAACTCGATTAGTCCTGATGACACTGTTAAATATGCTCTATCACCTGTTTCGGGAACATTTGGAACTGGATGGCTTAACCTTGAAGGGTTTTCTATTGCTGTTGCTAATGACTCAACAGTCTATGTCGGGACTGCCAATGGGATTAATAAAACTACTGATGCTGATGCTCAATACCCAAGCTGGACTAAGTATAATCACGGAAACCAGGAAAACGGTATAAGCGGGAATTTTGTAGTTGCACTCGGGTACAATCCTGATACTGATGCAGTATGGGGAGCGACCTGGAAGGCCGAAGGCTATACCGAATACTATGGAATTAGCTACACCACAAGTGGGGGGGATACCTGGAATGTTGTTCTACCCCATGAAGTGGCTCATAATTTCGGGTTCAAGGGAGATCAGCCGATAGCTGCAACTGACAATGGTGTTTTCCGTTCCAGCAATATGGGCTTAACCTGGGCTCTTCCAGGAACCATTAAAGATTCTCAAACAGGAGGTATCCTTAATACTACAGCTTTTTATTCTGCCGCGGCTTCAGGAAATACCATCTGGATCGGCTCCGATCAGGGATCGGCACGATTGACAGAAACAGGTACTATGTGGTCAGGTGATTGGAAAGTTTACATAGCAGCTCCTGAATCGAAAGAGGTATATGCTTTCCCTAACCCTTTTTCACCTAAGATTGACACGAAGATCACTTTCAAATATGATACGGGCGGGAAACAGGAGAACGTAACTATAAGAATATTCGATTTCGGGATGAATTATCTTAAAACAGTTATACAGAATGCACCGCGGAATATCGCTGGTACTGATTCGCCTTATGATTATTGGGATGGCACTGATGATAACGGCAGTATAGTTCCCAATGGTGTTTACTTTTACAGGATCGAAGTGGGATCGAATGATCCGTTGTATGGAAAAATTATTGTACTGCAGTAGTGAATCACATACAGCCATACAGCATAAATGATTGAATGATTGGATGATTGAATGATTGGATGATTGGATGATTGAATGATTGAATGATTGGGTGATTGGATGATTGGATGATTGAATGTATTGAATGATTGGGTGATTGGGTGATTGGAAAACTTTTGAACTTAAATTTGAACTTGAACTTTAACCTGAGGTTTGGTTGAAAAAATATTTCTTAATACTGATTATATTTTCTTTTAGTGTTTTACTCACTGCTCAGCCGCAGTTCAGCAGGATAAGTTCCATGCCGGGTGCATTCACCAGGATGGGATTCGGAGCCCGCGGTATCGGTATGGGCAATGCAATGACAGCTGTAACCGAAGGCAGCCTTGTCTCATATTATAATCCTGCACTAAGTGTTTTCCAGGAAGGAAATTCTTTTCAGACATCATATACATTTTTATCACTTGATAGATCGCTGAACTTTTTATCATTCACCCGCAGATTTGATCTCGGCGGTAAGAAGAACAGGGCTGCAGGTATAAGTGCTGGAATTATAAACAGCGGGGTGAGTAAGATTGATGGCAGAGATAACCAGGGTCTTCAGACAGGTGAACTTTCAACCTCCGAGAACCAGTTCTTCGTGGGTCTGGGAAAAAGATTTTCCGAGCACCTCGCCATCGGCATCGAAGCAAAATTTTATTATTATAAACTATATGAATCCATAACTTCCAGCGGTGTAGGCGTTGACATTGGCGCCCTCTATAAGATAAATGATAAGTGGAATGCAGCCGCGTCAATTACAGATGTTAACAGTGCTTATAAATGGGATACGAGTAATCTCTACGGTACTGACGGAACAGTGTCAACAAATAAGTTCCCTATACTTAAAAGGCTGGCAGTCAGTTACTTTGACAGCAGCCTGGGACTCCTTGCATCTCTTGAATTTGAAAACAGCAATGCGGAAACAAATATTATCAGAGCCGGCGCTGAATATAATATTTATGAAGGACTTTATCTGCGGGCCGGAATTGATCAGTTCAACCTCAGCAATTCTGATTTTCTGCCTAAACCTCGGCAGGCTTTTCCTATGCAAGAAGTTTTGATGGTATCAGGATAGGCGTTGATTATGCATTTATGATTGAACAGTATTCTCCGCAGGACCGTCACGTTGTCGGAATAAATGTGATGTTTTAATTAAAATATTTATACTTAAACCTGAACCTCAGGCAGGCTTGAACTTAACCTTTAACTTGAACTAGAATAAATGAAAAAATTAATACTATTCCTTTTAGTCCTTACAACTTATACATTTTCCCAATCAGCAGGGAACACTGGCCTATCATTTCTCAAATTCGGATTCGGAGCGAAGAACATTGCGATGGGCGATGCCGGGGCAGTTTCTGCCAGCGATGTCACAGCATTGTTTTATAATCCCGCCCGTCTTGCCCGAAATGACAACACCGAAATAATGCTTATGCATAACGAATGGATACAGGACGTAAGGAGTGAAGTGCTCGGTATTTCATCTGCGTTATGGGGACTGCCGATAGCGATAGGGTTTAATGTTACCACAGTAAGTGATATCGAAGTCCGTACAAAACCCGGCGCCGCGGATTCAAAGTTCAATGCCAATTATTTTTTCGGCAGTTTATCGACAGGCTTCGGCATCGTCAAAAATATTGATTTCGGACTATCGGCAAGATATCTTTATGAAAATATCCTTAATGATCAGGCCGCGGGCTGGGGATTTGATTTCGGTCTGAACTACACTACTTCAATAGATGGGTTAACTGCCTCGGCTGTTATCCGGAACGTTGGTTCTATGAATAACCTTCGTAATGAGGCAACAAAGCTTCCTTCAGATATCCGTGTCGGTCCTGCCTATCACTTAGACTTTACCGATTCGAAGATCGGTGTTACCGCAGCGGCCGAATTCCAGAAATATCTTTCGACAGACGATACACACTTTAACCTCGGCGCCGAAGGCGTTTATGATAATATAATAGCACTGCGGGCTGGTTATCAGACCGGGTATGAAGCACGGGGCGTTACCGGCGGCATCGGTCTCATGTGGGGAAGTTTAAGATTTGATTATGCATTCCTTCCATTCTCATACGGACTGGGAAATTCGTCCATATTCTCCCTGCAATTCAGGTTTTAATAAATCAGCTAATTATGCCTGTCCACCTGATTATTGTTTCCAGATACTTTCTGCTTGTCCCTTCTTATCTTCTTATCCTCTCCTATCCCTCATCCTCTTTCAACCTGATTCGCTGAGGCTATGTGCCTGTTCTTCGGCCGTAGAGCGGCAGATACATTAGTAGAACTGACGAAGAGAGTTATGTCAAAAGAGCTGCAGAGCAGCGAAACATATCTAAATAAATTCATTGGTGGGACACAAGCCGGGATTCATTTCAAAAGATAAAATAATTTTCATATTTTCTGACTAAATAATTAGTCATATGGCTAAAATATTAGTCGGTAAAAAGTGGTAGTAAATAATATATTAGTATTACATCCTTACGAATTCAGGCAGCCTTGCTGTACCCCGGGTACTAAACGGAAAACCTGGTTAATCTTAGTTTCAATATTAAATGCAGAAATTGTATTTTTCAGTTCAAATTTTACTAATCTTAATTCAGTATCCGGAAATATGATCGAATATAACACATATAAAAAATCAGGTTTGTCCTCTGATGAGTGGGACAATTTTATTGAAAATTCAGATAATGGAACAATTTTTCATAAACGGGAGTTCCTCGCCTACCATCCTGAAGGAAGATTTGATGACGCTTCAATCGTAGTTAAAAAAGATAATAAGGTGCTGGCACTTTATACAGCTGCTGTTGTTGAAAGGGAAGGGAAGAGAGTCCTTGCTTCTCATCCCGGAGCTTCATACGGAAGCTTTATATATAATTCAGATCTCAATTTTAAGGAAGCTCACACAATGGTTGATGTGCTTCTGGATTATGCGAAGGAGCTTAAGGCCGGCCGGGTGCAGCTCACCCCTCCGCCAATTATTTATCAAACAAAATATTCCAATTACATCGATTTTGCGCTTGTACGCAATGGATTTACTTACTTAAAAAGGGATGTTTCAAGTATCGTTCAACTTGATTTTGATAAGGATGAACTGCTTTCTACATACCGTGCGGAAGCCAGGACTGCTGTAAAGAAATCTATTAAACAGGGGGTAGAAATTGTAGAATGTGAAAAGTTTGCCGAATATTATGAGATTCTGAAGAAGAACCTGAAGCTGAGACATAATGTATCGCCCGCTCACTCGCTCGATGAGCTTATAAAGCTTAAGAAGATGTTCCCGGCAAAGATCCGTTTATGGGGTGCGTTTCTGAAGGATAAGCTGATTGCGGGAGTCTGCAACTTCAGTGCGAATCCGAAGGTTGTCCTTGCTTTTTATATCAGTCACGATGAAGAATACCAGGAGTACCGCGCTGTGAATTTGCTCTTCTATGAGATAATGAAACGGTATAAAGAGGAAGGATTCCGTTTCCTTGATTTCGGAATTTTCACGGTTAATATGGAACCGAACTGGGGATTGGGCAGGTTCAAGGAGAACTTCGGTGCCCGGGGAATTTTCAGGGATACACTAATAAAAGATATCTAATGCTGAAAATATTACATCTGGCTCCGCAGAATTATGCGGGAGTGCCATATGATTTTTTCAGAATGCATAACAGCGTGGGAGATTACTCACACCTGGTGACTTATCATAAAAACCCCATCGACTTTCCTGAAGATATCTGCCTTGATCTGCCTCTGCCTGATTTCAGTTTTGCTAAAAGGTGGCGGAAAAAGAAAGCAGAGGACAGGGAGGTTCAGGTTACATCAGCTCCTTTGTTCGCTTCAAAGAATACCCTTGAAAGATTGTACTTCAATATTAATGACAGAATGAGACGTAGCAGAATTGAAGAAGCAATAGAAAAGTATAAGCTTGATGAATTTGATATCATACATTATGATGCAGGTCTCGATTTTTACCGCTGCCCCTCCCAGGCTATTAAGTGGAAAAATGAAGGGAAGAAGATAGTCTGCTGTTATTACGGCAGTGATCTTCGCCTGCGGGGACTAATAAAAGAACTTGATGAGATTTCCGATCTGAATATTACTTCCGAGTATGATCACCTCGCATTAAAGAAAGATCTTTATTATCTTTTTTACCCCTATGATCCATCCGAACTTCCGGCAAAGAAGGAGTCTCAGGATGATGTTCCAAAGATCGTACATTCACCTACTAACAGAAAATATAAAGGTACTGATCTGATTATTTCTGTAATTGAAAAAATTAAAAAAGAGAAAAATATTGAATTCATACTGATGGAGAATAGACCGCGCAGAGAGGTGCTGCGGGTGAAAAGTGAAAGCGATATTGCAATTGACCAGGTAGGCGGTTCAATGGGAGGCACAGGATATGGGAAAGCCGGTCTTGAAACTCTCGCCATGGGTATTCCCACTATTACAAATCTGACTGAGGAATATGCGCGATGGCTTCCGGATAATCCATTCGTAGTAGCTAATAATGATGATGAACTTTATAGAAAACTTTCAGAGCTTATTGGTAATCCTGAACTGAGAAAGCTTCTCGGGGATAAGGGAAAGAAGTGGGTAGATAAATATCACGGATATAAAAGTGTAGATTCAAAATTAAAAGAATTATACAGACAGAATAATATTACCTGATGGAGAAAAAAAGCAGTCTATCCAGGGCAACTGCATGGTATACAATCGGAAACCTTTTTGTCAGGTCTGTAAGTTTCCTGCTCCTTCCCTTATATTCTAATCTAATTCCGACAGAAGAATTCGGTCAGTATGCACTGGTGATGTCGCTTTATGCAATAATCGCAGTGTTTTACCAATCGGGATTACAGTCAGCGCTCAGCAAATATTATCTTGAGGAAGAAAACGAGGGCAGGCGGAAAGAGATCTTTTCCACTATAATAAATGCAGCCGGACTTATCGGCATAACCCTTACCATTATCATATTCATTCTCTCCGGCTGGATTGCCCGCGAAACGACAGGAACAATAGGGTATAGCGGACTTATCAGGATAATCTTTGCTGCGCTTTTTTTCGAAAGTATTACCTTCATTACTTTACATCTTTTAAGAACAAAAGAACTTGCACGCAAGGTCGTGGTTTACTCATCCTTCAGTGCTGTAGTGAACCTGATTTTTAACATATATCTTGTCTATTTCCTTCAACTTGGGATCTATGGGATAATCTGGGCTCAATTGGTAACATCTATCTCCGTTTTCTTTATTCTTCTTCCTTTCCTCAGAGAGAACTACCTACCGAGAATAAAGAAGGATATGCTGAAAACTTTTTTCACCTTCGCTTATCCTTTAATTATTGCCGGCCTGCTTTCAGCTTCGGTAGCCGTAATTGACAGATTCATTATTGATCATTTCCTCGGTAAAAGTGAAGTCGGTATTTATAGTTTTGCATACCGCATAGCTCTTGTAATGAATATATTCGTAATGTCGCTGCGAAGTGCGTGGACCCCGTACTCTATACGGATATATAACAGTGGAAATTATAGTGAAGAATTTGGTAAATCATTTACAAAAATTATCGGGGTCAGTCTTTTTATTTTCCTGGTCGTATCAATATTTATAGACGATCTTTTCACACTGAATATTTCGGGCTTTTTCCTTTTTAATCCTCAGTACAGGAGCGGGATCGAAATAATCCCCGTTGTGCTGGTGTCTTACATATTCAGTGCTGTTGTAACATACTTCTCGGTCTATCCCTACGCATCAGGGAAAAGCGTTCACTTTCTTGTTGGCGATTTAATTGCACTGGTTATAAATATTGTCCTTAATTTCTGGCTCATACCTGTATATGGCATTATGGGTGCTGCCGCGGCTACTTTTTTCAGCTACCTGGGAAATGCAGCATATTTAGTAATTATTTCTGAACATAAAATCAAAATTACTTATGAAACGTGGAAGATTGTTGCAATTTTGTTATGTATCGGCCTTTTTTATCTGGTTTCAAAGTTGCTTGATCTTTTTGCTGTAGATGTAATATTATTTGTAATTGCATTTTTCCTGGTATATCGTTTAATAGGATTCAAATTAAAATTTACTGGTAGAATATGAGCTGGATTTTTGGTTTTGCAGGGAATTTAAGCGAACAGAGAAAGCTTGGACTTTCTTCGCTTTATCCTATGCCAAGTGTAAAAATAGATGAGCCGCGTTTATTCATCGCCGCCGGAGGAACAGAATATACATTCAGTTACTCATCTGAACGGAACTGGATCGTGCTGGGTCTGGGAATTGTAACAGGCAGCGGGAATTCCAGGATTATGTCTTCAGATAACTGGGACAAGAAAATAGCTGGGAATTCCTTCAGAGACCCCCAGGGACATTATCTAATAATTAAATGGAATGATGATAAGATAAATTTTTTCAGTGATTATATAGGACTGCGTACTGTATTCTTCTATAAACATAAAACCGGGATCTATTTTTCATCAAACCTTGAATGGCTCACCTCCGTCATGGATGAGGTTGAAATAGACTTTACGCAGTTTGGGTCGAGGTGGATGACATTCAACCAGCTGTCAAACAGCTCGTTTATTTATGATGTAGAAAAACTCCCGCCCGCTGCTTCAGCAGAAATAAAGTCGGGTGTATTAAGTATAGAAACTGAAAACTGGCTCCCGGATATGAATAGTTCCACACCGGAGAATCTGTTTGATGTAATTAAGGAATTCCTATCGATTGAACTCCCGGAAAAGTTAAAAATGTCATTCGGACTTTCGGGAGGACTCGATTCTCGTTTCCTTCTTTCATTCTTATTGCAGAATAAGGACCATAAGTACAATATCCATTCGTTCGGATATAATGATGATGCCGATCTCCGGGTCGCAAAAAAGATTTCTGATCAGCTTGCGCTAAAGTGTCATTTCATACAGCCTCAGGGCATAGGGAGCGGACAATTTCTGAATAAGGCAGGTGAATATATCGCATCTGCGCAGCTGGCTGAACCGGTTTCTTCCTATATGAAACTGTGGGTCATGAACGATAAATATTTTCACGATAAATTTTTAATTGACGGTGCCCTCGCAGAATTTGCAAGGAGACAATTCCTCAACCGTTTGCTGATAAAAGGAAAGAATGCCTTACTTAACAGGAATTATCCTGAAGTTATTAAACATCTGACAGTACCGAAGCCTAAAATCTTCAAAGAAGAATTCGAAGAAATGATGCTGGAGAGCGCATCCACGCAGCTTAAGTCAATATACGAGTCATTCCCTGACCCGAAAGAGGCGGGACCAGAGAACTTTGTTGATCTGCTCATTGTCAAATACAGAATTCCTAATTACTTCGGACCCGAACAGAGCAGGCTCGATAATATTTTTCCGGGTTTTATGCCATTTGCTCAAAGATGTACAATCTCTGCCAGTCTTGGCATTCCTGCAAAACAAAGAAAAAACAGTCAGCTTTTTTATTCTGCCATTCGTAAAAACTATCCTGCCCTGGAGGATTTCCCCCTTGTCAAGAATTCAACTATTTACCCTTATGGATTAACATCTCTCACATCCTATGCTTATACAAAGCTCAAACAGACAATGAGGAAAAATACTTCCGGGGAGAGTGCATTGAATTTCTTCAGAACGCATGAGAAAGTAATCAAAGAAATTATTACCAGGGATGAAGTCAGGACTTATAAACCTTATGATGAAGAGGCCGTTATGCAGATCATAAGCGATTTTTATGAAGGCAATAATAAAAATACTGATGACCTTAACTGGCTGCTTACATTTGAGATGTTCAGGAAGAAATTAAATATTACCGGTTCGTGAGCAGGGAATTAATAATTTCAATAAGTTTTGTTTCCACTTTTTCCCAGTTATATTTTTCAGTAAACAGCCTGTATGCCTCAATCGAATCTGCTTTTAGTTTTTCCGGATTATCGAGGTAAAGTGAGATCCTTCCAAGGGCCGATTCAAAGTCATCAGGTTCCATAAATAGTCCCGCCCCTTTTAAATCTTCAAATCCCTTAAATGATTTGAGTTTGGTATAAATAAACGGTTTGCCGCATGCTATGTAATCAAATATTTTTATCGGCAGCGACCGGTTAAATACGACATTTTTTTCCCTCAGATCGATGCATACATCAACATCTTCGAACTCATTTGTAAATTCCTTATAATTCACAGGCTCGTGATGTATCACTTTTATATTTTGAACCGCTGACAATTCATTAATAAGAGCAGAATAATTATTGTGCTTTGAGCCGACTATTTTGGCAATGAAAACCTTGTCTTTAAATTGTTCTGCCGCTTTACGGACAAGCGCCAGGTATCCGGGAAAACCACTTGGCTTTGCAATACTGCCTGCGTAGCATAGTGTGAAATGCTTCCCGTCATAAACCGGAGGCGTGTAGTGAAAATATCTTTTCGGAGGGTAATACCCAATAATAGCTTTTTTAATGAGCGGGGCTGCAAAATAATAAAACTTTGCTTTCCCTTCCTCACCAATGAATAAATAATCAGCAAGATTGGAAACCCGGGCATTAAATAATGAGAGCCGTAGATATTGTATTATCCTCTCAGCTCCTGAATATTTGTTCAGGGTATTCTGGTGAGGATAATATTCTGTAATATCGTAAATAATTTTAACATCTTTGAATTTTTCTTTTTTATACCTCATGGCTAAGAATAGGCAGAGGTTCACAGCAGATTATTAATGAAGGGTTAAATGAAGCTGTCAGATTAAAAAGTTTATTAATTTTTTCTTTCTTGGGTAAACCGGTATCCCTGAATCCTTCTATGCTGATCCCCTCAGAAATAGTTGAGATTTCTTCCGTAGAACAGACTACAGCTGTTTTATGCCCGTACTTATTAAGTGAAATTCCGAACTTATAGAATATCCTTTCATCAAAAGGGGGGTGTCCGGATGTAACTATTACTATATTCATCAAATCACTACTGTCCAAGATACGATAAAATAAAAGCCTGTAACTATATAATAAATAAAGTGTTATAAGGAAAAATAGTCATAAACGATTTGAAATAAAAAAGAACTAATTTTCGCTCCGTATGATAAAACAACCGGAGCGTATATGAACTTAGGGCAAACAATTTTCAGTCAACTGATGGAACATTTACCACAAAATAAATTTCGTCAATGTGTAGAACGATATAAAGGTAATTATAAAATAAAATCTTTTAGTTGTTGGGATCAGTTCCTCTGTATGAGTTTTGCACAACTTACTTATCGTGAATCTCTTAGAGATATAGAAACTTGTTTAAGAGCAATGCAAGGAAAACTTTATCATATGGGAATTAAAAGCAAAGTATCAAAAAGTACGTTAGCATATGCAAACGAAAAAAGAGACTGGCGTATTTATGCTGACTTTGCTCAAATACTTATTGCTCAAGCAAGAGAACTATATGCAAAGGAGGAATTTGAGAAAGAACTTGATGAAACTGTTTATGCTCTTGATTCTACCACAATAGATTTATGCTTGTCTTTATTCCCTTGGGCTAAATTCAGAAAGTATAAAGGAGGAATAAAACTACATACATTGTTAGATGTGCAAACAAGCATTCCAACCTTTATTTATATGACTCCCGCAGTGATTCACGATGTAAATATTCTTGATATACTTATTCCTGAAGCCGGAGCCTTTTATGTTATGGATAGAGGATATGTTGATTTTGCTCGTCTATATTCATTGCACTTGAACAATTCTTTTTTTGTTACTCGCGCTAAATCCAATTTCAGGTTTAATAGAATTTATTCGCATATTGTTGATAGAACCACTGGAGTAATTTGCGATCAAACGATTAACTTAACCGGATTCTATCAATCAAAAGATTATCCTGATAAACTTCGGCGAATTAAGTATTACGATAAACAAACAGATAAACGTCTTGTCTTTCTTACAAATAATTTTCAATTGAAGACATTACTGATTGCTAAAATTTTCAAAGAACGATGGCAAATAGAATTATTCTTTAAATGGATTAAGCAGCATTTAAGAATTAAATCTTTTTATGGGACAACACCGAATGCCGTTAAAACACAAATATGGATTGCTGTCTCTGTTTATTTGCTTGTAGCTATTGTGAAAAAAAAATTAAATATAAATTTGTCACTTTACACTTTTCTACAGATTTTAAGTATCTCAATTTTTGAAAAAAGCCCGATTTTACAGCTTATAAATGATATTGATTACGAATCTAAAATCTATGAGCCCTCTAACCAATTGAATTTATTCGACTTATGATTGGACAGTAGTGAAAGTAAA
>CAVXRO010000003.1:0-175193 GCA_963764235.1 uncultured Bacteroidota bacterium | reverse complement strand
CGCGACTTCTGAATTCTTCGGGAAGTTTTGTCTTCTCTTTTCATAAGCTTATCATTCCCTACCTTGAATCCGGTAAAATTGTTTACCTGAGAGGAAGATCATTGCTTAAAGGGAATCCTGACGTTAAATATATCAGTCTCTGCAGTTTCTTCGGAAGTCTGCCTCTTAAAAGGTTCTACAATATCGATACCCTTAAAAGGATCAGCAGGAGTGAAACTCTTTTTATCTGCGAGGGAGAATTCGATACGATGATGATTGAACAGGCCGGCGGCAAAGCACTGGGTGTTCCGGGTGTTACCAATATTCCCGAACGTCAGCTTAAGCTGATAAAGGATTATAGTATCTGCCTGGCATTCGACAACGATGAAGCGGGACGAAAAGCAACGTGGAAGCTTGTACAGCTTCTTGATAAACCGGTAAGATCAATTCAACTGAAGAACTGCAATGATATTACGGAGCTGTTTAATGGAAACCGCTATTGAAAAAATAATAAGCAGTAATGCTGAGGTTATCGTTCTTTATCCCGACAGGGTGAAGGAGGAGCAGAAAATCACTTTCTGGTACAGGGAAGGCAGCAGGATCAATATAGACAGCAGGCTGTTTATAAAGGTGCTGAATCAACTCGGGTTCAGGATTTACCGTACGGGTAAAGATTACATCTATGTACATATAGAGAATATGATTGTGGAGGAGACCTGCACGCTGGAGATGAAGGAGAGTGTAAGGGAATATATTATGGGGAAAGAAGGGAAGGGAGAAGGAGGAAATAAAAAGGAAGATGGAGGAAGTAAAAAGGAAGCAGAGATGGTGTTGAGCCGTGTGATAAGTCAATCTGCCCTGCTCTTCAGCCGAAGCAAGCTTGAATACCTTGATAAGCTGGAGGATGATTTTAATCGTGATACCAGGACTGAATCATTCATTTATTTCAGGAACTGCTTTGTTAAGATTACTGAAAGGGGTTATACCGCGCACAGCTATGAAGAGCTGGAAAAGTGCATCTGGAAAAAACAGGTAATCGATCGTGACTTCTATGAAACTGAGGGTGTAAGTGATTTCAGGACGTTCATCTTCAGGGTGTGTAGAAACGACGCGGAGAGATTCGATTCATTGAGGAGCGTGATAGGGTATCTGCTGCACGGGTATAAGGATCCCGCGATGGCGAAGGCGGTTATCTTTATGGATGAGAAGCTGGATTCGGGATCGAACGGAGGCTGCGGGAAGAGTCTGCTGGGCAACGCGTTATCCAAAGTGAGGAAATCGTTAAGGCTGGGAGGGAAGAACTTCAGGTTCGACAGGTTTTCTTTTCAGTCGTACGAGCCCGGGGTTGACATAATCGAGTTCAACGACCTTCACAGGAACTTTCAGTTTGAGATGCTCTTTACCGCGATAACCGACAACATTGTTGTTGAAAAGAAAAACAGGGATGAGATGTTAATACCGTTTGAGCATTCGCCGAAGATGCTGCTTTCAACCAATTATACGATACAGGGGGTGGATGAATCAACACTGAGGAGACAGTTTATAATAGAGTTTTCGGATTACTTCAATATGAGGTACACGCCCGAAGATGAATTCGGCCGGCGTTTTTTTGAGGACTGGTGTAATGACGACTGGTGCCGCTTCTACAAGTTTATGATAAGCTGTCTGCAGTTTTACCTGAAGCACGGACTGGTAGATTACCGGCGCATAAACCTTGAGCAGAAGAAACTGCTGCAGGCGACCTCTGAGGAATTTTTGGAGTTCGCGGAGGAACTGAAACCGGCTACCTGGTACGGGCGGAAGGAGACTTTCAATCGTTTCCTGAAAATATATCCGGACTATGGCAAAACACTGCAGCAGAAAACATTTGCCGGCTGGATAAAGATTTTTGCCAGGCTAAAAGGATACAAGCTGATGATAAGAAAGTCCGGGGCAGACAGACTATTTATTCTTAAGATTTTGGGGAATGAAGGGCTTAATGAAGACATCATCTGAAATACCCCCTCCCCCTTTAAAGTCGGAAATCATGTGTCCAAGTGTCCATTTCTTAGAAAACAGCCTGAAATCGCATAAAAAGGTGGACACATCAGTGTTAAAATTGCGTCCATCTAGTGTCCAAATGCCCCCGTAAATGGGTCCAATCTTCAATAATTCAACAATAATCAATCATCACTTTTCCGAATAATCCTAATTTTCTGATATATGTATGAAATCAAGTCTTTTCTTAAATAAAAGGAACTAAAATGTCTTGGATAAACTTTATAAATCAAATTGAAGAGATATTTCTAGTAATTGGCAGCATTGTCCTGATTTTATATGGCTTAAAAATATTTAAGATAATAGTCACACTTTATGGCTCTTTATTGGGATTAATAATAGGCATCTTTATAAGTGCATGGTTGAATACAACTTCTAACCATCCAGGTGGGGAAACCGCTGGAACCATAGCTATCTGTCTAATAACGGTAGTTTTATTTGGATATTTTGCCTATATGCTTTACAAGTTCCTGGTATATTTAATGGTTGGCTTAACCACAGGGCTACTATTTCTTATTTTGGCAGCCTATATGAAGATTTCTTTGATTGCTGGATTTGCAATTGGTTTTGCTTTCGGATTCCTTATGGCTTTATGGTTGCTGGAATACATGATTATCATATCGATGGCATTATTAGGGATTCATTTGTATTTACCTATTAAATTTTTACCCTTGCAGACCATTCTACATAACTTTCCAACCTCTTTTTTCGACAATCTATATCTAAATTTATTTGGCACACTCATATATATTATTACGGCTATTTTGGTTAGTATATTTTATCAGAAAATTATGAAACCTAAAATAACACCGGAAGATCCCGAATGGAATTTTATGAATAGTTTCCGACGATTTACAAAATTAATAATATATACAGGTTTTGCTGCCTATCTAAGCCCCTTTATTATTACATTTTTTACTGGATCTATAAATAGCGGCGTTGGAGAACAAATATTTTTGAACTCACCTTTATATTCATATTTATTGATTTTAATAGGTTATCCTTATTTTAAATTGATTTTTATTAAGAAAAAACAAATCTATTTCTTTAGCCGAAATTTCTATCTGTATTTTCTTATGATCATATTTCCAATTGCTGGTTATATGTTATCACTAATTGTCTTTCATTATATCATGCTCAACTTTGGCGGGTATGGTAATTTTTACTATACTCATTTCGATTTCTTCAATTCCCCCGAAATAATAAGTATTCTTAACTTGCTTTATATACTTGTGGTTTGGCCATATTTAATAACAAAAACTTTTAATTATATTCAATTTGGTTTTCATAAAAATCAGATAGAATATGAAACATTACTTAATGCAGAAAAAATTGAAAATATTTAATTCCTGTTCAAATATTAAAAAATTTTTATTCTGCTTACTGTTCTAATAGCCGGATACTTCATATCTGTTGCTCTTCCGCCCCAATAAAAGCCCACAGTCTTAAAGATTGTGGGCTAAACCTACGCTATGCTGCAGATAAAAATACCTTTTAAGTATCTTCTTTGCCTTTTCGAAAGGTCCTCCTTATTTATAGTTAGTATCATGATACTATTTCAATAGTATCATTTTTTTCGTCTCAATAAAATCTCCTGCCTTGATCCTATAGAAATAAATTCCAGAAACTAATCCTGAAGCATCAAAATTAGCTTCATAATCACCAGGGACCTTTTCTTCATTAACAATTGTTTCTATCTCATTACCGAGAATATCAAAGACTTTAATTGTGACATAAGTTGGTAATGCAACAGTGTATTTAATCTTGGTAATTGGGTTAAATGGATTTGGATAATTTTGGTATAAAAATTCTTCTACTGGTAATTGATTACTTTTTTCTTCGCGAAAAGAAGGAATCTCTCCATATTTTAAAATTGCCCCACCTTTCCCAAAAACATATCCATTATTTAAACCAATCATATCAATTTCTCTTAATGGGACATAAGAAGGTACTTGATAATTATCCCAAGTTACACCACCGTCAGTCGTGGACATTATTTGACCACTTTGAGCTACCGCCCATCCATTTAATGAATCCACAAAGTCTATATCATAAAAATCACCATCACCTTGTCCATTTACATAAGAGTTCCAGGAAATACCCCCATCAGTCGTTTTCCAAATAGTGCCAATATTAGTGAAGTTAATTCGACCAGCAATCCAACCCAAATCTTTATTAGCAAAATACACAGTATTGAATAATTCTCCGGTTTCATTTAAAATTGTAATCCAATTTTCCCCTCCATCTAAAGTTTTATACAATTGCAAATGTCCAACAATGTATCCCTCGTTTTCATTAATCATAAATATTTTTTTTAAGTATGGAAACACCGTATCAAATATCTTAATATCCCAATTTCCACCTCCATCTTCAGTGTATAAAACACGATCGTCCCCGACTATCCATCCTTTATTCGCATTAACTAATTTAATACTATTAATATTTGTAATTTCTGTGAGAATAAAAGATTCCCAATTAGCGCCCCCATCATTTGTCTTATATAATATTGCATTTGATTGTTTTTGACCTCCAACCCAACCAATGCTATTATTAATAAAATCCACTGAAAGTAAAGTAACAGTAGAGTCTAATGTTTTATATGCCCAATTAGCTCCGCCATTTGTGGTTTTATAAAAGGATCCATAAGTACCAACCGCAAAACCATTGTTTGTATTTATAAATAAGCCATCTGATATTTCATCTGTATAACCTTTTGAAATCGAAATCCAGTTTAATCCTGAATCTGTTGTTTTTAAACCAACCCATCATTCCCACTTATAAAACCAATATTATTGTTAATAAAATTTATGTTTAATAATTCACCACTTCCATAGTATGTTGTGTCAAAGTTTTCCCCCCCATCTGTAGTTCTAAGTATGATAGAAATTGGTCCAAAATATTCAGAGGCTATTATTATCCCAGTATTAGCATCTAAGAATTTCATATCTTGCAATTCCAAGTTATTGGTTATCGGGTTATTTTCGATCACCCAAGAATTTCCTCCATCTGACGTATGAAGAATTGTATTATATGAAGTTACCCAACCGTTGGTAGTATCTACGAAGTCCATTGCACGGACAGCATTTTGAGCTGGCAAATTAATTCTTTGCCAATTTATTCCAGTATCTGTTGATTTTAACACACACATATTACCATTAAAATCGCAAGTTCCAATCCAGCAATAATCCCCAATCGTAGCAATATCAAAAATGTAACCTGCATACATAGTAGTAATCTCAGGGATATCATTCCAAGTTTGCCCCCCATCTGTTGTTCTTAAAAGTCTAGCTGCAGTGCCATAAGAACCCCCTATAAATCCAATTTGATCATTTATAAATTTTATTGCAAACAGGAAATAAGAACCACTAATATGTGTAGTGTACCAATTTTTGCCTCCATCAGTTGTCTTACTTATGTCACCTCCATATGAAATGATAAAGCCATTTAAACTATCTAAAAAAAAGAGTGATGAATTGAAGTCTCCTACATTTGAAAGTGTCCATTCTTCTCCACCATTTGTAGTGCTTCCAAAAGTCCCGCCCCAACCAACGAACCAACCCCGATTTTCATTAAGAAAATCAACTCCTGTTAAACGACATGCACCGGTGCCTGGGTTTTGCCAGTTCCATTGAGCGTTAGCTACAGAAATTAAAATTGAAAAAAGGCTGATGGTTTTTAGAAAATAATTCATAATGCCGCCCTCGAAATAATTTACAGTTATTACGGGTATATATCATGTACAGAAACAAATAAAAGTATTTTTACATCTGGATATTTTGCTTTATCATAATTTCTTCCACTTCCAGTTGCAAGTTAATTCTTACATATTTCCTTACCACTAATCAATGGACCAACTTCACAGCAAGAGTTAATAAAAAGCGAAATGATTATTGCAAAAAGTTAAACTTTTTTCGTAGATATACCCTAAATTATTTATTTATTGATATAGTGATCTCTATCGGATTTTTCCTGATCGCAGTGGATCCCTTACAAAGTCCTACCCTTAACCTCCAGGATTTCAGTTTCTATGAAATAACTTAGTATATTTAATTATTAGAGGCAATAAATATTTTTACCATGAAGCCTATAATCGACATCCACGTACACTTCGGCGGCCCCAGGAATTCAAAAAATGGCTGCTACTGGTCAGAAACTTTCAAGAAGCAGCCGGCATACTGGCTGCTGAAGCTTACCTCATACTCATTATTCAAGGAACCTTCGTTTCAAGAAGTTGAAAGGAAGATCCTTTCGATTATAAATGGATCGAAGAAAGTCGATAAAGTTGTCTTACTAGCTATGGATAAAGTTTATCATCCGGATGGAATTTCCCAAGATTCAGAAACGCACCTTTTTGTGCCTAACGATTATATAATTCAGCTGGCGAAAAAGAATAACCGTATTCTTGTAGGGGCTTCTGTACATCCTTATCGTAACGACTGGAAGGAAGAACTGGATAAATGTATTAGCAGCGGCGCTGTTCTTTGTAAATGGATTCCATCTTCTCAGCAGATAAATATAACTGACGAAAGATGCTGCCAGGCCTATGATTACCTTGCCAAACATAACTTACCTCTTTTGATGCATTCAGGTCCGGAATATTCCATCCCGACATCAGATGATCGTTTTAACGAATTTAATAATCCTAAATATCTTCGTCCGGCACTCGACAGAGGAGTAACCGTTATCATCGCGCATTGTGCTCTGCCTTACTTCGGAGCACTGGATACAAAGTATCAGGATGATATGGAAGAATTCTATAAGCTTTTTGAGGAAAGCAAAACCAAACCCTGGAAGCTTTGTGCAGATCTCTCAGCCCTTGCCGAACCATTAAGAAATGCATATGTCCCTGAGATCCTGGCAAAGATCCCTCAGGATCGCCTTCTTTTCGGCAGCGATTATCCCATCCCAGCATCCGAATTCAGCTACAAGACGGGAAAAAATATCATTAAATGGATTAGGTTAGCACTGAAGGCCTTCTCTATCCGCAACCCTCTCGATAAAAATTATTTTATAATTAAAAAGATGGGATTTGATAAACAGGTATTTTATAATGCCTCCTATCTTCTGTCCTTGCTGGGAGTCTTAGAGAGAAGCAATCTCTAAAAACTAAATTTTAATTGCCTCTATCTCATATTTCCTGTATTTTCTATACGGAAATACTTAAGACACTTGGGGTTATGAATAAGTTAAGCTACTATAAGGGATACCAGATCTTCAGGATTATAAACAACGATTTTTAAACAGTTTGATTGTACGTTCAAATATTGAAACAGGGCAACTATTCAAATGGATGAAACAACTTATCAAAGGGAATTGAGGAAAGCAAAGCGGAAAAAGACTATAACAAACATACTTGTATTATTATCAGTAATAGGTATTATGAATTATGTTTATTATATAATCTCCATGGCAGAAAGAATTGAATTTGACTTTGGTATGGCAACAGGGATAAGCATCCTAGTAGTAATAATTGGTACATTAATTATTAAGCAAAAATAAACGATTTTTGGTTTGACATTAATCCAGCAATAATCAATAATTTTAGGGAGCTAACAATGTTAAAATTATCTCATTATTATCTCAGTCTATTTTTTCTTTTACTAACATCAACGTTCTTAATGAGTTGTGCGGCCAGTATCCAAGATTTATCCAAAGTTCAATACGAGAAAGAAGGATTTACTCCTGATACCCTAATACACTATGGGATTGCATTATTACCAGTAGTAGCGGGGCAGGGGCAGGAAGGCTATAGAAGACCATTTGGTGATGCAATAAATACCAATATAAAAAATAATTTAGCTAACATAGATTATATCCCTTGGCAACAAACTATGGACCTAATCAATAAATATTCCTTAACTCAGGAATACAACGATATTATCGTGCAGTATCAAACAACTGCTATTATTGATAAAAATTTAATGAACGATTTAGGTGCAGCGCTAAATGTTCGATACTTATTATTTGTTAGTTTAGAAGATTTTAGTAAATCTGAATCTACCTCTTACAATCTATTTCTAGGATGGAATACTAAAAAAACCGCAATTGTTAATGGTTTTGCACAACTATGGGATTGTTCACTTGGGGATGTTGCATGGGAGGGTTATGGTACCGCATATTCAGAAGGCGGATCTCTGAGTTATGAGAAGGATTATCAGGAATATAGTAATGTTGCTGCAAGGGGATTAGTATCCAGATTATTTCATCGTCGATTAATAGATAATGAAAAGAGTAGTAATGATGAGAGTAGCGACCCATATAATACGTGGGATAGATGACTTATTAATGCTAAGGCTGCTAAATAGAAAATTTACCGTTATAATATTATGCTAATTGGGAACTCCAGGGATAATTGAAAATTATATAACCCCCTGATAAGTCAGGTTGAAAATTTTTCGAAAGCCAGCCCCCGGTATTGTATAGATTTACCGCATTTCCCTGATGGGACGTCATTTTTAAAGGTTTTTCCAGTGGAATAGGTTCGTGCGTGTGGCCGAAAATGATCTTGTCAGGTTCAGGGATGTGAATATTATACAGTTTTCCCAGGTCTTCTATTTCTGCCAGGCAGGCATTATAGTAATCAAAAAATCTTTCCTGTACTTCCGGAAGTTCAAAGTATTCCCTATTGTATCTAATTTTTATTTCGGCTGAGATCTTATCGAGGATCAGCTTCTTTGCTTTGTTTGAGGCGAAGTCGGATGCAGTTTCATTGATAAATTGGTACCATTTCCTGTAATCGAATACGTGCTCATCGAGGTAGTTGTCGAGGTTGTCCAGGTATTGCCTGGTCTTTTCAATCCTACCTTCTTTGATCTGCTGCTGAACTTCAGATAATATTTCAGAAAGTATCCCTGCCTGTCCGACTCCTGAACAGGCAAGCTGATTGAACGGGAAGTTCATTCCTACCATTTCCTGTATATCCATTTTTGTTCCGAGCTTCAGATCTTTGCCGAAAATGATCGGGGCCCATTTTGAGAGTAGCGACCAGTAATTATCAAGATAATGCCCGTGCGTCATAAGGATGGTTCCTTCATCGGTCGTCAGGTACAGATTAGGATAAGCGAATACGAAGTTTGACGGAGGATCTGTTATACGATCCAGGAATAAGCCGCCGTATGTATAGCTGCCGTCTGTTCTTTTGCCGACTCCCGGAAGGGTGAAGCCGGGTGTTTCTGTATCCGTCCGGTCATCGAGTATTCCCGGTACGGCAGTCCTGAACTTCCTCGGGATCTTTCCGTTCCTGATCTGGTGAATGATGTTGACTTCATTCTCAACTATGTTCCAGATATCATAATCGTGGTTGCCGGGAACGTAGATGATCTGGTCTGCTATCTTATCTTCCTGCACCAATGAGAAAAATACTTTTCCTGCACGGTATGCGTTCTCGTAACTCGTTACTGAGAAATCCAGGATGTCGCCGAGAAGAATGAGGTAATCGTTCCCGGTTCCCGCGGCTTCACGGAATTCCTTATACTTCGGTCCTTCAATGTAATCGTTCCCGTTTTTTTCTACCAGGGAGCATAGGGGATCTCCGAGATGTGTATCTGAAATGATTGCTAGTTTCATGTAATAATTAAGAATTAAAAATTAACAATTAAGAATTAACAATTAAAAATTAAAAATTAAGAATTAACAATTCAAAAATAGGGATAATATTGTGCTTCGCATTCTTCCCGGGCCGCGGGGTCAAACGTATATATGCGGAAGGCAAGCCTGTAGCGTTGTGATGATTTCCTGCATTAAATACTTTCACAACTAAAAAACTGAGAGTTTAAAATGAAAAAATATTTTTCTTTATTGTCGGTGCCCGCGCTGAATATTGGCGCCGTTATCTATGCGGAGATTCCATCGTTCAGTGTGCTGGAGGAAATCTTTAAACTGCTGGCCCTGGCCGCGTCTTTAGTCTTTACAGTGTTCAGAATAGTGAAGCTTCTTCGCGATTTGCGCTCAAACAATAAAGGCGAATGATTTAACTTTTGGGATAACCCAGGGGCTCCCCGGTGGATGATAATATCAGCTTAACTGAAATAATTTCCACGGATGTTTTCCGTAAGCTTAAATCGATGAACCTGATCGATGAGACAGAGCTTAGGAATATTCAGCTTCGGAATGACTATCAATATCTTCGTAAAAAACATCCTGCATCGGATTGCATAGCAGTATTGATGGAAAAATATGCCCTATCCGATGCGGCGATCAATTCAATACTATTCAGGAAAAATCATTGAGGGTAACGCTGGAAGCCTGCTGGCCGGGATTACAAAAAATATTTTCAGAGTAAATGGCCTCACTTGCAGAAATGTACAGTGACTTCCCTCTTTTTCTGCTATACTATTGTGCTGTCATTTTTTTTCGATAACAAAATCAAAGAAAGGAGAAATTAAAAATGGCAGTATTAAAAGGTTCTGTACTTGGTGAATTAAGCGGCAGGCTTGGTAATCTCGCCGCCCGTATAATCAATGGCAGAACAATATTCGCTCAAAGACCTACTAGTTTCAAAGTAAACTATGCTCCGGAGCTTGTAGCAATTCGTAACAGATTTGCTGTAACTGTAAGCTTTGCGAAAAATCTGATTGCTCTTACAAGTGTATATCAGATTTGGAATAAGCTGAAAACTCCGGGAATGTCTGCGTTTAACTATGTGGTGAAGACGAACTTCGATAGTTCGACTGCAGATAAGCCGACTACCGATAATATGCTAACCCCGAAAGATGGATTCCCTCTTACGGTTACCTTAGCTGAAGTTGCCGCGGATGCTGTAACAGCACAGATTGCGGCTCTGGAAACGGTAATGATTCCAACAGAAGAGGAAAGGGAGTTTGTCCCGAATCTTCTGTTGTGTTATTACAACCCGGTAGATCCTTTAGACGCACCTTACTCGATCATAACAGTAAAGGGTGCTTCACAGATCCTGGACACTGTAAACCCCATTGCTCTGAACGTTCCCTTGAATGTGGTACAGCAGGCAACGGCAGCCAAATACCAGAATTCCATTCTTTACCTGGCGTTGACTACACACGATGTCGATGGCAAGGTAATTCAGTATTCAGCTACTTTCGCGCAGGATAACTAGCAGACTCAAAATAGATCCTGAAATAAATTCGGATTGACAATTTTGAGACTGACCTTGATTCATAGCTTCCTCCCACGGGGGGAAGCTGTTAATTTTTTGAAATGCATTATAGAGGTATTTATGGGAGAAATAATTGATATACACGTTCATCCGGGGGGGCCGCGTAATTCAGAAAATAAATGTTATTGGTCGCGGCGCTTCGAACAAACGCCTGCGTACTGGTATCTGAAACTTACCTCCGGCTCTTTATTCAGAAAGCTTAGCTTCAATGAAATAGAAAATAAAATAATAAATGCCGTAAATGGCGCTGAGAAGGTTGACAGGTGTGTACTGCTTGCAATGGATAAGGTGTATGATGAAAACGGTTACCCGCGGGAGAAAGAAGGGAAGAGAGAATTTACACACCTGTTTGTTCCCAATGATTACATAATCCGGCTGGCTGAGAATAATAAGAAGATTTTGATCGGGGCTTCGGTTCATCCATATCGTGACGACTGGAAGGAGGAACTTGACAAATGTATTAAGAGGGGAGCCGTACTCTGTAAATGGATCCCTTCTACCCAGCAGATTGACCTTACCAATAAAAAGTGTTTCCCGGTATATGAATACCTGGCTGAGCACAACCTGCCTTTGCTGGTTCATTCAGGACCTGAATATTCTATCCCGACTTCGGATAACCGGTTTATTGAGTTTAATAATCCCGGGTACCTGCGCCAGGCCCTTGATATGGGTGTTACCGTAATAATCGCACATTGCGCACTGCCTTACTTCGGAGCACTGGATACAAAGTACCAGGATGATATGGACGAGTTCTTTAAGCTCTTCGATGAAAGCAGATATAAACGCTGGAAGCTTTACGCTGATCTGGCAGCGCTTGCGGAACCCATGAGGAATACCTTTGTCCCGATTATAAAAAGGAGAATTCCCCATGCCAGGTTAATATTTGCCAGTGATTATCCTCTGCCGGCATCAGAACTGAGTTATAAAAAAACCAGAAATATTGTTAAATGGATCCGGTCAGCACTTAAAGCTTTATCGGTTAGAAATCCCATCGATAAGAATTATTTCATCATTAAGAAAATGGGATTTGATGAGGCGGTTTTTACCAAAGCATCAGAATTATTTAGTCAAATAATAAGAACATAAATCGGAAAGGGATTACAATGAACAATTTAAGTGAATCACCAGCAGGCCGGCGGACCAGCAGTCGCAAAAAGCCGCACAGAACAAGTAACTCACCTGAAGCAGTGAAAGGACGTAACAAGCTGGCAGTGACCTCTTTATTTGTTAAGAAATTACTTTCTGACCCTTTGTTGTACGAGATATGGAATAACGAAAAACCCGGGAACATCAGGTCACCGTTCAACTACGCCTGCAAAATAAATTATGAAAAGTCATCAGCCGGAAGACCTTCTCTATTGAATGTAATAACGCCTGAAAAGGGGTTCCACCTGCCTTCATTTTGGGCAGGGATTTTTGAAGAAGGTATCGTTTTTCAGATAAATCCGCTAAAAAGAAAATTAAACGATCCGGACATAAGTCAGGGGGAAAATTTGAAATATACTTTCCGCGGTTTGATTAGTTATTACAATCCCCTTGAACCCGAAGAAAAACCGTATGCTCTTATCCCGGTTAATCAGAGAGCATTGCTTTTCAAATCTGAAAATCCGATGGATAAGACAATCACGCTTAATTCATCTGAAAAGGTAATTGCCGCGAAATACAGCAGGTTCATATTATACCTGGCGGTTATTCTGCTTGATGCTGAAGAGAATGTAACCGGGTATTCAAGGACGGTGGCGGGAGCCGGTAAATTAAATTAGTCCTGGAGTGACCAATACCTACTTCAATCGTCAATTTTGTATAAATACTCTACAAAAATTCCCCCCGTAAGATATCAGTGGTTGATGGGCGGATAATACCGAAACTTTCGGTCGGGATGACAATTATGAGAGATTCCGAAACTGGTTCGGGACGGCATAACAGGGAAGTGATTGCTTCGTCTGTTTGGATTTTCGCATTTCACTTGACTTCAGTCAAGTGACCTTGAAAGCTCTTACACCATGGGGCATCAGCCCCAATTCGCCCCCCGGGAATCTATTATACTACTCCCTTGTCATATATTTTAGAACTTGTTAACAGAGGTTTACACCTGCCTCGTGATGTCGCAGCGAAGCGAAGGGCGCGCTTTGCGAAGCTAAGCGGGAGATAAAGAGTTCTGCCCGGCAAGCATCCCCCCTGCCGGCTTTTTTTTGCCTGAAACGAATATCCCGGCGCTAACTGCCTGTTAGTTTTTACAATTCTTTGACAACTGCCCCGCTTCCACTCATTATATTTCCGGTGGTGAAGTTGAAAGGTAGGAGATGAAAAGATATATTTCCTCAATTCTGATACCATGCCTGCTGCTTTATTTGTGCGGTTGTTATTCGGGTACTACCATCCTGAAAGAAGATTATTCGGGTTATATCTCCGATAAAGATAAGGATCTACTAATTACACTTAAAGACGGAAGAACCATAATTTCAAAAAGTTATGAGCATTTAACTGTGAACGAGCCTTCAGACTACTTATTTGGAAAAGCAAATATAACCGGTGAAGGAGAGATTGAATTGAATGTTGGTACAATTCTGTTAAAATCCCGGATTGACTCATTGAAGATGAATTATGGCCCGGATACCGGTTTGGTCTGTTATTCCGGAGGGAAGCAGTATTACTTCATTAACGGAAACTATTTTAACATCACCAAAGAGACAAATTCAGGATTTTGGATCAGGGGAACGATTGCTGAATCGAACAGCATTTTTTATGGAAATGTTGAGTCTGATGAAATAAGCGGTTTAGGTGTTATAGAATCTAAAGTTGTGAATACAATCTTTATGATCACGGCAATTACATTAGTCGGTTTGCTGATAGCACTTATTGTAATGCTGACTACAAATCCGTCAGTTCGGAATATCCAACTTAACTTAAGGTAGCAGCTGATGTTTTATAAAACTCTTAGTCTAAAAATTCACAATTAAATCTGGAGGAAGTAATGAAAAAGTCACTTTATTTGATGGCCGGACTGTTCACTCTTATATCACTATTTAATCGTTCCGGATCTGTAGGCTCAAACCGGAGATGAAATGCCATCGGTCAAAAAAAGGGCGGCTGAAGGTGATACTGTCTGGGTGCTGCTGAATCATATTAAATATGATAAGCGTCAGCAGTTTGAGAAATTTATTGATGAAACATTCTGGCCGAAAGCAGCAGATCTGGATGCCGGGGATCAGATGGCTTTCAACCAGACCCGTGTTCTTTATCCCACTGAGATGAATGATGACAGCACATACACCTACGTATTTATTATGGATCCCGCAATTCCCGGAGAAGATTATTCTATTTCAAAGTTTCTGACTAAAATGTACGGTGAGGAAAAAGCAAAGGAATATCTCGATATGTTTGAAGCCTGGTATGCGAGTCCTCAGACCCGCTATGTACTTCTGCAAACCAAATGGTAGAAATGGTTTACTGTCTGTTTTGTACAGGTAGGGTGGACAGAGAGTGTTTACAGTGGGGATAGGGTAGTGCTTTCAGGAGTCATTACAGTGAGAATTAATTAATAAAATCTGTTAGCTGCAGATAAAAAATATTTGTAAATTCTATTATTGTTATTCTTCTACTGTCAAATCCCGGTTTTTTAATCATTTTCCTGGGGAAATATGAGTCAACCGGAAAATATAATTGAGGGAACCGACTTTTCTTCTTATCATTTCCAAGATCAATCTGTTAAGATTCAACTAATCTCTATAATTGAGCATCAACGGTCTGCCCCGGGAATTATATACTCATATTTCACCCGGACAATTAATTCAGAATCTGCTTAAGCAGCAGAATTATAATAAAAATGATTATGGTATGCTTACTTTTTTATAAATGTATTGTCTGTAATGCCTGAAAATAAAAATAATATAAAGAAAGAAGTTTCCTGCAAGACATTGGGGACGATATTTAATGCGGCAAACGAAAAAAATATTGAAATAAATAAAATTATTGATGGAGTTCCTTACAGTCTTTCATATTTATTAAATAAAAGGGAAAGGATTGAATGGAATGTATGGTGCAGAATAATCTCAAATTCACGGCCATATTTTACTCCATTAGAGTTTGAAAGAATGGGTGAGAACGTTGTTAAAAGTGGATCTTATGTTGAAGGGCTTTTATTCGCTTTAATTTTGTTCTCTTCCGGAAAACTCGGAAGAATATTGAAGAATAAATTATTCAAAGCTGCATATTCAATGTTTACATGTATTAGTCAAAAAACTTATTTTATTGATAAGAACAGAGTCAGTGTTAACGCATATCTTGACCCTCAATATGAACAGTGCCCGGAATTCTTTTATATAAGTAAGGGTGTTTGGTCAAGGTTAGGCAATCAGATTGGACAAAAGAACTTTAAAGTTGAGCTAACAATAACCTCTAATGGTGGAAACTTCGATGTATCCTGGAAAAAAGAGGGAATACTTACGAAGATTAAAAAATGGATAAATTGGTCCCTTAACATCAAAAAAGCATTCCTTGATCTGACTGAAACCCATGAGGAGTTATTGAGTCAGTATAACAAACTTGAAGAATCAAAAAAACTATTACACAAACAAACTACACAGCTTAAAACTGCCTACGATATAACTAAATCAATTCGTCAAAGCTTTGATATCAGGAAAACTTTACGTGCAATAACCAATGCTTTAGTAACTGATGCAGATTTTTCTTCAGCCCGGATAAAACTATTCAAAGACCTCGAAGGAAATAATCTCGATGTAGATGTTTCAAGTGGAGTCGATGGAATAAATCTAAACCCGGGCAGATATCCAATTATAATCGATAAGGAAATAACAGGAGAACTGATTATTTATCCTAAAGTTGCCGCCGATACCGTCGAGGCAAATGATCTTCTGAATCATTTATTGCCAATTATAAATATTTCAATCCATGATTCGTTAGTGTTAAGAACGATCACTGATTACAAAGAAAACCTGGAGTCAAAAGTTGAAGATCGAACTTTTAAATTGAAGAAAGCGCAGGAAAAACTTTCACAAACCATAAATCTTTTAAAAGAAGCACAGCAGTCGCAAAACAGGTTCTTTACAAACATCTCACACGAATTCAGAACACCGCTTACTTTAATACTCGGACCTTCAAAACAAATAATGGAATTAACACGGAATAATAAAATTAAAGAAGATGCAAAACTGATTCATCGCAGCGCAACGAAATTAAACCGTCTAGCAAACCAGCTTCTTGATATTTCAAGGATCGAGGCCGGTAAAATGAAATTGAGAATTGCTAAAGAAAATGTTGTGCCGGTTATTTGCGAAACTGTATCCTCATTTCAATCATTTGCAGAACGAAAACATATTTCACTGCGGTATAGTTATGAATCAGAAGTGATAAATATTTACATCGATAAAGATAAGCTTGATAAAATTCTCAGTAATATTTTATCAAATGCACTAAAATTTACTGCTGAAGGCGGTGGTGTTAATGTTAATGTAAAAGTTATACCCAAAGACCGCAAAAAAGACATAGAAGCTTCACCCACTAGTTCAGGTGAATTTGTCGAAATATCGGTAAATGATACCGGCATCGGAATTCCGAAGGAGCAGATGGATAAAATATTTGACCGCTTCTACCAGGTTGATAACAGGCTTTCGAGAGAATACGAAGGAACGGGAGTTGGTTTATCACTTACAAAAGAATTAGTTGAACTTCATAAAGGAAGTATTTCAGTTGAGAGTGAAGAAGGAAAAGGCACTGTCTTCCGGATATTTTTCCAGGCAGGGAAAGAACATCTGCAGCCTGAAGAAATCGAGAATAACATCCCTACTATTGGTAATGAGGAAACCCGGGAATATAATACAGGAAACTCAGCTGATATTGAGGCATTTCAAAATATTGAGAAAAGTAAATTTGATTATGCTTCTATCGGAAAAGAATGTCCTTCATTATTAATTATTGAAGACAATGCCGATGTAAGAAATTATATCAGGGGAATATTAAATGACTCATATTTAATTTCTGAAGCGTCGGATGGTAAAGAAGGACTTAACAAAGCGTTTGACCTGATTCCCGATTTGATAATAAGTGATATTATGATGCCCAATATGGATGGAATACAACTATGCGTTGCTCTTAAATCTGATCCGAGGACAAGCCATATACCTGTTATTTTATTAACTGCAAAAGCTGCGCTTAAAGATAAAATTGAGGGGTTGGAAACAGGTGCTGATGATTATATAATGAAACCATTTGAAGCTGACGAATTAAGAGCAAGAATTAAAAATCTTCTTGAACAGAGAAAAAGGATTCAGGAATATTTTAAAAAGCACGGTATATTTGAGATTTCAGAAAAAATTATACCCACAAATGATCAGAAGTTTTTACAAAAAACTATTGAAATAATTAATGATCATATTGCCGACAATTCGTTCGGCGTAGAAATGTTAGCAGAAAATTTAGCTGTAAGCCGGCAATTACTATATAAAAAACTTGTTTCATTAGCCGGCGAATCACCAAACGACTTTATTAAAATAATCAGATTGAATAAAGCTCTGAAATTACTTGAAAAAAAATCGGGTAATATTTCTGAAATTGCACTTGAAACAGGATTTGCCAACCCTTCATATTTTGCCGAATGTTTTCAGAAACAATTTGGTGTTCTCCCCTCCCAATATCATAAATAAAGCCGAATTTCCTAATTACCGGTTACAAACACCGCATTATTTTATTCAGGACTGGTAGAATTAATTTTTAACATTTCTTACAATACCATTGACTATTCCTCTTTAATTCATTGCCGGGACTTGCTGAATTAAAATAATATGATATGAAACAGATAAATAACTCCGAAATGGAAGAAATGATTCCGCTGACTTTTCAATTAAGTCAGAACTATCCAAACCCATTTAAAGATAAGACTACAATCAAATACTGTATTGCTTATAAAACTGAAGTGACAATTACAGTTGCAAACGCAGATGGCGAATTGATAAAGCAATTAGTTGACGCTGTACATGAAGCAGGAACTTATGAGATAGTGTTTAACGGGAGTGAACTGCCTGAAGGAATCTATTTTGTAAAAATAAGTGCCGGCAATTATACAAATTTTAAAAAGATGAACCTCTCTCTTAAATAATAAACCCTGGAGAAAATATTTCCGGGGGGAATAATCGAATGAGAAGAAACTCATTCAATCAATAAAGGAGTTAGTTATGAAACAGCTAGTACAAATTTCGATTCTTTTCATTCTGCTTGCAGTTTCAAGTTTCCCGCAGCCCTGGATGCTGCAGAATGCAAATGTACCTGCCAATGCACAACCCGGACATTTTTCGACAGTCAATGAAAATGTTTGCTGGGGAGACTGGACTACTGCCTGGTGGGGCACCGGATATACAAATGGTTTTTTAAGGACGACTGATGGAGGCACTACCTGGTCGTGTGATACTATCGCCGAAGCTGAAAATGGAGCGACATATTGGATAGAAGCAATTGATGCCAGCACTGCTTATACGGCCATTGAATCCTGGGCAGCCTGGGGTATGCAGGGCATTTACAAAACTATTGACGGCGGTATAACCTGGCAAAAACATCCCAATGCTTTCGCAACTTCTGATTACGGACCGGCGTATATTCATTTTTTTGATACTACCAATGGTGTGGTTGTTGGTGATAAAACTTCTACTACTGATGGGTTTGAAATTTATATTACAACAAACGCCGGTGCTGATTGGGATACAGTTTCACAAGCCAACATACCGCCACTTTATCCTGGTGAATGGGTTGATAATACCGTTGTAGGAGAATGGGGAGACTGTATCTGGCTTCAGTCATTCCCGGCACCAGGTCATTCACCAAGGATCTTCAAAACTACCGATAAAGGTTATACCTGGGCGGTCATTGAAGTAAACGATGCAACAGTACAGGATAAACTTACAATTTCCTTCCAGAGTGAAATGACAGGTATGCTTGTTATGTTTTCTCCTTCACGAGCAATTATTGAAAAAACAAATGATGGAGGAAATACTTGGAATGAAATAGCGGGTCCATATGGATGTGTTCCAATAAACGTTAGTTATGTTCCGGGAACAACCGCAGCATATGTAATAGCTGGAGACGGTGGCTTTTATGGTTATACAGGTGGAACTGCATATACACTTGACGGAGGAAATACCTGGATGAATTTAGATAATGGAAATTACGTCTTTTTGAATTTTATTTCCGAGAATGTAGGTTGGGGTTCTCCCTGGGGAACTAATGAGGTATATAAATATGTCGGTCCGCCGCTGCCAATACCGGTTGAGCTTACTTCATTTACTGCAAATGTAAATGGTAACGCGGTAAATTTAAATTGGTCAACAGTAACAGAAACAAACAATAAAGGATTTGAAGTTCAGAAGTCGGCGGTCGGCGGTCAGAAGTCGCAGTGGGATGATATTGGATTTGTTGAAGGCAAAGGGACTACAACAGATCAACATAAATATTCATTTACGAATACAGAAGTGCCGGAAGGAAAATATACTTACAGGTTGAAGCAAATTGATCTCAACGGGACATTTAATTATTCCGAGGAAGTAAATGTTGAAGTTAAATCTGTTTACACTTATTACCTTGCTCAGAATTATCCTAATCCTTTTAATCCTGCAACCACAATAAAATTTGGAGTTAAACAAAAATCGAATGTACGGATAGAAATATTTAATAGTATTGGTGAAACAATAAAGTCAATGCTGAATGAAGAAAAAGAACCGGGAAATTATTCAATTGATTTCAATGCAGTGAATTTACCCAGCGGTGTGTATATCTATCAACTAAAAGCGGGAGAATTTGTTGAGACAAAAAAGATGATTTTGTTGAAGTAATTTACAGAGGTTTACCGATGGCATAAACACTTATTGATGAGTACAAACCAGTAGGACCAGACCGGTAACACCCCCGTTACCGGTTTTTTATTTTTAAATAGTTAAAAATTTATCTCTTTATTGTATAAATAAATGAGAATAATAAACCGTTTGAGCATTCGCCGAAGGTGCTGCTTATTAATTTACTCAATCTGATCTACCCGGATTAAATTTCACAAAAGGTACGGCGAATGTTTTTGAATCACCGAAAATTCCATGCTGATAATTTATAATCTCGAGTTTGTCTGGAATTACCTTGATGAGGGTATAATTGGATTTATTCTCCGAATAGAATCTACTCCACTCTTTTTTCCAATAAGTCTGTTTTTTTAATGAGTCATCTACTATATAAGCTCGTCCTTTAATTACAACATAGCCTGCTTCATTTGGCGCTTGATAATAGAGTGTTACCCTTGAATCATCCGTAATCTGTTTGACTTTTCTACTATTTAAATTGGTTCCGAACCATACCACCATATCTTCATCGGGTAAAAAAGGATCCATTGTTCTTACATCGGGATGACCTGTAGTATCTAAAGTAATAATCGCACAATATCGTGCCGTTTCCATCATTATTCTTGCAGTAGTAATAAGAGTATCCCGATTGAATTGTGTCCCCATTTTATCTTGAGCAAAAACCATAAGTGGAAATTGAAGAATTATGATTAAATAGAGAGTTGTTTCAATCTTCTTCAACTTATTTTTCATTTTTTATCCTCATTTTAGTTTCAGGTGTATAAATTTTCGCGGGACCCTTAAAGACAATACCCCGGGAAAGCTAAGTATTGTTCATCTTTTCTTTGTTTAGCATAAATTAAATTGACATTATACGCAATATTTTAGTGATAATCAGCTGATGAATCGGCTTTGAGGACTCGACCGCAATGAATGTGACAGGAGAAGGGATTGTTTTTTCGGCATAAACAGTTTAGCTGGTCGAAGGATTGAATGCCTTTTCTATAATTAACTGTTCAGATTTCGGGATCTCATACTTATTAGCAATGGACTTCCAGTTACTAACTTTGCTTTTGATAATTCCTATCCAATCTGCATAAACCAATATCTCTTTACGTGCTTCTCTTTTTGTCATTATTGATTCTCAGATTTTCTTTTCGGGGCTCTCGCTTTTACTGTTAATTTTGCATCCTGCAGTTTCCTGCCAAGGAGATCATCCCTTGCGACAATTAATAGACCATCCTCCAGCCCAAGAACTGATAAAACCTGGGCGTAGTTACCTATACTCACTGTAGCTTTTCCTCTTTCAATACCATATAACGTCGGGCGGCTGATACCTGCTCTTTCAGCTACTTGCTGAGTGCTTAATTTTCTTCTTAATCTGGCGAGTCTGATATTCCCGCCTAATTCTTTTAATATTTTATCCAATTTATTCAGCGCCATTTTATTTCCTTTATAACGTAAATAATACTTTACAAATATAATACTTTTTGTAAACTATAGCTTACATTATCGGAATATTTTTAGAATTGAGGCCGGGTCATCAGGAATAGATTCCTTTACCCGATTCATACCTTAAAACTACGGCACCGGGAAATACTTTTTTATCCCTGGTCTGCTTCCATAACCACCCGCCGGTGTTGCTTAGACTGATGGATGTACCTGATGGCGAATTCATTATGATCGGATCTTCCATTGTTATCGGTAAGTGGGTGTGGCCAAAGATCATTTTGTCGGGGATCGGGATCTGAATATCGTGAAATTTTCCAAGCTGCTCTACTTCAGCAAGACAGGCGTTGTAGTATGTGAAAAATCTTTTCTGTACTTCCGGAAGCCGGAAATATTTTTCGTTGTATCGTACTTTTGTTTCCGGGGTGGGCAAGACTACGCTTATGAGACAGCTGTATGAAGAGGTTGATAGTCCCAAACTGTGGTTCGATTTCGAGAACCCGCTGGATCTCCTTCATTTTGAAGATATCAATTATGATGCTGTTTATGAACGGCTTAAAAAGGAGGTCGGACTAAAGTCGGGAGACAGGCTGTTTGTATTTATCGATGAGATTCAGAATTTCCCTGACATAACGAAAATAATAAAATACCACATCGATAATTTCCATGTGAAATATGTGGTTACAAGTTCTTCAAATTATTACCTGAAAAATCTTTTTCCCGAATCTCTGAGCGGTAGAAAATTTTTATTCGTATTAAAACCTCTTAGCTTTAACGAATTTTTATTCTTCAATGACATGACAGAGCGGGCATCTGGCAGCAGACTTCTCGAATTAAAAAGTAATTATTCATTAATCGATTACAAAAAAAATGAAGCCGGGTATAATAACTATCTTGAGTACGGCGGATTTCCGGAAGTTGTTTTAACCGGGGATACTCATACCAAAAAACTTATCTTAAAAAATATATTTTCATCTTTTTTTGAGAAGGATATAAAGATACTTTCTGATATTAAAGATATCAGAGAGATGCGCGACCTGATCCTGATGCTTGTACCCCGAACAGCAAATCTGCTTGATATAACAAAACTTTCAAGTGAACTGGGTATTTCGCGGACGAAAGTATATGAATATCTTGAGCTCCTGCAGGGAGTGTTTTTTATTAAGCTTGTTCCAAAATATTCTAAGAGTATCGATAAATCTGTTGCCGGCGGGCGAAAAGTATATTTTGAGGATACCGGACTTCTGAATATGATCGGGAAGGTTAATGACGGCCAGTTGTTTGAGAATGCCGTGGCTAATCAGCTGAGTTATTATGGCGATCTTTTCTTTTATAAGAAACGCGGCGTAAGCGAGATAGATTTTATACTGAATAAAGAGATGGCTTTTGAAGTTAAACTGAAATCTTCCGAAAGTGATTTGAATATTTTAAGGAAGCGCGCCGAAGAACTCGGCATTGCAAGGTACTATATTATCAGTAAAAATTATAGTGAGACTGAAAGAACGGTTTTCCCGATGTTCATCTGATCTCCTGAAACAATCCAGCATTTGCCGTCGGTTTTAACCAGCTTTGCCGTCGGTTTTAACCGACGGACATTTGACTAGCAACAATACCTCTCCGGGCTTCAGCCCGTAATTTTTTGCCCCTAAGAAAATGTTCGCGAGGATTTTTGCTTTAAAGCAAAAATATTCGTTTTGCACAGCGAATGGTTAGAGAATATTTACTATTTCAGCAGGATCATCTTGCGGGTAGTTGTATATGAACCAGCCTGGATTTTATAGAAATAAACACCGCTTGGAAGATCAACGGCATTCCAGGTTAGCCCGTAAGTTCCTGCAGGTTTTTCTTCATTTACCAAAACAGCAACCTCATTCCCGAGAACATCATATACCTTTAGTGTTATAAACTGCATACTGCCCAATGCATACTGAATGCTGGTACCGGGATTAAATGGATTTGGATAATTCTGGAAAAGTTTAAATTTATCAGGATTTTGTAATGATCCCTCCTGAATTCCTGATATAACTTCCGGGATTAAAGAAAGTCCGTCATAGTACCCGTCGTTGTTGGATCCGTTGAAGCGGGTGCTTATCAGCCGAATTCTTATAAATCTGGTTCCGGCCGGGGCAAGCGTTGAATCAGTCAGCTGAAGCCATTCGGTTGTATTTGAGTACTCTCCCAGGTCGATAGAATCTAATTTAGTGGTTTTAAGAGTATCAAGATATTCAAGTACAATTCTTGACCTGTCGGGGGGACTCTGGTTGTATACTCTAACGTATCCTTCAAAATAAAAGTAATTAGACCCTTCATCTATTGTTGATGCCATCTGTGAGACATCGACATCCTGCTGTAATTCCGCAGCGGCTACTGCACCCGGGAAAAACATATAATCACCTTCATATGAAGGCGGGTTGCCGTTTGCACGCTGCGTCCAGCTTGTTCCAATCACTTCGGTCCAATATGGAATCTCGCCGTTTACAAGGGAATCTTCACAGCCGGGGTTCATAATTAAATTCTGTGCTCTGACCGAAAAGAACATCGACATAAGAAGGATGGTCAGGATGAAAAATGTACTTCGCTTTGCAGAAAGAATAGCTGTTTTCATTTTTACCTCTTAATTATTAAAGCCGATCGTATTTGAATTTACACTTCTTATGGCAGAGGGCCTGAGCCGCTCAACGGGATATTAGATTTTGTTACAGCATTCTGCTCTGGGAGAGTGTCATTGGTATTATCTTCGGTAAGAAACAGTAATTAAACTCTAAAACTCCTGCTCCCACAAAGTTGAGAAAATTACTTAAAAGGAATTTGCAATAATTATTTGATAGAAACAACTAATTATCAGCAAAATGTATTAATCTTACCCTTATAATATTACTCCTCTCCTGAAGAAGTGATATTTTTTATTTCATCTTCAGTTTTTGCAATTAAGTGTTATAGAATCTAAAGTTGCGAATACGATCTTTATGATCACGGCAATTACATTGGTCGGTTTGCTGATAGCACTTATTGTAGTACTGACTACACCTCCGCAATTTCGAAATATCCAGCTTAATCAGAGGTAGCAGCAAGATTTTTGCTTTAAAGCAATAATATTACCGTTGCCTCATCTGAGCCGCAAATGACCTCTTAATTCGTCGTAATTGCCCCTTTTATCTTATACGGTATAGACATAGATTTGCCGGTAAAGATACTATCTGGACATTACCATAAATAATTTTGAGGAGAAAAAATGTATACAATACTATTCCCCTTCAGTAAAATAGCGATGTTCATCCTTCTTCTTACTTTTATGGCTTTCGCACAGCCGGAAACCGGTAACGGAAAATATGCCGACGTTAACGGAATGCACATGTATTATGAGGTCTCCGGTCAGGGCGATCCGCTTATTGTACTGCATGGCGCTTACATGAACATTCCTGCTATGGGAGAGATTATTCCGGCACTTGCAGCGACTCATAAGGTTTATGCGATCGAAATGCAGGGCCATGGCCGTACGAATGATATCGACAGGAAAATTACCTATCCGAATCTGGCGGATGACGTGGCTGCTTTTATGGATGCGGTGGGACTTGATAAGGCTGATGTGCTCGGTTATTCGATGGGAGGCGGGGCAGGGATCCAGCTCGCAATACGGCACCCGGAGAAGGTGAATAAGCTTATCATCGCTTCCTGCGCTTATGATGTACAGGGCTGGCAGCAGGAGTTCAGAGACTTTATTCCGAAAATGACGGTTGAGATGTTCGTTAATATGCCGTTTGCTGAAGAGTATCGTAAACTGGCCCCTGATCCGGATGGCTTCCCCGGTCTCGTACGGAAGCTCATTGCACTGGAGAAGGAGCCTATGGCGTGGGGAGATGATGTTAAAAATATAAAGGCCCCGGTTCTGATTATTGCAGGTGATGCGGATGCGCTTACTCTCGAACACGCAGTGTCCTTTTTTAAGCTTCTCGGCGGCGGGGTAATGGGTGACATGGGACAGCCGCTTCCAAAGTCGCGTCTTGCGGTGCTTCCCGCAACTTCGCATACTGCCGTGATCACCCAGACAGACCTCCTGATCGCTTACATTGACCCATTCCTGAGAGGCGATACTCCTAAAGGATTTTTTGAGAAGTAATTTATTTAACCTGAACGGACCACCTTCAGGCAGGTTTTATCAGGTGACGGGAAATAAAATATAGGTGTGTTTATGATTAGATTATTTTTGATCCTCGAAGTACTAGTTTTTGCCGGTGCGGCTATGTTTCATTTTGGTGTATTCGTTGAAGGTTATGAGCACCCTAAAGCAAGGATTGCCGAGAGCGTGATAGGAGTGGTTTTACTGGCAGGATTGATTATTAGTCTCATTTCACCAGCGTCCACCGGGCAGGCAGCACTCTGGGTTCAGGGCTTTGCATTATTCGGTACGATTATCGGAATTTTCACCATTGTTGTGGGGGTGGGCCCCCGTACTCTTCCGGATGTGCTTTTTAACGTTTCGATGGTCCTGCTGCTTACGGCAGGTTTAATTATCGCTAAAAACCTTTAATGTATTCAACAATCCGGGCTGGTTCTGACCGGCAGCATCCCCGCTGCCGTTGGTTTTAAACTCCATTGCCGCATTGCCGCATTGCCGTCGGTTTTAACCGACGGCTAATGGCTAATTTGGCTGATAATAATAACAATCGGGGCTTTAGCCCCATATCTTCCCCCGGAATCTTTTATACTACTCCCTTGGCATGGCGCCAAATCCATGACTATTTTACCAGCATCAGCTTCTTTGATGATGAGAAACCATCGGCCTCCATTCTGTATATGTATACTCCGCTTGCAAAGTTTCCGGCATTCCATTCTGCTGTGTATCTCCCCGGTCGCATATTCTGGTTTATCAGCGTGGTTACTTCTGCGCCCAGTACGTCGTAAATCTTCAACACCACTTTCGTTTCCCTCGGAACATCATACCTGATCCTTGTGGTCGGATTGAACGGATTAGGATAGTTCTGCAGAAGCGCGAATTCTTTGGGTATATCTATCCTGTTATCACTAGCTATCGAGGTGGGGGAAGGGAGCTCATCTTTGTACTTGATCAGATAGGAGTACGAACCGCCTGCCCATAATTCACCGCCTCTCCGTAATCCGAATACAGCAAAGTTGTCGCTATACTGCTGCGAAAATTCAATATTCCAGCTCTGTCCGCCGTCAGTGGTTTTATAGATCCCGTAGCCTGTTGTAATCCATCCGTTCGATTCATCGTTAAACACAACATCTCTGTTGTTATAAGTCTGGGGATATGACTGGTTCCAGGTAATACCGCCGTCGGTGGTTTTGTATAAATAATTATATGTGGTGACATATCCGATGGATGCAGAAGGGAAGCTCATATTGTAGGCATTTTCCCAGGAAGTTATCTGATAGGCAGACCAGCTCTGTCCGCCGTCGGTCGTTTTATATATCTGGGATGTGTAATTTCCGTCTAAACAAAATCCTTCAACGCCGGAAAGGAATTCAATGTTGGTTAAATTACCGGATGACGGCTGATAAATATTGCTCCAGGAACTACCCATATTTGTGCTTTTATATACACGCGATTCATTAATGGCATACAGTGACGAAGAATCGGGCATCGATAGTGCCCTGAATTGAGGTGTTGAATTTACTGTTGCTGTTGACCAGGTCTGACCTCCGTCGAATGATTTTAATACCACAGCCTGAGTATAATTCCCTCCAGCCGCAAATATTACATCGCGATTAAGTGATTTTATATCCGCTAAATAATTGCCGGGTGTAAAATAAACTAGCTGCCAGCTGAAACCCCTGTTGGTTGTTTTATATATGTATCCATCATTGTAATTTATTGATCCGCAGATGAATGCAGTTAATGAATCGATAGGCTGAATGCCGCTTATATTTATTCGATTCTCGATGTACCTGGTATGATTTATCCAGGTGTTTCCCTGGTCAGTTGAAGTAATAATATCTGAAAATCCCATTGAATAGGGAACGTATCCATTCCCGCAAATAAAGTTCGGGTTTAAATATTGAATCGAATAGATCCCTGCCTCCCGGCCTGTATTTATTTTGTTCCAGTGGATCCCTCCGTCTGATGTTAATAAAACATTCCCTGAATCCGCCCCGATAATTCCGTAGTTGTTATCTAAAAAGTCGATGGCATTAAACTGGCTGATAGGGTCATCCATTTTGAAAGTCCATGAATTACAGAAGTCTGTTGATCTCAGGATAAAACCGGAATTGTTTACTAACACTGATGTACTATCGTTTATTAATTCCGGATAGCAGGATTCACTTAAGTACGGCCCGATGTCGAAATCCCAGCTGCTGCCGCCGTTGCTTGTGCGTGCTATGCAAAAATGTGAAGTGTTTGTGTAACTGTAGCCGAAAAGATAACCGTCGTTTTCATTCCTGAAACGGACACGCAAAAAGTTACTGGTTGGAGAGGATAATGATTGATCAAACCAGATCTGTCCGCCGTCAGTTGTTTTGAATAATTTGTTCTGATCGCCCAGGTACCAGCCATATTGGCTGTTAACAAAGTACATATCGAGTGGGTACACGTTAAAGGATGAAACCGGGTACGTTACCCATGTTGTCCCTCCGTCTGTGGTTCTTAAAAAAGCCGGCGTTCCGGAATTCTGGTCATAGCCGATCGTCCTGCCGTTTAATGAATCTGAAAATGAAATTTTGAGCAGGTTGAGATATAATCCGGCATCAACTCCCTCCCAGGTCGTACCGCCGTCATTGGTGCGGAGAAAAGTTCCTCCATCGCCGATCGCAAAGCCTTTCTGTTCATTCAGGAAACAGGTTTGGATGATCAAGGCTCCCGTAGGATATGGATTGATCCATTCCCAATTCTGGGTCTGCCCGAATGCGTAGAAGTTTAACAGTAACAGTGTTAGTACAAACTTGTACATAAGAACCTCCTTTGATGAATCCTCTGTTAAAAAAACCTGACGGAAATTGTCATACATAAATGTTGATTTAAAATAATACCCTGTGATGCAGCAGTTGTCATAAAATTGTAAAAAATGTAACTGATAGGCCCTCTTTTTTTCGTTCCCCGCCGCCTTCCCGGTTACACATAATTTTCTTCGGCCCATAGCGCCATTACACTTGACTTTAGTCATAAGGTAGTTTGTACAGGTAGGGTGGGTGGAGAGTGTTTACGGGGATAGGGTAGGGTAATTATGTGCATCGCACCGCCATATTCGCAGAGACCACGCACCTGCCTTACGCCCGGCCGCATCGCTCTAAAACTCCTGCTCCCACAAGGTTGAGAAGATTACTTAAAAGGAATGTGCAAATGTTTATTTAATAGAAACAACAAAGCGGGAGATAAAGAGCGTCCATGTATGGTCCAAAATGGACCCTGAAGCATCAAAAATTATGGATTAGTCATTTGTATAAAACTTCCAGTACCGTACCGGGTATTACCTGAGTTTATAAAGCGAGCAGCAAAATTACTGACTAAAGATGAAAGGATGAATTAGTGTATTATTTGTCTTCTAAACCTAAATCAGGAAATCGGATACAAGTCACCGGAGGTATAAGAAAAACTTGGGATCAATTTCTTCTAAAAGGACAAACCCACTTACCGTAAATCTCATCATTCATTTTTTCACTGCGGGAAGGTAAATAGCAGCTGAGTTTACAGGTGCCGATCTGTGCATATTTTATTCCCAGTTCCTTCTCCGCTTTAATCCCGTCTACTCTAACACCTGTTTTCATAACCTTCATTTGATCAACAGACATATCCCATAAAGGAGGTTTTTTGATCAGATTAGCCAAACCCGTTAATAGATACGCATTCATCATAGTTATCCCATCAGGTAAATTCATTTTTGGTGATGGAACACCTGACATCTCACTTATAAATTGGTTGATCTCCTGCCATTTCAGTCTGCAGTTACTTATCAGGTACTTTTCACCGATATTGTTTTCCTTTTCCAGTGCGTTCAGAATTGCCAGTGCAACATCTTTTACGCAGACAAAAGAAAACATTTTGTCTTTGAAGACAGAAGCAGGTAACCTGCGATTAATTAAATTATGTACGTAACTCCCGCTGGCATTAGGATCATTTGGTCCTACAACACAAACAGGATAAATAACAACGAGGGGCAGTGCTTTTTTTTCGTATAAATCCCAGGCAATACGGTCTCCTTCGTATTTGGTCTTAAAATATTCACTCACACGAACGGATCCCAGTTCAGATTCTTCATTAAAGGGTTCTTCGGCCGGTTTACCAAAAATCCCTGCAGTGCTGATATGAACTACTTTTTTCACCCGGGATTTAAGTGCGCATTCCATTACGTTTTTCGTGCCGTAGATATTTACCCGGCTGTAAATCTCCTTGTCAGGCTCCCAGAAAGAATATCGCGCCGCAATATTAATTACCGCATCGCAGCCTTTCATGCCGTTTAATAAGGACTGTTCATCCGTTATATCTCCTTCTACAAGGGATATGTTTCGATAACCTGGTTTGTTCAGGAAGGATGTATCGCTGCTTTTTCTGGTCAGTAAAACTATTTCGTGATTTGTTTCGGTGAGCAGTTCAACCGTGTTTCTTCCGATAAAACCTGTGCCTCCGGTAATAAAAATTTTCATTTTATGCTCCTCCTTGATTGAAAATTTATTTTTAGCTACCTAAAACAGTATGCAGGGTATCTGTCATATCGAACCACCGGTTTCTGGAAATGTATTTTTATACAATTATAACTTTGGCGAGAGATTCCTTTGTTGTATCCCCGGAAATAAGATAACCAAACTCCGCTATCTATCCCTCAATACAGTATCAGTTGAAAATTAATACATAGTACTGGAATAGTCAAAAAAACCTTCCACGGCTCCCGCCTGTTATAACTATTACTTTATTCATATATAAAGATATTCCTCTTCCGGAGATAATCGATTATTAAAAAAACTGGGATTATATTCGCTTAAAAGCTACGTGATTTTGAATAAACTGAGTCAGTCTCCTAAGAACAACAGCTTAAGCAGGAAAATAAAAGGGAGCCGAAGCTCCCTTAAATCACAGGACGATAGTATAACACCCAACTATTTCAGCAGCATCATTTTTCTCACCTGTGTCAAACCTTCGGTACTCAATCTGTATATGTACATTCCGCTGGCTAAATTTCCTGCGTCGAATTTCACTGAATGAACGCCTGCATCTTCTTTCTGATTTACCAGCGCAGCGATCTCTCTGCCCAGCATATCATAAACTATAAGAGAAACATTTCCGGCTGAGGGGATTGAATATTTTATTTCTGTTACAGGGTTGAAGGGATTGGGATAGTTCTGACTTAGTGAGAACTCTCCTGGGTTATTAATATTTATCTCAATCTCTTCTGAATACTTAAATGTTCCGTCAAAATCGATCTGCTTCAGACGGTAGGTATAGGTTCCCTCCGGACGACGGGATGACAGATCTGATATTTTATCTGTGAACGAATAGCTGTGCGGTTCTGTTGTTGTACCGTAACCGGATACGAACCCGATATTCTCCCACTCGTCACTACTGCCGCTCTGCTCATTACCCTCAGTTCTCTGCTCTATGCCCTTTGCGCTTTGCCTCTCCACCTCAAACCCGCGGTTATTCGTCTCTGCTGCGGTCTGCCAGGTTAACACAACTTCACCTCCTTGAGCAGCTGCAGTAAATGAAATTAGTTCGACAGGTATAACACCGCCGTTTATTGTTCTTAGGATGGTGCCGTCAGCTCCCACCGCGCCTCCCTGCAGAGCATCGGAAAAGCAGACTCCCAGTAAAGCGAAACTGTAATTGCTGGCCTGTGCGGCCCAGTTTGCGCCCCCGTCGGTGGTTCTGATGATAGTGCCGTAGCCGCCGACAGCGGTTCCGTTATTCTCATCAGGGAATGAGACCCCGGTGAGATTAACTGTTGTTCCGCTTGATTGTTCGGTCCAGCTCTGCCCGCCGTCGGTTGTCCTGATTATTATTCCCGGATCCCCCACAGCGGTTCCATGATCCTGATCTGAAAACGAAACTTCATAAAGCAGGTAGGATGTAAATGTACTGCTCCAGTTGCTCCCGCCGTCAGTTGTTCTGAGTATTACGCCGCCGCCGTAGTCAAATCCGACAACGATGCCATAATCCGCATCAGTAAATGAGAGGCCATAAAGCGTATAGGCTGTGCCGCTGTTCTGCATAACCCAGCTCTGTCCGCCGTTGGTGGTTCTGAGAATTGTTCCGTTGGAACCCACCGCTGTGCCGGTATTAAAGTCTGTGAAATCCACTCCGAAGAGATAGTCGGATGTGCCGCTCGACTGACCGTTCCAGCTGTTCCCGCCATCGGTTGTTCTGATGATCAGCCCGTCGCTCCCGACCACTGTGGCGTAATCTGCATTGATGAGGCAGGCCGCATAAAGTGTTCCTCCAACCCCGCTAGATTGAACAGTCCAGTTATCTCCGCCGTTCGATGTATAGAGAATAGTACCGTAGTCGCCCACCGCAATCCCATGGATCATATCCGCATAAGAAATGCTTTCAAGCCAGTTATTGGTTGCCGAGTAGGATTGAGCCGCCCAATCCTGTCCAAAGTTTGTAGTATGAAGTGTAGTTCCCACACCCCCGACCACAGTTCCTTCACCCGAAATCATTGAAATATCGGTCAGCCACCAAGAAGTTCCCGTTGATTGTGCTAACCAGGAACTGCCTCCGTTTGTAGTTCTTAAAACTATACCGTTGGAGCCGGTGATCCAGCCGTTATTCAGATCTGCGAAATATACCTTATAGAGGTAATCGCCTGTTCCGCTTGATAGCTGAATCCAGTTAGCGCCGGCATCAGTTGTTTTTAACACGATGCCGCCTTCACCTGCAGCCCACCCCGTGCTGCCGATAAAAAATACAGAATATAACCACGCAGACCCGGTATAAACAGTGGACCAGTCTGAACCGCCGTTCGTAGTCTTCAGGATTACGCCTGCATAACTCCAGTCGCCCCCGACTGCAAAGGCATTATTCTGATCGATAAAATGTACATCCGAAAGATGATTACTGGTTCCGCTGTTCTGGGGGGTCCAGGTCTGGCCGCCGTCATTCGTTTTAAGGATAGTACCGAAATCTCCGACCGTCATTCCGATCAGCGGCTCTGGAAAACATACTCCACTTAGTATCTGACTTGTTCCGCTGGTCTGCTGTACCCAGCTCTGGCCGCCGTCTGTGGTATGCAGTATTGTTCCCTCCAGACCGACAACCGTTCCGATATCGGAATTACTGAAGCAGACATCCCTGAGTTCGTTTGCCGTACCGCTTGCCTGGCTTACCCAGGTTTCGCCCCAGTCTGTAGTTTTAATAATTGTCCCGCTTAATCCCACTGCCGTTCCGATACCCGGAACAGGAAAAACTACCCCATTGAGATCGTTTCCCTGCGGCAGAGGATTCTGCCAGAACCATTGAGCGTTAATTGAACTGACACACATTAAAATTAGTGTCGAAACCATGAAGCCGTAGAACCTGATTTTTTTCATAATACTCCCCAGTATTATTGTTAATAATGAATTAATTAAATGATGTAGTCGCGACTTTTTTTAAACTCCTCAACAGGCAGTGCTCTTTCCCAGTAGGTTTCAAATACTGCCTTCTGTGCTTTTGCGAAATTCGGGTGATCGACAATGATCGTGGTTATACCCGGTGTTAACGATACTCTGTCGTTAAGTGCCAGCATCGTAATTGTTTCATCGCTGATGGCAAGTTTCATTGGGAGTTCTTTTATAATTCTTGATTCTTCACCTATCTTCTCGTATGCTTCAATAATTGTTACAAGGTTTGTTATTTCCTCATCCGACAGCCCGCTGTACTCATAGATGCATTTATCGATGATTTTGTTTTTTTCGAGTGCCTCACTCTGAACTTCAATATTATCTTCAAGGGAGGCCGTGTAGGGGGGTTTTGTAAATACAAGTATTTCCTTTTTTGTATTTTTCTGAAAGTTATTCCATCTCTCCCTGATCTGACCCACATCAGATAATATTTCTACATAGTCTATAGGCTCGCTGTTGTCCAGATTATTACTATACAGGGTTATCAGCTGGCTCTCCAGTAACGCTGCCGCATGTTTCTTCTGCTCTACTTCAATACTTTTCTTCTGTTCAATTTCCCTTTGATAATTTGATATAATATTTTGCAGAGCTATCTGCGGCTTGATCCCGCGGTATACCTTCTGTCCGTCTTTGTAGCTTTCATTGCAAACTCCCTTTCGGATCAGGTTCTGGAGTATTTCGTAAATCTTGGTGCGGGTAATTGTGGTGATCCTGGAAAGCTCGGGAGCAGTAAATTCTTTTTTCTGTAAAAGTGCCAGATATGCCTCGGCCTCTCTTCTTGATAAGCCTATCTGCTGCAGTCCGTTAAGTAGATCCATTATTCAAGCCTCAATTGATAGTCGATTAGGTTCAGTATGTATCCCCATCAAGAGAGGTTGTCTCCCCTCAGATAGGGATACACAAATTTATAATCCTGGATTGTCATAGTCAATAGTTTCAGAAAAAAATATTAGGCACTTAAAGTTGTGAAAATGAGTCCAGCACACCCCGGTTATAATTATCGGAATGAATCAGATAGGCTGGCTTAGTTATTGCAGAATTGTATTGATATTAATACAAAAATACGTAAATTTGTAAAAAATTTAATACAAATATGAAAAAAAGATATCTTTTTAACGACTTACGCAAGTATCTTGACCACAAAAATGCTCTAATAATTACAGGTATGAGGCAGGTGGGTAAGACTACACTAATGAAACAGCTTTATGAAGAGGTAGACAATCCTAAACTGTGGTTCGATTTTGAAAACCCACTCGACTTGCTGCACTTTGAGGACGTTAATTATAATGCTGTTTATAATAATCTCAGGAGGGAAGCAGGAATGAAGGGGGAGAGGAGATTGTTTGTATTTATAGATGAGATACAGAATCTTCCCGATATTACCAGGATAATTAAATACCATATTGATAAATTCAATGTGAAATATGTGCTGACAGGCTCTTCAAATTATTATTTGAAAAATCTTTTTCCTGAATCTCTCAGCGGCAGAAAGTTTTTGTTCATTCTCAGACCGCTGAGCTTCAGCGAATATTTATTCTTCAACGATAAAACAGTTCAGGCTTATGCAAAGAAACAACTTGAATTAAAAAGTACTTATTCATTAGTCGATTACAAAAAATATGAATCAGGATATAATGATTACATGGAGTACGGAGGTTTTCCGGAAGTTGTAACCACAAGAGATCCCGAAACCAAAAAACTTATATTAAAAAATATTTTTTCATCATTCTTTGAGAAGGATATAAAAATACTTTCGGATATTAAAGATATCAGAGAGATGCGGGATCTGATCCTCCTCCTTGTTCCGCGAACGGGAAACCTGCTTGACGTAACTAAAATTTCCAGTGAACTGGGAGTTTCAAGGGCAAAAGTGTACGAGTATCTTGAGCTTCTGCAGGGGGTATTTTTCATTAAGCTGATCCCTAAGTATTCAAAGAGTATCGATAAATCTGTTGCGGGAGGGCGAAAAATATATTTCGAAGATGCAGGACTACTTAATACTATAGGGAAGGTCAATGACGGACAACTGTTTGAGAATACGGTAGCGAACCAATTAAGTCACTACGGAGATCTTTACTTCTACAACAAACGCGGTGTTAGTGAGATCGATTTTATATTAAATAAAGAGACTGCTTTTGAGGTTAAATTGAAATCTTCCGAAAGCGATTTGAATATTTTAAGGAAACGGGCTGAGGAACTGGATATATCGAAATATTATGTTATAAGTAAAGGTTACAGTGAGACTGAGAGAACAGTGTTCCCGATGTTTATCTGAACGAAGCATATGATTTTTACAAGTTTATGACAACTCCTGAAAATTAACCCCTGGGAGATATTGTATTTTTTAGAGAATTGGTGGAGAAGAATCAAATAGGGAGCCGAAGCTCCCTTAATTCACCGCAAGATAGTATAACACCCAACTATTTCAGTAGCATCATTTTTTTAGTCGATGTAAAACTTTTGCCGTCTGTACCGTTTACCACCAGCTTATACAGGTAAACTCCGCTTGACAACCTGGATGCATTAAACTCTATGCTTTGCGTTCCTTCTGCCATGTTTCCATTTACTAGCTCTGCTACTTCCTGTCCCAGTGTATTGTACAATTTAAGATTTACCTTCGAATCTGCTGCTAAACTGAACTTTATAGTTGTTGACGGATTAAATGGATTCGGGAAGTTCTGTTCCAGGGCATAATGCCGGGGTGCAACGCTCACTTCAACTTTATTTGAATATTTATAGGTTCCATCGAAATCAATTTGCTTTAACCTGTAATTATACCTGCCTGAGGAAATATTGTCATCGGTAAATGAATAGGAATGGAGCGAAGTAGTAGTTCCATGGCCTGAAACAAAGCCGACGGTACACCATGAAGATTCAATGTTTGATTGATTTACTGATAGACGCTGGACTTCGAAACCATGATTATTGGTTTCTGATGCTGTTTCCCATCCGAGAACAACATTATATCCTTCTACACTCGAGGTAAATGATACTAGTTCGACAGGTACGGTAGAATTTGCACTCCGTGATACCCCGCCGCCTGTAGTGCCCGCGAAGACAAAACCGCCTGAATTTACTGCCAGCGCCCTTACATCCAGGTTAAAAAGACCCGAATTAGTTTCAGCCCAGTTCTCACCGTTATCAGTGGATTTAAAAATACCGCCCGGAGTTCCGGCATATAGATGGCCAAGTGAATTAATCGTTAATGAATTGATATCTGGAATACTTAATCCATTGATTTGCTCAGTCCAGTTTTCCCCGTTATCGGTTGATCTGAAAACACCGCCGCCCATACCGAACTGACTAACGGTTCCGGCGTAGATAACATCGTTAGAGTTAATAGCCAGGGAACCAATATCTGTTGACGTCAATCCATTGTTCACCAGGGTCCAGCTGTCCCCGTTATCCGTAGATCGGAATACTCCGTTTCCACAGCCGGCGGTACCGGCAAATATCTGATCATCCGAATTGATTGCCAGTGACCAGATACTGGTACAGGTCAGCCCGTTGTCTACAGCAACCCAGCTGTCGCCGTTATCCGTTGAACGGTAAACTCCTCCTCCGAAATATTCTCCAACAAATATATCATTGTTCGAATTTATAGCCAGTGCTCTTACATCCTGCGTTATTACTCCCTGATTTATTTCCGTCCAGCTGGCTCCGTTATCTGTTGAACGAAATACGCCTCCTGCACCGTCAATAAAATCTGCTCCTGCAAAGATGTACCCGTTTGAGTTTATTGCGAATGAAGTAAAATACCGTGCCGTTAAACCATTATTGATCACTGTCCAGCTATCTCCGCTGTCTGTGGATTTGAAAATACCGGTGCCGAATGTTCCTGCATACAGAACATCGCCGGGACTAACTGCAAGGGCATTAATTTCAGTAGCTATTATACCGGTATTAATTTGTACCCAGTTGTCTCCATCGTCTGTTGATCTGAAGGCTCCGCCGCCGAGATAGGCTCCGGCAAAAATATGATCGCTCTGGTTCGCCGCTAATGCGATTATGTAGTGACCTGCCAGTCCGTTATTTATTTGTGTCCAACTGTCGCCGTTATCGGTGGATCTGAAAATTCCGTCACCGTAAGTTCCGGCAAACACGTAGCCTGCTGAATTGATAGTTAATGCGTTAACATTATTGCCGGTAGTTAGCCCGTTAATTACCTGCTCCCAGCTATTTCCGTCATCCGTGGAACGGACTATGCCGAAAACTCCGCCGAGAAGATCCATACCGGCAAATATATCGCCGTCTGAGTTAATCGCTAATGATACAGCAAAGGGACTGGACAGTCCGTTGCTTACATCGATCCAGCTTTCTCCGTTATCTGTAGATTTAAATATGCCCCCGCTTTCCCAGGAGGCGGCTCCCGCAAAGATTTCATATGATGAATTTATAGCCAGTGCCTGTACATAAGTATTATCGCCCAATCCGTTATTCTGGAGTGTCCAGCTGTCCCCGTTATCCGTAGATCTGAAGATTCCTCCCCCTATAAAAGTGCCGGCGAAAATGTCATTATTGGAACTGATTGCCAGGGAAACGATAACAGGGAATGATATCCCGTCGTTTATCTGCGTCCAGCTTCCACCATTATCAGTCGACCTGAACATGCCGCCGTCCATCGCTCCGGCAAAGATCACATCATTTGAATTAATTGCGAGGGCATAGATGTCATTTGCAGCTAAACCGTTATTCATTTGAACCCAGTCATTGCCGTTATTGGTTGACCGCACAATCCCGTCCCCTTTGGTTCCCGCAAAAATGTATCCCGATGAATTTACAGCCAAAGTCCTTATAGATCCTCCGTAAGGTCCGTTAGTTTGTTCCCAGAAGTTCTGGGACATAGCACTGCTGCAAAAAAGCAAGAAAAGGATAAAAGAACAAACTGAAAAAGAATGTTTCATATTACTCTCCTAAATTTTATGGGACAATTTATTTAAGCTATTGAATCATATTTTTTCTTGTAATTATCAAATGGTATTGAAATCTTCCAATAACTTTCGAATACCTGTTTCTGAGCTTTTGCAAAACTGGGATGAGTAACTATCATTGTGGTAATACTTGGTGTCATTGAAACGGGGTCGTTTAGTGCAAGCATAGTTATTTTTTCATCAATCACAACGAGTTTCATCGGAAGCTCCTTAATTACCCTGCAGTCTTCCCCCATACCTGCATATAGATCAACCACACGTATAAACTCAGCCAGTTCCTCCTTCGTTTTAAAGCTTCCGTATTCAAATATTCCGCGTTCCTCGATTTTCCTTTTTAACATCCTTTTTTGATGCGGTGCATTCTTATTATGTGCAATACTATACGGTGCTTTATTAAAGGCCAGAAGTTCAGTCTTTGTTTTTTTCTGAAGCTCCAGCCATTTATTTTTAACCTGATTTATATCCTTAATTACATCTATATAATTAATTGCTTCTGATTTATCAGCATTCTTCGAATAAATAGTATCAAGCTCATTTTTCAGTTCCGAAACCAGATTCATTTTATCGGCCAGCATTTGTTCTTTCTGGTGAAAGATATCATTCAGTTCCTGCTGATAATTTGCCAGCACATTCTCAAATGCAATTTTGGGCTCCACAGCACTATATACTTTCTTTCCGTTTTTTTGTACTTCATTGCAAAATCCTATGGAAACCAATCTGGGAATTATTTCATAGATTTTGGTCCTTCCTATAGGGATTATTGATGAGATCTCTGAGGCAGAAAATTCCTTCTTTTGTAAAAGTGCCAGGTATACGTGAGCCTCCCTTTGTGTTAATCCGCTGCGTTTCAGCTTATTGATTAAATCATTTTTCATTATTTATCCTGTAATATTGTACCCCTTAATATTATTGTTAAGGGGGTACAACAACCTAATTATTTATAATATTATTGTCAACAGGCCAATACAAAAAAATTATTTTTGACGTCGAAAGTATGTGAGATATTCTTTTGCCGATCCATATTTGAAATCTATGGCCCCGGAATATTTTCTTATCTCAGCTCTGCATTCATATCCAGCTGTCGGTATTGCAGCTCTGCGCGGGACCTCTTTTCCGCTGATGCGTGATAATTAACATTTTTTATCGCTTTCAATTTGGGTATAATCAATTCGAACAAATTAAAATTATGGAGGACTATATGACTGTATTATCTGCAACAACGATGATAGGGGATGACGTAACTAATTCAGCAGGTGAGGATCTAGGAAAGATAGAGGAAATTATGCTTGATGTAGAAAAGGGTAGAATAGCATATGCAGTAGTTTCTTTTGGAAGTTTTTTAGGAATAGGGGGAAAATATTTTGCTGTACCATGGGAGAAATTGCGGCTGGATACCGTGCAAAAACAATTTTTGCTTAACGTATCTAAGGGAACCCTGGAAAATGCACCGGGTTTTGATAAGGACAATTGGCCTAAAACCCCGGATTATGATTATATGAGGGATATTTATAATCATTATAATGCAAAAATATATTGGTAAATAAAAGTTAGGTGGTACATTGCGCCAATACCCCTGTAGTTCTTGCAGGGGTATTGTTTTATATGGGCACAGAGGACTATTCATGCTGAACTTACCTGCCCCGCTTTTTAGCGGGGTTTCAGCACCTACGAGGTTAAGCGGCTGCAGAGGGCAAATTTCCCTTGTTTTACATTTTATAACCTGTTCACAGAGATTTACACCTGCCTCGTGATGTCGAGCGATGCGAAGGTCCCGCTTTGCGAAGCTAAGCGGGAGATAAAGAGTTCGCACCGGCAGCACCCCCGCTGCCGGTTTTTTTGCCTGAAACGATAATATCCCGGCGCTAACTGCCTGTTAGTTTTTACAATTTTATGACAACCTGATCTTCCTGCTGCTATATATTATCCCCCAAAGAGATATTCAAATTATGAAAGAGGGATAATTATGAAAACTATACTTACCTGCTGCTTATTTCTGCTTCTATCAACAATCCTGATCGCTCAGACGTTTGATAAGTCAAAATCCAAAAAACACATGCCTGATCTTAAAGACAGAAATTTCTTGATGAAACCGCAGAAGGCATACACGAACTCTTATGCTCCTTTTCCAAAGATCCAAAATAAATACATAAAGTCTTCGTTATACCTTGATGAACCTGAACCATTTCCGTTAGGTGAAGCAGGAGTATTCGGCGTCCCTATTTCACTATCAGATTCAGTAATCGCAATGGCTTACGGGGGCGGATATAATCCTCTGAATTTTGCAACGAGTTCAGACAGCGGGAAAACCTGGGGTGGTTATGTAACGATTACATCAACAGATTTTTATACTGCTTATATGACAGGGTTAAAAACAAATTCGGGCAGGGTTATTTTAATCTGGTTCCAATTCGACTACAACACGTACAATAATCAGTTAATGATGGCTTATTCAGATGATTTGATCACATGGTATACAAGTACTGTTAAAGATAATATCGAATACTATTATTCTCTGAATCTGTCCTGTACAAATGATGATAAGTTATGGCTTTGTTATTCCAGGTATAATTATATTGACCTGGATCTATATTACATCACGAGTACGAACGGCGGGACGGTGTGGAGTGACGAGAATGTCCTTCTCTCCGCTCCCTATAATGAATGGGATGGAACGATAGTATCCGGCTCATCTAATGAACTCCTTGCCTTTTACAGTGATGAATCAAGCGGTAATAATGATATATATAAAATAGTTTCCGTTGATGGAGGAAACACCTGGACCTTGCCGGTGCCCGTGGTTAATTCCGGTACTTCCGACGAATACGGACCAAAGGTAATAATACTGCCAGATAATACTTACTGGCTTTTCTATTATGCTATATAATCCGGCGAATCTTTTATCCGGTTATGATCAGACAGATATCCAGTACGTTTCCAGCAGCGACGGCGGTTATACGTGGGGGCCGGCTCGGAAAGGTTTACTTATTTTTCAGGGAACGATGAGAGTCAGAATGCCGTTATACTTTTCGGAAAACCGTTCGTTTCATTTTCTTCTACCCGCTGGTCTGATGATCGGTATTTAACAAACACCTGGTATGGGTTAATAGGGAAAACAGAAGATAGTAATCCTCCTCCTGCACTTCTGGATTTCACTTATAATGAACTGCCGGGTGAATCATCTCTCATCGTTAATGCTTATGTAGATGATGAATCGGGAATAACGAATGTAATAGGTGAAGTTTATGTGAACTAATGCATTCCTGGAAACTCTTCAGATGTATGACGACGGACAGCATAACGACTTTGAAGCGAATGATAATATCTGGGGAATAAATATCGGTTCGTTTAATATTGATGATGTCATCTGGCTAAAAATTTCGATAACCGATATCTCTGATAACAATGTAATTATTTCCGGAGGTCAGTTCGACGTTATTCCCATCCATAATGCCGGCGACTTAATCTTATCTTTACACGAAACTTCACAGTTAGCGGAAATGGGATCTCCGCTGGGTACAAGTGCTTACTGGCACGGTTATGACTATTTGTATCTTGGCGGTTTGTGGATAGGCATGGATAATTACGGGGATAAACGAGTCGTGAATAAGGATTATTATGAAGACTGACTGGTTTAAAACAGAGGGTTCAATAACGACTATGATGCCGGGCATTTCTGATCAGGACTGCCGGATGTTTTATGATGATGCATTGACCGCACCTCTCCCGATCGGATTGGCGGTTAACCAGAAGAGTTATCAGTGGAGTGCTCAGGGACATGATGATTTTATAATTTTTGAGTACGTAATTAAAAACAGACTGCACGAGTAACTTATTTAATCTTTATGCTTCCGTATGGATGGATCCTGATATTTGTGCACAAACTTCCGCTACTGACGATCTGGGTGCGTATGATCCTGAGAGAGGAATGATTTATATGTACGACCCATCAGGTAATCCGACCGGGTATCTTGGACTAAGGTTGCTGTCTGAAAAGCCTTCCACTGCTTATTTATATGATCCTTACATTTTCCGAACCTCTTCAGATGAGCAAAGATATCAGTTACATGACTTCAGGTATAATGCAGGATCCTGCCACTCCCTCTGATTATCGGATGCTTCTTACTTCTCAGCCATTTTCAGTCTTTCGCCGGGAGATTCCCAGGTGGTTGTTTTTGGACTGGTAATGGGAGTTGATTTAGAGGAGCTGCAGGCTAATGCTGATACAATGAAAGCATTATTCAGGCATGCTATTGTTGGCGTTAATGATAAGAAGATTAATCCGCTGCCGGATAAATTCAGCCTTTCCCAAAACTACCCGAATCCCTTTAATCCCGCTGCCAGAATAAAATACTCGGTTCCGCAAACATCCCGGGTTCAGTTAAAAGTATTCGATGTTCTGGGTAATGAAATTGAAATGCTCGTGAATGAAGAAAAACCCGCAGGTGTTTATGAAGTAATACTGGAATGCGGCCGGTCTGCCGAGCGGTGTTTATTTCTATCAAATTAAGGCCGGCAATTATGTTGATACCAAAAAGGCAATTTTGTTGAAATAGGGAAGCTGCAGGGTAATATACCCCGGTTCATCGTGATGGTCGTAGCGAAGCGAAGCTCCCGCTATGCGAAGCTAAGCGGGAGATAAAGAGTTCTTACCGGCAGCACCCCCGCTGCCGGTTTTTTTATGTTCACGCTTAAATATCTCTCCCTTCGGTCGGGATGACAATTATGAGAGGTTCCGAAACTGGTTCGGGACGACATTGCTTTCAGGTGGTTGTTATCATAAAATAACCTTCAAAGTTTATGTTTACTGTGTTCATCCTGGATAGGCTGACCGCTAAACAGAGCTTCAACATAATGGATAAAATGGACATACGACTCCACGTATTCTCTGCCGGCAGCTAAATCATCTGTTCCATAATTCTTTTTTGATTGAAGTTCATTGAATAATTCTTCCAGCTCCTGATGGTATTTTTCCGCGACATGGTTTTGAACGGCTCGATTGAGTTTTCCCTGATGGCGACGTCGGCCGCCTCAATACCTTCTGCGGGTTCGTAATCAACCGGCTTCAGGCCTGTATAACTTACACCCTCTCCCATACGGTGAATTCTTACCACCGTTTCGAAAAAGTACATATCTGCCAGTTCTTTTGCCTCCTGGCTTAGGACTCTGACTTTGCTAACTTTGTCGAAAATTCCTTTTACCTCCGCCTCATCTTCCGGCCTTACCCATATCAGCACATAATTAATGTTCCCGGTCTCTAGTGCTTTTTGTGAGGCCTTAACAACGGGTCCCTCTACAGAATCACAATGGGCCTGTGTATTGCTTCCGAAAATGAGTAAAAATGAAATAAACAGAAGGAAACGTATTGACTTAAACCTGGTGTTCATAATTCTCTCCCTGAAATTATTTTATGTCTTATTAAAGTTCATAAGAACTTACCCCGCTGGGTATGCATAATCATTGACTTAAGTCAAATTTCCTCCGATTCTCCACCCGGTTTTCATCGAGGATGAATCTGATTACAAATCATTAAGTAATTCGGTGAGTTCAAAGACGCTTATTATCTTCACGTCTGTTTTGAGGAGCGTTGTTTTACCTGATTGCCTGGGACCGGTTAATGATATTACCGGAAATCTTTTCAGAACATTTTTTAAATGTGCGGTTATTTTACGTTTTATGTACATAAAAAAGAAAAAAGAAAGAAGTCAGGATTCTGGAGTCTGGAGTCAGAATATTCTATAAAAATTCCCCCCGAATAGCTCGGGGGGGGTTTTTTATTAAACTGAGACTATAGCAGATAAGAAAAACCGAATACCAGGGCTATGGATGATAAATTCATAGTGTAGGTAGACCCGTAAAGACCTGCATCGGGGGAATAGGAATATTTCCTGTAGTTTATTTCTGTTCTGAGGAGGATGCTTTCGGCGAGTTTTGTTTTAATTCCCGCACCCAGGTTCAGTACGCCTATATCGAGATCGTGAGACACAAGAGTTAAACCGGTGTTTACCGGAACCTGGAAAGCATTGGTTACGCCGTATCCTGCATGTACGAATGGATAGACTATAGAGTTTTCAAGCGTGAAAGTGTAGCCGACATTTGCGAGAAGCATATAGGCGGGACTCGATCCTTCAAAAGCAAAGATATTGATTTCGGGTTCGAAGGATAAACCCTGTGTGATATAATATCCCGGTATGATCCCGAGCTGAAAATATTTGTAGTCTTCCGAATTTGAGTCGTTAAAATAAGGAGATGAGTACTCCGATTCGCTGTTTATACTTCCTAAACTTCCGGTTAAATTGAACTCCCAGCTTCCCTGGTGGAAGGCAGAACCGGCACTTTGTGCTGATAAGGAATTCGGCACTAAAAGAAATATTGAGAGCAGCAGAACTGAGATAGTTGATTTCATATGGAACCTCTTTTTTATTATTCCCATTGTAAATTTACGCGAAAACGCGCATATCTTCAAAAACTGTTGTAAAAATAGTTTACCTGCGGGCGGCAGTTGTCATGGAATTGTAAAAAATATTATTGCGGGCGCGAACCCCACATACTAACCCCGGGTTTTTAACCCGGGGGCTATCCTGCAATCACACTTCCAACCCGGTGCGGCTTACTGATTGTTATTCCATTAACCCCGGGATTAATCCCGGGGTTAACCGTCATCGATCCTGCCATTCCACACATCCACCCGTCCTGTAGCCACGTGCCTGCGCGCGTATTTTTTTTGGTCAACTTTTCCGAGGAAACAGATATTTCTGATATATATGAAAAGGAACCGAAATAATCTCACTTATAAGAAAGGGAAATGAATAATGAAATACTTTTCTACTACTCTTTTTTTGATCGTCTTCGGATATATGACAAATTCATACTCAGCCGTGAATGTAACTTTCAATTTAGATATTAGTGCCCAGATTCAGCTTGGCAATTTCGACCCGGTAAATGACTCTCTTTTTGTTCGGGGAGATTGGCAAATTTTAGCGGGTGATTCAGTTGATTGGGCCGGGAACCACTGGTTATTAACACCCGGCATTACGTGGGATTCAACTTATTCAATTACTGTACAATTTCCTGATAACGCAGTTTCTACTCAGATTACTTATAAGTTCGTTCTGGTAAATGCGGAGCATCCGAACGGATCGGGTAACGGGGGATTATGGGAATCAATCCCTAATAGATTATATACAATAACAAACGATCCTGATCAAAATATTCCCCTCACTTTTTTCGACAATGTCTATTTGGTTAATATGACATTCATTGCGGATATGGCTGAATTATTTAATGAAGGATTCTCACTTACTACCGATCAAATTGAAGTGGTTGGAGATACGGCTCCTTTATCATGGACTGTACCGGGAACTGTTCTAGTACAGGATATAAATAATCCTGATTATTTTTCTGTATCTCTTTCTTTTGTAGGTTCCCCTGGCTCGGAAATACAATGGAAATTTCATTGCGATCCGGAAAATAATTTTACTCAGGGCGGATGGGAGTCTGGTGCTAACAGGATATTGAATTTCCCATATTCTGATACTACAATCGGGCCGATACTCCCGCGAATTCAGGTTGCTACACCTTCAACCGGTAATAACACAGTGTATTTCCGGGTTGATATGAATAATGCCCGTGAGAGATTTAATAATAATCTAATAACGGGTCTTCAAAGTGTATGGATCGCCGGGAATAGTTTGCCTCTTCAGTGGCCTTCTACATGGACATTTGCCGATACTGCTAACGGAACCTTTCTTAAAATGTATGACGATGGTACGCATAGTGATTCTATAGCAGGGGATGAAATATATTCTAATATCATGATTTTTAATTCAGGGACACCAATTTATGTGCCCTTTAAATATGCAGCGGTCTTTGATGGTGTTGATACCTTAAACGGCGGATCTATCTATTTGGACAATGAATCTGGTTATGATCAGAACCATACATTGTTATTAAATCTCAACGGCGGGAATGTTTACAGAACAAATACCTTTGGTGATCAGTTTATTCCTGTAGAATTAACTGGTTTCACAGCAGTTCAGAATGGTACGGAAATCCTCTTAAATTGGGTAACTGCAACTGAAATTAATAATCAGGGCTTTGAAGTTCAGAGAAGCGGGGGAGGCAGTGATTTTGTTAATGTTGGATATGTTGAGGGAAATGGGACTACCTCGGAGACAAACAGGTATTCTTTTGTTGACAGCAGCCCTTTAACGGGTAAGTCTTATTACAGGATTAAACAACTTGATTATGATGGTAAGTTTGAGTTTTCAAAGATAATTGAATTTGATTTTATTTCTCCGGGTACCTATAAATTAGAACAAAACTTCCCTAATCCATTCAATCCTTCTACCACGATTAAATACCAGGTGATTGAGAATGGATTAGTTACTTTGAGGATATTCGATATGCTGGGCAGGGAGGTTACGACTTTAGTGAATGAGAACATAACCCCGGGAAGCTACTCAGTGAACTTTAATGCCTCCGGTTTAACCAGCGGCGTTTATATATATCAGCTGAGAGCAGGAAATTATGTATCAACTCATAAAATGGTTTTGTTGAAGTAAAAAGAGGAGAAAGAAAGAGGATTGAAGATTACGGATTTTCCATTAACCCCGGGATTTATCCCGGGGTTAACCGTCATCGATCCTGCCATGCACCGGTCTGGAAGACCGGTGTTATAGCACATAGTATGAAAGGTCAGGGGGGTATGTGGTGCGGTGTTAACTTATGCGGGGTTAACTTATACTATCAGGAATAGATCCCTTTGCCAGATTCATACCTTAAAACTACGGCACCGGGAAATACTTTTTTATCCCTGGTCTGCTTCCATAACCATCCGCCGGTGTTGCTTAAACTGATGGATGTACCTGAGGGCGAATTCATTATGATCGGATCTTCCATTGTTATTGGTAAGTGGGTGTGACCGAAAATCATTTTGTAGGGGATCGGGATCTGAATATCATGAAATTTTCCAAGCTGCTCTACTTCAGCAAGACAGGCGTCGTAGTATGTGAAAAATCTTTTCTGTACTTCCGGAAGCCGGAAATATTTTTCGTTGTATCGTACTTTTGTTTCCGGGGTGATCATCCCAACGATCCGCTTCGTTGCTTTACTGAAGGCAAAACCGGTTGCTGCTCCGGGGAGTAACTGGTAACCTTTTCTGTTGACAAATACATGATCATCGAGATAGGTGAAGAGGTTGGTCAGGTAATGCCTAACGTTTTTCATTTTGCCTCCTTTGATCTCCTGCTGAACACGGGAGAGTGTTTCAGAGAGAATTCCTGCCTGACCTACTCCCGAGCAGGCCAGTTGATTAAAGGGGAAGTTCATTCCCACCAGCTCCTTAATGTCCATTGGGGTTTCCAGTTCAAGATCGGTTCCGAAGATGATCGGAGCCCATTTTGATAACAGCGACCAGTAGCTGTCGAGGTACTGACCGTGTGTAATCAGGATGGTTCCTTCGTCTGAGGCCAGGTACAGGTTGGGATGAGCGAATATAAAGTGTGAGGGCTCGTCTGTGATATGATCTAAAAATAATCCTCCGTAGGTATGTGTGCCTTCTTTTCTTTTACCTACTCCGGGAAGTGTGAGGCCGGGGGTGTCAGTGTTCGTCCTGTCGTCGAGGATCCCCGGTACCGCCGTCCTGAACTTCCGCGGGATCTTCTCCTCCCTGGTCTGGAGAATGATATTCACCTCATTCTCAACTATGTTCCAGATATCGTAATCGTGATTACCGGGAAGGTAAATGATCTGATCCGCAATGTCATCCTTCTGCAGCAGGGTGAAGAAAACTTTTGCCGCCGCGTAAGCGTTCTCATAACCGGCTACTGAGAAATCGAGGATATCACCGTGGAGGATCAGGTAATCGTTCCCGGTTCCTGCAGCTTCACAGAACTCCCGGTACTTTGATCCCTCTTTATATTCATTTCCGTTCCATTCAACAAGTGAGCATAAAAGATTTCCGAGGTGCAGGTCTGATGTAATTGCGAGCTTCATTATTCCTTCCCTAACTTTTTCATTTCTTTACAGTAAAGTTAAAGAATTATGGCTTCCTGTTGGTGTTCTCTTCGTCATTGCGAGCAGCTTGCCCCGCTCTGAGCGGGGGGGGGCCCCGAGCGAAGCAATCCCTCAACGTTATATCAGGACATAACGTTTTTCAATTTACGCCGGCTTCCCTGTGCATAAATATTGGTTATTTTGTTCTCAAATACTTCAAACATTATTGCAATTGAAGCGATGCCCTGAATATAAATAATGAGTGAGGGTAAATTGTTCACAATTTTGATCTTGAATATGGTATCAGGGCGAATTCTTTTTAATCTGGCAGTTACTTCGATAATAAATTTAGCTACCTGCTTTTTGCCTTTCAGCGATTGGCTGATTGCTTTTATTTTTTCTCCATTATCTCCGATAACCGCTCCTTCTCCGTCAGCATAAAGTCTTATATCATCTTTTAACAATTCAATAAGCGCATCGAGGTTCCCCGAGTTTGCTGCATCCAAAAATTGATTAAGAATTTTCTCATGTGATTTTATATCCAGAGTAAACCGTTTTTCTTCCCCGCTTAAATGTTGTTTCGCTCTATTGAATATTTGCCTGCAATTGTCTTCATTTTTATTTGTTATCTCAGATATTTCAGAATAATCGAATGAAAAAACTTCCCTGAGTAAAAATACCGCCCGTTCAATAGGAGTGAGTTTTTCCAAAAGCATCAACATCCCGATAGATAGTGAATAATATAATTCCACAGGTACATCCGGACCTGTTTCATATTGTCTTTCTATTGGTTCAGGAAGCCATAAACCCGAATATTCCTCTCTTTTTTTCCTGGCGCTCTTTAAATAATTGATTGACATATTTGTTGCAATCTTTACCAGGTAGGCTTTCGGATATTTGATCCCTTCTGTATCAACCGATATCCATTTTAGATAAACTTCATTCAAAATATCTTCAGCGTCTTCAACACTGCCTAACATGTCATATGCTATTGAAAAAATAAGATTTCTGTACTCTAAGAATTTTTCGTTTTTATTTATGGACATAAGTATCCTTAATTATTCTATTAATAAGACAATTCAGCCCATACTTTTGTGACTACTTCTTCTTTCAACAAATGTTTGTCACAAATTTAATGCTTCATCTGTCAAATGATTGAATCTTAAATAATTATTATTTGCGCCAGTTTTGGTGTCATCAAATATGGATTCAATTAAATAAAAATTACTAATAAAAAATATAGAGAAACGATAAAATGAAAAGTGATTTGAAATTATCCGTTTATAATATAGCGGTATTAGGGGCCAGTGGAGGCATTGGTCTTCAATCAGTAAAAATAGCTTTAAAATATGGACATAATGTGACAGCAATTTTACGAACGCCATCGAAGTTAACCATTCGACATCCAAATCTTTTGATAACGCAAGGTGATGTTATGAAATCTGAAACATTAATAAATCCACTGAGAAATAAAGATGCTGTAATTTCAGCAATAGGGAAAAATTCCTTAAAAGAAACAACTCTCTATTCTGAAGGGACTAAAAATCTTTTAAAGGTTTTGGCAAATACAAATACAAATCGTGTTTTTGTGATTTCAGCATCCGGATTAGATGTAAATCCTACTTTCAATTTTTTTACAAAGCTGGAAGTAAAGTTTGTCCTGCAGAAACTCTTAAAAAATATGTTTTCGGACCTGGAAAAGATGGAAAGGATTGTTAAAGAGAGTGATGGGGATTGGACAATTATACGTCCTCCTTCTCTTACAACTAAACCATATACAGGTCAATATAGATTTTCCATTAATTCCCATTTAACGAAGGGATTAAGAATTTCGAGAGCTGATCTTGCGCATTTTATAATCAGTAACTTAACTAACGAATCGATTTACAAAAAGACAGTTGAAGTAGCTTATTAATAGTTGATGGCTCCTCAACGTATTTTGTGCCGGGTAACCATTTGCCCGTCCTGACCAAAAAAAAGCCCACAGTCTTGAAGATTGTGGGCTTAACCTACGCTATTCTGAATAATAGCGGAAAAAATATAATTAATTTTATTTGATCAACAGAAGTTTTTTAATCGCTGCGTTACCGCCTGATTCCAGTCTGTAGTAATAAACTCCGCTTGCTAATCCCTGAGCATTGAATATTATTTTGTGGCTTCCGGCTCTTAGATTGCCACCCACTAATTCTGCTACCTCCTGACCAAGGATATTGTACACGCCCAGCTTAACAATTCCATCTTTGGGTATACTGTATTCAATCTGGGTAGTTGGATTAAAAGGATTAGGAAAATTCTGACTCAATGAAAATGTGAGCGGTAGTTCTACATTGGCTTCGACACTCTTTGAGTATTTATATGACCCGTTAAAATCAATCTGCTTTAGCCGGTAAGTATATTTGCCGGTTGAGACATTATTATCCGTAAATGAATATGATTTGGTTTCAGTTGTCGTTCCAAAACCTCCCACGTATCCAATCTTGTCCCATACTGAAATCTGATTGCTGATTTCTGACCTCTGGACTTCAAATCCTTTGTTGTTAGTCTCGGTCGATGTACTCCAGTTCAGACTAACATTATTACCGGATACTGATGCAGTAAATGATGTCAGTTCAACAGGAACAATGGTTACTGTCTCTACGGAATCACCCATTGAATTGCCGGCTTCATTGTAAGCATATATTCTGTATGAATATACTGTATTTGGTGTTAATCCTATATCCGTAAAAGTTGTTCCATTTGCTCCGACTGAATCAATTAATGTCCAGGTGCCGGGCACATTTAATGAATCATCTTTTCGCTCTATCTTGAATCCAATTTCATTATCAGAATTATCATCCCAGTTCAGATCAACTGAGAAAGTATCTGCTACTGCAAAAAGATTTGATGGGGCCAGTGGAGTAAGCAGCCATGGAGTATAAACGCCTCCGGTATTAAAATCGAAAGGGAACATCCATCCACCCCAAATGATCATTTTTGAACCTGTCCACACGGCCAGGTTATTAGCTCTTGCTGATGGAGCCGTGACTGTATCTGTCAACTGCCAATTATCAGTTTCGGGGTTATAGATTCCTCCTGATTGTCCTGCACCACCCCATACAATCATTGTTCTTCCAGACCATACTGCAGAATGTTCGTACCTTCCTGGGGGAGCGGTAAGAGTATCAGTCGGCTGCCATGTATTTGTTTCAGGATCAAATATACCCCCAGTATGAAGCGGTTGAATCGCATTTGTTACAGGATTTCCACCCCAAACAATCATTTTTGATCCTGTCCACACGGCAGTATGCATGTAACGTTTTGAAGGTGCCGTTAGAGTATCTGTTTGTTCCCAGGTATCCGTTGTAGGATCATATATACCACCTGTTTTGACTGCAGGGTCTAGACCAAATCCTCCCCATCCACCCCATACTATCATTTTGGATCCTGTCCACACTGCTGTCTGGCGTGTTCTTGCTGATGGAGCATCCACAATAGAAGTTGGTTCCCACGTGTCAGTTGCTGGATCATAAATACCTCCCGTACTTACTCCTCCGGAAGCAACATTCCCTCCCCAAACAATCATTTTAGATCCCGTCCACACGGCAGTCGCCCAACCGCTTGGCGGCGGGGCATTAACAGTAGAAGTTGGTTCCCATGTATCTGTTGCAGGATCATATATGCCGCCGGTGTTCAGGTTATTAAGGTTACCAAGACTATCATAACCGAATCCTCCCCAAACAATCATTTTTGTGCCGGTCCATACTGCACAATGAATGTTTCTTCCGGTAGGCGCATTAACTAAACTGGTAGCGGTCCATGTATTCGTTTCGGGATCGTAAAGCCCGCCTGTATTTAAGTTTCCGCCGCCTCCAAAAACATTCCATCCACCCCAAACAATCATCTTAGATCCCGTCCACACTGTAGTAAAATATCCTCTACCCTGAGGCGCATCCACAGTTGAAGTGGGTGTCCAGGTATTGTATTGCGCATAACTGATTTGAAATGAGATAAACAATATTAAAATTGTAAAAATCGATTTTTTCATTTTGTCCCTTTCGACTGATTAACAAAAAATTAAACCTTATTAAAAAACTATTGCACCTTTCTTTTTATTACAATACCCCATTTGGGTATAAAGTCGAAGACATGGTTTTATTTTTGAAGATATTTAAGAACGGCTTCGGTGCGGGATCGTACATGTAATTTCTCATATACATTTCTAAGATGCTTATGTATCGTTTCCGGACTCACGTATAATTTGTCTGCAATCTCCTTATAAAAATATCCTTGCGCTAATAAGTCAAGGATTTCCATTTCTTTTTCACTTAATTTGGAAATATTACTTTCATCTTCATATATCTTATGAAATGATTGAACTATTTTACGGGCAATCTGGAGAGACATAGGTGAGCCTCCGGCGTATACATCCGTTATTGCCTGCAAAATTTCATTTGGAGAAGCACTTTTAATAAGATATCCAACAGCACCTGCCTTAAGTGAATTAAAGATTTTCACATCATCTTCGTATATTGTCAGCATAATGATCAATAACTCCGGTTTTACCTTCTTTAATTGACTGACACATTCAATGCCGTTCATCCCCGGAAGATTAATATCCATTAAAATAACATTCGGTATTATCTTAGGAATTTCCTTCAACGCTGTCTCTCCATCCGCATAGGATGCCGCACAGGTGAATCCTTTTGAACGCTCAATTAAAATAACCAGGTTTTCCCTGATTTTTTTGTCATCTTCAACGATTGCTATGTTTATCAAATTGTTTTCCCTTATTATTCATTGGAACACATTTTTAGGTATTCAATAATATCCCGCATTTAATCTATATTCAATAACCAATAATGGTATTTGTAAAAATTAAGTGACTTTTTCTATAGGAATTGAGAATCTAATCGTGGTACCTTTTCCAATCCCGGTTTCAAATTCGAAAATACCTCCAATCTGTTCAAGACGCTTTCTCATATTCCGGAATCCGTTTCCCGATCTGCTCATTTCTTTACTTTCAAAACCTTTTCCAAAATCTTTAATTATGAATATGAGTGAAGAATTTTCGACTTCCACGGTTAAATGTATTTCGTCAGTCCCAGAGTATTTGACGGCGTTATTTAATGCTTCTTTTACAGCAAGATAAATATTATGCCTGGTCTCAGAAGATAAGGTAGAATGGGGAAATTCACCCGGGAATTTTACTCTGCAGCGAATATGCATTTTACTTAAATATTCGGCTGAATACTGGCCTATATATTCTGCAAGATTCTCTGCTGAATCATTCTGCGGATTGACAGACCAGACTATCTCACCAAAAGTTGTAATAATACTTTTTGCCGCTTCTGAAACTTCTTTGAGTACATTAACTGCTTTAATTTCTGGATCATTTACTGCCATTTCGCTCAAAAGCCGGATTTCTGTTAGTCTTGAACCAAGATCATCATGCATGTCCCTCGAAATTCTTAATCTTTCCCGTTCTAATATTGTTTCCTGTTCCATTCTCCGCATTTTTTCCTTTATGGGTTTCATCATATAATGTCTGAGAACGCTTATGAAGATGATCAGAATTAAAATAACTACAATTATTCGGAACCATACTGTCATCCAGAAAGGAGGGGTTATAACAAGAATTATCGATGTACCACTTTCATTCCATATATCATCATTATTCGAACCTTTGATTTTCAGTATATATTCGCCGGGATCCAAATTTGTATAACTTGCAAAACGATTTGAGGCAGGTACGAAGTGATAATTATTATCAAATCCCTCAAGCATATATGCATATTGGTTTTTTTGAGGTGCGGTGTAATTTAATGCAGCGAATTCGAACGAAAAAAAATTCTGTGAATAAGAAAGTACTATCCTGGTATCGTTTGTAAGCGGGTTGGATAAAGACAATTCTTTGTCGAACACTTTGAACGTAGTCAAATATACGGGTGGAATATATGGATTATCTTTTATCTTTTCCGGAAAAAATGAGTTGAAACCATGTACACCACCGAAAAACAATTCTCCGTCAGCACTTTCAAAATATGCTCCTAAATTAAATTCATTTGATTGCAGCCCGTCATTCACATCAAAATTTTTAAATTTATTGGTTATGGGATCAAATCGTGAAAGTCCTTTGTTAGTACTTATCCAAAGATGTCCGGATTTATCGGAAAGGATACCATAAATAACATTGTTTGGTAAACCGTCCTTTGCTGTAAAATATGTGAAAGAATTTGACTTCGGATCGTATCGATTTAACCCGCCGCCGTTTGTACCTATCCATACAATACCCTGGTCATCCTCATAGATTGAACCGATAGTATTACTATTTAAACTGCCGGTTTTGGTGATTCCATTATCTGTTGAATCTGTTTCCGTAAAAGATTGGTAATGGCTTATTCTATTAGTTTGAAGGTTTAAATTGTTAAGCCCATTCCTGGAAGTGCCTATCCAAAGCCCGGTTTTTTCCCCCTTATACATAGTTGTTACAGTACTGCCTGAAATTGCCAGCGGATCTTTTTCATTCGGAATGTAATGAGTAAATATATCATTACTAATATTATAGGAACTGATACCGCCGGCTGTATAACCTATCCACAATATATTAGATTGCTTATCAAAATATAATGCCGATACTCCATCTGAACGAATGCTGTTAAAATTCTCAGGATCAAATTTATAAAGCATGAGCTTACCGGTTTTCTTATCAAAACTATAAAGACCTTTTGATCTTGTCGCGATCCAGATCTTCCCGTTTAATGATTCGCACATCCCATAAATATGATTATCTGCTATACTATTATTATTTGGTTGAAAATTATATTTAGTTATTCTCCTTTTTTGCTTGTCAAATATTTTAACTCCATTACCCCAGGTACCAACCCATAAATCTTTATCTCTATCAATAAGTATTGATGATACCATGTTCCCGTTCAGATCGTCGGGATTTTTAGGATCGACATACCTATGATTGAATTTATATTTTCTTTTGTCGAATGTTTTTACTCCGCTTGCGAAAGTCCCGATCCATAAAATACCGGATCTATCCTTATACAATGTCATTACATCCTGCTGAAGGTATCGGTCAAACAAATTTGATTCACTGTTATATAAATCAAGACCTCCGTCATACGAACCAATCCAAAGTCCTTTTTTATCGGCTGAATCCTGATAAATTGAAGTGATGAAACGTCCCGTCAATAAATCAGGATTTCTCTGGTCACTATTATACCGGATGAATGTATTTGTATTTTGATTGAAGCTGTTTAATCCCATACTCCATACTCCAATCCAGAGAATGCCTTTGTTGTCAAAATAAAGAGTTCGGATGTTGTTTCCGACTAAGCTGTTAGTATCAAAAGGGTTGTGCCGATAAAGGGTGAGTTCAGGCAGCCTGGAACTTCTGCTGATATCATTTAATTTAAATTTATATAATCCATTAGTTGTGCCAACCCATAGATAATCCTTTCGTATCTTCGGTTGTTTGGGTAATACTGACATTACCTTGATTGCCTGGTGTTGTATGCAGGTTTGCGGTATCTTTTATATTTGAATTACCCGGATGATATAAAAAACGTGTGAATGTACCCTGCTTTTTATTTAATAAATTTAACCCGTTGTTTGTCCCAACCCAGATATTATTATAAGAATCCTCGAAGATTGATGTAACATAATTATCACTAATCGTTTTGCTGTTATTATCAGTAGATTTGTATTGATAAAATTTATTTTCGGCAGAAACAAATTTGTCAAGTCCTCCTTTTTCTGTTCCAATCCATAAATTGCCATTGCTATCAGCCAATAAACTCCAGATTGAGTTATCACTAACTGAATTAGGATCCGATTGATCGTGTTTGTAAATTTTTATTGAATACCCATCATAACGATTTAAACCATCCTGGGTTCCAAACCACATAAATCCCTGTGCATCCTGAACAATGGCCTGGACAGTAGACTGTGAAAGCCCTTCTTCCAGGCTGATTTGGCCTAAATTTATATTAGTGGTTTGTGCAGCGGTCCCAAAACTAAATAAAGCGTGGATAAATATTAAGATTATTATTCCCCGGTTACTGCTCATGCGATCCAACCTAAAGTTAATATGCAGTATACAAAAATTAATTCATTATTTTCGGGCAGATTTACAATCTGTCCCGCTGGATAAATATCCCCGGTAAATCATTGAGCGATTGAAACTCTTTGCATAATTGTATTGCCGAAAGTGTGATTGCTTGTGAACGAGCATTTACCGCTATGATGTTTCTACCTGGGTGCCGGTCAACACCGGGTTGACTAATTTGTATGCGACGTCAATCATTGGTGACGGTGTCAATATTCTCGCCGGTACAGGTCTTGAGCTCGGCGGAGTATTTCGTTCAACCAATAACGGGGATGAATTGGCTCCATCTAATATTGGATTGATCGCAACTTTTGTAACGGCAATTGAGACGGATGGATCAAACCTTTTCGCCGGGTCTTACGGCGGCGGTTTTTTCAGTTCCGCTGATAGCGGAGGAACCTGGGTATAGTTTTTTAAAGAACTATCCAAATCCGTTTAATCCTGCAACAATAATCACCTACATTGTGCCGGAAGATGGATTTGTTCACCTGGTTGAATACAATGTATTGGGTCGGAAAGTAACAGATCTCGTTAACCGGGCAGTTAAGGCAGGGAGTCACCTGGTAAACTTTGATGCTGAGAACTTGAGTAGCGGGGTATACTATTACAAACTTGAGACAAAAGAATATACCAAAACAAAGAAAATGATACTATTACGCTAGGATTGACGCCGGGCTTTCAACCCGGCGCCCATAGAATTACTCACAGTACTATCTAATCCCGCTCTGCCTGCATTTTTAATAATTATTTAGCGAGGATCATCTTCCGGGTTTCTTTATTGGTACCTGCAGATAATGTGTAAAAATATATTCCGCTTGGAAGCTGCGACGCATTAAAGGCGATCATATGTTCGCCTGTTCCTTGCTTTTCGTTTACGAGTACAGCGGCTTCTCTTCCCAGCACATCATATATTTTCAGTGTAACAAACTCTTCTGAAGGCAGGCTGTATTTTATCATTGTTGCCGGGTTGAACGGGTTCGGATAATTCTGGTAGAGTGAGAATGAGGCGACCGCAAGGATCTCAATACTGACCTCGCTGCTGAAACTGAACGAACCATCGTAATCAATCTGTTTCAGTCTGTAGGTGTAATGCCCGTACCCAACATTCTGATCTGTAAATGAATACCGGTTTATAACAGTTGAGTTTCCTCTTCCGTTAATGAAACCAAGCGTCTGCCAGCTGCCTTCAATGCCTTTCCTTTCAACAGAGAATCCCGAGTTGTTTGTTTCTGTGGCTGTACTCCAGTTAAGTGTAACATTGTTTCCGTTTGCGTTTGCGGTGAATGATGTGAATTCAACGGGTACGGGCTCGAAGGTATATTCATATACGCCTGCTCCGTTTGTGGCAGCGCCCGCATATAATGTAGTCTGGATGGTGCCTTTGAACGCGAGTGCTCTGATCTGGTAGGTATCCATCATTGTTCCGCCGTTGAAAGAAGTCCAGGTGTCTCCGCCGTCGGTGGTTCCCCAGACGCCTATGTTTGTTTGAGTGGAGCTATTATCGAGTCCTACGTAGAACTCCAGCGGTGCCCCGGGTTTTATTATTGTGGATCTCAGCAGGTAGCCGACAGCCGAAGGAGCGCCGTCCCACTTTCTGGCCCAGGTTCCGCCGCCGTTAGTGGTTACATATAGTCCGCCGAGAAGATCAGCTGTGTTCATAAAGAGACCTGCGATTACGATATTGGGGTTATCGGGACTAATGCTAATGGTTCTTACGGGGTTTATTTCCGCGGGATCCGTGGGTAGTCCGTTGTTGATTTCGGTCCAGCTGGCTCCCGCATCGGTGCTTTTGTAAATAGTAGAGGGTCCTAAGCTGGTAGCGACGGCAAACGAGGTACCGGCATATACGTTGTCAGGATTAACCGGATCAACCGCGAGGGCAAGGAAGTTTTTGACGGCTCCGATACCGTTGGTTAAAGGATTCCAGTTCGTCCCGCCATCCGTAGTCTTATACAATCCCACAGGGGAATCGGTTACGCCGTCGAATACAGCAATGTAGGCTGTATTGGAATTTAAGGGATCGACAGCAATAGCCTGTATGCCCTTTGCGGATTCCTGGATACCTGTAACCATCCTCGTCCAGCTGCCCCCGCCGTCAGTGGATTTATAAACGCCGTCGTTCGTTCCGAAATTTGTACCTGCATACAATACCTGTGGGTTTGATGCTGAAATGCCAAGTGCCAGAACCGCAGTATTCAGCAATCCATTATTAGAAGGATTCCAGGTTCCTCCTCCATCGGTTGTTTTATAGATTCCCGAAGTGGCACTGCCTGTGTACATTATGTCAGTGTTTGATGGATCGATTGCGATAGCAAAAACAGGACCTACGGATGTTGTTACTGTGGTCCATATGCCCAATCCATCCTGGGCTTTTAAAGATAGGGTGAACAGAACAAGGAAAAACAGAGAAGAGTAGAAACGTTTCATAGAGGCATCCTCCTAATTGATTATTAAAAGAAAACCAGTAGCTTGGGAAATGACTTGGATTGAAATTATGATAAAAGAATTTAATTAGCAAGGAGTGAGACATGCGTATGTCTATAAAAAATATTATACAAATATGCAGAATCGAATTCTTTTTCATGATTTAAAGAAGTAGCGGAATCATAATCTGCTCCGATAAACTATTTTGTATACTCTTTTTTTTAGCCTGAATTTTGATAAATCTCCTGTCTCCCCAATCTGCGATTTTCAATATTAAATATTCAATCTTCTCTGCAATTTCCAATCTGCAATTTTCAATCTGCAATCCAACAATCCAACCATTTAACAATTTTCCTTTTTCTTCTTCCTTCTGACTTCTGTCTCCTGACTTCTGACTTCTTCCCTCTTCCTTTTTCCTTGATACTTGATACTGTGCTATTTCTCACGAAATACTTAGCCCCCGTTTTCTATATTTCGCCGTTGATTGTTGAGGCTGATTGTCACACTTCGACAGGTTCAGTGTGGCAGCTCTCCGATAGAGACACTAGTGCAGTGTGACAACTTTTAAATTAACAGATAATCATTTAATCACTATTATAATCTGACCAGTTTGCCGGTGCAGGTGAACAGGGTTCTTATAATGAATACTATAACCGGTGCTGACTATAAAACTCTATTCGATCTTAACCCGCTTCCGCTTGTTATTTATGATCCCGTAAGTTTAAATATCCTTGATGCTAATTCCGCGGCGTATGATCTCTACGGCTATTCCCGCTCTGAGCTGCTCGCACTCAGACTGCCGGACCTTTTCCACGACAGCTCGCTTAATGAAATAAATAATCCCGAACGCTTTAACGGCAGTGCCCGTATCTATCACCGAAAGAAGGACGGGACAAAAATACCTCTGAACATCAAATCAAATGAGGTTACGTTTGATAATAAACCCGCCCGGCTTGAAACGATTATTCCTGCTCTTCCGGAACGGGCGGCCGATTATCTCCGCCTGCTTTTCACCTCAATTATAGAGTCGTCTGATGACGCGATTATAAGTAAGGACATGGACGGGATTATTCTGAGCTGGAATAAGGGCGCTGAGAAAATGTACGGCTATAAGGCCGAAGAGGTAATTGGTAAAAATATCGATATTATCGCTCCGCCGGATAAGAAGGATGAGATACGGGAGATAATGAACACGCTGAGGAGAGGGGAGCGTTATGACCATTATGAAACTAAAAGAATGACGAAGGACGGCAGGATCCTCTGGGTGTCGATTACTGTCTCTCCCCTGAAGGATCTTTCCGGCAGGATTATCGGCGCGTCGGCTATTGCCAGGAATATTTCGAAGACAAAAGAAACCCTGGCGCGGCTGCAGGAGAATGAGGTTATCTTTAAACACCTGATTGAGAATCTTACCGAGGTTTTCTATGTAAGTAATCCGGCTAAACCTGAAGTTCTTTATATGAGCAATGCCTATGAAGGGGTTTTCGGTGAACCGGTGCATAAAATTTATGAGAACCCGGGCGTTTATATTGATTATATTATTCCGGAGGACCGGCGTAAGGCTAAAAAAGCGTTGGCGAAACAGATGAGAGGGATATCTACAGATTATACTTACAGGATAATGAGAGCCGACGGAAAGTTGAAATATCTCCGTGAACGTGCGTTTCCTGTTCAGGATCCGTCGGGCAGGGTGACAAGGGTGATCGGTATTGCCGATGACATTACCGAAAGGATTGAATCGGAGAGCGAGGTGAGAAGGAGCGAATACCGGTACAGGAGTATTTTTGAGTCGACCGCCGTGTCGCTCTGGGAGAGTGATGATTCCGGTGCAGTGGAAATGCTTGATCAGCTGAAGGCTTCGGGCGTGGAGAACTTCAGGAAATACTTCCAGGAGCATCCTGAGTTTGTTTCCGAGTGCTACAGCAGACTGAGGCTGGTTGACGCAAACCCTCGTTCAGTAATGATGTTTAAAGCGCGTAATAAAAAAGACCTGCTTGAGAATCTGAAGCAACTCCTGACGGATGATTTTTTGGATAAGTTCACTGAGCTGCTGATTGTACGCGCTAAAGGAGGGAAGCATTTTGAAACTGAATATGAGTTGAAGACTTTTAGCGGCGAGCCGATCCATATTTATTCTATAACGAATTTCCCTGAAGAGAATTCTCCTTACGGGTATACTATTGCAAGTCTTGTGGATATTACTGAGCGGAAGCTGACAGAGCGTGCGCTCTCGGAGAGCGAGCAGCGGTTCAGGGTTATGGCGGATACCGCGCCGGTTATGATTTGGACGGTTGGCGTAGACCATCAGTTCTACTATTTTAATAAGCCGTGGATCGACTTCAGGGGAAGATCGATTGACGAGGAGATCCGCGAGGGCTGGATGCAGGGAATTCATCCAATAGACCTGCCGGCTTTCAGGAATGCATTTGATACTGCTTTTGAGAACCAGGATGAGTTCCATTTTGAGTTCCGTCTTATGAGATACGACGGAAAGGATAGATGGCTGCTTACGCATGGTGTCCCCCGGTATTCGCTTGACGGTACGTTCCAGGGATATATCGGGTCTGCTGTTGATATTACTGAACGCAAAGCCGACGAGGTCGCACTGTCGAAAGTTCTTGCTAGCGAGCAGAGGGCCCTGTTTCAGGCTGAAGAGGTTCAGGCAAAGCTTAAATACCTTGCCGAGGCCAGCTATATTCTTAATTCGTCTCTTGATTATACGGAGACGATCCGTTCGCTCGCGCAGCTGCTTACACCGGCAGTGTGCGACTGGTTTGCGGTTGATCTTGCCAAAGGTGAAGGGATCCAGCGCCTTATCGTTTATCATAAGGATCCTGAAAAGATCCGGTTCGCACAGGATCTGCAGAATAAGTATCCTCCGAAAATGGAAGAGCCGACCGGGGTGCCGAATGTTATCCGTACCGGCAGGGCTGAACTTTATTCTGAACTGAGCGATGAGTTCCTGCGCAAAGCCATTAAAGATAAAGAACTTTACCTGATCTTCAAGAAACTCGGGATCAGATCGATCATGATTGTACCTCTTGAGGTGAGAGGGAAGGTGCTGGGAGCGCTTACTCTCTGCACAGCCGAATCTGATAAGAATTATAATGAGGATGATCTCAGGTTCGCCGGGGATATTGCTCACCGCGCGGCAATGGCCATAGATAATGCTTCGCTGTTCAGTCAGATAGGCGAACTGAATAAAAATCTTGAGACAACAATACGCCTTCAGCAGAAGGAGATCAAGTACAGGAAGAAGATTGAGCGGGATCTGAGGGAGTCGGAGGAGAGGTTCAGACTGATAACCGAAAATTCAAATGATTTTATTTCGCTTCTGGATGAAAATGATATATTTATTTATGCTAATCCCGCCCTTATAAAAGAGCTGGGATATAGTCAGGATGATCTGATAGGTAAGGTTAGTCCCAACGATCTTGTGTTTGAAGAGGACCTCTATCTGATTCAGGATTATAAGCGTCAGCCTATAATCGAGGTTCGTTATAAGAAAAGAGACGGCGCGTTTGTGTGGGTTGAGAGCAGCAGTCTCAATGTAAACTACCATGGCAAGCTGGTTACTATCAGAATATCCCGTGATATTACGGAGAGGAAACGTATTGAGATAGAACGGGTTAAGCTTTATAGTCAGCTTGAGATGCAGCGCATACGGATCGACAACCTTATCGCGAATGTTCCCGGGGTTGTGTGGGAGGCTTACGGCGAGCCGGGTACTTCTGAACAGAAAATTTCATTTATCAGTAAGTATGTTGAGAAACTCCTGGGTTTTGCCGGAGATGACTGGAAAAACAACCCGGAATTTTGGACTTCAGTGATGCATCCCGATGATATTGAACACGCGGTTGAGAATGCGCGGAAACAGTACAGGGAAAACAAGCCGCTTACGGACAGATTCAGGTGGATCGCGAAGGATGGTTCTGAGTTGTGGATAGAATCGCAGTCGACTTGTATCAGTGATTCTGACGGGAATGTAATAGGACTCCGGGGCGTTAATATCAATATTACCGAACAGATAAAGTTTGAGCAGGATCTCAGCGCTTCGCTGAAGGAGAAGGAGATACTCCTTAAAGAGATACACCATAGGGTGAAAAATAATATGCAGGTGATTTCCAGTCTGCTCAGCCTGCAGTCGAAGACTATATCCGACAGTCAGACGCAGGAGATATTTGATGAGAGCAGGAACCGGATAAGGTCGATGGCCCTGATACACGAGAAGCTTTACCAGTCGAAGGATCTCTTCAATATCGATTTCCACAGCTATGTAACCGACCTGGTCAATAACCTTATGATATCATACGGGTTAAGGGGGAAGCATATTGATACCAGGATCGATATAGAGAATATTTCGTTTGATATCAACAGCGCGATTTCGCTGGGACTGGTGATAAATGAGCTGGCATCCAACGCTTATAAGCATGCTTTCAAAGGGCGGAACAGCGGTGAGATTTTGGTCTCGATTCATCGTCATAACGGCGGCTACGAGCTTATTGTTAAAGACGATGGGGTGGGACTTCCGGAAGGGGAATACCGGAAGAGCGATTCGCTCGGACTGCAGCTAGTTGAGACTCTCATAGAACAGCTCGATGGAACGCTGGAAATGCATAGCGAAAACGGCACAACCATCCGCGTTACCTTCTCCCTTTAATCACGATTAATAATTAGCAATGAATAATTAACAATGAATAATTAACAATCTGCAATCTGCAATCTGCAACTTCAATCTCCCTCCCTTTTTCCTTTTTCCTTTTTACTTTTTACTTTTTCCTTTACCTTTTCTATTGCTTATTACTTTTAACTTTTAACTTTTTACTTTTAACTTTACTATGAATAATGATTTTATCCAAAAACTGATTGACGTCAATCCCGATCCTGTTATTATAGCGGAGCGGGGTTCAGGTCATATCCTCCACTGGAACCGGGCATACATCGGGAGTGCTTTCATCCCGCTGCCTGACATCCTGTCACAAGACAATCTTTTTGATCTCACTGCAGCCTCAGAGACGGAAAAACTCTCAGCCCTGCTGCGGGGTGAAACTGAATCGGGCAGTTTTCTCTTCAGAACCGGCAGCGGCACTCTTGTTCCGCAGAAACTTTATGGTGATGAGTTCAACAGCGAAATGATTATCATCTCTTTCAGGAGTGATGATTCATTCTCCATGGAAGAGGGGTACCGCAAACTCTTCGACGAAAATCCCACACCTATCATAATCTATAAGGATGATGATTTTTCCATCCTTAGGGTGAACAAAGCAGCCGTAAGCAAATATGAATATACCGAAGAGGAATTTACGGGGATGAGGATACCTGACCTGGTTCCGCCCGACCAGAGGTTCATATTTATAAATGTGGCCGAACAGTTTAGAGCGGAGAAAAGGAACGGGAAATTTGCCACATTAAGCAAATCCGGCAGACGCATCGAAATTGAGTATACATCCACCCTGGTAAAGTATAAAAATATTGACGCCCGGCTCGTTGTGGTAAATGACATTACAGAAAAACACCGGGCGGAGGAGGAGCTCCGTGCGTATTCTTCGAAGCTTGAAACGATTGTTAATAATCTTCCTATGGTTCTGCTTGAACTCGACAGTGAGGGGAAATTTGTGCTGCAGCAGGGAAAGGCCCTGGCGGATGCAGGTTTTGAGCCGGGACAGTTGATAGGGAGTAAGTTCCACGATTTACTAGGGTCGATTGAAGTTACGCGGAATAACGGCGAGGTTCTGAATACGGTGGAAGCGTTCAACCGTGTGATGACGGGTGAAGTGGTAGAGGGACATACCTGCATAGCCGGAAGGTACTTCGATAATTATTTTGTTCCTGTGAAAAATGACGGGGGAAAACCTGAGGGACTGCTTGGCGTGTGCCTGGATATTACCGAACGTGTTAATTTTGAGAAATCGTACCGTAATACTGAGCAGCGCTTCCGGCTGATAGCGGAGAATTCAAGTGACCTGATTTCTATGACTTCGGAGGGACGTTATCTTTATATAAGTCCTTCTTACGAAAAGATCTTCGGTTATTCCCCTGAAGAAATTCAAAAGATGGGTCCCAGAGCTCTCGTTCATCCCGTCGATCTGCCGCTGCTTAAGGACTGGCAGACCAAAGGCATGGTTGAATTCCGTGTGCGCAGTAAACCGGGCGATTATCTCTGGATTGAAGGGGAAAGTTTCAAGTTAACCGGCGAGCCGGAGATAACGGTGGGAATAGCCCGCGATGTAACTAAACGAAAGGCTGCCGAGGATGCCCTGAGGGACAGCGAGGAAAGATACCGCATGCCGTTTGAAAGAAATCCTTTGCCCATGTTTGTTTATGACCAGGAGACTTATAAGTTTCTGGCGGTGAACGAAGTGACAGTAAGGCATTACGGCTATACGAAGGATGAGTTTCTGAATATGACCATAATGGATATTCGTCCCGCTGAGGATATACCGCTCCTGCTCGATATCTTCAGGACCCAGAGTGATCGAATGAAAAGTTTCGGGGTGTGGAGGCATATACTGAAGAACGGAGAAATTATAAAAGTGGATGTGACTACCCATTCCATCTCCTTCGACGGCCGGCCTGCAAGGATTGTGCTGGTTAATGATGTTACCGCAAAGGTGAAAGCGGAGAATGACCTGAGGGAAAGCGAAGAGAAGTACCGTATGATAGTGGAGAATGCCAACGAGGGGATACTGCTGATAAATATGGATCAGCAGGTTACTTTTGTGAACCAGAAGCTTGCGGGAATTGTCGGGATGAAAAAGGAGGAGATTGAGGACAATTCAGTGCTTAATTTTGTCTTTGAGGAGGACGTTGATAAGGCGGAAAATTATGTAAGGGAAAATGCCGCAGGGTCCCGCGAAACTTTTAAGTTCAGGCTTAAGCACAGGGACGGGTCGGAGAGGTGGGTGGTGGTGAATGCTGTGCCGGTTTTTGATGAGCACCACGTTTACGCGGGGGGACTGGCGCTGATAACCGACATTACCGAACAGAGAAAAGCGGAAGCCGAGCACTACCGGCTTAATGAGCTGCTTGCGTTCGCTTATAAATTATTCTCCGCTTAGCATAATTATTCTTGATAAGAACGGGAATACGGAACTGTGGAACTTTGCCAGCGAAAAGCTGTTCGGCTGGCGCAGTGAGGAGGTGCTTGGAAAACCGCTTCCGTTTGTGCCTGAGGACAAAATTGATGAACACCTTTTGCTTCGTAAAACGATTATGAAGGGAGATAGTTTCACCGACAGGGAAGTGGTACGTTCCAGGAAAGAGGGAAAAAAAATAAATGTCAGTATTGCTGCCGCACCGCTTTTTGATTCAAACCACCGTCCTATCGGCATCGCATCTTTCCTCATCGATATAACCGAAAAAAAGAAGTCCGAAAGGGAGAGAGAGCGGTTGTTTAAACAGATTACCGCGGCACGCAACAGGCTTAAGATACTTTCGGCACGGCTGATAAGTGTGCAGGAAAGCGAGAAACGTAATATTTCTAGGGAGCTCCACGATGAGATAGGACAGATGCTTACCGCAATAAAGATAGACGTTCAGAGGATGAAGGACGGGGGAAATCCGGTTGAGACAGCAGAACTTGCGGATGACTGCACCAGGCTGGTTGAAAATACAATTTCTGTGGTGAGAAATCTTTCATTGGAACTGCGGCCGGCTATAATTGATGATCTGGGACTTGCGGCTTCCCTTCGGTGGTACCTCGATAAGTTCCATCAGAGAACCGGAATTAAGGTGAAAACCGAGTTTAAAAAAAGCCACTACGAACTTCCGCCTGAGTGCGCGATTACTTTGTTCAGGATATGCCAGGAAGCACTTACAAATATTGCAAAACACTCCGAAGCTGGTTATGTTAAGGTAGCCTTAAATCAGGATAAAAGTTTCGTTGTTCTTACTGTTGAGGACGACGGGAAAGGATTTGATACACAAAAAGCACTGAATCAGGCTGCCAGGGGTAAGAGTCTTGGACTAATAAGCATGCAGGAGAGAGCTGAACTCATCGGAGGAAGATTCAGTATAAAATCAATTAAAGGTTCCGGAACTGTTATGAAGGCAAGCTGCCAGGTAAAAATCTAATGAACTCAATCAGGGTTATTTTGGCTGATGATCACAAGCTGGTAAGGGCGGGCATAAAATCATTACTTGAAAATTCCGACGGGGTGGAGGTTGTGGGTGAAGCTGGCGACGGCCGTGAGGCTGTTAGGCTCACCGGAAAGCTTAAGCCTGACATGGTTTTTCTCGATATAGCCATGCCCGAGCTTAATGGTCTGCAGGCCGCGGAAATGATCAAGAAAGACTATCCCGATGTTGCGGTGGTTATTCTTTCGATGTACCTCGATGAGGAGTACGTGATACAGGCATTGAATGCCGGTGCTTCGGGATACCTGCTTAAGGATTCCGCGCCGAACGAGCTCCGGCTGGCACTCGATACGATTAAAAAAGGGAAAGTTTATATTAGTCCCGCCATCCCCCGTGAAATGATTGACGAATACAAAGAGCGCCTGAAACACGCGTCATCATCTGATGAAGTTTTCAGGAAGAAAGAGGAGCTTAGTTCGCGGCAGAAAGAAGTACTGCAGCTTATCGCCGAGGGGAACTCTACAAGAGAAATAGCGGAGAAGCTTTTCATCAGCATTAAAACCGTGGAAACCCACCGCTCGCAGATAATGAAGAGACTGGGCATCAACGACATTCCCGGCTTGACAAGGTATGCAATGAAAAAAGGGCTAATCAAGTAGATTGAATATTGAAAATTGAATATTGAATAGTGAAAATTGAAAATTAGAATTGTATATTGAGTAGAGAAAATTGGTGGAGGGGAATCTTGAAAAAAGAGGAACTACAAAAACGTACTAAATCATTTGCTCATAATTGCGTTAAACTAGTATTCAAACTGCCGAATAATTATCTGGCTAATCATATTAAAAGTCAGTTAATAAGATGCAGTACTTCAATAGCAGCTAATTATCGTTCAGTATGTCTGGCTCAGAGTAAAGCATCTTTTGTATCAAAACTTAGTATAGTACTTGAAGAGGCGGATGAATCAGAATTCTGGCTTGATTTTATAATAGATGAAAAACTGATGTCCGAAAGTGAAGTTGAACAACTGAAAAAAAAAGCTCATGAATTGGTGTCTATTTTTGCTGCTTCACGTCTGACAGCAAGGAAAGGTTGAATGATCTTCAATTTTCAATCTGCATTCTTCAATTTTCAATAAAATCAGGGAAACCCTGATTGCCTCCCTCCCGCTCAAACCCTAATTTTTAGTTGTAATTTTTGAAAATATTCATCGCAGGAGATTAAGGAGTATCGGTTGCGGATTTTACTGGTTGACGATAACGAAGATTTTCTGAAAACTCTTGCCAGGTTTGTGGCCACTTTTCCCGGCGTAGAAATATCGGGAAAGGCAGCCTCAGGCGAGGAAGCCGTAAAATTGTGCCGCAGTCTGAATCCTGATCTCGTGCTGATGGATATTAAAATGCCGGGATTGAATGGCTTTGAAGCCGCCAGGATTATGAAATCACTGGACAATCCCCCAAGAATTCTGCTCTTATCATTTAATGACCATCCTGAATACAGTCTTGAAGCGGTCAGCGCAGGGGCAGATGGCTATTTGTCAAAAGCTGAAATAAGTTCGGGGCTGCTCCGGCAGATTTCCTCTATATTCTCTATCAACTCCGGGGCCGCCTCATAATGTAAATATTAAACGTCCCCGTGTTCTTTAATGTTGTTGGATCATCGAAAAAAAAGTGCCCTCTTCTTTTAGAAGATCCTGATCTTACGGACGAAGGACCGGTGACGTTTTATTTATACCGATGTCTCATTTTTATTTAAAGCTTAAACTATAACAATTTTTACTAACGCCAGGTATTCCGGGTTATAAATGCAGCCTGAGTTCAATAAAAAAATCAGCAGCGTGCCTGTTTCAGGGGATAACGAAACCACAGCTGAGACTCTCCTCCGGAGCGAAAGGATGTACCGCTCCATATTCAATGAAGCACCTATCGGGATAAGCAATGTTGATTCAGAAGGCAGAATGGTGAACGTGAATAACACTTTCGCGGAGATGCTGGGCTATACCCGTGAGGAAATGATGAGCAGGCTGATGTTTGACATTACTCATCCCGATGACAGGGATGCGAACAGGCTTCATCTGGACGATCTTGTTTCGGGTAGAAAGAAAAACATCAAAATACAAAAGAGATACCTGAAGAAGTCGGGTGAGACCATCCAGGCACATGTTAGGGGCACCGCCGTTTATGATGATGATGGAAAGTTCCTTTATACCATTTCAATGATTGAGGATATAACCGAAAGGTTAAGGAATGAAGCCGCCCTTAGGGAAAGCGAAGAGAAATACAGGGAACTAACCGACTCTCTGCCGCAGATAATTTTTGAAACTGACGGCAGCGGTAAGCTCGTATATGTGAATAAACTGGGTGCCGATTTTATGGGTTATCCCATTGGGTACCTTGAAACAAAACCTGACGTGCTTTCATTCGTTCATCCTGATGACAGAAATGCGACTGCAGAAAAACTGCAGATGATACTCAATGGAGCAGAGGGGCGGGGACGTGAGATCAGGATGCTGCACCGCGACGGAAAGATACTTGATTGTATGATATACTCTTCGCCTGTAAGAAAATCAAACAGGATTATCGGCCTGAGAGGTATTATTGTAGATGTTTCCGAACATAAGAGGATGGAAGATGATCTTAAAGTGGCGAAGGAACGTGCTGAGGAAATGAATAAACTTAAATCTATATTCCTGGCAAATATGAGTCACGAGCTCCGGACTCCAATGATAGGCATACTCGGTTATGCTATGATGATATCAGAGGACATTAAGGATCCTCAGATAAAACAGATGGCCGGAACTATCGTTAAGAGCGCCAACAGACTAACCGATACACTTAACCTGATACTGGATCTTTCAAAGATCGAGGCAAACAGGATAGACCTGCGTCTTCATAATGTCGATCCGGCTCATCTGCTTGAGGAAGTTGTAAATCACTACAGACCTGCTGCTGAAGAAAAAGGATTGAAGCTTAATTTTCACGCGGTCGCGGGCGGGATGACATCCAGGCTCGATGAACGATTGTTCTCCCGGATAGCCGGCAACCTCATCCATAATGCAGTAAAGTATACGAGAGAGGGACAGGTGGATGTTGAACTGACCGCAGAAAATGATATGGCTGTTGTAAGGGTGAAGGATACAGGGATTGGTATTTCAGAAAAGAATTTCGGACTAATATTTGAACCGTTCCGGCAGGTCAGCGAGGGCTATAACCGCAGGTTTGAGGGAACAGGACTGGGACTTACGATAAGCCGAAAGTTTATCGAATTGATGAATGGTACTATTGAGGTTGAAAGTGAAGTTAATAAAGGATCGGTGTTTACGGTCAGATTTCCGTACCTGAAAATACAGGGAGACGATAAAGTGATTCAGACTGAGCAGACGGGTGAGGGTGAGTTAAAGAAAAGAGTGAAGAAGAGGAATTCGCAGCTTCTGCTGGTAGAGGACGATAGAATCAATGTTGATGTTATAAATCTTTTTCTGCGTGATTACTGCAATGTTGATCATTCATCATCGGCCCTTGAGGCTATCGAGATGGTGAAAGCCAGGAAATACGATGCTATCCTGATGGATATAAACCTGAAGGGGATGACAGGGCTGGATGCGGTTAAGATAATAAGAGAAATGGATGAGTACAGGGAGACCCCCGTGATTGCTGTTACTGCATACGCAATGGCAGGGGATAGGAAACGTTTCCTTAGCCAGGGGTGTTCACATTACCTTGCAAAACCATTCAGTAAGAAAGAATTGATAGATCTGCTGGAAATTGTTTTAAATTAAAGGTGCAGAGGGGCAAGCGCAAAGGGCATAGGACAACCTGTTATTGAAGTGATTTCTGAAATCTATAAATCTTCCTGCAGAGCATATCCAGAGATCCTAATATAGACTCCAGACATTGTGGATTGATTAGATTTCGTTTTTCTATAACGATCAGAATATTTGCATTTTCAAATGTAGACCTGCGGGCAATATTGAGGAATTGATAGAATTCTTTTTTAGAAACTGAACCCGATCCTTCTGCAATATTATTAGACATTGACATTCCTGCACCCCTTAATTGTTCCGCAAATCTATATAATTTTTTTTGTTCTAGAATATCAGCAATATCGAAAAGCTGATCTGCAATATCAATTGCAAGTTTCCAAATTTCAAGATCTTGAAATCTGAACTTTACCATGTTTCCTCCTTTTACTAATACCCTCTACCCTCCGCTCTATGCCCTCTACTCTATGCCCCCTGCTCTACTCTATTCCGTGGCAGTCCGTACACGTCAGATCCTGGATATCTTCGCCGAGGTCTATCGGGTGCCGGAATGACAGTCCGTCAAGCTTAACCATCGTGGTATCGTTGATTGTCTGAGCAATGATTGTGTGGCAGAGATTGCAGTCTTTCGATAGTACATTCCCCTTTTCATCTTTATGTTCGCCGTCGTGGCACCTGAAGCATCCGCTGTAGTACATATGCCCGATATTGTTGGGATATTTCTTCCAACTGACATTCATTGAAGGGAAGAAATTGTTTTTGTAGATCTCTTGTATTGTCCGTATACTCTTATCTATCTTATCCTGGTTCGCGTCGGGATAATACTGTGCGTAGAATTCTTTAACGTGTATGCTGATGCTGTCGAGTGCAACTTCTTTATCGGTGTAGGACTGCTCGAGGGCTTCTACGGCTGTGCTCTTTATATACGGCAGTGTAGTGTCGATCTTGTCTATAGACATAAATACATTGACCATCCTGTTAGGCTGGTTGTATATGTGCGAAGGACGGTTGTGGCAGTCGATACAGTCCATCTTCCTCAGTAGGCCCTCGTCCGTCATCTTCTTTTCGTCAAACTTAACATCGCCCTTACTATAGGTGGTAACCTTACCTGTTTCCCTGTTTTTCGCCCTTACCCAGTTTATGACCTGTCGTGATGAGTCGGCCGCAAGATAGGTTACTTCATTATCTATATTCATATGCCAGTGGATGCCCGTCTGCTTGGCGAGTATGCTGTTTCCGCCGCCGACCTTAAGGAGCATTGTAACTTTAGAATGCGTGTTCTGTTCATCGGAGAGGTAGTAATTGAAATCAACCTTCTTCTCGGCAAAGAAGTTTCTCGGCCAGTGACACTGCTCGCAGGTTCCCTGGGCAGGACGCAGATTCCAGATCGGCGTTGGTATCGGCTTTGAATACTTATTAAATAAAACAGAATAAACCTGGTAGGAACCTGATATCTTCGATTTAACAAACCATCCCGCTCCCGAGCCGATATGACACTGCACGCAGCCTACCCTGGAGTGAGGGGAGTTCTTGTAGGCGGTGTACTCGGGATTCATTACCTTATGACAAATAGTTCCGCAGAACTGATCGGTCTCTGTGTACTCGTACGCTTTGAAACTTCCGAACGCGGTAAAGAAAAGAAGTAAAATTGTACCGGAAAAAAATATGAGGAATGATCTTCTTTGTCTGGGATCATTCAGGTCGAGCCTGGGCAGACTTCTTTCTTCGAACGTGCCCGCATGTTTTCTCTTCCGCGCATTCCATATACCGGCGGCTATGAGTATAAGTCCCAGTATCAGAAACGCAGGGAGTATTATGAAGGTAACAATACCCGCATATGCATTAGTATCTGTGGAAAAAGCTTCGATAACTGTAAGGAAAAGAATGAGACCAAAACTAAGCAGTGCAAGCGCAGTGCCTACAAGTGTAGTGGTATTATAAAAGGTATCGGGGAAGCGTTTGTTTTTCATAGTACCTCGATGATTTATATATTATTTATAGGCGAAGATCATTGCATAAATTATCCATACAATAATACTAAACCCCGTCGATAAAGCAATCCATCCGAATATCTTTATCGCTCTTATAACGATAGGCGGATAAGGTTCAACCATGAATTGATTGAGTGTTCCGGCGCTCTGCAGCTTACCGTATTCTTCAGGTCTGTCTAATTTTAACTCTTCTACGGGCATTCGACCCGAAAATATAACAATATCCATGGGAAATTTCTCGGGTCTCAGGTGAGTATTGAAAAAATGGACGGTGAAGATGAAACCGGTTGCAAGCAGCGCTTCATCACTATGAATGATGGTTGCTACATTAATGAACCAGCCCGGGAAGAACCTTGTGAAGAATTCGGGCATCCATAATGAGAGTCCTGTTGAACCGATTACAAATATTCCCCAGAAGACTGCAAAGTAGTCGAATTTTTCCCAGTAGGTCCATCTGCCGTATTCCGGTCTTTCACCCATACCGAGGAACCATTTCATCGAACCGGTAAAATCCTGCCAGTCCTTTTTGTTGAACATAAGTCCCTTCGGATCGAAGATCATCCTGAAGAATGATTTGTGTTCCTTCTTCTTCTGGATGAATAGGTCTGTTATGTGGGTGACGAAAACGCCGAACATAATAACTGCGGCGAACCTGTGTATGAAGCCGGCACTCTCAAACCCTCCGAGCATATGCGAGAGTACTTTTGCCCAGCCGGTATAAGAAAATTTCAGCGTCATTCCTGTAAGGGCAAGACTAAGGAAGCTGACGATCATAAGTATGTGCAGAACACGGTTTAATCTTGTAAACCTCTGATACTGCATTTTACCCTCTCCGTTCTTTATACCATTCATATTCAACTCTCAGGATTATCTTTGTTTGCCGGGTTATTCTGTTCATTCTCGGCCTTCTCAGCATCTGCCAGTCTCTTTTTAAGCTGTCTCCTGTACTGGAGTGAGCGTGGCAGCCACAGCAGCGTGTGAATTCCGGCTATGAAGAATGTTCCTACAAGCAGTCCTGTCATTCCCCAGAACGACCAGAACAGCCAGGGGTATTTTTCAGGATCGTGGTGCGTGGCGTGCGTGAAATATCCCGCGAACTGGCGTGTTGCTGTTTCGTGGCACTTCTGACAGGTCTTAAGTACGTTATCCCTGCTGAGGTGCGACCGGGGGTCTGTTACAGGAAGTATGTCGTGCGCACCGTGGCAGTCGTAGCACTTTGCCGTTTTCGAATATCCGAGCTGGGAAACTTTTCCGTGATAGGTATCGAAATAAGTTTTGGCGATTTCCTCGTGGCAGTTACCGCAGGTATTCATGATTTCCATTCTGAATCCCGAAAGGTCTGTCCTTTTAATAGTATGGGCGGTATGACAGGTGTTGCACACAGGGAGCTTTTTATTTGTTTTTGTAACCAGAGGCGAGTGAACGCTCTTGTTAAAGCTTTCCTCTATACCGAAGTGACAGTTTCCGCAGGTGTTTGCGATATTGCCGGGGAAAATGCTGGATGTACTGTCGGTATGGGGCAGTTCATGGTGGGCGGTATGACAGTCGGTGCATGTAGCAGTAACAGTAAGACCGCTCTTCATCAGTCCCTTGCCGTGAATACTTTCAACATAATGACTTATAATGTCTTTTTCGGTGCCCAGGTATCTGACCGCCGCTTCCTCACCGTCACGGTGGCACTTCGCGCAGAGGTATGGTATATTGGTAGGGAAAGTAGGCGATTTCGAATTTCTTCTTCCAAGAACTCCGTGGCCGCCGTGGCATTCAGTACAGGTTGGCGCGTTAAGATCATTTTTGGCAAATAGCTGACCGTGCGTACTCGTTGCGTATTCCTGTCCCACAGCTTCGTGGCATTTGGAGCAGTCGACTTTCTGCGTTATGCTGTCGCATGGTCTCACGTGCGAGGTATTTACCTCCGAGTGGCATTGGCTGCACGCTATCTGAGTATGCATTGAACCCTTAACCTCGTCATAATTTACGTAGAGAGATCTTCCGTCTTCAGTTGATTTGAGGTCTTGTTTGGCGTGGCAGGTGAGACAGTCGCTATCGGCCATTCCCTGGTCGTAGAAAACTTTTCTTGCCTTGTGCGGCTGATGGCAGTCGACGCATGCCGGCAGCACATTTGCTTCTTTCTCCCATAATGCTCCTTTAATAACCTTCCTGTGCACCAGTTCAATTTCACCATGACATTTGGAGCAGGTGGCGGCAATATTTCTCCTCGCGATGGAGGATTTGGGATCGGTATGGGGAAGTATATCGTGGGGAGTATGGCAGGATACGCAGGTTGCCGCTACTGTCAATCCTTTTTTCAATAGACCTTCGCCATGCATACTTTCAGAGTAGTTCTCGAGTATGTGGGTTTCAGGTATATTCCTCTGAAGCTGTACCGGCGACCCTTCCTTGTGGCACTTTCCGCAGAGGTAAGGAACATTTATGGGTGCGACATTTGATTTAGGATTCTTTACAGGGATAATATCGTGTGAACCGTGACAGGTCTGGCAGGTCGGGGCCAGGTTGTCATGTCTTGCCTTGGCCTTACCGTGAAGACTCTTATCGTAGTGTGCCTGAATATCCTCGTGGCAGGCATCGCATTTCGCCGGCTGAACATCTTCGGTATGAGGGAACTCGGTTCCCTCAAGGTCCTGATGGCACATTATGCATTCAACATCGGCGTGCACCGACTTGCCGAGCTTTTTCTCGTCCACAAAGACAGAGAAAGAGTGCCCGTACTTTGTGCCCTTCAGGGTGTTGTCGGCGTGGCACATAAGACAGTCATCATTCGACTGCGCCTTAAGAGGAGTGAATGATGAAAGCAGGAATATTAAGGTTATAAATAATAGTTCAGAGGTAATTTTCCGGTACGACATAGTAATTTCCCGCACATAATCTGCAGTTATCATAAAAAATCATTTTTCAGCTGACACTTGTTCTTCATCAGGCTGACTCTCTCCTTCTTTAAGTCTTTCGAGCTCTTTAGGATGCTCTTCAGCCATTTCTTCTTCAGAGATAGTTCCCTTGAGCCATGCAAGGTTCATGGGGTAGATTTCGGGATTGAAGATCACAAAATAGAAGTGCCATACAACAATCGCGAGAAAGGCAAGCCATGCTTCATAGTAGTGAACAGTTCGTGCTACATCCCATCCGAGTTTTGTAAGTAATCCAATAAATGTATTATCAAACCACAAAATGAAACCGGTAATTGACATTACTATGGTTCCCCAGACGAGGGCCCAGTATTCAGCTTTCTCAACGTAACTGAATCGGTCGAGTTTCGGTTTCACATTTGAAATCCCGAGGTTGTATTTAGCAACCGCGATTGCATCTTTTGCATCCTGCAGGATTGGGAGGAGGTCTTTCACAAGCTGCCGCCCGCGCTGCGTGAATGATATGTAATAAACGTGGTAGAGACTTGCAGCCACCATAACAACAGCCGCTATTCTGTGAAGTATGCTGCGGTATTCAAACGCATCGCTGTTCAGATCTCTTATATGAGATACCCACCAGGAATCCGGGAATTTGAGCATGAAGCCTGTGACAACCAGAGTAAGGAAGCTGACAAGCAGGGCAACATGCTGGACGCGCTCGTTAACGGTCATTCTCAGGTAAAGTGCGTGACCATGCTTCTCTTCTTTAATTAGTCCTCTCTGTCTCATCTTTTTGAGCTTAGCCTTCTTGATAAAATCGAAGATGTTATGCAGGAGCATAAAACCTATAGTTGTGACTATGAGGATAATATAGATAGTGGCGATCCAGTAGAGAACAGGTTCATCCTGTTTGGTCATTATTAAATGGATCTTGCCCTTTGCGAAGTTCTGGTTTGCGCCGGGATGACAGGTACCGCAGGTCTTCGCCAGATTGGCTTTGTTAGTCATAGATGTCGGATCGCTTGACGGCTTAATGTTGTGAACGCCGTGGCAGCTTGCGCAGTTTGCAACTACGGTTGACCCGCCCTTAAGGGCAAGTCCGTGGTAGCTGTCAACGTAAGTCTTAAATCTCTCTGAAGGTATGCCGTATTTCTCTGACAGTCTTACCGAGCTATGACAGGGAGAGCAAACCTGTGATGCAAGATTCTGGTATGCAATAGGTGCATTGGGATCAGTATGTTTAAGAATGTCATGTTCTCCGTGGCAGTCGGTGCACGATGGCGCGTCTGTTACGCCTTTCTGCAGAAGTGCAGTACCGTGTATACTTTCCCTGTACTGCGCGGAGATCTCAGTATGACATTTACCGCAGGTAAAGGGAATATTAAACTTGTTGATGGATGAATTATCCGATGTGGGAGCTTCAATATCGTGATGATTGTGACAATTTGTACAGCTTGGGGCTTCTGCGTTTCCACGCGAGAGTGCCATTCCATGGACACTCTGTTCGTAAGCCATTATAAAACCTGCGGAAGGTGTTGTCTTGGCCCGGATCTTAGGATCGTCGAGATGACATGACAGGCAGAGTTTCTGCTGGTTTAGCTTTGTTTGAAGGGAGTTTTTACCTTTGTTTACAGATACTATCGAGCTTTGGTGACAGGATATACAATTGGGCGCTCCTTCAACACCTTCCGCAAAACCTTTTCCATGTTCCTGAAAGAACATATTTATCTTTTGCTTCCTTGTGGCAATTGCCGCAGGATTCAACTAAATTCTTTTTGTTCCATTTAGCGGCCGGATCCGAAATCGACGACACACTATGGGTGCCGTGGCAATTCTTGCAGGATATATCCGGGGTTCCGTTCGTCCCGTTTGCCTTCACCATCTGCGGATGGAATTTATGGATAACCTTTGCATCTGTATGACAGGTGAGGCAGTTTATCGGCTGAATATTTTCTTTATGAGGAACTTCCTCAGGATCAAATCCGACGTGACACGATACGCATTTTAATTTTCCGTGAACTGAGTGCTGGAAGGTATCCTGATTTACGTAAAGGGATACTTCCTTTCCGTTTTTTTCCATGGTCATAGTGTCGTCGCTATGACACATCAGACAGTCATCGTTGGATTGAGCGTTAACGGGTACCGCTGTAAAGAATAAACTGACAATAATAAAAAAGAACAACTTGACGGCAGTAAATCTGGATAGGAACGTCTTCATCTCTGTATCAGCTCAGTTATTTAATCTGCAGCCTGGCTGCGTATCGTTTAAAGTAATTTTAAGAACACTCATTTACTTGAATAAAATAATCACGCCATTGAGAATGCGAATCCGAATAAAGCAATTATCGACATTATAAAGAGCAAATAGAGTACAATATTTTTCATTTTATCAATATCCTTAAATGAGTTACGTTTATTCGTTGTCTTTACTCAAACATAATACCATAATTTAAAAGCTGTAAATAGTTGAAAAATTGAACATATTTGTGATTTTATTCTCAGGAATGGGAGACTGCCGGAAGGGGCTTCGCAAATTGTAGAATGGAAAAAATGAGGAGTTTAACCCCCGAAAAGCTTCTTTCTGGTTGTATAACGAAGAAAATACCAGGGAAAACGAATGCGGCTAACTAGTAATAATATGTGCAGAGCTCACAAATAGTGCACTTAGGAGTTAAAAAGATCAATCAGACCATTAAGGAGGCCATTTTCATGGTGACCTCATTCAGGTCATACGGCTTGTAGAATATAGAGGTTACATAAGGGCGCAGCGAGGGTTCAATGTCCTTAGTCTGCTTATCAAAAACATAAGTTATGATTACCGGGACATCAGGTTTCATTACTTTCAGGTCTCTGCATAGCTCGAGGATCTCTTTATTGGGGGCATCATCCAGGATGATCAGGTCGAAATCAGACGAACCTGTGAATGCTCCTATCGCCTTCAGGTTAGTGGTTGCAGTTACCGAATACGATTCCTGCAGGTACATGAGAAGGCTGTAGCAGAGGTTAAAATCGTGACTATAAAATAATACGTTCTTCATTAACTATTTCTTATAAAATTTCAGAGTCCCGCGCCGCGGGGTTGGTTTGGACAGGCTATAAACGTGCCAAATAACCTTTTTATAAGAAAATGATTCAAATATTTAATTATAGCAGATTTGCACGGGCGGGTAAATTGTATTCCACGGCTGATAAAGTGCCCATTTCTCGCAAATAAAAAGATGGATAAAATTGTTTTTCAACTAATGAGAAAGATAATTCAGGTTTTTATGTCCAGTTCTTTTAATTTACGGTACAAAGTTGAGAGTCCAACCTGGAGATCTTCGGCGGTTTTTTCCTTATTAAGTTTATTATCATCAAGTGTTTTCAGTATAAGGTCTCTCTCATAGCGTCTTATAGCATCGTCGAGCGACATTTTCCCCGAGATATTCATCGGTGCGTCGTTCGGCTTAAATCCCGACGGTAGATCTTTGAGCGTTATAAAGTCGCTTTTGCAGAATATTACCGCCCGTTCCATTACATTTTCAAGCTCCCTGATCTCGCCTTTCCACTCATAGTTCATCAATGCACGGATTGCTTCGCTGTCGATACCCTTAATGGTTTTATTCATCTCCTTGCGGTATTTGTCGAGGAAGTGATCGGCCAGCAAGGGAATGTCTTCCTCTCTTTCTTTGAGTGAAGGGAGGTTAATTTCAATTACGTTAAGGCGGTAGAAGAGATCCTCACGGAATTTCCCTGCTTCAATTTCCTCTTTCAATATCCGGTTGCTCGACGCGATGAATCTTAAATTTACAGGGAGTGAAATTGTTGTGCCCACCGGAGTGTATTCTTTTTCCTGGAGTGCTCTCAGGAATTTTACCTGCAGCTGCAGGGGAAGCTCGCTTATCTCATCAAGGAAAAGGGTTCCGCCTTCGGCGGCTTTCATCAGCCCTTCCTTGTCAGAGATCGCACCGGTGAATGATCCTTTTTTATGACCGAACAATTCACTTTCAATAAGGTTTTCGGAGATGGCGCCGCAGTTTATGGCGATGAACGGTTTGTTTTTTCTTTTGCTTTTATAATGAAGCGAGCGGGCTACAAGCTCTTTACCTGTACCGCTTTTTCCGGTGATGAGCACCGTGCTGTCGGTATCGGCAACGGTATCGATCATTTCATAGACTTTTTTGATAGCATGACTGTTGCCGATGATATTCTCAAAATCATATTCCCGCTGGACCTCTTTTCTTAATATACGGTTCTCTAACAGCAGGTTTTTCATATCAAGAAGCCGTTTTATCTTTATAATGAGTTCGTCGAATTCAACCGGCTTGAGTATGTAGTCGTTTGCCCCGCTCCGTAGTGCTGCTATTGCCGTATCCAGTGAGCCGTAGGCTGTAACTACTACAACAACTGTCTGAATATCGAGTTTTTTAATCTCTTCAAGGAGCTGAGTTCCTTTCATCTCGGGCATCTCAAGGTCGGTAATCACAAGGTCAAATGATTCCTTAAGGAGCATTTCATAAGCCTCTCTTCCGTTCTCGGCCTCCTGCACGCTGTAGCCTTCTTTCGTTAAGATGTAGGAAAGAGATTCTCTTATTATTTGTTCATCATCAACTACAAGTATTCTTTCGTTCATTTCTATATCTTCCTGTTATTTTAAGTACTGAGAGGAAGTGTTATTGTAAATGTTGTAAACTCATCCGGGTTACTGGATACTTCTATATTTCCCTGAAAACTCTTTATAATGCCGTAGCTTACCCAGAGTCCCAGTCCTGTTCCTTTTCCCGGTTTCTTTGTGGTATAGAACGGTTCGAAGATCTTGGAGAAGTTTTTCTCTTCTATACCGGGACCTGAATCTGTGAACTGCAGTATTATTTTTTCGTTTTTAGTCTGCGAGCTTACTCTAATCTGTTTTTTCCTGCCGGATGACCCGGCTTCCGACATTGAGTCGACCGCATTAATTAAAATATTTATAAACACCTGCTGGATCTGGTCGGATATTAGAGGAAGCAGAGGAAGGTCGTTTTCCAGATCAAATATAAAATCAACATCTTTGGCGCGTGCGCCTACCTTAACAATCTCCACTGCCTCTTCTATAGCCTCATTTATATTTATTACCTGGAGCTCGTAATCGGAAGGACGGGAGAAATCGACGAGATCTCTGATAATCTTTGAGATCCTTGTAACCTGGCTTCTTACGAGTCCCAGTTTATCCTTTACAAAATCATCATCCGTTGTTCTGAGAACAACCTGCACAAGTGCAGAGATCGATGCGAGAGGATTGCCGACTTCATGGGCAATTCCCGCGGCAAGTGTTCCGATGCTTTCCATTTTCTGAGTATGTATAAGCTGTTTTTCAAACATACGCTTTTCGCTGAGATCGCGGTGTATACCGAAGAATCCCCATATCTTTTTTTCTGAATCGAGTATAGGGGATACAAGGAGCTGGGTATAAAAAGGTTCGCCGTTTTTTCTCCTGTTCTCAACCTCACCTACCCATACTTTGCCGGCGTTTATTGTGTCCCACATCTGTCTCCAGAATTTCTTCGATTTTTTTCCGCTGCTGAACACGCTTGGGTTTTTACCAAGCAGCTCATCTTTTGAGTATCCGCTGGCTTCCATAAAAGCAGGGTTAACATAAATCATTCTTCCCTTAAGATCTGTAATCTGCAGGGGATTAACCGTGTTCTCGGCAATATTGTAGAACCTGAGCAGGTTCATTTCCTTTTCTTTTTCGGCGGTGATGTCGTGAGCCATCACGAAGAAATAGAGCTTCTCTTCTTTATCCACCTGCTGAAGGGTAGGGGTAAAGACTATGTTGGCATCGACATTTTTGTCGGCCGAGATAAACCTTGCGGTCAGGCTTCCGCTTTTACTATATTCTACACAATTCGTGAATGTTCTTTTGACCTCATCGGTATATCCGGGTTCGAACAGGCTGACGAATTTTCTTCCCTCAATCTCGTTCAGAGGTACCCCCAGCTTAATAGCCCCGGAGATATTTACATCAAGTATTTCACCGGTCTCTGAGAGAATGAAACACATATCCTGGAGGCTATTGAAAAGATCGAAATCGAATTTAAAGGTTTTTTCAAGCAGCTCTTTTCTTAACATGTAATACGAAACTTTCGGGGTTTATATGGAAATTTCACCGATGCAAAACTAAACTGAAATTGGATCATTTAAAATACAAATATTTATTCTCATTTCTGAGAAGGGGAGAGTAATCCTTTAACTTTCATCAATTCCGCACAAAGAATGGCCCCTCCCGCCGCACCACGCATAGTGTTGTGGGAAAGTACAACAAACTTGTAATCAAAAAACTTATCCTCTCTTAACCTGCCTATTGATACTGCCATTCCTTTATCAAGATTACGGTGGATTCTGGGCTGAGGATAATTTTTCTCGTGGAAATAATATATTGGTTTTACCGGGGCTGAAGGGAGATCATTTTCCCGGGGTTCTCCCGAAAAATTATTCCAGGCGTCCAGTATTTCATTTTTGTCAGCTTTTTTCTTCAGCTTTATCTGAACGCATTCGGTATGACCATCGATTACCGCAACACGGTTAACCTGGGCACTGATTTTTATGTCGAGGTCTTTTATACCATCGCCGCTGACGCTGCCGAGGATCTTGTTGGGTTCTGTTTCGATTTTTTCTTCCTCACCGCCGCCGATATAAGGGATGACGTTATCTATGATATCGAGACTTGCAACGCCCGGGTAACCGGCGCCGGATATTGCCTGCATTGTTACAACATTTACAGCTTCGATGCCGAACTTATCGGCAAGGGGTTTCAATGCCAGGACCAGACCGATGACAGAGCAGTTGGGGTTGGTGACAATACAGCCGTTGTTTTTATAATTCTGTTTCTTAATAAGTCCCAGATGATCAGGATTTATTTCGGGAACGAGCAGGGGAACAAATTTATCCATCCGGTGATTCTTAGAATTTGATACAACAGTATAACCGTCGTTTGCGAAGTCCTCTTCTATTGTTCCTGCCACGGAGGAATCGAGACCTGAAAATGCAGTCCTTAGATTTGGATTGGGCACGCAGTTCTGAACCTCAAGTTCGCCGATTTCGGGAGGCAGGGGGTCGTTCAGCATCCAGTTGACCGCATCCTTATATTTTTTTCCGGCGGACTTATCGGAAGCTGCAATCATTTTAACTTCGAACCATGGGTGATTGGAAAGCAGGGAGATAAATTTTTGTCCCACGCTGCCGGTAGCGCCGAGTACAGCGACAGGGATCCTGGGTGGAATCATAGGCGTTAAACAAGTAAAAAGTAAAAAGTAAAAAGTAAAAAGTAAAAAGTAATTTAATATTGAAAATTGAAAATTAAAATTGCAGACTGAAAATAATCTTCAATCTGCAATCCCTGCCTACCGGCAGGCAGGTTCAATCTGCAATCCCTGCCTACCGGCAGGCAGGTTCAATATTCAATCCTCCAGGTTTACTTCAGCAACAACATCTTTCTTGTTTCACTGTACTTGCCTGCACTCATCTTGTACAGGTACACTCCGCTCGGCAGGTTAGCCGCATCGAAGCTGACAGTATAACTTCCTGTTTCCTTTGTACCGTTAACAAGCGTCCTGACTTTTTGTCCTAATGAATTAAATATCTCAAGACTCACAACCGATTTTTCCGGAACAGAGTAGCTGATAGACGTTGCCGGGTTAAAGGGGTTCGGAAAATTCTGAGATAGTGCATACGACACAGTGCTCAGATCCGCATTAACAACCTGCGAATAAGCAAAACTGCCGTCGAAGTCGATTTGTTTAAGTCTGTAATAGTAGTTACCGGAAACAGCATTGTCATCTGAATATGTATATGACCTTGGTTCTGTTGTTGTCCCGCCTCCTGAAAGGAATGCTATTTTGGTCCATTCGCTTTCGTCATTCTTGAATCTGCCATCTGCAGTATTCAATCTCTCTACGTCAAAACCGCGGTTGTTTGTTTCGGTAGCGGTAATCCAGTTAAGGATAACGCTGCGGCCTGAAACTGAAGCGGTGAAAGAAACAAGTTCTACAGGCACGGTTAGACTTAAGTCGCCGTAAACCCCGTTATGTCTTTCGTTATACTGGAAGACAGGCAGTATATAATTATCAGGTACAAACGGATTGCCTGTATCCCACAAATGAATGATCACCTGTGCGGAAGATCCGAAGCCCTGGTTGCCGGCACCGAGTATATCAAGCACGCCGTTGCCGTCAATATCTGCCAGCGCGGGCATTTCATAAAAAGTTGTTTCCCCGTTAACCATTATCGGCCAGCCGGGAAGGATGGAACCGTCAGAGCTGTAGCCGTGATAATATGGTGCACCGTTATCATCTGTAATCAGGTCCATCGTTCCGTTATTATCAAGATCACCGAGAATTATCTGGCTGTTGATGGCATTCGACGGTCCTATCGGGAAACCCGAAAGAGCAGTACCGTTCACATTCCATGCATACACATAATCAACAGGTGTTAAGCTTAATACCTGGTCGCCTACTGCTACGTCAAGAATGTTATCGTTGTCAATGTAACCCACAGCAGGGGGAGTATAAACCCAGTTGCCTGTGATCTTCGGCCAGCCCGGATAAACCGTCCCGTCGTTTTTAAGGATATGCACGTAGCCCTGTCCGTTATCAGCCTGCGATCCGAAAATGATTTCCCTGATGCCGTCGCCATCAACATCGGCCAGCACGGGTGATGAATAGGAGTTGGTAACACCTGCGGGAAGATCGAATGGAAATCCCGGAAGTATGGTACCAGTGTTATCCATTGCATAGAGACTTAGGTATGATTCGCAGATAATTTCCGGGACGCCGTCGCCTGTTATATCGCCGACCGCCGCGCTCGACGCAGGAACATGGTTAAGCGATTGTGTCCACAGAACGGTTCCGTCTCCTTTATAAGCCCATTCTTCACCGAGAGGATAAATCCTTTTATTAATAATGATTTCCATTGCTCCGTCATTGTCGATGTCGGCCAATACGGGAGTTCTTGTCGAATAACCATGGGTAACCGGGAATCCTGTTACCGGTGTACCGTCTTTATGCCAGGCAAAGATGCTTCCCTGGGAAGACCCGAAGATAGAAGTAACAACTATCTCCCCTTCGCCGTCACCGTCGATGTCGCCGAAAGCGGGAGCGCTCTGCGTTGGCTGAGGTAAAGTTTTCGGCCATCCTGTAACAGGGGAGCCGTCCATATTAAATGCCTGCACCGTGTAAGTAATGCAGTAAACAAACTCAAGCTCCGGATCACTATCGAGGTTGCAGAATATTCCTCCTTCAAGTGAACTGCCTGTGATAGTTATGGGGAATCCGCTGAACAAAGGGAATGAATCAACCTCTGACGGGTTACTGACTCCTGCCGGAGGTATATAATTTATTCTTCCCATTACATCAGGAATTATTCTGGAGTCGTTAAAAAATTGATTTACTTTCTGCCGGTCTGTTGTTATTCTTGTCTGCTGCGAATACGCAATTGCGGAGAGAAGAAGCAGAACAACCGAAAGGGTAAAGAAATTTTTTACCATAGTATCCCTCTCTTTTTTTAGTTATTGAGATAATGTAATTTAGAGTACGAACATTGAATAATATAAAGAATAATACAAAAAAGAAATAAGGTGTGAGTTTAGAACAATGAAAGCAGGATTAGTTCAGTACAATCCCGAATGGGAAAATAAAAAAATGAACAGCGATAAGATCAGCTGGCTTCTTTCTCACAATTATGAGAAGCAGGATCTTCTTGTGTTCCCCGAGATGACCCTTACAGGTTTTACTATGAAAGCGGCAGACTTTGCCGAAGAACTGAATGGTGAAAGTTTTAATTTCTTTGCGGAGACTGCCCAGAAATACTCGGTTCATTTACTGGCAGGAATAATAGAAAAGAGCGAGAAGAAATATTATAATACGCTGCTGCACATTAACACCGACGGTAAGCTTGTTAAAACATATCGCAAAATACATCCCTTTTCCTATTCAACCGAAGATAAGAATTATGCTAAGGGAGAAGAGACAGTAATCACTAAGATAAATGATATGACTGCCGGTTTGTCGATCTGCTATGACCTGAGGTTCCCTGAACTTTACCGTCTTTATGCAAAAAAGAAAGTCGATATGATCATCGTTATAGCCAACTGGCCTGATACCAGGATAGAACACTGGCGTACTCTGCTGAAAGCGCGGGCGATCGAGAACCAGTGCTATGTGCTCGGGGTAAACAGGGTGGGGGATGATCCGAAACTGAAGTATCCCGGCTACAGCAGCATAATCGATCCAATGGGTAATGAGCTGGCTTCGGTTTCGGCTGAGGAGAAGATTGTCAGTGCTGAAATACTTAAAGAAAAGGCGGATGAGGTTAAGGCGGCCCTGCCGTTTTTGAATGATATGAAACTTATTTAAGATTGCAGATTGCAGATTGACAGAATTGTTCATTTTTAATTATTCATTTTTAATTATTCATTATCCATTATTCATTGTTCATAATTGCCTTATGCATACATTAAAAAAGATAATAAATTTTTACGATTGTGATCCGGCCGGGATATTATTTTTCGGAAGGATATTCGAATTATGTCATTCAGCCTATGAAGACCTTATCAGATCGTTTAATCTTGGATCGGATTACTGGAATAATGAAGAGTATGTCGTGCCGATAATTCATTCGGAAGGCGACTATATGCTTCCGCTAAGACCGGGAGATGAGGTAACGGTTGAAATTATTGTAAGTAAGCTGAAGGAAAGTTCATTTGAACTCTCATATGCCTGCAGGAACCCGAAAGGTGAGATAACAAACCAGGTTAAAACAGTTCATATTTTTGTTGATAAAAAGAAGTGGAAGAAAACAGCGATAATAGATGAAGTCAGATCAGGATTGAAAGCGCATCTTGGATATTGAAAATTGCAATCTTCAATCCTCATTCTTCATTCTTCAATCCCTGCCTACCGGCAGGCAGGTTCAATCTTCAATCTAAAATGGTTCCAATCTCTTCTCTCACTTTTTCCCTCAATATTTTCCCCAGAGGCGATCTCGGAATACTCTCCACAGGATAAAATCTTTTCGGGATCTTATAACCTGCAATCCTTTCCTTTAGATATCCTGCAATTTCTTTAATCAAAACATCCTTTTTTAATACAACGGCCGCGGTTACAATCCGGTCCCATTCCTTATCAGGCAGAGCGAACACGCAGCTGTCTCCTATTCCGGGCATTTTATTTAATGCTGCCTCAACCTCGAGGGGATTAACATTTTCCCCGCCCGTAATTATAGATCGGTTCTTCTAGCCTCAACAAACAGGTCGCCGTCACCATCTTTATATCCGACATCGCCGGTTAAATATCCCTTTGCGGTTAATTTTTTTCCTGTTTCTTTTTCATCTTTATAATATCCGTGAAAGAGAGCTTTACTCTGAATTAGATATTTCACCGTGTTGGCCTGCTTTTTCTTCATTGAGCTGGTCGTCGACTATAAAAACTTTATTGCTGCCCAGCGCCCTGCCGGCAGAGAGGGGTTTGCTTTTAATACTCACGGGATCATTTGCTGTTACAAAAGCGGAGGTTTCGGTAGAGCCGTAAACATTTGAAACGGGACATCCGGCGGCAGATGCCTCTCTTATTATTTCTTCATCTGCAAATCCTCCTCCAAGAAGGATGTTTTTTAACTCTTTTGAAGGCCGCCAGCCTCTTTCAAGCATCCTGTTCAGCTGGGTTGAAACAAGAGATGCGAATGAAGGCTTCAGGTCGTTAACGCGTTTACAAGCTCATCATTTTTCAGTGATTTAGGAATTATAAGGGAGGAGCCAAACGGAATGCTCTTATGATGATCGATAATCCGCCTATATGATAAAAAGGAAGACTTGCTAGCCAGCGGTCATCGGGAGTTTGCTTCAGCAGGTCCTGACTGTTGTCTGCACTATTCAGCAGATCATTAAGTGAATGCATTACACCTTTCGGCTGTCTCGTTGCTCCCGATGTAAACATAACCAGTGAAAGTGCATCAGGATCAATTCCGGGAGTCTTAAAGTCATCTTTACCGGGTGAAATCATACCGAAATCATATCGGGGGATTTTTACAGGAAGTTTCCGCTTTTCAGTTTGCCCGGAAAAGAGAAATTCCGCATCGGAGAAATTTATAATATCCGTAAGCTCCGGATCTGATAACATTGTGTTAAGCGGAATTACGCAGGCGTTCAGGTTCCATAAAGCCGAAAGGAAGATAACATAATCGGGACAATTGCTGCTGAGCAGAGCCGCCTTCGTATGCTCTTTGACCCCTATGGATTTCAGCCATGCGGATGTTTGTCTTATTCTTATATTTAATTCGTTAAATGAGATCTCGGAATCGGGGGTTATAATGGCAGGATGGCCGTCCCTGCGGCTGATATCTTTTCTGATAATGTCGCCGGGTATAATCATTCCTAACCGATCTTTATTAAACCATTTTCTACAGGGAAGGGATCGTCGACGATTGTATCTTTAAAGTAGTCGTGAACTGCAAGTCCATGCGCAGTTTGCTCTTTCAGAACAGCGGCCGCGAATACCGCGGCAGATCTTCCGATAGAGGATTCAAAAGAGGATGTAATAACGATCTTAACACCTTTTTTCTCGGCTTCATCGATGATCCTGAAGGTGTGAGTAAGTCCCCCAAGCATCATAGGTTTCAGTATAAGCACAGAAGCCAGCTTCTGTCCGATTATATTAATCGCGTCACTGTAGCTTCTTACAGATTCATCCGCGGCGAGGGGGATAGTCGTCCCTGCTTTTACAGCAGGAAAGTCATTGATATCTTTCACAGGCTGTTCGGCATATTCTATATCGAATTGCTCAAGCTGTTTAAGATTAACCACAGCTTCATCAGGCGACCATTTCCCGTTTAAATCAATACGAAGACTGGCATTTCTTCCCGCTTCGTTTCTTATCGCCCCGATTATCTCAAGGTCGTCTTCAAACTTTTCCCTTCCTGCTTTTATCTTAAGCGTTCTGAATCCCTTCGACCTCAATTCCTTCACCCTGTTCAGCGCCTTCTCTTTTGGCAGCATGCCAATAACCCCGTTCACGCTTATGTTCCTTGAAACAGGCTTATGAAAGAGTTCGCTTAGGGTTGTATTCCGTTCAACGCATATGAGGTTAAGCAGTGCCTGCTCGAGTCCGCTTCTCAACGCGGGAAGGTGATCAAATTCAGCTAGATTCTGTTCAATAGAAGGGACCAGGTTATTCAGATCGAGCTTAAGATTAAGGCGGATATCTTTGAGCGCTTTCTCGTCATCCCCAAAACTTTCAGAACCGAATTCCGGAAGGGGGGCAGCTTCTCCGATTCCCTGCGCCTGAGAAAGATTTTTTAATGAAATAACAAATCCCTTCCTCTCCTTAATCTCTCCTTTAGAGGTAATAAAGGGCATCGAAAGCCGAAGGTGGTAAGGAGAATATGTAAGATCGAGGTTTGTCACAGCGCAAGTCCTGCAGAGAAGAGAATACCGAACAAAGCCGACAGCTGGGCGGTCAGTTCAAGTGTCTTATTCAAGTCTGTTCCTTCCAGTGTGGTGATCATCTTTACGGCTTTTGCCGCGAAAGGTAATGTTACGTAAGGAAGGAATATCCATAAAGTATAATCGAAGAATAAAAATAGTGCGAGGGGAGTAAGGAATGAAATCACGATAAGGAAAATAAACTGGTAGCGGGTGAATGTCCTTCCCATCTTAACTGCAAGTGTATTTTTGTTTGCCGCACGGTCTTCTTCTATATCTCGGTAATTATTCACTACGAGTATATTCGTTACAAGCGAGCCTACCGGCACCGATGCGAGGAGCGACACAAAATTTACATGCTGTGAATGGAGGTAGTATGTAAATATTGTCCCGATGACGCCGAAGAAACCGAACACGAAAATGTCGCCCAGTCCGTTGTATGCAAGAGGGAAAGGACCCGCAGTATAGGCAAGGCCCGCAATTATTGAGAACACACCAACAGCAAGGATGACCCATCCGCCGACGTAGACGAGATATAATCCAAGGAGAAATGAGACGAGAAACGTTAAGACGATTGCCAGCTTCATTTCACCTACGGTTATGAGTCCGCTCGCAAGCACTCTTCTTGGACCTTTGCGCTTCTCGTTATCCGCTCCTCTGGTGTAATCATAAAGATCGTTGGTATAATTGGTGCCGATCTGTATAAGTATAGAGCAGAGAAGAGCGACAAGAGAATAGAACGGAACGAATATACCCTCGCTGATCGCGACTCCCGACCCCACAAAAACGGGTACTATTGCCGCGAAGAGAGTCTTAGGCCGGCTCGCTATTATCCAGCTTTCAATCTTTCTATTTGTTTCTGTCTGTTTTTCCATTCGTCTTTCTTTTACGGCAGTTTTGGGAATTTATTAAATTCGGGTTTTCTCTTCTCAAGATAAGCTTTTTTGCCTTCCTGGGCTTCCTCGCTCATATAGTATAACAAAGTTGCATTGCCTGCAAGTTCCTGGATGCCTGCCTGTCCGTCAAGTTCCGCGTTAAAGGCTGATTTCAGGAGGCGGATAGCGAGGGGACTTTTTTCTAATATCTTCTTTGCCCATTCAACGCCGGTATTTTCTAATTCTTCAACAGGCACAACTTTATTTACTAGCCCCATCTGGAAAGCTTCATCCGCATTATACTGATCGCACAGGTACCATATTTCGCGTGCTTTTTTCTGTCCCACTATCCTTGCAAGATAGCTCGACCCGAATCCTCCGTCGAAACTTCCAACCTTTGGTCCTGTTTGTCCGAATATCGCGTTATCCGCCGCTATTGTAAGATCGCACACAACGTGGAGTACATGTCCTCCTCCTATCGCAAAACCGGCCACTAGCGCGATTACCGGCTTGGGCATACTTCTGATCAGCTTCTGCAGATCAAGTACATTAAGTCTCGGAACCCCGTCCTTACCAACGTAGCCCTGATCGCCGCGTATCCTCTGATCGCCCCCAGAACAGAAAGCGTATTTACCGTCTTTGGCGGGACCGTAACCTGTTAAAAGTACTACACCGATCTCCTGGTCCTCTCTTGCGTCTGCAAAAGCATCATACATTTCGATAACTGTTTCAGGGCGAAAGGCATTTCGCACTTTGGGACGATTTATAGTTACTTTAACAATTCCATCCATTTTCTCATAAATAATATCCTGGTATTCCTTAGCTTTTTTCCAGTTAAAAGACATCTTCACCTCGAATTTTTAGAAGTATCTGTTAAAAATATTGAAAAGTTGTGAAAGTTAGAATAAATATAGCAAGAGGAATTTTTATCCGAAAGGCGGCCGAACACAAGGGACTGAAGATTTAAGATTTAAGATTGCAGATTTAAGACTAAATCTTAATAAAGGATTTGAGGAAATCGTTTACTGCCGAAACAAACTTTGCGGGCTCTTCAAGATGAACAGTATGCCCTGCGTTTTTGATTATAACATGTTTCGCGGCAGGAAACATTTTAACAATGCTTTTATTTAATGTGGTGAATTTGGTGTCGAGTTCCCCGGAAATCAGCAGTACTTTTGTGTTCATTTTTTTCAGTTGCGAATAAAGGTTCGGCATCTTGCCGGTGCTGAAACCGCGCAGGGAGTTTGATAATCCTATCGGATTGTTTCTCATTTTGCTCTTCTTTATTTCGTTTCTCTTTTCTTCAGAAAAACGCAGCTGGGTGGTAAAAATTTCTTTATTAGCCCAGAGGTCGATGAATTCATCTTGTGGGTAAGAGAAAATAAAGCGGGCAAGCTGTTCATCATCGCGGATTCTTTTTTCTCTCTGTCTTTTATCGCTTATGCCGGGGGATGAACTTTCAAGTATTAGTCCCAGCACGCGTTCAGGATATGTATGAGCGTAGCATAATGCAAGCCGGCCTCCCATTGAATAACCGGACAGGATTACTTTTTCTTCAGTGAAGCCTGTGATGATCTTGTTCAGCTGCTCAACCTGAAGCTCCCAGGAATACAACGAAGGGTCATTCGGAAAATCGCTTTTACCATGCCCGAGGAGGTCGATTGTGTATTTATTAAACCTGTTGTCTATTTCCGGAAGAACGCCTGCCCAGTCATCTGAGCTGCCTGTAAATCCGTGAAGGAAAAAAATGTTATCCGCTGTTTTAATAATTTTCTGTGGCTGATTAACATTCAGAAAAACATTGGAATACTTTACTCTCATTCAAAGCCTTCCGGGAGACTTCCTGCCTTTTTGAAATATTCTTTTCTCATCCTGATGGATGACTTCATATCTGTTTTTATTTCAAGCACGGTGAGTTTTTTTTCTTTAAATGCGGCCGACATCGATTTCTTCAGGTCTTCGCGGTCCCTGATAAGTCTGTGTTCCGCATTAAAGCTTTTAACTATTGCGCCGAAGTTGAGGTTGTGGGGATTAATAAAGTAATCTTTGAATCTTTTTCCATAGGATGATACCGGGAGCATTCCGAATATGGCTCCGCCGTTGTTGTTAATGAGTATTACAACCAGGGGAATTTTGTATTTCTTCGCTGTTAAAAGGGAAGTGAGATCATAATAAAATGCCTGATCTCCTGTTACAAGTACGGCCGGTTTATTCAACGCTTTCTGAATACCGAGAGAAGTTGACAGTATCCCATCTATACCACTGGCTCCGCGATTGGAGTGGACGATTATCCTTTTTTCAGTCTGTGGTGAAAAGTAATCGAGATCCCTTACAGGCATGCTATTGGAAATCATCAGGTGCGAATTATCCGGCAGGTTATTTATAACTTCGGGAATAATTTTACACTCATTTGTGAATGAGGATTTCCCTGTAAGTTCAGCCTTCACCTTCCCCGCTGAAACATCCGCTTGTATAAAACCTTCAAGCCATTCTGTGCTGCTCTCCTTCACCGTGTCGTTAAGAAGCATACTGCAGAAAAGCGAAGGGGAGGATTTACAGACACCCGAGGCATTATTCCATGGATCAAAGATATCGCCATGCTCATTTATTGTGTACCGCTTTGCCGGGATCTTTCCTATCCAGCTTTCCACTGCTTTTGATGAAGGTGTTCTTCCGAAATGAAGAATGACATCAGGATAGTAATCAGTTACAAATTTCTCATTCCTCAGGAAAGCTTCATAACTGATCATTATGTTCTTCGAGTTATTCCCAAACCTTAGCTGGGAGCAGGCATCCGCTATTACAGGATAATTCAGCTTTTCAGCGAGACTCAGCAGCTGCTTCTTTGTGTTGCTGTCATATTGCATTGGTCCTGCCAGTATCAGGCCGTGCTGAGATCCATTTACAGCACTAAGAATTTCTTTATAAATATTCCTGCCGGGTTTTGCATCTTTTTTCAGGAAAACGATCTCACGTTTTTTGTGAACTTCAATCATACCCAGTGTTCTATCACTTATTTCATCTGTATATGAATCCGGTTCGAATGGTTTGCGGAAAGGAAAATTGATATGAACAGGACCTCCACCACTATGAATGAAAGCCTCACCCGCGTATCTCCTTATTCTCCTGATAGATGAAGCCGAAGGTCCCGGAAGTCCCGCATCCTTAAAATATCTTATATGATTACTGTAGAGGTTATGCTGGTTAATTGTCTGGTTTGCTCCCCGTCCTATCAGCTCAGGAGGCCGGTCGGCTGTACACACTATTAATGGAATTCTCTGCTGGTATGCTTCTATTACCGCGGGGTAGAGCTCGGCTGCAGCTGTTCCCGAGGTGGTTATTATGACAACAGGCTTTCCGGACGCCTCTGCGAGTCCCAGTGCAAAAAATCCGCTGCTTCGTTCATCAATATGAACAAAACATTTCAGTTTTTTAACCGATGAGGCAGCCAGGGTTAAAGCAGTGCTTCTTGAACCCGGGGAAAGACATACGTTTCTAACACCAAGATCAGCGAGTCTGCTGAAGAAGTTGTCAGCCCAGAAAACGTTCCGGTTAATTTTCATTGAAGATAGCAAGAAATGGTTTCAGTTTTAACTCGGTTTCTTTGTATTCCTCATCAGGAATGCTTCCGTTTACTATTCCGCAGCCGGCATAGGCTATCAGCTTATTGCCGGAAGCAAGAGCGGAACGGATTGCAAGTACAAATTCTCCTTCGTTGTGCAGATTAAGCCAGCCAATTAAGCCCGCGTATAATCCGCGCTGATGAGGTTCGGTTTTTTTGATAAAGTTTAAGGCCGCATCCTGGGGCGATCCGCAGACGGCCGGAGTCGGGTGAATTTTCCCTATAATATTTATGAAAGAAATATGCTCATTCAGGTTAAGCTTAATTTCTGTTTTGAGGTGCTGAATGTTCTGCAGCTTTTTAATGCTCGGTTCGCTGACTTCCATTTCTTCGACGAGCTTCTGCAGATTTTCTTTAATGTAATCTACCACTATCCTGTGCTCAGCCAGGTTCTTTTCATTTTTAAGGATACCCTTCTCAATATCTTGGTCCTCTCCATTGTCTTTCCCGCGGTCTGCCGATCCCGCAAGGACTTCAAGCATCATTTCTGAGCCGTTGCTGCGTGCAAGCGTTTCGGGTGAGGCACCGACAAAAGAAGATTTTCCTATATGGAAAAGGAAAAGCGTGCATTCGGGATAGTTATAGACAAGACTCTTAAGCACCGACTCTGCTGAAATACCGGAGGTAAAAGTGAGTTCAACCTTCCGCGATAAAACTACCTTTTCAAGTCCTCCGTCACTTATTTTTTCCAGTACCTGGTTAACCTGGGTCTTCCATTTTTTCTTATCCTTGGGTTCATCGCCTGTTCTCTTGAGGATCCTTAATTCTTTTTTCTCCTCTATTGACGGATCAGAAAAGAATACCTTCAGAACACTTTCCAGCTTCGTGGTCAGTATTTCCATTCTTATCTTCGATGACGTGAAGCAGTTGAAAATGAAATAATATCCGCTGTTATCTTTAATATATATCAGCTCCGGTATAAACCAGGTTGAGTCCTCAAAATCTTTCCAGTACTCATCCGGGTGCTCTACTGTAAATTTCATTCCCCCCATAAAGAGCGGAACGGAAAGCTCGTAATCCCTCCGGTTGGATATAAAGTTCTCTCCTGTTTCTTTAACCTTCTTTTCAAGGGATGAAAATCGTTTCTCACCTTTTTCGGTCAGGGTTAATATTGAATTAACCCCGAGGAAAAATTTATCCTCAGAGGGCTTCTCAGAGTAAAAGAGGATTTCCTGCCTTTTCCGAAGATTATTTATCCTTCCAAATATCTCGTATTCTTCAGCGGGAAAAATATAGCTGATAAGGAATTGTCCATGGTTAGACTTTATTAATTTTTCATTTTTTTGGAGGAATTCAGCAAAAGAGGATGCTGCTGAGGTAAATGTGTGATCTTTCATTAATAAACATTGCTTATTGAAACACTGTAAATTTGTGACAAAAAGATTAAAAATTCAATTAAAATTTTGTGTTTTGGATTACCTGAAATTGATATCATCTTCGATTGTATCGAGAATACGGAGGTAGCTGTCGTACCTGAAAGGAGATATTTTTTCTTCCTCCAGGGCTTCCATAACGGCACAGCCGGGTTCGTGGTGATGAGTGCAGGTATTAAACTTACATTCATTAAGATAGGGGAGGAATTCGGGAAAATAATGTCCAAGGTCTTCTTTCCTTATTCCATAGGGCTCAATTTCGCGAATACCGGGCGTATCGATGATGTAGGTTCCGGGCTCAACCTTGATCATTTCCGCGGTGACTGTGGTATGCTTTCCTTTATCCGTAAATGAGCTTATAATTCCCGTTCTGAGATCCAGCTCAGGATACATTTTATTCAGCAGGGAGGATTTACCGACACCCGAATGGCCCCAGAAAAGATTTATTTTTCCATTGAGGGAAGTTTTGAGATCATTGACGCCTTTGCCGGTTTCCGCGCTTGTCAGGTAAACATCATAGCCGATCGCCCGGTATAACTCAGCCCATTCGGAGATCATATTTTCATCATCAAGGTCAGTTTTATTTATTATAAGGTTTACCTTGATGTGCGAGCTCTCGCCGGTAACGAGGAAACGGTCGACAACCTTGTTATTAAAATCTGGTTCGGAAACACTGCTTACCACATAAAGGTCATCAATATTGGCTGCCGGGACCTGTTCAAGTCTTTCACCGCGGTACCCGGCTCCTTTTATCCGGGGGGCCTTTCTCGAAAGATAATTCTTTCTCTCTTCCACTGTATGAATGGAACCTGTGCCATCCCTGTTAAGGTCGAATTCAACCTTATCGCCTACCACTACAATATCGGTTAAATAGAGCTTGTCTTTTTTCAGGTTGAAGTCTTTTTTGAATTTCCCCCTGAGATTGCTCCTTACTACCTCACCTCTCTCCTCGCAGTAGACATAATAATCTTTGCTTTCGGCTCTTAAAACTATTCCTTTAATAACGATTCCTCATAAAATAAAAAAGCATCTTACCGAAAGATAAGATGCTCTGAATTTTCAATCAATTATAAATATTAAATGCGGCTTAGAACCTGTATGTTGCTGTTAGGATCACTTTATTAACTGATATATCCTGGTAGGTTCTGGATACATTAGTGTCATAATTATCACCATAATCTTTCCACCACCCATGCGCAACACCGAGATCGAGTCCTATTGTTTCATCAGCCAGGAAACCGATTCCGCCTGTAATGTACTGATGATCATATTCAGAGGGATCGCCCCTGTAAGGTGACGGCTGAGCAATGTACCCGGCCCGCAGCCTTAACCCGATAACAGGGAAAGTGTATTCAAACCCGAGGTTATAATTCAGCACTGCTGTAAGCTGATCCTTTATATCCTGGTTCACCTGTTCAACCAGGGTGGTGCCGAGACCGTTAATGTCTTCAAATTTCATCTGTGAATAATCGAGCAGCGTTCCCTGGAGACTTACGATAAGTCCTTTCAGATTAACCGAAAACCCTGCGCCCAGTTCAAACGGAGTGGTTATATTGTATTCAACCTGGTCGCTGTAATCAGAGCTGTTGAGGGATACTCTTTCGCTCGCAAAGTCGCTGTACCCGTTAACGGTAAAGTTTTCTTTTATGTCGTACGATTTCGGAAATTGAACTGTGAAACCGAAACGCGCTAAATCTCTCATCTGGTAGAGAATTCCCAGCTTTGCATCCCAGCCGGACAGATCCCAGTCGAGCACGCGGTTAAGGTTGAAGGTCTGGAAATCAGTGTGGTACGGATCTGTAGGATCAACTCTTCCGTAAAACCCGCGGGTATCATCCTCATAATAATTATTATTGGAGGTGAAGTTACCAGTAATGATATTCAGGTTTAATCCCACAAAAAGATTTTTATATGCTTCCACAGCACCCGAGAATGTCCAGTTCTTTATTGCCCCGGAATTCAGGATCGAGCCGCTCTGATTCAGTTTCCCGTTTACCAGGGTCTGGCTGCTTGAATCAGCAAGGTAAAGCTGGTAGGGAATATCTGAAGGATAAGGTCCCGCGAGCAATGACTGAATGAGCGAGTTGCTGCCGCTGTTGAAGCCGTCAAATTTTACTGCCCCGGTAAAGTCTTTAGTGGTATGATATGATAGTCCGAATACAAGACTTCCGCGCATAGTAGGGAAGGGAAAAGCAAAATTGAGCCTGTCGAGAGAGGTAGTGCTGTTCGAATAATCAGTGTTTCCGTTAAAGAAATCCGTTTTATTGCCGAAATTGGTGTACTGCAGTCCACCTGAAATTTCCATTCTCTTCAGCAGTCCGAAACCTGCGGGATTAAAATATGCAGCCGAAGCATCATCACTCAAGCCAATGTAGCTGTTGCCCATTCCCAGTGCCCGGGCATTGGCGCCGAGTCCCGGAACACCGAGTCTCACCGCATCATTCACGTTCTGCGGGAATACCGCGGCAGTGCCCGCTATGATTATAAATAATACAAGCTTTGAAAATCTACCGTTTAAGCTTCTCATATTTATTTCCTTCCGCCTGAGCTTCTTCCGCCGTTATTATTTCTTACTGTACTTCCGCTAGATGAACTCTGCCTGTCTGAAGAACCGGAGTTTGAGGAGGAAGAACTTCTCACAGTAGTTTCAGTAGACGAACTGTTATTCCCCTTATTCCCGGTAGTACCAGTATCGCCATTATCTGCATTCCGGGACGGGGGAGCAGTTTCAATTACTACCGGCACTCTGGGCTCCTGACCTCTGCCGAGATCCCTGATTGACCCGGTTGCTGTATTTTCTCTCTGCTTTGTCACTACTGGTGTATAGCTGTAATCCCACCACCAGGGTGTATCATAGAAATAGTAGTAATCGCCGTAGTAAGGGTTGCCGTAATAAATATCTGTTGTGGAATTGTCCTCCGTAGGAAATTCCGAATCAGGGCTCCAGATGATCGTATAACACCCGTTAAGACCCAAAGTTACTAAAGCAATAAATACAATTTTAAGTATTAGCGTTTTCATTTGGATTAGCTCCTATCTTCTGCTTCTTCCGGAACTGCTACCGCCGGAACGGCTGCCGCTGCTGTGAGAGGAAGGGGGATTAGAGCTCCTCTGCGGCGGTGAATAGGAACGCGGTGTAGAATTCCGCGGTGTATTATTTCGCTGAGGCGGATTGTAAGTCCTTGGAGAGCTGCTCCTTTTAGGAGGAGTATACTGCTTCGGCGGAGCTGTCCTCTGCGGAGGTTTGTATTCCCTGCGAGGCGGATTATAGCTGCGCGGTCTTACATTTCCGTTGTCTTTTCTGCCTTCATTATTCTTACGGATATAAGGCGGACTAACTCTTGTTTCTTTCCTGTTGTCATATCTCTTCTGTATACGGGGCGGTGTTCTTCTTTGATCAACTCTTGGTGCTTTCCGCTCATCGGGTCTTCTTACTCTCTGTCCCTCTTTTGTTCCCAGACGGAGTCTTGCCTCTTTCTGCTGTTCTCTCACTCTGATGTCTCTTCCGGTTTTAACTCCTTCTTTTGAAGTCCTTGTAGCGGGACTCAATCTGGTTGCTTCGCGCTCACGTTTTCCCAGGCTTCTGTCAGTAATAGTATTACGATCTCTGGAAACAATGTCACCTCTGGTACCGCCGCCTCTTAGTCCATCAAGATTCCTTATCCTTCTGATATCCCTGTTTCTGTCTCTCGAAGTGTAATAGTAGTGCGTGAATGAGGGATATCCTCCGTAATAGTAGGAGTTAAATCCATAATACCATGGTGAGGGGTAATAATAATAAAACGGCATGCAGGTCCATCCGGGGTAATACCAGCTGTTCCAGTATCCCCAGTAGAACGGATCGTAACAAAACGAGTTATAATACCAGCTGTTCCACCCGATACCGATTACAACCGAAGGCTGATAGTTCCAGAAATACCTTCTGTAGGACGGATACGAATAATAAAAGTCATCATAATAATAAGGTGAGTTACCGTAATTATAATCACTGTTGTCACTGTATCCTCTGTCATCATAGTATGCGGTGCTGTCATCATAATAAGCTGAGGAATCATCATAATACTGATCGCTGTAGTATTTTGAGGAATCATCGTAGGTAGAACTGCCGCCCTGGTCTGAATATCCCTGGTCATTACCGTATGTACCCTGTCCGTATGAACCCTGACCTCTGTCAGTGTAATCGCGGTCCCTTGTCGCAAGCTGTGTATAACAGCCTGTGAAAAGCAGAGCTGCTGCAGATAAAATGTAAATAATTTTTTTCATTACCTTTCCTCCGAAAAATAACTACCTCAATATGCGCAAAAATCAAGCCTGATTAAAGGATTAAATTTCTATATTATAGACAATTTTCAGGGAAGTAAAGTTTCATTTGGAGGTGTGATGTACAGAATAATGGATTCTGTTGTATAAAATATTCTACAATAGGGACTTATCTTAGAAAATAGATTTGATGTATTCTATTTTCAGCGCTCTGTCTGCGGCTGAAGGAGTCAATTTTTTGTTGCTCAGAAGGTCACGCAGATCAAATTCGATAGTAAAACCGGCTCCGACCGACCATCTGATCCCCGCATTCATATACCCGTTGTCGCCCCCGAAGTATTTTGTCCCATTATCATTAAAGGCAAAGTTATACTCCGCAATGAGCGAAACGGAACTTCCAAGAGTTTTTTCGGCTCCTATATATAGATCAATAAAATTATCGCCGTCTTTCGATTCCAGAGAATAAGATGCCGCCGCGTGAACGCTCAGGTAACCGAGAAAAGCAAAATTTTTGCTGGCCGCGGCATAAAAACCGGGGGATTTTATATCATATCGGCCTGATGAATCGTGGTAAAGTCCCTTACCCTGAGAATCGAAACCAATTGAAATGGCGGGGAAGGTTAGCGCCTCGTTAAACAGTCTGAACCTTATATTTACGCCGGGAAGCTTGTACCAATCGACTTTCCCCTCGCCGATAACATTAGCCCCGCCGTACGAGATACCGAAGCTTACATTGTCAAAGGCACCTACTTCCAGCTTTTCGATAACAACTCCCATTGGAAGCACATCGGTAGTGGCACCGACAAAGCCTTTTTCAAGGATCCCTGCTGTCGGCATATCAATCAGCGTTCTGTATTCAAACTTTGCCTTTTCCCCGGCTGTGCCCTGGGAATAAGAATTAATTGAGAATACAAATATTAAAACGATGGCAGTAATGAAAGTTCGCATTTTTCCTCGAGGAGATTTTTCTTCCTTCACAAATATAGTAATTATTTAATATTATTCCATTTACTTAATGTGTTACTTCAACAAAATTCGGGTATACATCAATTACTATCGGAGAAGGCAGTAGGGCAAGGGGGGATTTTGCTGTAATCCTCACTGTTCCGGTTTTATCTTTTGCGCGCAGAACAAGCATCCCCTTTGATCCATCATTCTGAATAACCTGAACGAGGTCATTTCCTTCTGTAATAGTATAAGAAGCTTCAGCTTTTCTGAACCATGCTCTTCCCCCCAATCCATTAAGGGGTACGGCTGTTACTGTAACTTCGGATTTATTATCTGCATAAAGTGCTTCGGGTTCAATTTTATAAATCACCTCGTAAATACTTATCAGGTAATTGTGAATCGCGAAAGCCGCGATAAGCAGAATCAGTATTATTATGATGTAAATGGATGTTCTCCTGTTCATCTTCAGGCGGAAGATTTTTTTCGCAAGGTGAATCTCACCATATTCTTTATGATTTCATATACAATATTATCAGGAATTCCGTCGTAGTGTCCTGATTTCATCCTCATATCGCATTGATCATTCATGTAATCTATAAGAATAAAGTTATCATCTTCCGTGAGAACAATTTCAGTTGAAAAGAAATCAAGCGATGTAAGCTCGGCTATCTTTTTTGTGATACGGCGCAGGTTAATCAGTCTGTATTCCTTATACTGTTCAGGCAGGATTGGTTCGTAAAGGTGAGTCTGATCATCCCACCAGACAGGTATCGCCTTTCCGAAAGCCCAGAATGACCTGAACCATGCTCTTCTGCCGATCAGCGTTTTGGGATATATCTTCTCCTGCAGAAGGTATTTATCGTCGCAATTCGTAACTCTTTCCTCAAGCACCTCTTTCAGCGTTTCGGCGCCGGTAACCACGCCTACTCCTCCGCCTGTTGTATTGCAGGGTTTGATGATAAAGGGTCTGCCGAGTATTGCGAGGTCATCCACAGATATATATAGATTCCTCACTCTCACTATGAGGGGGGATTATTATGGAATAGGGAACATGCAGTCCTGCCGTAATAAACTCAAGGTGCATGCTGGCTTTATCAATTGCATGGAGAACATTTTTGTAAGGATTAAAGACGGTGCCTTTACGCCGGGAGAGAATTCTTCCAGGTTTTCGTATCGTTCATCAACATCCCATGCCCGGTCGAGGTAATAATGAAAATGCAGTTTTCTTTTAATTACCTGGTCGAGCACCTCGTCTATATTGTGTTCAGATATAACGAAGGTAGATAGTCCCGCATCCTGGAACTTTTTCTCCACGAGGGCTATAAAATCGGTATCATATTCCCATACATACGCAAGCGCAAGATCGTAATATTCCATTTTCCTCAAAAGTTTTTGCAAAGATATAGTTTAGTATATTTGTACGCAAGAAAATCGGTTGAAGGCACCGCTAACCTTAAATGATATACTCAAGTGCCTTGTAATTGAATGTTCAGAGCAATATTTTTTTCTAATTAACCCTGGATATTATGACAAGATCCTCTGTGCTGGTTTCAGCAGTTTTATTACTAATATTTGCCGGATGTTCATCTTCGGAAAAAACCGCGGTGAACACTGAAGAGATTCAGATTGATGAACAGATAAGTGAAGCGGTCAGTCCTGTTGACAGTAAAGACAAGGCTCTGGAGTTCTTCATTAATGGTTCGATCCTGGAGACAAAGGGGGATTACGCCGGAGCCATCCTTGAATTCCAGGATGCCCTGAAGTATGATACCAGTGCGGGAATTTATTACGCGCTGGGTAAGAATTATTATTATCTCGGAAAGACCCCCCAGGCATTGCAGTATACGAAGAAAGCAGTCCAGCTTAATCCCGCCCGGATGGAGTATCAGTCCCAGCTCGCGGATATATTTTCAACAGCATCCCAGTTCGATTCCGCCGCTGTGGTGCTTGAAAATATGATAGCGCATGATTCCACTTCTCTAACTTCATATTACAGGCTGGCCCGTATTTATGAAAATTCGAAACCCCTTAGCGCGATCAGGATCTACAAAAAGCTGACGGGAGTAATCGGGGCCGACTGGAATGTGCTGATCCGAATTGCAGATCTTTACGAAAAGATGGGCAGCATTGATGAAGCCGCAAATACAATTAAGGAACTTCTTAAAATTGACCCGGGAAACGCTTCTCTCTACAAACTGCTGATCGATTATTATACAAAGGCGGAAAAATATGATGAGGCCCTTGCCGCGGCCGACGATCTTCTACAGCTGAATCCTGATGATATGGAGGCAAGGGAGAAAAAAGCTCAGGTCTATATTGATAAAGGCGACTGGGAGGATGCGGCGAAGGAGTATTCTTATATCCTTGATAAGACTAATGTGCCGCTTGAAGCAAAGATCAGTGTGGGCAGATCATATTTTCTGCAGTCGCTGAAGGATTCTACCCTTACACCCGTTGCAAAGCAGTTCTTCGAGAAAATCGACAAGGATACTACTGACTGGGAAGTGAAGATGTACCTCGGTGCGATCGCGATAAATGAGCACCAGGATTCCGCGGCAATAGAACAGTTTAAGCAGGTCACAAAGATGGCCGGCTGGAATGTGCAGGCATGGGTAAGGCTGGGGGGACTGTATTTCGATAATAAGAAATACGAAGAAGCCGTGAAGGTTATGAATGAGGCTGCTCAGCTTTTTCCTGATGATTTTACCGTGAACCTTATACTTGGACTCTCGCTGGCGCAGAGCAATAAAGCGGCAGAAGCTAAACCGTACCTGAAGAAGGCAGTGGACATAAATCCTAATGATGTGAACGCGCTCTCTGCCTATGGTTTTACACTTAACCAGCTTAAAGAGAATGAAGAGGCCGCCGAGTATCTTAAGAAGGCCCTGAAACTTTCCCCGGATAATGTGAACCTGCTGGGAACACTGGGACTAATATACGACGGACTTGAAAACTGGGAGGCCTGCGACAGTACGTACGAAAAAGCTTTGAGTATCGATTCAACTAATGCCCTCGTTAACAACAACTACGCGTATTCTTTGTCGGAACGAGGTGTAAAGCTGGATGAAGCTTTACAAATGGCAAAGATCGCAATTGAAAAAGACCCGCTGAACTCATCATACCTCGATACGATAGGATGGGTCTACTTCAAGCTGGGCCAGTATGAAAAAGCTAAAGAATATATTGAGCAGGCAATAAAGGTGGGCGGCGAAAGTTCTGTTATGCTTGAGCACCTCGGCGATATAAATTATAAGCTTGGTAATAAAGACAAAGCAAAAAAGAACTGGAAAAAATCTCTGAGTCTCGACTCAACCAACAACCGGGTTAAAATCAAAATTGAAAAAGGTGAAATTTGAAAAGATACATCATTCCTTTCCTGCTGCTCATTGAAATGATCCCTTTCCTGTTCAGCGGCTGCGTTCCATCCCAGCCTACTGAGGATATCGAGCTTCTTCCTTCGGAAAGGCTGATAAATAAACTTGAGGTTAACAGGCGCAGGATTAAAAGCTTCGAAGGTTATGGAACCATAGCTGTAAGGTCGCCTCAGTTAAATAACAGCGCAAACTTCAGGGTAGTTATAAACAAGCCCGACTCAATTTACCTGAGCATTATGGGTCCTTTCGGAATAGAGCTTGCTCAGGCACTTGTTACAAAAGATAACTTTGTATTTTACGACGCCCTGGAGAACACAGCATATGAAGGCGTCCCCAGCAACGAGATGCTCCAGGATATATTTCACATCAGCCTGCCCTTCAACGACATAATAGATGCATTCGTAGGTTCCGTCAACCTGACAAGAAATCTATACAAGGTACCGGATGATTATACAGTTGATTATGACCAGTACGTACTGACCTACGTGGATTCGGTGATGAATACCAGATCCCAGTATAAGGTGGATATAAGGGAATTGGGGATTACAAAGTACTACCTGTGGGACAGCAGAAACAAACTTGCACTTCAGGGTAATTATTCCAAATTTAACCTTATGCAGGGTGTTCCTGTACCTTACAAAATTGAAGTTGAAAGGCCGCAGGAAAACCAGCATATAAGTATAACTTATAAAAATATGGAAGCGAATAATCCCGATATTTATATTGATTTTAAAGTACCGAAAGACGCTTCAATAATTAAGATCTGATGATCAGAGCTTTTTACACATACCATGTAATTGTATTAACCGTTCTCATCGCTTCGGGGAACCTGTTCCCGCAGGAAGAAGTGATCAAGGCAAAGCAGAGTCAGCTTACCACCGTAAAAGATGAGATCAAGTCGCTTGAAACAGAGCTGAAGAGCAAGGCAAGGAAAGAAAAGGAATCTTTCTCTGTGATTGAGAATTACAGCCGCCAGAGTTTTCTGCTGAACAAGCTGATCGGGTCATACCGCGGGGAAGAGAAGCAGAAAGAAGCCGGTATAAAAGAAAGTGAACAAAAAATAAGCAGACTTGAGAAAGATATTCAGCAGCTCCAGAAAAATTACGCTAAGTATATTAAGGCTGTTTATATGCATGGGCAGCCGGATGAGCTGGAGATGGTTGTGAACTCTTCTTCTGTTCAGCAGGGTCTTCTCCGTATGAAATACCTGGAGAAGTTTTCCGAACAAAGAACGAAGGATATTACAGAACTGAAAGAGAGCAGGCAGGAGCTGATAGTAGAAAAAGAGATACTGAAGAAGGAGAAAGAAGAAAAAGCCAGGCTGGCGGTCGAAAAAGAAAAAGAGGAAAACACTCTGATGAGCCGGCTCAATGAGCGGAAGAAAATCCTGAATGTTATAAAGCACGACAAATCTGCACTCAAAAAAGATATAGAGGCTAAAAAACAGGCTGAGATAAAGATAAGAAGTTTGATCACCAATCTTATCGCCGAAGCGGAGAGAAAAAAGAAGGAGGAAGCCGACAGGCTGGCAAGGGAAAAACTTAAAGGAGATGTAAGACCGCCGGGCTGATATAGCGGGAATAAAAACTGAGAACAGTGCGAATGAATCATCCGCATATGATGTTAATCTCTCAACTTCCGGATTTGCCTCTTTCTCATCGCTGAAAGGCAGATTGAACTGGCCTGTCTCCAATGGTAAGATAATCAGAAAGTACGGTGAGAACAAAAACAGTAAAACAAACACTATAATGCTGAACTACGGAGTGGATATCGCGGCATCAAAGGATATAAATGTTAAAGCGGTAAGCGAAGGGGTTATATCAGCGATCGACTGGATCCCCGGTTACGGCAGTGTGGTAATTGTAACTCATAAGGGAGATTACAGAACAGTATACAGTCATCTATCCGAGATATATGTTAACGAAGGGGACAAAGTAAAACCGGGCAGCTTAATAGCGCAGGTAGGCGACAGCATAGATGGGAAAATACTTCATTTCGAGATCTGGAATTCCCGCGAAAACCAGAACCCCGAAATCTGGCTTGCAAAGAAATAATCCTGCCTCTTTCAATAAAAGATGAAATGGTTATATTTATCACTACGAAAATGCTAATTTAATCCGGAGGATGTAATGAAGAGATCTTTTACCGTCCTGTTTATAATTATTATTTCTTTCCTTGCACGGGCGCAGTATAATGAGTACCCGCTGCCTGATCACGGGAAACTGCAGGGCGGCCTCGGGCTCAACTGGATTGACGGCGAACTCTACTATACTTTTCATTTTACTCCTGAAATATCATTCGCAAACTTCGGGGTCGGACTCGATCTGATGCTGGATGTCGATAAAAACGGGAATCTTCGTAAGGAAAACTTTAATACTTTCTCTGATTACCTCAGCGTGATCCGTTATGTCCGTTACGGCTTCAAACATGATCCCGTATACGCAAAACTGGGGGCGCTTGATTATTATACTCTGGGGCATGGCAGCATTATGTATACTTATAATAATAGTCCTACTATTGATGCCAGGCAGACAGGACTGGTACTTGACCTCGACTTCGGCCAGGCGGGCTTTGAATCTATTTACTCTTCTTTTTCACAGGCGGGTGTACTCGGCATCAGAGGTTACGTACGGCCCCTCCAGTTTACTTCACTTGCACCCATCCCGATAATCGGAAACGTTGAAGTCGGAATTTCATACGCGGGCGACTATAACAGCAAGGCCGGCGTTGTTGCGGGAAACTATGACCCTGTTACCGATAACTTTACCGCCACTGATGATAAAGGATCTGTGAATATTATCGGGGCGGATATCGGGCTTCCGCTTCTTAAATCCGAGATGCTGAACGTTGAACTTTATGCTGATTACGCGAAAATAATCGATTACGGAAGCGGCGTCGCGACAGGAATAATAGGAGAACTGAATCCGCTTGGACTAATCTCAGCTCATGCCAGACTTGAGAGAAGGTTTAATCAGAAACATTATCTTCCTTCTTATTTCGGTTCCCTTTATGAGATCCAGCGTTTCCAGCTTGGTCAGGCAGGTACAGTGCACAGTAAGATCCAGAGACTTGAACTGAATGAGAACGCGGATAACGGCATATTCGGCGAGCTGGGAGTAAACGTGCTGGGGATCTTCGATATCGTGGGCAGTTATCAGAGACTCGACAAAACCCCTATGAGCGGAGTTCTTCATCTTTATACGGAGATCGCTCCTGAAGACGCGCCGTTCCTGTTAAGAACAGGATATGACAAAACAAATATCGGTAACGAAACCGCCATCTTTAAGCTTGATGACAAATCATACCTTTTCTTCGAGATAGGCTATAAACCTGTCGAGTTCCTGGTTGTTTCAATTGTGTACGACTGGACCTTTACCCCGGTATATGATAATGACAAAAATATAATTGATTATATACCGCAGAAGAGAATAGAACCACGTGTTTATTTTGTTTATCCGTTTGGGTTTGAATAGTTTATAATTTATAATTGAAGATATGCTCCTCCCTCAAAACTAATTCTTAGAATTATATGGGGGAGGAGACTAAGGAGTGGGTCGAGGTGTAAATAACAAAAATTCTTTCAATTCCGCTACGGTATGGAACACATAATCGCTCTTCATCTTTAAAACGTGATCTCTTGCAAGACTATCCCATAAAACAGAGGCCACTTTCACACCCGCCGCGTGTGCTGCCTTAATATCTGAAGGTGAATCCCCGACCATAATCACATCTTCTTCGTTAAGATTAAATTTATCCAGGAATATCTCAATTCCTTCCGGTGAGGGTTTGTGCTCTATCACCTCATCCCCTGTGATTATAAGATCAAAGAAGTCGTAAATCCCTAATTTCTTTTAAAGTTATCGACGCCGCTTCTCTTCCTTTCCCTGTATAGATGGAAAGTAATACACCCTGTAACTTCAGTCCCTCGAGTATCTCCTTCATACCGGGATAAATATCGGCCATAAAATGATTATCCGAATAAAACCTGTAATATTCCTCACGAGCTTTCTCATAGTTTTCGCCGCAGAATTCTTTTAATATTACATCCTCGGTGGGACCAAACCAGCTGACTATTTCCTGAGGTGAGTATGTTTTACCGAGATATTTTTCCGTAATAAAATTAAATGACGCGAAGATCAGGTCATTTGTAGAAGTAAGCGTCCCGTCTATATCGAATATAATTCCTTTGAATTGATTCATATTTTATTCTGAATTTAATTTTCAATTTTCAATCTTAAATTTTCAATTTTTAATTATCCATTATCAATTCAGTATCACAAACCGGCTGTCTTTATCTCCGAATATACCGATAATTAAATGATACACAGCAAAAAGCTCAAGTGAAAAAGGGAGATACCCTATGTAGCCCAGCAGGGGCATTTCAAAAACGTGCAGGAAGTTTAGCATCGGTAGATAATAATTCCATTTAGGATACGAGTAGTAATTCCACATCTCCCAGAAAAACGCGCACATCAGGCAGCCGATCCATAAGGAGACTACAGGCCGCCAGTCGCCCCTGCCGGTATACTGCAGAAGATTACGGTTTTTCATTTTAATGTTTACCGGCTCAACCAGAAAATACACCGTTATCCAGATGAAAGGGAAAAATATTTTTGGAAAGAGCAGTTCCAGGATAAGCGTAAGAATGCCGAAGAATAAGAACCAGATGATCGTCTTATTTGATGGTTTCAGCTCCTTAAAGGGTTTAAGCTCTTTTATCCATTTGAAAGTGCCTGCCAGCTCGGCCGCTTCAAAGACGGCGGGAATCACCGTTGAGAAACTGATTGATGCGAGGATAAAGAATTCAAGGTCGGTGAAATACTGCCTTCCGTCATAAAACCAGTTTCGGGTAAAAGAATTGAACAGCTCGAACAGCCACCACACAGGCGCGGATATTACGAACAGCAGGACATACTTACGTATGTTTCTTTTCAGCAGGGAAGTACCTTTGCGGAGGAAAACAAGACCGTCTACAGTCAGGCAGAAGCCCAGCCACAGAGGAAAGAATGCCCAGTCGGTTCTTAGACCGCTCAGGAACCAGTTGAGGTACCAGAAAACCAGCACCAATAAGATCCCTATCCAACCGTAGATTGGAAAGGTCCGGTCAGCTTTAATTTTTCCCATCCTAATGAATGATAAGTTTAAAGGTTTTCAAGTTTCCGCTGAACGCTTTTTATTTTATCATCCATCGTCTGATCCCTGTCGGTGCGCGTTCCGAGATGAATAGTAGTTGAAATTCTCGGAGCTCCCATATTATGTATCTCCTGGTGGCATTTTTTAATCGCCGCAAAAACCTCCTCCCATTCACCCTCGATGTTTGTTCCGTACGAATGGAGGATCGTCTTCAATCCCGCATCCTTAAGGATTTTCTCACACTTCGCTATATAGGGCGAGACTGAAACACCCACACCGATCGGCACAACGCACAAGTCAACCAATACCTTCATTTACTTCTCCTTTAATTATTTCTTTTCTGCTTAAATATTCAACAAGTATGACAAAATGGCAGACTCAGTATCTATCCAGCTTATAGGTGCCTTTTATCCACCTTTTATCCGCCTTTTGGACTCAAAATGAGACAGTTGGAAAACGGCGAAAAAACGCAATTTTCGACTGTTGAAAAACTCAATAGTATGACAAAATGTCAGTGTCCCGAAATGTCACATCTTCAATCCTCAATCCTTCTTCTCCTAATGTCATTCCGAGGGAGTCCTCAACCGAGTAATCTCCACGCTGACATCCTCACAATCTTCACTAAATAATTCTCCTCCTCTCACTTCAATTTTCAATCTTAAATCTTCAATGCCACTTCCTTTTTCCTTTTTCCTTGATATTATTCTTATCTTAATACAAACAAAATTACAAATAATAAGCAAGCAGATGACTTCCAGGATACAACTTAAAAAAAATGAAGAACGAAGAATAAAAGCAGGGCACCTGTGGATATTCAGCAATGAAATAGTTTCCGCCGACGGAGACCCCCAGAACGGGGATATGGTTGAAGTATACGACTCGAGGAATAATTTTCTCGGTACAGGTTTCTACAACAAAAATTCGCTTATTGCCGGAAGGTTTATCTCCGCTGAAAGAGTAGACGATCTGAAGTCGCTGTTCCGGACCAGACTGAGGGCAGCATATGAGCTGAGAAAAAACCTTTACCCGGAGAGGAATTCTTTCCGGATGGTATTCAGCGAAAGCGACTTTCTGCCCGGACTAATAATCGATAAGTACAACAGCACCTTTGTCCTGCAGGTCTATTCCGCTGGAATGGAAAAAAATATCGATATGCTGGTTGACGTACTTAAGGAAGATTTTTCCGCCGAAAATATTTTTACGAAGAATGAAGACTACCTCAGGAAACTTGAGGGAATTGCTTCAGAAGACAGCATCTACCTGGGCGAAAGGAAGAGTGAGCTGATAAACGACGGTTTAATTCAATATGAAATTGATTTTGAGAAGGGACAGAAAACCGGGTTCTATTTCGATCAGTCGGATAACAGATTCTTCATACAAAGACTATCCGCGGGCAGAAATGTGCTTGATGCTTTCTGCAATTCAGGAGGGTTCGGACTTCACGCTGCAAAAGCCGAAGCAGCCTCAGTAGTTTTTGTCGATTCATCGGCAAACGAAATACAAAGCGCGGAAAATAATTTCAAGCTGAACGGGCTGTCCGCGGACCCGCAATTTATCAAAGACGACATATTCAACTACCTCGAAAAATGTATAAATGAAAAAAGAACCTTCGATATAGTGATGATCGATCCTCCGGCCTTCGCCAAAAACAGGAAGTCGGTTCCCGTCGCGAAAAAAGGTTATGAAAAACTAAACCGGCTGGCTATGAAGACCGTTAAAGAAAACGGATTTCTCGTAACCTCATCCTGTTCCCATCATATTTCCGATGCCGATTTCAGGCAGGTAATAAACCAGTCGTCAGGCAGAGCGAACAGGAGAGTGCAGGAACTCTATTTCAACGGTGCCTCGCTCGACCATCCCGTACTGCCCTCAATGCCCGAAACCTCCTACCTTAAATTCGGCGTATACCTGGTATCAGGAAAACCAGGCTGAAATAAATTACTCCTGCAAATTCTTTTGAGCTGTACCTATGTTATATCTCAAATCCGCGGTATTCAGTTTACTGCTATGGCAGTAAGAAAATACTAATATTTGATTATTAACCAGCCCTTATTATTGAAAACTGATAATTTTACTGTCTTAGCGGTAAAATACTTGCTTATAAAAATAACTTCATATATTTTTACATAAACGTAATATATTATCGTTATAACGGGAAAAGAGATGGATTTTTATAGAGATATAGCTCAAGTTGTAAGGTTTCATCGAATGAAAAGCAGTTTAAACCAGAAACAGTTAGCAGACCTTTCGGGAGTAGGAAAGACTGTTATTTATGATATCGAAAAAGGAAAGGATACAGTTCGTTTCAAAACTATAATAAAAGTCTTTAATGCTTTGAATATAAAAATAAAATTAGAAAGTCCTTTAATGTACTTAATGGAAAAAGAAGAATGAGAAAAGCCAGAATTTATAACTTCGGTTTATATGCCGGAGATTTGATTGAGGTAGACAAGAAAAAAAAATATAAGTTCATATATAACCCGGAATATGCCGGTACTCCTGTATCATTAACCATGCCTGTACAAAAACAAGAATATGAATTTGAGAATTTTCCGCCTTTTTTTGAAGGAGTACTGCCGGAAGGAATGCAGCTTGATGCTTTATTACGTATTACAAAAACAGATAGAGATGATTTGTTTGCACAGTTAATTTTAGTTGGTGAAGATCTGGTTGGTTCTGTTACTGTGGAGCAAAGTGAATGAACTTTTGCCCGATTACATATCAACCTTGTGGCAGCAACAAGTACTCTGAAGAAGGGTTAAAACTTTTATCTGTAAATCTAAAAGATTTAAATGATCTTCCATTAACACAGGAAGAACAATTAAAAGAAGCGGCAATCAGAGCCGTGAAAATGTCAATACAAGGTGTTCAGCCCAAGTTAAGTGCCAGATTTTCTCCGTCCCAAAGTTCATTCATAATTGTAGATGCGGGCGGCAACTATATCCTGAAACCACAAAATAATTACTACCCGCAGTTACCGGAGAACGAAGACCTGACTATGAAACTTGCAGAAAAAGCTGGTCTTGAAGTTCCTTTTCACGGAATGCTGTACTCAAAAGATGGAAAGCTCACTTATTTTATAAAACGGTTTGACAGGTACGGCAGAAACAGAAAATATTCACTTGAGGATTTTGCACAGCTTTCAGGAAATTCAAGAGACACCAAGTATGATTATAGTATGGAAAAACTTAAAGATATATTATTGAATTACTGTACTTTTCCGGTAGTTGAATTTCCAAAATTATTCAGGTTGACTTTATTTAATTTCCTTGTTGGGAATGAAGATCGGCATTTAAAGAATTATTCATTGATCACAAAAGACAACAAAGTTGAATTGTCACCGTTTTATGATCTGATAAATACTACAATTACTCTACCAAAAGTTCAGGAAGAGATAGCTTTACCATTAATGGGTAAGAAAAAAAACCTCACGGGGAAAATTTTAATTGATTACTATGGTAAAGAGCGATTAAAAATAAATGAAAAAGTTGTTAATCAAATTTGTGAAGATATTAAGCGATCCTTTGCTGACTGGAACAATTTAATTTCCAAAAGTTTTTTATCAGATGATATGAAAGAAAAATATTCAGATTTGATTGCAAAAAGATTTAGTATACTATTCGGTTAAGCTGATCATACGCAAAATGTATAAGTAATCCCTTCTAATGAGGTCGAATTCGACCGAATTAAAATTCGGAAAAGCGGGCGTAAAAACCATCGGCCGCGCCCACACCGTACAGCCGGTTACGGCACTTCAAAGCGAATATTCGTGATGGTGAAAACCAAAAACAACGTCTTCAAAAATGAATTACTGATCTCCATTGCTGAAAATCATAACAAATCCGTTGCCCAGGTAATGCTAAGATGGCTCACACAAAGAGGAGTGGTTGCCATCCCCAAATCCGTTCACAAAGAAAGGATAGCCGAAAACTTTAGTATCTTTGATTTTGAATTAAGCCCCGAAGATATGAATTCCATAACATCCCTTGATACCAAAACCAGTATGTTCTTCGACCACCGCAACCCTGAAATGGTAAAACGCATCGGCTCAAGTAAGCTGGAAATTTAGTGAATAGCTGCAGAAGTTAAGAATTTGTTTGTTGCCGGTAGGAAGAGCATTTCTGAAATTGCAGATAATAACCTTATCTATATACCTCATTTGTATTTTAAAAAATGAATCAAGGGATTATTAAATATTTTTCAATTATTTATTCCTTTTTTCTACGTAATTTCATTAAGTTTAATGAAATTAAAAATCATTATAATAAATAATTCTTAAAAAAAGGCTGATTCGGGGTATCTTAATCAAACACTATTGAATTCTGCTATAAGAGATAATCGCTCAAGGGGAAGGTCGCTTATCGCGATAACAGAGGTTACAGTAAACTGCCTCCGGGTATACTCATTTATACGAATAAAAAATAGATTTTAATCCAATTATAAATATGGCTAAGCAACTCCATCTCTTGACATCAATCAATTATAAACCAGAAAATTCTCTGAATCTGTAGGAAAATATTAAAAATGTTCAATCATTACTTGATGAGGCTACAATGGACAATGAAATAAATGAAATACTAAATAAAAAACTAAGATCTGATGCTGAATATCAAAATTTATCCGATACACGAAAGGTAGGCGTTAAAACAGTATATGCTGCAATGTTATTAATTAGAAAATCGGGTGGGGAGATGCGTGGAAGTGAAATGATTAAAGAAATTGATCAAAGTCTTGACTTAAATGATTGGGAAAGAGGAAGTTATGAAAAAACAGGATATACGCGTTGGGTATCGATTATGCGTTTTTATTCAATTGATTGTTCAAAAGCTGGCTTTCTTCGAAGATTTAAGGGCATCTGGAGTATAACTAAGGATGGTGAAGAAGCCATGAAACTCGGTCCAGTCGGCTTCCTTAAAAAGGCGTCTTCAGAATACAGAAAATGGCACGCTGAACACAAAAAAATTACCGTGGATGATGGTCCGGAGGAACTAACAGAAACGGATGATAATCAAGTTCAGAAGGCCACTCTTGAGGAACTTGAAGAACAAGCTCTAACCGGGCTAAGGAATTATTTGATAAGTAAGAATCCTTATGAGTTTCAGGATATGGTTGCCGCACTTCTCAAAGCAATGGGGTATTACATTCCCTTTATTTCTCCCAAGGGCAGGGATGGAGGAATAGATATAGTTGCTTACCAGGATCCTCTTGGAGCAAAAACCCCACGTATTAAAATTCAAGTAAAACATCGTCCGGATGCTAAATCCACATTGACTGAGATTCACAGCTTGACAGGGCTTTTAAATAAAGAAGGTGACATTGGTTTATTTGTAACCTCTGGCGGCTTTACTTCAGAATCTGAAAGGTTTGCACGAGATTCCCATATACACGTTAAGTTAATAGACTTTGAAAATTTTATTTCATTATGGCAACAATTTTATGATAAACTAACAGATGAGGAAAAGAATTGGCTACCTCTTCATCCGATTCATTTTTTAGGAAGTAATGAGTGAATTCTTAAAGTGAGAATCGTCAGAGCAAAACATTAAACTTGCGTTAGAATAAGTTAATTATTCTCTTTTGAAGGGTATTTCTTGAACCAGGGCACATTTTTTAGTTGATTTTTCCACCAAATATTACTTAACTTATAAGTGAAGTTTTCGATAATTAATATAAAAGCGTTATCCGGAGAAAAAGCTGCAGTATGCACTGTTAAATTTGACAACAAATATTATACTGAGCTAGAGAGTTTTACAACAAAATTTCAAGATTCACATAAAGAAATTTTAGACCAAATATTTCTCAGAATTCAGATGATTTCAAAGAGAAACGGAATTCAAAGTTCTTTCTTTAAACGTGAATCACCTAAAAGTCATAATGTGTTCAGGTTATTAGAATCACAAGAATTAAGAATCTATTGTATTTTGTTTGATAATGTGGTTCTGTTATTTGGTTCCGGAGGTGTAAAAAAGAAACGGACGAGAAAACTGGATGAAAATCCACCTCTCGAAAGAGAAGTAAACCGTTTAATGAAGATAGAGGAGGCTATAAGATTTAATTTAAAGGGGTTCAATTGCTTTAAATGAAAATGGGTTTGAAGGGCAATTGGATAATTTAGAATTTTGAGGATTAGAATGAAGGATAAAATAAAAACCGACAAAAACGAGCAGGAATTTTTCAATCAATTTTTAGAATCTATACCTGAGGATACTAAAAATTATGTTCGTCTTTCAATGGATATTGCTTCGCAGATTAATGCTATGCTTAAAAACAAAGATTTAACCCAAAGAGATTTGGCGGATAAATTAGAAAAAAAAGAATCTGAAATAAGTAAATGGTTATCGGGCAACCACAATTTTACAATTAAATCATTAGCTAAAATAGAAACTGTTTTGGAACAGCAGTTTCTATTTACCAGGGAGGAAATCACAGATCGGTTTCTTCCGTTTCTGTTTCGCCAATTCAAACACATTTATTCTGAAAATCATTATAATCAGTTTATTAACTTTTATTGTATGAATACAACTTCAAGTAATAATACATCAGTTGTTTTCCCTACAACTTCGGGACAACAAGGAAAACACGATTCAGATAAACTTTCAATAGGAAATACCATTGCGGTGACTGATTCAATAAATTATTACCCAGACAATCCACCGAATAAAGCAGCCTGATATGCCAGAACAAAAGAAAATAAGCATTAATTTCGGTATAAAAGAAATAAAAACAATCAGATTTTCGTTAAACGATATTCCCGAGCTAGATTCCATTCAAAATGAGAATGTACATTTCCAGATAATACCGGCTACTTTCGTAAACTATGAAGAGAAGATAATTGGTTTCGATATAATTATAACAGTATATGTTGATAAAGAAGTTAAGAAAATTGTTTGTGAACTGATTGCCCGGGTTTCATTCATTGTAAATAATCTGAAAGATATAGTACCAGGGAAGGGTAAAAATGCTCCGAAATTACCCGATCATTTTATGCAAACATTGCTGAGCATTTCTTTATCCACAATAAGAGGAATATTGTTTTCTAAAACTGAAGGATCGATACTGAATAAATTCTATTTGCCTATCCTGAATCCTGCAAACTTTAAACCTACCAGCGTGATTCCATCGATCAAGAAATAGTAAGCTAATAGAACAAATCTAATTATTTGATCTTTTTGACTTGTAGGATTTAATTTTGGATGAAAAGAAACTTTTAAAATTAGGGGTATTAAAAGTTTTTATTGGGCAGATTCATACCAAAATTTATCCGGTAGCCCACTTTTTTGCAAAAGAAATGCAACATTTTTATGTTTGAGACCGTCTAATCAGACTACCGGGTATTTGGTGTATTTTGCTAATCTATTTTAAATTTAATCGATAACTCACAAAATGATGAGGTAAATCTTGGATATTTCTGCACTTAATGAGAAAATTAAACAGGAAAGCGCGTTTATTGACCTGCTGACGGGCGAAATCGGCAAGGTGATCGTGGGTCAGAAGGCTATGGTTGAGCGACTGATCGTCGGCCTGCTCGGCAATGGGCATATTCTGCTTGAGGGTGTGCCGGGACTAGCGAAAACTCTCGCGATTAAGTCGCTTGCTGCCGCAATGAAGGCAAAGTTTCAGCGTATTCAGTTTACACCCGACCTCCTGCCGGCTGATCTTGTAGGAACGATGATCTATAACCAGAAGGAAGGGAACTTTTTTATCCGTAAGGGCCCTCTCTTCGCTAATTTCATTCTTGCGGATGAGATTAACCGTGCGCCCGCTAAAGTGCAGAGCGCTCTCCTCGAGGCAATGCAGGAGCGCCAGGTTACTATCGGCGAGGAGACTTTCTACCTTCAGGAGCCTTTCCTCGTGCTGGCTACCCAGAACCCGATTGAACAGGAGGGAACATACCCTCTTCCGGAAGCGCAGGTCGACCGCTTTATGCTGAAGGTGAAAATAACTTATCCTTCCCGCGATGAAGAAATGAAGATCATGCGCAATAATGTGAACTTTGTTGAGGATAGGATTAACCCCGTGATCTCTACGGATGATATCCTTAAGGCAAGAAACCTCGTGCACGATGTTTACGTCGATGAAAAGATTGAGAAGTATATTCTCGATATCGTTTTTGCGACGCGCTCTCCTAAACAATTCGGATTGATAATCTTACCGACCTTATCGCGTACGGCGGTTCCCCGCGTGCTTCAATTAACCTTGCCCTCGGCGCTAAGGCCATGGCGTTTATTAAGAGAAGAGGCTACGTGATCCCTGAGGACGTGCGCGCTATCTGCCTGGACGTGATGAGACACAGGGTGGCGGTTACGTATGAGGCGGAGGCTGAGGAGATAACGTCGGAGTTTATTGTTCAGGAGATATTGAATAAGATCGAGGTACCGTAGCAAAGCAATTAACAATTAATAATTAACAATTAATAATTAACAATTAAACAATTAAACAATAAAACCATTTGACAATTAAAAGTAGTGTTAACTAAAGAGTTATTGAAACAGGTGAGGCAGATTGAGATAAGGACGAAGGGTCTGGTCAACCAGGTCTTCTCCGGTGAGTACCACTCTGTGTTCAAAGGACGCGGAATGGAGTTCTCTGAGGTGCGCGAGTACCAGTTCGGCGATGATATAAGGAATATCGACTGGAATGTTACCGCGAGGTTCGGTCATCCGTTCATTAAAATTTTCGAGGAGGAACGTGAGCTTACTGTGATGCTCATGGTCGACTTAAGCGGTTCGCTTATCTTCGGAACGGTTGAAAAGACTAAACAGCAGGTGGCCGCTGAATTGAGCGCAATCCTCGCTTTCTCTGCTTTGAAGAATAATGATAAGGTCGGCTTGATCCTGTTCACCGATAAAATTGAAAAGTTCGTTCCGCCCCGTAAAGGCCGCAGTCACGTCCTCCGTATTATACGTGAGGTCCTTTCGTTTGAACCTGAAGGTAAGTCTACTAACCTGAAAGCCGCACTCGAATACCTGAACAGCACTATCAAAAAAAGAAGCATCGTTTTTCTGCTGTCCGATTTTATGGATTCGAGCTATGAAAAGATCCTCCGCATCATCGGGAAGAAACACGACCTTATAGGTGTTGTGCTGAACGATAAGCGTGAGAGTGAGATACCGGCAATGGGACTGGTAAAACTCACAGACGCTGAAACGGGCGAGGAACGTTGGGTGGATACCAGCAGTATAAAAATCCGGAACAGGTTGAAAGAAGTCAGAAGGAATATGATCCAGCAGAGAAAATCGTTGTTTATTTCGAGCCGACTCGACAGCATCGAGGTGCAGACCGGCGATGATTACGTAAAGCCTCTTGTACAATTCTTCAGATTACGTGAGAGAAGATGGTAAAAAGATTTTTTATTGTTCTGATATTTATTTGTGCACCGGCAGGGTTTTCTTCCGCACAGAATATTTCTGTTGAGGCTTCGACTGATACAAGCGCCTATCAGATAGGCGATTATATCCATTATACGATACAGGTAAAGGCCCGCAAGGATCTTATTGTTAACGGTCCCGCTGTAAGTGATACTCTCGCCGGTATGGAGCTTATTAGTCAGCAGGCTCCTCAGAAAGAGGAATCCGGCGGTAAACAGGTTATAACTTACAGCTATACTTTTTCAAAGTATGATTCTTCGGATGTTACTGTTCCGCCTGTCCTGGTTTACTATAAGGCTAAGGGTGATACGGCTGAAAAGGTTCTGTCTACCGCTAAAGTATTTTTTACTGTGCGTCCCCTGAAAGTTGATCCTGAAGCGGGAATAAAGGATGTTAAGGAACCGCTGAAGATCCCGCTCGACTGGCGGTGGATCGCTTTGTGGGTGGTTGTAGGACTAATAATACTTGCCGCCGCGTACTATGCTTACCGGAAATACCAGGAGAAAAAAGCCGGGTATGTTCCTGAGAAAGTGGTGATTAAAGTTCCCGCGCATATTACCGCGTTGAGATCTTTAAGGGCTTTGCGGGAAAAGCAGCTGTGGCAGAAGGGAATGGTTAAGGAATATCATTCCGAGATCACGGAGATCATCAGGAAATATTTTGAGGAAAGGTTTGATCTGCCCGCGCTTGAAATGACCTCCGGTGAAGCACTCGATGAATTGCGGAAGAGAACTGGAACTGAGACGATAATAACAGATACGGAGAATTTTTTAAGCAATGCCGACCTGGTGAAATTTGCTAAGTATCAGCCGATGGCATCTGTAAATGAAGAGATGATGAAACAGGCCGCGGATATAATACAGAAAACGAAATCCGGATCGGATGAAATAGTGACTGAGGTGACTGAAGATGTTCAATGATATAACATTCGCATATCCGTGGATCTTATTCGCGTTGATCGTTATACCGGTCATGGCCGCGTGGTATTTCTGGAAGGGAGTTAAACGTCAGCCTTCGGTTAAATATTCATCCCTGGGATTCCTTAAAGGATTTGCTCCCACTTTTAAAGAGAGGCTGCGGCATCTTCCGTTTGTACTTCGACTGCTGGCCATTGCGCTTTTTATCGTCGCGCTTGCTCGTCCCCAGACCTTTTCCTCAGGCGAAAATATTTATACCGAGGGTATCGACATAGCCATGGTTCTTGATATTTCAGGAAGTATGCTCGCGGAGGATTTGAAGCCGAACAGGCTTGAGGCAGCCAAAAATGTGATTGATAACTTTATTAAAGGTCGTACATCCGACAGGATCGGACTTGTTGTCTTCGCGAGAGACGCATTCACTCAGTGCCCTTTAACTGTTGATTATCCTGTACTTAGAAATCTGCTTGGTCAGATTAAAAGCGGAATGATAGAGGATGGGACAGCTATTGGAAATGCTATTGCCAACGGTGTTAACCGGCTGAAGGACAGCGATGCTAAAAGCAGGATCATAATCCTGCTGACAGACGGCGTGAATAATGCCGGTGAGGTGGATCCCGTGTCTGCCGCCGAAATTGCAAAGACCTTCGGGATAAGAGTTTATACGATCGGTGTCGGAACCCGCGGGAATGCCCCTTTCCCGGTACAGACTCCCTTCGGCATCAGGTACCAGATGGCGCCCGTGGAAATTGATGAGGCTGTGCTTCAGAAAATTGCATCGATAACAGATGGACAGTACTTCAGGGCGACCGATAACAGGACCCTGGAAGATATTTATGATAAAATAGATAAGCTTGAAAAAACAAGAGTTGAAATCACCTCATACAGAAATGCAAAGGAACTTTTTTACGGCTGGCTTGGCGGCGGTATCTTCCTTCTATTCCTCGAGGTATCGCTGTCACGCACAGTCTTAAGGAAACTCCCTTAGGGAGCAATGAATAATGAATAATTTAGAATGAATAATGAATAATGAATAATATAAATGGTTAAATGGCTTAATTGTTAATTTTTAATTCTTAATTTTTAATTGATTCCATGTTTCGTTTCGCACATCCTGAATATTTAAACGCGCTTTATGCGGTACCCGTTTTGGTGCTGTTTTTCTGGTACCTGAACCGGAACCGTAAAAAGCTGCTTGAGAGATTTGCCGACAGGAAACTTCACAAAGTGCTGTTTCCCGACTTCAGCATACTGAAAAACTGGTTTAAGATCGGCCTGGTTCTCTTTGCCCTTATTCTGCTGATCTTTGCCGCCGCTAATCCGCAGGTCGGAACCAGGGTCCAGGAGGTTAAGCAGACAGGCATAGATGTATTTATAGCTCTTGATGTATCGCGCAGTATGCTGGCGCAGGATATTAAACCCGACAGACTCGACCAGGCAAAGTACCAGATATCGAGCCTGATAAATAAATTGAGAGGGGACAGGATAGGCCTGATAATTTTTGCCGGGGATGCTTTTGTTCAGTTCCCCCTTACAACTGATTATTCCGCAGCTAATCTATTCCTTTCGGCTGTGGATGTTAATTCTGTTCCCCAGCAGGGTACGGCAATAGCTTCGGCGATCAACCTGGCAACTAAATCTTTTGATTACAAAACCAGTACTCAGAAAGTAATAGTGATCATTACCGATGGAGAGGACCACGAAGGCGATATCATGCAGGCTGTTGAAGGGGCAAAGGACAAGGGAATAAAGATCTATACAATAGGACTGGGTTCGCTGACCGGGGCTCCTATTCCCGTTTATAACGCGCAGGGACAGCAGGTTGACTATAAAAAGGATGAGAACGGGAATATCGTTCTTACAAAACTGGATGATACTACTTTAAAGCAGATCGCCTCCGCGGGTGACGGAAAATATTTCCAGGCCGCAACTTATGATGATTACCTTGACAGGATCTACAGTGATCTTTCGTCATTGGAGAAAAGTGAGTTCGGGGTAAGGAAAGTTACTGATTACGAGGACAGGTTTTACTATTTTTTAGCTCCGGCAATTATTCTGCTTGTACTGGAATTTTTTATTTCAGACAGAAGATCTCTGCTTTTTGACAGGCTTAACAGGAAATTAGGAATAGAACAGAAGGTGTGAGAATGAAGTTTATGCATTTAATATTATTCTGCCTGATTGCTTTCTCAGCAATGAGTGTACTGCAGGCACAGAGCCTGCGCAGTCTGAATAATAATGGTGTGGAAAAGTATAAAGACAAAAAATTTGCTGACGCTGAGGTTAACTTCAAAAAGGGTCTGGATGAAGCCCCTGAAAATTTCATTACAAATTTTAATCTCGGCGATGCGTACTACCAGCAGCAGAGATATGATGAAGCTTTAAATTCTTACAAAACCGCTCTCTCACAGGCTAAAACAAAAGAAGAAAAAGCTAAGGTGTATCATAATATCGGCAACTCACTCCTAAAGTCGAAACAGATCAAAGAGAGCATAGAAGCCTACAAAAATTCCCTGAAAATTAATCCGAATGATGAAGAGACAAAGTATAATCTGTCCTATGCCCTTGACTTACTGAAAAATCAGAAGAACCAGCAGAAACAGAATCAGGATAAGAACCAGCAGAACAAAGACCAGAACAAAGATCAGAATAAAGACCAGCAGCAGAATAAGGATCAGCAGAAAAAAGATCAGCAGAATAAACAAAATCAGCAGAACCAGCAGGATCAAAAAAACCAGGAAGCTAAACAGGACGCGACTCAGCAGAAACAGCAGCAGAATAAGATATCTAAAAAAGAAGCTGAAAGGATTCTGCAGGCACTGAAAAACAATGAAAAGGCCCTGCAGAAGAAACTAAGGATACAGAAAGGTACTCCCATAAAAACTGATAAGGACTGGTAAATCTTTTTGAGATGAAAAAATATTTATCGTGCATATTGTTGACTTTGCTTTTTATTCCTCCGGCAGTTATTGCTCAGTCATTTTCTGCCTCTGTGGATAATACCACGGTAGGACTGAACGACCGATTTCAGGTGACGTTTACCTTCGAAGGAACTGATGTAAATAGTCTAAGCGGATTTAACGCTCCCGATTTTGCGGGATTTATGGTATTGAGCGGACCCAATCAGTCGACCAGCATGCAGATCATTAACGGGGCTGTTTCGGCTTCACTTTCTTATTCATTTTATCTTCAGCCGAAAAATTTAGGCAAGTATACTATCGGCAGTGCCGCCATCAGGTATAAAGGTACTCCCTATAAAACCGATCCTATCACTATCCAGGTTGAAAAAGGTTCTTCCAACCCCGGAACGCGGCAGAACACTAATCAGAATTCCTCGGGAGTAAGTAACGATGAAATAGCGCAGAACGTATTTGTAAGGGCTACGGCAGACAGGCAGAAAGCTTACATGGGTGAACAAGTTACGGTGACCTATAAGCTTTACACAAGACTTAGCATCGCATCTCAGATGTCAATAAGCAAACTTCCCCAGTATCCCGGTTTCTGGGCAGAGGAATTGGAAACTCCGGGTAATATTTCATTTACAACAGAAACATACCAGGGAAAAAAGTACAGGGTGGGTGTACTTAAGAAGGTTGCTCTTTTCCCTACGCAGACAGGTGAACTGAATGTTACTCCTTTTGAGCTCGATGTTCCCGTTCAGATCCGGAATAAAAGAAAAAGCAACAATGTATTCGATGATTTCTTTAACGACCCTTTTTTCGGAATAGGGCAGACAGTAAACTTTACAGCAAAATCGAACTCGCTTAAAATAAACGTCCAGCCCCTGCCTTCTGCTGATGTGCCCGATTCGTTTAATGGAGCGGTTGGTAATTTCTCAATGGATTCTCAGGTTGATAAAAGAACGACAAAAACAAATGAACCGGTAACGATGAAAATTACGATAAGCGGCACAGGGAACATAAGTCTGCTCGATATGCCTAAAATTAACCTGCCTGCGGGGTTCGAACAGTATGAGCCGAAGGTAAATGAGCAGGTAAACAGGATCGGTAGAATTTCAGGAAAGAAAACAGCCGAGTATCTCATTGTTCCCCGTGATGCGGGAAAGAAAGAAATTCCGTCCGTAAAATTTTCTTATTACGATATAAACAAAAAATCGTATGTCACCTTAAGTACCCCTGCTTATTCACTCAATGTGGAACAGGGAACTAATGCTAATACGCAGGAATATGCCGGTAAAGAAGATGTTAAAATGCTGGGTGAGGATATACGTTACATTAAGACTGACGTTGAATCGCTTCACAGGTCAGGGAATTTCATACTGAACCGCTTCGGTTTCTGGGCCGCTGTGGGGTTTCCCTTTATACTGGGATTAGGACTTGTTGTGTGGAGAAGGAGAGAGGATAAGCTTGCCGGCAATGTACAGCTAATGCGGTACCAGCGGGCTCAGAAGGCTGCCAGACTGAGACTTAAAAAGGCAAAAGCTCTGATGGATGCCGGCGACCATAATGCTTTCTATTCTGAGATCTCACTTGCTCTCTTCGGGTACCTTGAGGATAAGTTCCATATTCCGAAATCGGAACTTGGTGTAGACAGAGCTGCTGCTGAACTGCAGAAAAGAGGTCTCAGCAGAGAACTGATTGCGGAGTTTGAAAGAGTCGCGAATAAATGCGAGTTCATTCGTTTTGCCCCCAAGGAAAGTGAGACCGCGGCAGTTGCCGAAATGTATGATGAACTTTCTCATATAATAACTGAAATTGAAAAATCTTTATCCCTTAAGAAAAATGCTGCGTAATAAACTTCTTCTGTTTCTGCTTCTCGTTCCGGCTGTCTTGGCAGCCCAGCCTCAGACTTTTATGGAAAGAGGTAATGATTACTATCAGAAGCAGCAGTATGATAAAGCGGTACAGGCCTATAATAAGGTGCTTAACGAAGGCTACGAGAGCGCGGAATTATATTATAACCTCGGGAATTCTTATTACAGGAAGGGAAACCTGGGATATGCGATACTTAACTATGAAAAGGCGCTTAAGTTGTCGCCAGGCGACGAGGATATAAGGCATAACCTTGCACTGGCGAATTCCAGGACGATCGACAGGATAAACACGCTTCCGGGCTTTTTTATTTTCCAGTGGTGGGAAAGCTTTCTTGCATTATTGCCCTTTTCGGGGTGGGTATACCTTTCATACATTTTTTATCTTTTGCTAATAGGACTTATTATTTTTTATTTCTTCACACGCCATGCTAATTACCAGAGACTTGCCTTCTTTTCAGGAATTGCTGTTCTGTTCCTGTTTGCTGCTTCTCTGGCAATCTCAGTAATTAAATATAACCGCGAGTTCAACATTAAAAACGGGGTAGTAGTTCAGCAGTCGGCCACAGCCAAACTTTCTCCTGATCCTGACAGTAAGGATGCATTCGTGATCCATGAAGGGTTAAAAGTTAAGATAGAGGATAAGGTAGACAATTACTACAGGATAAAATTACAGGACGGCAAACTCGGATGGCTTCCGCAGGATGATTTAAGAATGATATAAAACTTTATTTAGTTTTTAACAGAGCTTTTTGTATTTTAGATCACCTTATGAGTTGAACTTAAATCAGGCTCTCCATAGCTTTATTAAGTGAAATCAAAAAAATATAATAACATAAAACTTGGTATCAGAATTGCCAAAAGTGCGGTGAGCTTTGTACTGATCGTCGCATTCGTCTATTATCATTTCAGTCTTGCATTGGAGAATTTCCTGGGTTATTATATCAGCAATGCATACCTTTTATTCCTTGCCTTCATACTGATAACAGGTATGGCCGGGATTATCCTCTTTTCCCCGGTTAGCTACTACAAGGATTTTTATCTTGAGCATAAATACGGACTTTCCAATCAGACTTTTGGGAAATGGATATTCGAAAATTTCAAAGGACTTGTTGTTTCACTCATCATAGGCATACCAGTACTTCTTATATTTTATTTTATTATAAATAAATTCGGGGGGCTGTGGTGGCTTCCCTTCGCGATAGTTCTTTTCATTATTTCTGTTGTCTTTGCAAGGTTACTGCCGGTTATCGTTCTTCCTTTATTTTATAAAATCACTCCCCTCGAAGACGCGGATCTTAAAACAAGAATTACCAGGATAGCTGAAGATGCCGGGATTAAAGTTGAGAATGTTTTCAAATTCAATATGAGTAAGAACACGAAGAAGGCAAATGCCGCTTTTACAGGACTGGGAAAATCGAAGCGGATACTACTGGGGGACACACTGCTTGACAATTATGATCATGATCAGATTGAAACTGTAATTGCTCATGAGCTCGGCCATTATAAAAGAAAACATATAATAAAAAATATTGTGATCGGCACTGCGGCAAGTTTCGGGACCCTCTTCCTGATCGCATATTTTTACAGTTTATCAATTAACTGGTTTGGATTTTCAAGGCTGCAGGAAATAGCCGCTTTACCATTACTGTCAGTTTGGGCTATGCTGATCGGCTTAATAGAGACTCCGTTAACCAATCTGTTATCAAGAAAGTTTGAATATGAAGCCGATGAGTATGCTGTGTCAGCTACAGGAAAACCCGCGGCATTTATATCCACTTTGAATAAGCTTACGGATCAGAACCTTGCGGATATAAATCCTCACCCGTTAGTTGAATGGTATTTTTACAGCCATCCTTCAATTTCCAACCGGGTAACCGCGATCAGAAAGTACGTAATGCAGTGCGGGATAAGGGAAGATGATATTTCTCTTGAGGAGACTTAGGGTTGTTTTACGTTAAAATCTTCTTCATAATTCTCTACACCACAATTATCTCATTTCTTGCTTTGCTTTCAGGCCTGCTTGACAGATCATTTTTCACCTATAAATACATAACTAAATTATTTAGTGCAGGGATATTATTCATCAGCGGTGTTAAAGTTAAGGCAGAAGGACTGGAAAATATAACCGGGGAAGGTCCTTTTATTTTTGTTTCCAACCATATCAGCCAGTTTGATATTACAGCGCTGCAGTACACAATTCCGGGCAAATCAGGATTTGTATTCAAGAAAGAATTAGCTAAGATCCCATTGTTCGGGTGGCAGCTTTTAACGGGACCGCATATTGTAATAGACAGAAGCAATGCTGAAAAGGCGCTGAAGAGTATCCACAAAGCAAGGCATAAGATGAAATCCAAAGCGGTTTCTATGATCCTGTTTCCGGAAGGCACCAGAAGTAAAGACGGAAAACTGCAGGCCTTCAAGAGAGGAGCCTTTCATCTTGCAAGTCAGGTTGATTTTCCTATTATACCGGTGACGATACGTGATTCAGATAAACTTCTGCCTAAAGGATCACTCAGGATCAATAAAGGCACGATAAGGATTACATTCAGTGAACTTGTAACAACAACTAAAATTGAAACCCGCAATGATGAACTTGACCTTATGGGAAAAGTAAGGGATATTATATCTTCTAATTATTACAGCAGTTGAGAAACTGTGAATCCTGTGAATATTGAGAGTTAAGATGATAGTCGGAATTATTCCTGCACGTTTTGCTTCGAGCAGACTGATGGGGAAACCGCTGGCCGATATCGGCGGCAAGCCTATGATTCAGCATACTTACGAAAGTTCAATAACATCACGTCTCCTTAGTGAAGTGATCATTGCAACCGATGATGAGAGAGTTGCTGAAGTCTCCAGAAATTTCGGCGCCAGGGTATTCATAACTCCTAAGAACATAGCGACAGGATCCGACAGGATCGCATATGTTGCAAGGCAGCTTCCGGACTCAGAAATTATTGTTAATATACAGGGGGATGAGCCATTTATACAGGGAATAATGATCGACCAGGCGGTTGAACCCCTTCTCTTTGATCTTTCTGTCAACGTATCAACTCTTGCTAAAAAAATAGACAGTGTCGATGAACTGAAATCCCCTGATGTAACAAAAGTAGTATTCGATTATAATAATTTTGCCCTCTATTTTTCAAGATCCCCTATTCCTTATGTTAGGGATGCTAAAACGATGTTTGATCATATCACCAAAGCCGAAATTTACAAGCATATCGGATTGTACGTGTATAGAAGGGATTACCTGCTGAAATTTACCAGTCTTGCCCCTACAGATCTTGAGCAAATAGAAAAACTTGAACAGCTGAGGATGCTTGAAAACGGGTTCAAGATAAAAGTAGTGGTAACTAACTATGAAAATCTTGCTGTAGATACACCCGATGACCTTAAACGGGCGCGGCTCTATTACTCACGGCTGCAGAAAGAAAAAGAATGAAAGAACCCGAAAGAATTCTGTTGGCGAATATACCAACCCCTGTTCAGGAAATCAGATTTGAGGGCAAAAAGTTTCGTATGAAACGTGATGATCTGACCGGTTCAGAATTATCAGGCAATAAAATCAGAAAGCTTGAATACCTTCTGGGAAAGGCAAAAAAAGAAAAAGCAGAATATATTTTTACCTGCGGAGGTGATCAGTCGAACCATGCAAGGGCGACCGCTATTGCTGCTGCAAAACTGGGTATGAAGACCAAACTTTTTCTGTGGGGAAAGGATAAGCCTTCCGCTGACGGCAATCTTTTCCTTGATAAGCTAACCGGAGCCGAAATATTCTTTCTAAATAAGAAAAACTACGATTTCGTAAATGAAATAATGCAGGAGGAAAGTGAGATCCTGACTGAAAAGGGACGTAACGTATACGTCATTCCCGAAGGAGGTTCAACAACTCTTGGAATCTGGGGATATATTTCATTCGTGAAGGAGCTGCTAAGCCAGATTGACATTACTAAAACAGGCGGCATACTTACAGCTGCCGGAACAGGCGGAACGGCAGCGGGAATATTGGCAGGCCTGGCTCAGAATAATCTCAGTTTAAAGGTTTATGCCGTTAACGTTCTTTATCCTGAAAATATTATCAGGAAAAAAATTCTTCAGCTTGCTCAGGGAGCCGTGCTGGATTATAAACTGCCGAAAGAGGTTAATCCCGATAACCTTGTAATATTAGATGGATATTCTGAAGAAGGATATAAGAAGATCAGCCGTGATAAGCTCGGGTTTGTAAAAAAGTTCTTCCGGGAAACCGGAGTTCTCCTCGATCCCGCCTATACCGGCAAGGCCTTCTATGCTTATCATGATAATTACCTCGTTAAAAATAAAAAAACAAATATACTCTTTCTTCACAGCGGAGGATTATTCGGTGTATTCGGGAGAAGAAATGAATACCTTGCTGATTAAAACACCTGATTAAGGCCCGGGATTGAAAACTGTTTTTGCCTTCAAAATAAATTAAGATTATTTTTGAATATGGATTGTATATTTTGTGATATTATCAGTCGTAGGGGGGAAGCCGAAATATTATATGAGAATGAGCTGGTGATGGCTATTCTTGATATCCGGCCCGTTAATTATGGTCATACCCTTGTTATTCCGAAGAAGCATTTCTGTAATTTCCTTGAACTTCCTGAAGAATATCTCTCGGAACTGACCAGGGTAACCCGGATGATGTCGGGTATAATTCAGGAGAGTCTTGAAGCCGACGGTTTTAATGTAATAATTAATAACGGGGCGGCAGCGGGACAGACAGTATACCACTTTCATTTTCATATTATACCGAGATTCAGCAGCGATTTTAATTACAGACCAAGATTTAAGGTATATGCCGATGGTTCCATGAAAGAATTCGCTGAAATAATTCGTAATGCTGTAACAAATAAAGGTTGAATAAAATGGATAAAAAGATAAGGGTTCTGGTAGCAAAAGCCGGACTTGACGGACATGACCGCGGAGCTAAAGTAATAGCGGCTGCACTCCGTGATGCGGGTATGGAAGTCATATACACCGGGCTCAGACAAACCCCGGAAATGATAGTGGAAGCCGCTGTGCAGGAGGACGTTGATGTGATAGGGATAAGTATTTTATCAGGTGCGCATATGACTATATTCCCCAGGATAAAGAAGCTTATGCAGGACAAAGGGATTGATGATGTGCTTCTGACCGGCGGAGGTATAATTCCTGAAGAGGATATTAAGGCACTTCGTGAAATAGGAGTAGGTGAATTGTTTACTCCAGGTGCGGCTACAACTGAAATTGCCCGCTATATAAAAAAATGGTCCGCTGAACATCCAAGAAGTAATTGATTTTATCGGATATGTAATTCTAAATCACTCTTTCTTTCCACAATAAAATAAGGGAGATGCAAATGAAAAAATTATACTTCATTTTGTTTCTTTTGCTCTGTACACATAGTTTCTCACAATCCCTCGTGGAAATTGTCAACCTGCCTTCTGAAACTTTTTTTAGTTATGGTTACGGTCTCGTTTATGCCAATGGCAGCTATTGGATTTCATCATACAGTTCAAGTGCAGGAAGCGGTATAATCAAATCTGTAGACGCAAATGGTAATTATCTTTCAACCATAAATTTTAACTATCCGGCAATGAATGAGTCGCAGGGACTGGCATTCGATGGAACGGATTTCTGGTATGTTCGAAGGAAAAGTGCTGCCTGTTGCGATATATTCAAGGTTTCACAATCCGGAGCATGTTTTAGATTCTATACAAATATTCGGATTATGATTGGTATCATCGGCGGAACAGCATGGGATGGTACTGGTCTGTGGATATCTGTTTATTACCCCGATTCCAGTGCTGCATTGTATAAGATTGACGTCAATACTAAACAGTTTGTCGATACTATCCAGGTTTTCGGAACTCAGCCTACCGGAATAACGGTTAAAGGGGATACTTTATTTTATGTGATGGATGGTTTTAATGGAGACCCTGAAAATATTTATGCGGTTGATCTTGCTACAAAAGATACGCTGTTTTCCTGGCATGTTCCTGAAGTTCCAGGTACAAGGCAGAACCCGCGGGGACTTGCATGGGACGGATCATATTTCTGGCTGATGGCTGAACCTGTAGGGGCTTCTACAGGAAGACAATTATTTAAATATGACCTGAGTGGAGAAGGATCACCTCATATTACGGTTTCACCAACTGCGCTGATATTTCCTCAAACCACTGTAGGAGATACTTCTCATTTGACAGTTACAGTTTCAAATATCGGCACGGCTGATCTTGATGTAAATTATAGTTCTTTTGTTAATTCTGCTTTCAGCTCGCCGGAAGGATCATTCCCATTCACTGTACCTCCGGGTGGAAGCCATAATGTTCAGGTGGATTTTCATCCGCTTGCATTTGAATTCTTCACAGGTACAATGACCATATTAAGCAATGATGTTGTTACTCCTTCTTTTGATGTTGATTTATCAGGACAGGGGGTTGTAAACGGTCCCTCCATTGTCTTAAGTGATGATTCCCATGACTTCGGCAATGTATGGGTTAACGCCGACGGCAGCGGTTACTGGTATTTTAATATATACAATATCGGTGATGCTCCGCTGGAAATTTCGGATATGCACTTTAATCTGCCGGAGTTCTCCTTTGAAAGTGAAAGCATACCTTTCCAGGTTCAGCCCGCTGACACTGCGGTTATACGCCTGAGGTTTACACCATCTGAGGCAGGATTCTATGAAGATACGCTTTTCATTCAATCAAATGATCCCGTAATTCCTGTAAAAACTGTTTCTGTATCAGGAAACGGTGAAGCAGGTGACTACACGATCGGTTATCAGTTCTGGTCGTACCAGGTGCCTGATAATCCCAGGACGAGCTACCAGGAATACCGTGTGGAAGGATTGAAACCGATCAATGATATTAACGGCGATGGTATAAGTGATGTTATTATAGCAACGGATAATTATTTTATAATGGCGCTGGATGGTGCAGCGGCAGGATATAACGATACGCTCTGGACGCTTAATACTTTTTTCAATAATTCGAATGCAGGTTCCATCGGGCAGTCGAATGACTACGGTGTGCAGGATGCGATGGCGATTGTCAGCGATCTGAACGGCGACGGAAAGAATGATGTCGTTATCGGCACAGGGGGAGGCAATGAGCACGTTTATGCTATAGACGGTATGAACGGACAAATCATCTGGGGATTCGGCGATGATTTCAACTACAGTCTTGGTGATTTCGAAGCAGTAGACGGACAGCGTGATTTCAATGGGGATGGTGTTCCCGACATTCTTGCTATAGCAGACGGTAATGATCAGGGCACAGGATATCATACAGCCTACCTGTTTAACGGCGTTAACGGAAATATCATCTGGCAGTATTATTATCCGGGTCCTTTCCTCGCATTCGGCAAGACCATAATCTCTGTTGATGACGTTACCGGTGACGGAGTTCCCGATGCCGTTCTAAATGTTGGCAACAACGGGACGACAGATCTCGACGTAATTTGTCTGAATGGGGCAACAGGACAGCAGGTATGGCTTTTCCCTGTAACAGGTTATGAACCCAAGGAACTTGTAGAACTTCCCATCGCGGGTCAGACGCCGGATGTTGTATCGTCTCAATACTTCGGCAGCGTATACAGGATAGATGGAGAAACTGGAGCGCAGGTCTGGCAGTATAATTATGGATTTACAGGTATGATTCAGATTGCCAGGATAAAAGACGTGAATGGTGACGGCACAGATGACATACTTATAGCGGCATTTTCGGGCGGCGTACTTTGTCTAAGCGGTGCAAACGGACAGGAACTCTGGGTATACCCGATGAACTACCAGTATGGTGTTGCAGCAGTGCCCGATCTGAATAATGACGGTATTGATGATGTTATTACCGGTGATCAGGATGGTACGTTCTACTGCATAAGCGGAACAGGCAGCGAGCTTTTCTTCAGTCATACTTTTGCAGGCGACAGGATCAACTCAGTTAATGTTCTCCCTTCGATCGACGGAAACGCAAGCTATGAACTGCTTGTTGGAACCAAGAACGGTTCTGTTGTATGCTATTCGGGCGGATTGAATGCTGTGCCGGTTGAACTGACATCGTTTACGGCTTCAGCTGAAGGCCGTTCTGTTAACCTGAAATGGGTTGCATCGACACAACTGAACAATAAAGGTTTTGAGATTGAAAGAAAATCCGCTGATGAAGCTTACCAGGAAATAGCCTTCATTAAAGGTGACGGGACAACCTCGGAACAAAGATCATATTCCTACCAGGATAAAGACCTGAAGGAAGGGAAGTACGTTTACAGACTCAAGCAGATTGATCTCGATGGTTCAGTAAGTTATTCAAATGAAGTGAATGTATCTTTAGAGATGCCTTCCACATTCAGTCTGTCGCAGAATTATCCTAACCCGTTCAACCCCGCGACGACAATTAATTTCTCACTGCCGCAGAAGTCAACCGTGAAACTGGGTGTATACGACATACTCGGCAAAGAAGTCAAGACTCTTATAAACGGAGACAGGGAAGCCGGATCATATAATATAAAGTGGAACGGCCTTAATAATAATGGTCAGTCAGTTTCCACAGGCATCTACATATACCGCATCTCAGCTGGTAACTTCACCTCAGAGAAGAAGATGATCCTTATGAAGTAAGCACCCGATACAGCCTGAACTATTTAATATAGTGATGGCCCTTTCAAACCTGAATTCTAAAAAGACCGTCTTACACAGACGGTCTTTTTTATGCCATCATTTATAGTGGATTAATATCACACCGCTCAAAAGAAAACAACATCTCATTTTAAATCAGCAGTCGTAAGCAAATATTTAAAAATAAGGGCAAAAATCCGGTTTTAGCAATGGCATACAAGTTGAAAAATATATACAGAGTTTGAGAATAAACGGAATCAGATCCGTAAGAGAGTTTGAAAATTTGTTACCCCGATAGTTCCTGTGTCATTATGGAGGGGAAAGAGTTTGCTGCCCACTCAACTAGAAACCTTTGGGCCGGCTCCGGCTGGCTCGAAGGTTCTACTTTTTTAAGACCGCCTACCGATTAATTGCTGTCACAATTCCATTAAACTATTATAATTCAATGGTTTCTGAATTGAAATTCAGACGCCCTTTAAGTAATTTTATTAACCATAAAAATTTTAATTATAGGAGTTAAGAATGGCGATCAAAGTAGGTATAAATGGTTTTGGAAGAATAGGCAGATTGGTATTTAGACGCAGTCTCGCGCTTGGAGGATTTGATTTCGTCGGCATTAATGATTTAACTGACGCAAAAACATTAGCACATCTTTTAAAATATGATTCTGTGCATGGAAGGTTCAACGGTGAAGTAAAGGTTGAAGGCAATGATATTATTGTGAACGGCGACAGAATTAAAATCACCGCTGAAAAGGATCCCGCAAACCTTAAGTGGAAAGAACTTGGAGCCGACGTCGTTATTGAAGCAACAGGTATATTCAGAACAAAAGAAGCCTGTATGAAGCATATCGAAGCCGGAGCAAATAAGGTCATCCTTACAGTTCCTTCCAAGGGCGATGTGGACGCTACAGTAGTGCTCGGCGTTAATGATGAGGTTATCAAGGGAGACGAGAAGGTTATCTCCAACGCTTCCTGCACAACCAACTGTCTCGCACCGATGGTAAAAGTTCTGAATGATACTTTCGGGATAGAGAAAGGTTTTATGACTACAGTTCACTCATATACTAACGATCAGAGACTGCTCGATCTTCCTCACAGCGACCTGAGAAGAGCAAGATCCGCAGCTCTCTCTATAATCCCTACAACTACAGGTGCGGCTAAAGCAGTTACCAAAACGATCCCTGAACTTAAAGGGAAACTTGATGGATTTTCTCTTCGCGTACCTACACCTGACGGATCAATTACAGATTTTGTGGCAGTACTGAAGAGAGAAGTGACGGTTGAAGAAGTAAATGCTGCGATGAAGAAAGCTGCTGATGGTGCTATGAAAGGAATCCTGGAATACACAGAAGATCCTATTGTATCCGCTGATATAGTCGGCAATCCCGCTTCATGTATTTTTGATTCACTTTCAACAATGGCCATCGGAAACCTTGTTAAAGCAGTAGGCTGGTATGATAACGAATGGGGTTATTCATGCCGCGTTGTCGACCTGATGAAAAAAGTTGCAAAATAATTTTTAGGAGGCTGGCTGTAAAGCACGTTCAAGTCAACCTGAACTTTCTCCTGAACTCGTTTCAGGATTGTTTCAGGTTCTTGTAATAACTTAAGATTGCTTCTGAGATTCCGAAATAAATTTGGAATGACAGCAAGCCAACTTTATTTTTTTAATTACTAAGGCTTCAAACCGGGAATATTTATGAACAAGCTCTCAATAGATAGACTTAATCTTAAAGACAAGCGTGTGCTCGTAAGAGTTGATTTCAACGTGCCCCTGGATGAGAACCAGAGAGTGACCGACGACAGGAGAATAACTGCCTCAATTCCAACAATCAGAAAAATTATAAAAGATGGCGGTAAAGCTATTTTGATGAGTCACCTTGGGAGGCCTAAAGGAAAGGTAAAACCGGAATTCAGTCTGAAGCCTGCGGCAGAAAAACTAAGTGAGCTGCTGGGACAGGAAGTTAAGCTTGCGCCCGATTGTATAGGTGACGAGGTTAAGAAGATGGTTGACGATATGAAGGACGGCGAGGTGATCCTGCTTGAAAACCTGAGATTCCATCCCGAAGAAGAGAAGAACGATAGTGGATTTGCAGAAAAGCTTGCAGTATTGGGTGATGTTTATGTGAATGATGCCTTTGGAACAGCTCACAGGGCTCATGCTTCTACTGAAGGTGTAACACATTTTATTAAAACCTGTGCTGCAGGATACCTGATGCAGAGGGAACTTGACTATCTTGGATCCGCACTCGGTAAATCTGAGAGACCATATTGCGCTATACTTGGCGGTGCTAAAATATCAGGTAAAATAGATGTTATAATGAATCTTTTCGATAAGGTTGATACATTGATAATAGGCGGAGGTATGGCTTTTACCTTCTTTAAGGCTCAGGGTAAGGAAATCGGAAAATCCCTGCTTGAGGAAGAAAAGCTTGACCTGGCTAAAAAAGTGCTGAAAAAAGCCGAAGGATCTAAAATTAAATTTCTGCTTCCCCTCGACGTTGTTGTCGCTTCCGAATTTAAGAACGATTCCCCTTCGGAAACTGTGAAGGTTGAGAACATCCCTTCTGATAAAATGGGATTGGATATAGGGGATGAAACAATTAAATTGTTCTCTGAAGAGCTGATGAAATCAAAGACCATAGTGTGGAACGGCCCGATGGGCGTTTTTGAGATGGAAAATTTTTCTAAAGGTACTTTTGCTGTTGCTCAGGCACTGGCAGAAGCCACAACGAAAGGTGCGGTTACTGTAATAGGCGGAGGAGATTCTGCCGCTGCTGTTGCAAAAGCAGGACTGGAAGACAAAGTATCGCATGTCTCAACCGGCGGAGGAGCTTCCCTTGAATTCCTGGAAGGTAAAACTCTTCCGGGTGTTGAAGCTCTGAGTGATTCAAAATAAATTTGATTGATAATTAAAGGAAAAGTTAGTGAGTAATTATTATCGTCCGGGCGGATTCGGATTTAGTCTTTTCCCCCCAGTGATTAAAAACCTTTTGATTATAAACGGAGTTGTATTCTTCCTGCAGCTGATTATGCAGGGGGTAACTTTCCAGGGCGTGCCGGGTGCTTATTTCCTGGACCATTGGTTTGCTCTTAATCCTCTCGGTTATAACTTCCAGATATGGCAGCTTATTACCTACCAGTTTATGCACGGCGGTTTTATGCATATATTGTTCAATATGTTTGCTTTGTGGATGTTCGGAATTGAAATAGAAAATATGTGGGGATCTCAGAAGTTCCTTATATTCTACCTGATGTGCGGAGTTGCCGCGGGAATTTCACAGCTGGTATTTCCCCCGTTATTTAATGAGCCGGTGGCTCCTACAATTGGTGCATCCGGCGCTATATTTGGAGTATTAATTGCCTTCGCGATGGTTTTCCCCAACCGCTTAATTTTCCTTTATTTCTTTATCCCGATCAAAGCAAAATATCTTATTATCGGGTACATCCTGCTGGAGCTTTATGCTGTTCCGCAGGGCGGCAGCGTTGCTCACCTTGCTCATCTCGGGGGGGCGCTTGCAGGCTTTATTTATATAATGGTTGATAAGAAGACTACCTTTTCTTTGGGAAATATTTTCCGAAGCTCATCGACCCGGCCTAAGAAACCCTACAATCCTTTTGGCGGAATTAAGGACACCTTTAAACGTAAGGATGAAGAGGCGCAGGAAGCCAGGTTTTATGAGATTAAGGATGAGGATAAAAAAGATAAAGAGGAGATCTCCCAGGCGGAAATTGACAGGATACTTGATAAGATAAGCCAGTCGGGCTATCAGAACCTGAGCGAGAAAGAGAAAAAAATTCTTTTTGAAGCCAGCAAAAAAATGAAATAGACCAGAGGTGTCTGATTATACAAGAATTTATTCATACAGCTGCAAAAGGTATCCTTTTCACCGTGGTACTGCTTATAGCTGCTTCAATTACATCCTGTTCCGATAAAGATGCCGATCACGAAAGGTTTGTTGATGCCTATGTTGATTTAAGGATTGCACAGGACACGATTAAGAATGACAGCACCGATACCGGGTATCTGAAGGCTGAAATATTGAAACGGCACGGTCTTACAGAAGAAAAATATGAATCAACATTTGAATACTTCAATGATAACCCGGAGTTGTGGGAACAATTTTATGATGAAGCTATTGCACGCGTTGATAGTCTGAAGAATCAGAAGAAGTAAATTTATATTTGGCCAGGGCTATCCTGAGCAGGGGAAAGGAAACCTCATTATTTAATTTTTCTTTCAGGTTTTTTATCTCAGTGTTTCCACGCTTTATTTCATCCATTACTTTTTGATAATCAATATCACCGAAAAGCTTTTCTACCGCCGTGCCAGGTTCATATTCTATGATAGTTTCTATCTGCATTGAGATAACGGCTTCAGAAAGTTTCCGCATAGAAGCTATTGCCGACAGTCCATATCCTTTTTTAAGCAGCAGGTAGGTCTCCTGAATATTTGAAGGCATTTCCTTTAGATTGCTTTTAGTATCGCTGTCCAATGAATTAACAGCCTCCAGGAAATCATTCCCTGCTTTATTAAACATACGGTTAGTGAAACCCTTAACTGTTAGGATTTCCTCCTTTGTTTTAGGACGCACCCGGGCTATTTCTCTTAAAACATCGTCGGGACAGATCAGGTATGCCGACTGCAGAAATTTCCGGGATGCTTTATTCCTGATTTCCCGGAGGAGATTAAATAATTCAAGGTTCCGTTCATAACCGGTTTCGAAACTGAAAGGAAGGTCATCGTTTTCATCTACAAACAGACTATCCTCGTCATTTATTTTTAAGGCCGATCCTTCCGCGGTTAATTTTTTACGCGTTGCCAGGTCCTGAATTACCGTTTTAAGTTCATTGAGATCATAATTCCTGCACGAACCGAAAGTTGCGATTCCTGTAAGACTGCTCTCAGTTGCTTTTCCTTTAAGAATGTTAAGAAGGGCTGTCCTTGTGGTTTTGCCGTTAAGTATCCTTACGGTTCTTAGTATAAGCTCGGAAATATATTCCCTTACAGATTCAGGGACTTCTTCTTCCATAGTGCACCTGTCGCATTTACCGCACTTATAATCCTCGACATTCTCACCGAAATAGCTCAGGATATAACGGAACCTGCATTCGGCTGTGAAGACATATTCCACCATTCGATCGAGCTTATTCTGCGAATGAAGGTAGGCTTCATTTATTTTCTTGAAATTAATAGAAAGGCGGGTTTCCGGTACACGCGGTGACGTTAGGATTACGGAATCGCTCGCCAAAGCTTTTTTATAAGTTATCACGCCGAGATTTTCAAGTACCATAAGCGCCTCTTCAATTTCAGGTTCCGTTAATTCAAGATAATTTGTAAGGTCTGATACCGAAAATTGAACGGGCGAATTCATCGCCATGCTGCCGTATTCCCTGAGGAGCAGAAGGATGGTCTCTTTAATTGCGTTGCCGGAAACGTTTTCTACGAATCGTCTGAGTTCATCTTTATTATAGTTGATCCGTAGGGTGGATCTTCTGTCAAACTCCGACAGCAGCTTAAGGTAGCCGCCCTCCTCGAGATAGCTTAAAGAGGAATAGAGAAGTCCCCGGTTCAACTTCTTCTGCGTGAAGGTCCCTATAAATTCAGGGTTTATGGGAATTTCTTTTTCTGATTTATTGCCGACCGCCGTCTTACCGTAATCGCATACCGCATTATAGACGTCCTGAATAAGTTTTTTATCAGGGTAGGCGTTTGAAAGAAAATAATTCTGTATGGAAAGATCTGAATCATCATGCAGCAGAAAAATATTCGATTCCTTCCCGTCCCTTCCTGCTCGCCCTATTTCCTGGTAATAACTTTCAATAGATCCCGGTGTATTAAAGTGGATGATAAGCCTGATATCTTTTTTATCGATGCCCATTCCGAAGGCATTAGTGGCGCAAATAACCCTGATCTCATCAGTTATAAAAGCTTCCTGTATCCTCTTCCTTTCCTCCGGATGCATGCCGGCATGATACGCTGCACTGTTAATACGGTGAAGGAGAAGATATTCGGAGATCTCTTCAGTCTTCTTTCTTGAAGAAGTATAAATTATAGCAGGGGTTTTATAAATAGATATGAGTTCAACGCACTTTTCAAATTTTTTTGCCCCGGGTATAACATGAAGATGAAGGTTTTCTCTTTCGAAACCCTTTACAAATATCTCCGGGTTTTTAAGACCGAGCTGTTTAACAATATCCTTCACTACTTCGGGAGTGGCAGTAGCCGTAAAAGCTGAAATTCTTTTAATCGGGATAAAGTCGGCGAACTCCTTTATTTTACTGTAGCTGGGACGAAAATTGTGTCCCCACTGGCTAATACAATGTGCTTCATCAACAAAAAGGTAACAGGGATTAAGCCTTTTTATTCTCTCGGCAAAAAGGATATTTTCCAGTCTTTCCGGGGCCACATACAGCAATTTTATTTTTCCATAGGAAATGTCCTGAAGTACCATTTCAGCTTCAATAAAGCTCATTGTACTGTTTATGAATGCGGCAATTTTCTCCTCACGGTTAAGGTTGTCAACCTGATCCTTCATAAGTGAGATAAGAGGGGATATTACTATAGAAAAATCGTTTGAGATTATCGCCGGGATCTGGTAGCAGATTGATTTACCTGCACCGGTGGGAAGCACAGCCAGCACATTATCGCCTTTGAGGATAGACGCAATAATCTCCTCCTGGGCGGGTCGGAATTTATCATACGTAAAATATTTTTTAAGGGCTTCAGAGGGCGACATTGATACTGTAAATTTATTTTAAGTGTAATTACAAATAAAAAGATAATTTTCATAAATTGTAATGTTGATATTAATTTATCTGATCAATACCGGGCGTATTTAAAATTACGTGGGAATTTACCATCCGAACAACAAAATATAAAAGGCCCCTGTTATGAAACTTTTTACAATTCTTTTTTCTTTTATCCTGGCTCAGGCTGTTTTCTCACAGGTTGAGTACCGCAACCAGCAGCTGGAGAATACCGTTTACAGCAATGCTCCTGATCAGGTTAAGCATTCAAAGGCTTTTATAAGGGAATGGCGTTTTTTTGAACAACGCGCATATCCAAACAATTATATCCCGGCCGACACATATGAAAAAGCCATCGAACAGAGGAATGCACTAAGAGAAAAAAATAATTTTGCTGACGGAGGTGTAACCTGGGTTAGTCTTGGTCCAACTCCGGGCGAATATTTCAATTGGGGAAAGATTTCCTCAAGAATAGTTTCAGGTACATATGATCCCCAGGATCCTGATGTGATTTATATAGGTCCTGCTTACGGAGGCGTATGGAAATCGACTGACGCGGGCATAAACTGGGTGCCGTTGACAGATAACCAGGCTTCAATGTCGATGGGAGCGATTGTGCTTGATCCCGACAATCCTCAGATTGTATATGCGGGTACAGGTGAAGCTACATACAGCGGAGCTTCTTATTCGGGTCTTGGTTTGTTGAAATCAACCGACGGCGGAGCTGTATGGAGGCAGATAACGACAGGACTTCCTGCTCATACCTATTTCTCAAGGATAGTTATTCGTCCCGGCCATAATAATGAGCTTCTTGCCGCGATGGGTCCGGCCGGACTCTACAAAAGTACCGACAGCGGCAATTCATGGGCAATAAAGCTGGGAGGACGCTGTGATGAAGTTAGATTTACTCCTACAGGGGATACCGTTTTTGTTTCGGGTTCAGGAACGGGATTTCAACGTTCAGTAGATGGAGGAAATAATTTCTCAGCATTCAGTTCAGGATGGGCTCTGGGTGAAAGGAATCATTTCGACTACTGTTTTAATGATCCATCTTATATGTATGCGGCTACTTATTCATCTTCGTCATTCAGAGTTTACAAATCAACTAATTACGGCGTGACATTTTCGCAGGTATCGCCTTCGACTGATTTTGAAGGGGGTCAGGCGTGGTATGATATGTACTGCAGAGTAAATCCTGACAACCCGGATGACGCTTATGTGGGTACTATAGATGTATTCCGCACTACAAACGGCGGGACATCATTTGTAAACATAACCAATTCTTATAATAATGGAACTGTGCATCCGGATCAGCATTACCTTTTCTTCAATCCCCAGAATGCTAATACTTTCTTTATCTGCAACGATGGAGGGATTTATAAGACAACGAATAATGGCAGTTCTTTTACAAATATGAATCAGAACCTGACGCTGACCCAGTTTTACCGTATTACAACCAGTCCCTTTAATCCGGGCAGGATGCTTGGCGGCACGCAGGATAACGGTACCCAGCAGACTTTTTCCACTCTCTCGTGGTCTGCTGCCTTCGGCGGCGACGGCGGCGAGGTGGCTTTCAATCCTTTTGATCAGAATTATATCATAGGTGAGACGCAGAACGGCGGTTTAACCAGAACAACCAATAATGGCAATAACTGGTACTATAACTCAATGAGTGGAATTGATCAGAGTGAAAATGTTGTGTGGGTTGCTCCTATCATTCATCATCCGGATATTTCCGGTACCTACTATGTTGCACGTCAGAGGGTTTACAAATCGACAAATAATGGCGGCAGCTGGACTCCCATTTCAGGGAATATTAACGGAAGCGGCGCTGTGAGTGAGCTTGCAATAAGTAAATCAGATCCCTCTGTAATGCTTGCCGCTTCAGGGAGCAAGATATTCTACTCAGTTGACGGCGGTGTTAACTGGAGAAATATCAGCGCTGGTCTTCCTAATAAAACAATATCATCTATATATGTACATCCTGATAATGAAAGATCCTTCGTCGTTTCTTTTTATGGTCTCGGCGGATCGAAAATATATACAACTGATAACAGCGGTGCGGACTGGAAAAATGTGAACGGTGATCTGCCTGATACCCCTGTTAATGATGTTTTCATTTATACCGAGGATAGTTCACATCCAAAAACTTATTTTGCTGCTACAGATATAGGTGTATTCCTTACTCAGAACGACGGCGTTGACTGGGTGGAGCTGGCGGACGGTATTCCAAATACCCTGGTTATGCATCTCGATTATTCGCCTCAAACTCACACCCTGAGAGCAGGAACCCATGGCAGAGGCGTTTATGAGGCCTATATTGATTATTATGTGCCTGTTGAGCTTGCAGCATTTAGTGCATCTGTATCTGAAAACAATGTTGAACTTAACTGGGAAACTTCTACTGAAACAAATAACAGGGGATTTGAAGTAGAAAGAAAACTCAAAAATCAGGATTGGACCACAATAGGATTCGTAATTGGAAACGGTACTTCAAGTGAGAGACATTCATACAGATTTACCGATAATAGTATGAGTGAAAATTACGAGGGCCGTGTGCTTTACCGGCTGAAGCAGGTCGATTTCGATGGTTCTTTTGAATACTCAAACCAGGTATCAGCAGATTTCGATTTCGCTCCCGGCCAGGTAACGCTTGCGCAGAATTATCCGAATCCCTTTAATCCGGCAACTACTATAAAGTACTCAATTCCAGTTGAAGCTAATGTTACGCTGGCTGTATTTAATTCTCTCGGTGAGAGAGTCAGTGAACTTGTTAATTCGGTTCAGGCTTCAGGAAATTACCAGGTAACCTGGAATGCAAAAGATTTTGCCTCAGGAATTTATTTCTATACCATGGAAGTTTCAGATATGCAGAATCACAGCCTGTTCAAAGACAGCCGCAAAATCGTTCTCGTAAAATAAGTATTCAGCCGGCTCACTCGTTTATTACTGGTGAGCCGGTTTTTATTTTCAAACCCGCATAGGTTAACCCCTGTTTCCTGCACAAGAAGCAAACTGCATAATACATATCCTGTGGAAAATATAAACAGGTAGATAAGAACCTTCCGTTAAATTTCTTATAATCGGGTAATTTAACCTGATTAATCGATGACATGCTAAGAGATCAAAACAATTTTAGTTAAATTTAAACTTCAGATAATAAGAATTAACGGAAAATATGCCGATTATTGAAACCAGGGAGCTTACAAAATTCTATTCATCAGGAGCTAAAAAAGTTCTGGCCTTATCCGGTTTTAATCTTTCAATTGAGGAGGGGACCATCTTCGGTCTGCTGGGACCTAATGGTGCGGGGAAGACAACTTTAATAAAGATCCTGCTGAGTATAACGTTTCCAACTTCGGGACAGGCCTATATGATGGACCATGATCTTTCGGATTATCATATTAAACGGAGGATCGGATATCTGCCAGAGAATCATCGTTACCCGAGTTATCTAACAGGTGGAGATGTACTGAAATTCTTCGGGAGGCTCAGCGGACTCGAGGGCACTTCTCTGGATAGCAGGATTGATGAATTGCTCGAATTGATGAAGCTTTCAAAATGGAAAAAAGTTAAGGTTAAGACCTATTCCAAGGGTATGATGCAGAGACTGGGCCTGGCCCAGGCGATGATAAATGATCCGGAGCTTATCTTCCTGGATGAGCCCACTGACGGGGTTGATCCTATCGGCAGAAAAGAAATCAGAGATATTCTCCTTGAGCTTAAATCACGGTCGAAAACGATATTCCTGAACAGTCACCTCTTATCCGAAGTGGAACTGATTACCGACCGTGTAGCGATACTTAATAAGGGAAAGCTGTTAAGAGAAGGCACTGTGCAGGAACTGACAGAGAAGAAAGAAGAATACAGGCTAACCATTGAACCGGGGTCTGCCTTTGTAATGCCCGAAAATTATAATGGTGTTACAGCAAGTTCTTTGCGGGACAACACATATGTAATCAAAGCATCCGATACAAAACAACTGAACACCTTTATCGACTACCTCAGGAAGAATAATGTTTTGATATCAGGTATTGTTAAAGAGAAAAGCACTCTTGAAGATATGTTTATATCACTGATAAAGGAGTCGGAAACGGAGCAGTCGATATGAAAAATATATACCTGATGACCCTCTTTACACTGAAAGAAGCTATGGCCAGGAAGGTATTCCTTTTCTTCATTGGAATATCAATTCTTGCAATAATTATTACTGCGCTTATTTTCAGTCTTGTTGATTCACAGTCAATTATTTCCGGTATTGAAAGTAAAACAGGAAACGATTTTCTTGTAAGGAATATAGTATCAACCCTGGAGATAATGATAATATCTCCTCTGGCAGGATTAGGTCTGCTGCTGGCGATATTTTCAAGTTCGAGCTTTGTTCCCAATATGCTGGAGAAGGGAAATATTGACCTTCTTCTCAGCAAGCCTGTCTCAAGGCAGCAGCTCCTCTGGGGCAAGTTTACCGGCGGGCTGCTGGTTGTACTGATAAACATTGGTATCCTTGTTATCGGGATATGGCTGATCATTGCTCTTAAATTTTCTTTCTGGGAGCCGACATTTCTGTGGTCAATTCTTATTATAACATTTACATTCGCGGTTCTGTATTCCCTTATCGTTTTCTGCGGTATCCTTACGAGAGGCTCAATGCTCGGGATGATGCTCGCATATTTTATCTTTCTGATACTTAGTCCCGTACTGGCACTTGCTAACAACAGAGCCGACATATTTTTCAAAAGTGACGTGGTTAAAGGAATAATAAAAGGCATTTATTACTTTATTCCTAAAACGTCCGAGCTTATGGGCACAATGATAACAGACCTGGCCACCGGTAAAGGTGTAGGTGACTTTCAGCCTTTAATAAGCTCTTTCTTATTTTTAGTTTTGATGATGATATTAAGCATAATTATTTTCAGGAAAAAAGATTTTTAGAGATGTTTCGCTACCTGGTAATATTACCATTAATTTTTCTTTCAGCGGCTTGCGGCAGTAAAACAAAAACCGACAGCATCACTGCATCTCAGTGGGAGCTTTTCGATTATCTGCCATTTAATACAGAGTATGTTTTATATGCCGACCTGAATGAGATAAGTAAAACCAAATACGGTGAAGAAAATTTTATATCCTCACTGCCGCAGAAACCTTCAGGCACCTGGCTTAAGAAATTTGAAAAAGAAACCGGCACCGGAATTAAGAAGGGGATAAAGGAAGTCATTATTGCAAATACCCGCGAAGATGAAGCTATTCTTCTGGTTAAATTCGCTAAGAATTATGAACGGGTTAAAAAATATTTTAGTAAGAGTCCCGAATTTAAAAGTACTGATAACCCCGATGTATTTACGATTAGTGACAAAGAAGAAGTCCGGGTATATTTCCCGGGCAAAAACATAATGGTAGTTTCCAACAGGGAAGGTTATATTGATTCCCTGAAGGGCCTGAGAAGTTCAACGCTGAGGGCAAATAAAAATTTTATTTCAATAATTCAGAACATAAAAGAAAAGCAGAGTCTCTGGATGGCGACTGATAAAGGTGCTTTTGCAGCGGGTATTTTTGACCGTCTGGCAGGAAAAGACTCAAAGCTTCTTTCTCCGCAGATATTGTCTTCGATAGATGATTTCACCATATCGGCGGAATTCAGCGATGGAACAGAGCTGGAATCGGTACTGGGATGCAGCAGCGCCGGTAATGCATACCTGCTGGCTTCAGCCGTTAAAGGCGCAATTGCAATGAACATCCTCTCACAGAAAAATTACAGGCTGGGGAAACTTCTCGATAAAATGGATATAAACAGGGAGGGCAGCCTGATCCGGTTTCACCTTAATCTTTCAGGGGATGAACTGAATGACATTCAACAATTAACCAAACTGGAAAACCCGGGTAAAAAATCTAAAGGTACATTATGGTAGAAGAGAATCTGAAACTTGAAGACCTGCTCAGCAGGACAAAAAACTATGATAAAACAGACAGGATAGATAATGTAACAATTATCGGCGCGGGCGTTATGGGACAGGGAATAGCGCAGACAATAGCCGCTGCCGGTATTGATGTGCGATTGATAGAAAAAAACAAAGATTATCTTGAAAAAGCTCAGGCAACACTTTCAGAATCACTCGACAGGGAGATTAAAAGATGGTCTCTTACTCAGTCGGAAAAGAAATCAATTCTTTCCAGGATTTCCTGGAATCTCGACTTTGCCAATGTTGAGGAAACGGATCTGCTTGTGGAAGCTGTTGATGAAGACTTTGAATTAAAAAAAGGAATATTTAAGCAGCTTGATGAACTTATAAAGAAAGATACGATCTTTGTTTCCAATACCTCCACCCTTAGTCTCACGAAGCTTGCGGAGAGTACAAACAGGGCGGATAAAGTAATCGGTATGCACTTCCTGCATCCTGTTCCTAAAGTCCCTCTTGTGGAACTTGTAAAATGCCTCCATACTTCCAATCTGACTGTGGAAATAATTAAAGAATTCGCAGCGAAGATCGGGAAGACGCCCGTTGAGGTATATGAATACCCCGGCTTCGTAACTACCCGGGCAATCGTACCCCTGCTCAATGAAGCGATGTATATACTACTTGAGGGAGTTGCCACTGCCAGAGATATAGACACAGCAATGAAACTTGGCTATAATTTCGCTTATGGACCGCTGGAAATGGCTGATATGATGGGACTGGATGAAGTCCTTGCATGGATGGAGACCCTTTGGAAAACTCTGGGCGAACCGCGCTACCGTGCATGCCCCATCTTAAGAAAACTTGTAAGAGAAAGAAAACTCGGTAAAAAAACCGGGGAAGGTTTTTACAAGTATGATAACAACGGAAGAATAATTTCCGAATAATTTTTATAAAATCTACCAGGGAATTAAAAATGAAGGTATTAGTTCTTAACTGCGGAAGCTCATCAATAAAATACCAGTTTATTGATACTGATAAACAGACAGCTCTGGCTAAAGGAATCGTAGAACGAATAGGTATGAGCAGTGCTGTTCTTACACACCAGAGATACGACGGTGACCAGATAAAGATCGTAGGTGAAATCCTAGATCATGCAATAGGAATAGAATATGTGCTTGGTGTGATGCTCAGTAAAAACCATGGTGTAATCGATGATAAGAGAGATATTGAAGCTGTAGGGCACAGGGTAGTACATGGAGGCGAGACATTTTCTGATTCCGTCCTTATAACCGATGAAGTTATGCAGGTTCTTCAGGAAAACATAGAGCTTGCCCCGCTCCATAACCCTCCGAATATTAAAGGTATTCAGGCGGTTAAAAGAATTCTGCCCGATACACCGCAGTGCAGTGTTTTCGATACTGCATTCCATACCAAAATGCCGCCCAGGGCATATTTGTACGGCATACCTTATGAGCTTTATAAAAAATACAAGATCAGGAGATACGGCTTCCACGGTACTTCACACTATTTTGTATCGAACCGTGCAGCACAATTACTGGGGAAAGAGCTTGGTGAACTTAAGATAATAACCGCTCACCTGGGCAACGGTTGCAGTATGGCCGCTGTAAATAACGGCAAGTCTATTGATACTACAATGGGGTTCACTCCTCTGGAAGGACTACTGATGGGAACCCGCAGCGGCGACCTTGATCCTTCACTGATTCTTTATATTATGGGAAAAGAAGGTCTCTCCCTAAGTGAGGCCGGAACTCTTCTGAATAAGCACAGCGGTTTGATAGGTATCAGTGGTGAAAGCAGCGATATGCGCGAGATTCAGAATGCTATGAAAGAGGGTCACAAAAGATCAAATTACGCATTTGATATTTTCTGCTATAGGATTAAAAAATATATAGGTGCCTATACAGCTGCAATGGGAGGACTGGATGCCCTCGTGTTCACAGGAGGAATAGGTGAGAATTCGGCACTGGTTAGGGAAACTGTCTGCAGCAATCTTGACTTCCTTGGTATCAATATCGATACATCCCGGAATAATAAACATGAAGAAATTATCTCATCTGATGAGTCGCGTGTTAAAGTAATGAAGATACCGACTAATGAAGAACTGGTTATTGCCCTGGATACAGCACAGATAGTGAGTGAAATGAACCTTCAGCCGGCTAAGTAATCCCAAAGGTAAACTGAGGATTAAGAGCTTCACGAAAACGATAATGTCATTTAGATCGTACTGCCTGACGGAAGGCAGCCGAAAGAAAGTCATCCCGATGGACCTGGAGAGTCGGGCTAGGGAGAGATCATTACAGAGATGAATCAACAAATTATTTGAATTACTGGAAATATTTTCTTATTCATTAAATTCTTCTATTTAAATATTTTGCGGGAAATTTTATGAATTTAGGGATAAAAGGTAAAACTGCTCTTATAACTGCCTCAAGTAAAGGGATAGGCAAATCAATTGCAGAAGGCTTTGCCGCAGAAGGCTGCAAAGTTGCTGTCTGCGCCAGAAGCAAAGAAGAACTTCTCGAACTCACAAACGATCTGAAAAAGAGGTATGGAATAGATGCTGTATGGTGTATCTGTGATATTAATAAGCCGAAAGAAATAGAAAGTACCGTGGAAGTTGTTCACAAAGAGCTGGGTCCTATTGATATACTCGTTAACAACTGCGGCGGTCCGCCATCCGGATATTTCAATGAATTTTCGGACAGGAACTGGCAGAATTCGTTCGACCAGGTAATTATGAGTGCAGTAAGATTTATTCGTCTCGCTATTCCCGATATGATATCCAATGAATGGGGCCGGATAATTAACATTACATCAATTACTGTTAAGCAGCCCATTGAAAACCTTGTACTTTCTAATTCACTGAGGACAGGGGTTACGGGACTTGCAAAAACATTAAGTACCGAGTACGCTAAATATAATATTACGGTAAATAATGTCGCCCCTGGATATACCTTAACAAACCGGTTATATGATCTCTCAGTTGCAAGGGCAAAAAAAGAAAAGCTGTCGCATGAGGAGATACTGACTGCAATGGCAAAGGAAACCCCGGCAAACAGACTGGCAGGTCCTGAAGAAATTACCTCTGTGGTTCTCTTCCTGGCTTCAAAGAAAGCATCTTATATTACAGGAGTAACCCTGAATGTTGACGGCGGCTTGAATAAAGGTCTGTTCTAATAAATCTTGTAATCTTGTAATCTGAGCTGAACTATGAAGAAGGAACTGGAGCTTGTAATTTCGCCTGATGATATTTTTGATAAAGAAATACTCTATGAAAAGGCAGCCCTTAAATTAAGGCTGTCAAAAGAAGAGATCAGGGCTGTAGTTCCTGTCAGAAGATCAATCGATGCGAGAAGCAGTGAACCTGTATACAAGGTTCTTGCTATTGTTTATGTAAACGAATCTCCGGTAGAAATCCCTTCTGTTAAAAAATATAAACCTGTAAAAGGAGACAAAAAGGTTATTGTTGTGGGCTCAGGCCCGGCAGGACTTTTTGCTTCATTAAAACTTATCGAGCTTGGGATTAAACCTGTTGTACTTGAACGGGGAAAGGATGTTCAGACCCGGAGAAGAGATTTAAGAGCGATCCAGCAGTTACATAAAGTAAATCCTGATTCAAACTATTGTTTCGGTGAAGGGGGAGCGGGTACATACAGCGATGGGAAACTCTATACCAGGGCAACCAAAAGAGGGGATGTCAGTGGAATACTCAATATATTTGTGATGAACGGGGCGCCGGAAGATATCGTTATCGACTCTCATCCCCATATCGGTTCAAATAAACTTCCCGGAGTAGTTAAATCAATCAGGGAAACGATTATTAAGAACGGGGGAGAGGTTCTTTTCGGAGCGAAAGTAACGGATCTTCTAATGAAAGATGGCAGTATTACCGGAGCGTTAATTAATGATGAACAGGAACTTACGGCTGATGCCCTGATACTGGCAACCGGTCATTCCGCCAGAGATATTTATCATCTTCTCCACAGGAAAAACCTGGCGCTGGAAGCCAAACCGTTTGCAATGGGTGTGAGGATTGAGCATCCGCAGAATCTGATAAATGAGATCCAGTATCACACAAAAAATAAACATGCAAATCTGCCCGCTGCACCATATACCCTTTCCTGCCAGGTAGACGATAAAGGAGTATATTCTTTCTGCATGTGTCCGGGAGGCATAATTGTTCCTGCAGCTACTTCGCCGGATGAAATTGTGGTGAATGGGATGTCGTTGTCGCGAAGGGATTCTCCTTTTGCCAATTCCGGATTCGTGGTGACTGTAGACGAAAATGAGTGGAAGAATATAGACGCGGAAGAACAGTTTAGGGGACTTGAGCTGCCAGCATCGGCTGGAGAAAAAATGCTTCGATCTTGCAGGTAATACTCAGAGTGCACCTGCGCAGAGAGTGACTGATTTTCTGGCAGGGAAGTCTTCACAATCATTGCCTCCTGCTTCATATATCCCCGGACTGACATCCTCAGATCTTCATAAAGAGCTTCCGGATTACCTGAAACACTATCTTAAAGAGGCACTTCGTATCTTTAATAAGAAGATGAGGGGTTATGTCACTGAAGAGGCGATACTCGTTGCTCCTGAGAGCAGAACAAGCTCTCCTATCCGTATTCCAAGGGATAGAACCACGCTGATGCATTCGGGAGCACGCGGATTATTCCCATCAGGTGAGGGAGCAGGCTATGCAGGGGGAATTGTTTCCGCAGCTATAGACGGAGAAAACTGCGCAGAAGCCGCCGCTACATATATTAATAATCAACTCTGAGAGCAGTCTTTGACAGGTTCAGACTGACAATGATAATTTACTTTAAGTAAAGAATTTTAAGCACCTTTAAGTACGTCTGATCCGAAACTTCAGATTCCGCACTCAGCGAAACGTAATATATTCCCGAAGCAAACTTAGAAGCATTCCAGACTTTCTCATATGTACCCTGCGGAGTTTCTCCATCAGCAAGCTGTTCGATGACTTCTCCTAAATTATTTATAATACTCAACTTAACCCTGCTCTCTTCGGGTATATTAAATCTTATTTTAGTTGAAGGGTTGAAAGGGTTGGGATAATTCTGAGCCAGGTAGTATCCCTGAGATTTGATGTTCAAATTGATCATTACCGTTCTGGAGTATGAATAAGTTCCATCGAAATCTACCTGTTTTAGTCTGTATTCAACGATACCTTGGTATGCGTTGTTAGTAAAATCATCAGTATAATTGTACGTGCTCCGTTCAGAAGTTGTACCATGTCCATTAATGAAGCTCATTTCAGCCCAATTATCTCCAAAACTTCTCTCAACCGCGAATCCTTTATTATTCGTTTCTGTAGCCGTCATCCAGCTTAGCATCACTTTGCTCCCGGAGACCTGGCCTGAAAAGGAAATAAGATTAACAGGGATCTGTGTAATCATTATTTCTGCTTCATTACTGTAATTAGAAACAGCTGAATCGTTATAGGCGATAACCCTGTATGTATAAGTAGTGATATCCGAAACATTATCGGTAAAGGTTGTTTCATTTGCATTAACTGTTCCCACCTCGGAAAAAATATTGGTACTGTCTTTCCGTTGTATCCTGAACCCGGTTTCATTATCTGAATTATCCTCCCAGCTTAAGTCGACTGTTCCTGAACCTCCGGATCCAGCCTGAAGATTTGTCGGGTGCTGCAATGGCAGACAGGTATTCATATATTTTTCCATTCGAACAGAGGATATATAACTCATTGTTCCTGTCAGTTCCGAAAGACAGAATTGAAGATGCTGCAGTTCCTATAAGGTTATTAGAAAGATTAACCCCGCTGTAATCCAGGCTCCATATACTCCGTGAACAATAGTCGCCGTATACATACGTTCCCGTTAGTTCAGGTCTCCGGTTCCCCCTGTAAACAAATCCGCCTGTAATAGAACATCCGCTGGAGTGACTGTATTCCCATATCGGGAATAGGTAATCTGTTCCTGTGCAGCCGCTCATATTATATTCATGATTTCCTTCGTAGCATCTCCAGCCGTAATTTCCGCCGCTGGTAATAGTGTCTATTTCCTCCCAGGCATTCTGACCAACATCTCCGCACCAGATTTGACTTGTAACAGGATCAAAGCTGAACCGCCATGGATTTCTCAATCCGAATGAGATAAATTTCTTCTCTCCATCCCTGTGTATTCCCGGCAAAAGGATTATTCGGGGGAATTCCGTAATTCAATCCTCCCGAAGGATTGTCAACATCTACCCTTAAAATCTTTCCAAGAAGGACTGCCAGGTTTTGAGCGTTGTCATTAGGATCACCAGCAGAACCGCCGTCTCCCATTCCAATATATAAGTAACCGTCAGGTCCGAAGCTGACCCGGCCTCCGTTATGGTTTGGAAAAGGCTGAGCTATTTCAAGCAGCACCAGTTCGCTGGATTCATCTGCAGAATCGGGATCAGATGTCACATGGAATCTTGACACATGAGTTCTCAGAGGATTAGGTGTAGTGTAATCCACATAGAAATATCCATTCGAGGCGTAGTCGGGATGAAAAGCCAGTCCCAGCAGACCCGTTTCTCCGCCGCTGGTTACTCTGTCCCTTATATCAAGGAAAGTCTTTACAACTGTAGTGTTTCCGTTATTCTCGAAAACCTTAATGATACCCGACTGTTCAAGGATAAAAATTCTGTCGGTCCCGTCAGGAGCATACTGCAGATCAACAGGATTTACAAAAGTCAGGTTTGGAAACGCCTCCTGCAAAGTGAGCTGCGCTTCTATGTTCTTCCCCGATAAGATAAGTATGACTGCAAAAAGCAAAAGAACTTTTCTATCCACCTTTTCCTCTCTTCTTTGTTATTGTTTTCCTGCCTGATTTATTTCCCGCAGGTTTCTTCTTAGTTTGTTTTACTGTTTTAGTTTTGTCAGGCTCGAATTCCTTTTTAAGCTCGATAAACCGGTAGCCTTTTGAAGCTGCAAGCTCTTTGAGGCGGCTGAAAAACAAGTGCGAGCTTTTTAGCTGGTCCATTATAAATTTTTCTGAAACTGCAGAACCGTTCCCTGATCGGGCAGTTTTTGCAGACTTTATCTTTTTACCCGATTCATATTTAAGCGGAGAGGTCAGGTTATAGAGGGTAAAGATATAATCGAGGATAATCTCATACTTTTCTTTATTGAAATAGACTATGTCCTGGTGCTCATGTACATTGATGAAATTCTTTAGCTCATCGCTATCCATCAACCCGGTGACATATTCAATTCCTTCGGGTGAAATAGAAGTATTTCCGGTACCGGAGTCGGAACTATTTGTATTGAAGAATTTACATTCTTCTGTCCATTTAGAGGCAGTATAGCTCTCCGATAAAACTTTAACAAGGTCGTACTCACTGAAGCTGTTGACCCGGGCAGGGGAAAGCTGTTTCAGCCCTCCAGGAACTACTCTGTCTAAAAGAAATCTTCTGAAAAAGTTTTTATCTGTTCCCGGAGCCGGCTTACCGGTCTGTAATTCTTTCAGAAGAAAAGAAGCCGTTATTATGTTTTTGCTTATGTCCGCAAATCCGTTTCCATTCAGATAAACCAGGTTCTTCTTCGCTTCTTCAAACCAGGCAGTCTTCCTTTTTGATCCGCTTTTCTTATTGATAAGCACTGAAAACTCCCTAGCTGATTTAACTTTGGATTTAAGATCTTTCTGTACCTCGTTTTTATCCAGGGGGATATCATTAAGCTTATTGATCTCGTCGACAGCGTTATTAAGATCTGACTGGAACCTGCTGCTCAGACCCTCATCCTTTTCTTCAAATATATCAGCCTTTATTTCGCTGAACATGCCTGGTTCGAGGAGCGAAGAGAGTGCTTTATGCAGGGGTGCGAGAGTAAGTTCACGTTTTGTATCCTCGATGGAATAAACTCCTTCACCATGAAGATATTCATTAAGGGAGGCATAAGTTCCGTCAATGTCGTAGACTTCGCGGTAATCCAGAAGCACCGCGTATTCATATCCCCTGAGATAAAAATATCTTCCGAAATTGAAAATATCCCGTCCGGATGCTATGTATTCAAACTTAGTATGATAATCCCTGAAGATATAATAGACATTATGATCAGATTTAAGATTCAGGGCCTCAGCAAGAGACTTGCTTCTTTTGCCCTCAGCACCGGCCTTTTCAACAGAATATTTTACTGTACCATGGCATTCCTGGTATGAATTATTATAGAGTATGAATGCCCTCTCATTTCCACTCCTGTTGGTATATGCAAACACAGATTCATTAAGGTTTCCAGAATCATCAATGAAGTCAAAGAACTCGAAGTTTTCCACCTGGCTGAAGAGATACCTTTTCTTCATCAGCGGAAATATCTGATCCACGTGAGTGCGCACCAGGTTATCATCAACAAACTCATCATAATAAGCACGCTTATATTCCATACCATATTTTTCAGCGAACCCTTCTATCTGTCCGTGACCAAACATCGGGAGTCCCGGCATAGTTATCATAGTAACACAGACGCCGAAATACTTATCGCCCTTGCCGAACTGGTTAACCGCGGTTTCCTCATCGGGGTTGCTCATAAAATTAACATATCGCTTCAGTATTTCAGGATTAAAGTCCAGCGTGTTCTTCACCAGGAGACGATATTTCTCATTTTCCTCTTTCATCATCATATGCATGAAAGCGCTGTTATATACCCTGTGCATTCCAAGGGTCCTGACAAAATAACCCTCCATCAGCCAGAATGCTTCTGCCAGCAGGAGAGTGTCAGGCATTTCCTCTTTCATTCTGTCCACCACCTCACGCCAGAATTCGTCAGGCATCTCATTGTCGAACTGTTCCCTGGTCATAGCATAGTCAGCCCTTGACGGTACTGCCCCGGCTGTTCCGGGAACCGGGTACCATAACCTCTGGTAATGTTTTTTGGAAAGCGTCATTGCCGCATCAAATCTTATGATCGGGAACATTTTTGCAACGTGCTTTATAGTCTGGTAAAGTGACTCTCTTACCTCAGGTATGAGCAGGTTAAGCTGCGCGGTATCATTCCACGGCATATTTGTTCCGTCATTACCATGGTAAATATATTTTGTATCTCCTGTATACTTATCAACTCTCTGGAAAATAACCGCCGCATCGGAACGCGAGTAATATTTATCTTCAATTCGTACCGATACCCTGTCATCATCTGAGAGATCAGGTCCGTAAAATGAATATGAAGGATAGGGAGGTTCATCCCGCTGGATGAAATAATAAGGCTTTTCAATTACCCACTTTGAAAAGATACCGGTATGATTAGGAACCATATCGCTGGCCATACGGATACCCCGCCTGGCTGCTCTTTCCTTCAGGTTATAAAAAGCTTCCTCACCCCCGAGATCCCTTGCAATGATATAATCATAAAGTGAATATGCAGATGATACAGCCTCAGGATTGCCCGTGAGGTGTTTAATCTTGCGCGATGCTGCGCTGCGTTCCCATACACCGATAAGCCATAGCGCAGTAAAGTTCCACCTTGCAAGCTGGTCAAGCTCTTCATCGGGGATCTGATCAAGCCTTGTAATTGATCTCTGGTATTTCTTTGAAAGCTGGTCGAGCCAGACGTGAGTGTTCTTAGCCAGCATTACCACACGCGGCATCCATTCAATATCCATAGTGAATTTTTCATATTCCGACTGGTAATATTTCATCTCATCGGTTGTCAGATGTTCACCCGCTTCGAGTCTTGCCTTTAATTTTTTGAAATATTCCTCATCAAATTCATAAGAGGGAACAGGGGGAGTTCCTTTTTCACCACCGCCATGTTTAATGAATAGTTTATAGTCCTCGTGAATAAGATCCTTTCCTCCCAGCAGCCTTTTCCCGAATTTATCATACACAAAAACTCCCCATTCCTTCATCATGAAATCAAGCTGACCTTCAAGGTTATAGGGACTATTAACTATGGGTTTTCTCAGGAACTGAAGCAGAGGCAGATTATCTTTTCCAAATGGCTTTTCTGTAATAAAGAATTTTTCTGCTTCATCCAGGAACGTGAGGTACTTCGTTCTGGAGGCAAGCGGTTGATCGGTGTATAGGTCAGAAAGATTCGAGGCGGCAGGATTATTATTCTGGAGATGAAGGAGTATTATTTCTTCAACAAGTATTTCCCGGTTTGATTTGTTCCCTGTAGTACCGATCAAATAATCTTCAGCCTCAATCTGTCCTTTATATACATTAAGAGGCGGGAATTCTTTAATAAAGTTCAGCAGGACTTTATCAGTTTCTTCAGCTGTAAGGTTTTCTTTAAAGTGCTTGAGAGATCTGGTAAACACTCCAGGATTGATCTTCTCCTCATAATATCCAAACAGAAAGTGAAATATTTCGTGAATAAGTCCCAGTGCATTTATTTGTCCCGGTGTGGTCAGGTTCTGCTGATGGTTTCCTGCTTTTTTCACCTGGTTGATTTTATCGGCAAGCTTTCTTGCTTGTGAAAAATCAGCTACAATAAGATCACCCGTAAGCGTAAATAATTTCTCATCAAGTTTATATTTTTTCCTGGCTTCTGAGGAAGTGTGAAATTCGAACGTTATATTTTTTCGGGCAGTAATAAAATGATTTTTCATATGGTTAGAAGGAATTTTGCTCGTTTAGTCTTAATAAGATATAAAATATACTTATCGATTAAAAGTAATGCTGATCTGGTTCACAGTTTGGAGAAAATTTTAGAGGAAAAAATTAAACGGGGTGATAGGCGCAGCTGGATCCTACCCAGGTTTTATTTTTATTGAAATCCACTCCCATCATTTTACCTTTACTCATTCTTACCAGGTTGTTGACAAGCTCCGGTTTATCCTGCCATATGTACATCATTCGTATTTCAATTTTGGAGAATTCATTGCCGGGAGTTTCAATAACAGGAGCATAATAAACCTTTCTCTGCAGGATATAGTTTTCTCTGTCTTTTATACTGTCAAGCAGCTCACGGGTAACATCAACTTTTACCCCCAATCCTGCAAAAGAGAATAATGGTTTAAGGACATAGCTGCTTAATTTATCCGGATATTCTTCAAGTTCATTAAGGTAATAGCATTCCGGGACGTACTTACTTTTTAACAGCGGCAGTGAATACTTGCTTATTTTAAAGAACCAGTTCGGGTGGCCTGCCCAGCTTATATTCAGATCTTTTGTCAGATCGAAACCAAAGCTGATATTCTTTCGTTTTAGTTCGTCAAATATAACACGGTTATAAATTCTGGTTACCTGCACCAGTCTGTTCCCGTCTTTATAAAAAAGATTTTTTCCATCCCGGATGATTTCCGAAATATCCACTATTTTAATTCCAAGGAATTTCTCAGTTGCAGCAAAATCAATCCGTGTTTTCTGCTTTTCCGGTTCTATCTCCATCAATATCACGTTTTTAGGGTCTGCCTCACCAACTACAGCGTCCTTAAGCATCTTAAGATATGTTTCCTCCTCAAGGCCGTCAAAATATGCTGTATATCCTGAAGGAATTTTGAAATGCTTTCTTAACAAGCGTTCATAATAAGACTGGTAAGCGTATACTGTAGGAAAGCCCTGGAGCTCTATCAGGGAAGGGAAGAGCTTTCCATTAAAATCGCTGCAGACGGCAAAATCTATCGAAAGAAAAAGAGGATGATCATCTTCACCAGGCACCGATAAGCCTTCCGGTACTGCCGGCTTCATCCGCGCCTTAAAATCATCTGTTTTTAATTGCTGAATAATTCCGTCCGAAGCTTTTATCAACTCGTTTGTGAATTCTCTTGTAAGAAAGACGGGGGTTTCTGATATTCTAAAATCAACGGGAAACTTCAGACCGGTATTCATATCCCGTATGAATTTATCATATTTCTCCCCGGAAAATGCCGCGTTGAATTCTTTTCTTAATTGAGGAATCATCGGCCTGATTAAAGGGAATAAGTTGAAGTTAGTTCTTTAATGGCATAATTAAGGAACCCGGGCAGAACAGTTCTCCTGGTAAGTTTCATCTTATCTTCATCATTAAGCCAGCTTAGCATCTCTTCATATTTGCCGGGACCAAATAAATCTTCGATCTGCTTCCTGCGTTCATCCTGCCTGAAATGATAAAGCATACTTTCAGGATCAGCTTCAGGATGAAATTGAGTACCCATTATTTCATCTGATATTCTTACTGCTGTAAATGCCTTTTCCTGTTTTCCTTCCTCAACGGGAATTTCGTATGAAAGTATCTTTGCTCCAAGTTCATTAAAAACTTTCTGATCAGGATCAGTTACCTGGTACTGTCTGATGTCGGCCGCATAGAATGGATCAGGCAGATCCTTAAGAAGCCTGTCGGCCGAGCCTTCCTCAGTTTTTGAAAAGGGGAGAAGTCCGAACGAGGTTTTATCTCTCTTCGATACCTTTCCCAGCTTAAAGAACCTGCTCATTATCTGGAAAGAATGACAGATGAAAAAGATATATTTTTTTCTTTCAGGATTATTCTGATTGTGATTCCAGATGCTGTCAACCAGGCCGAAATAAAGATTTTCCCACCGGGTTCCTTCTCCGTCAAAAGGGTTCCCGGGACCGCCGGATGAAATAAAAATATCATAATCCTGACCCGGTATCTCATCTTTATATCGTGTTTCAAATACTTTATAATCAAAAGATAGACCGTTTCCTGTGCTTATATCTGAAAGAATGTCCTTTATACAGCGGATCCCTTCATTTGGTTCATTATTGTATAAGTCTATCACTGCAGCTTTAATCGATGCCAAAAATTCTCCTTTTAGTTTTGATAATTAATCAATCCAGATTTAACCCATAATGAGTTTCATCAATAATATAATCAACCACGTTTTTGGGATCATATGACTGTTCCCAAACCTCAAGCTGACGGTCCGCTCCTGTTCCATTTTCACAAATTGTCTTTATATAATTTATCTCTTTGCGCGAATCAAGTTCATCAACTACATCATCGACGAATTCAAGCAGTTCATCAATAAGCTTAACGGCTTCCACCTCAGTCTGTTTACCGAAATCAATAAGCTTCCCCTGGAGTCCGTATCTGGCCGCCCGCCATTTATTTTCAGCTATCAGCGCTCTTCGGTAAAGTCGGAACCCCAGATTCTGTTTAATGAGTTTATGAAGCTTGGCAACCACAGCCTGCATAAGCGCAGCAAGCGCAATTGTCTCATCAACACGCATCGGGATATCGCATATCCTGAATTCGAGTGTTTCAAATATCGGGTGAGCGCGTATGTCCCACCATATCTTTTTAGCGTCGTCAATGCAGTTTGTCTTAATCAGCAGCCGGATGTAGTTATCATACTCGGCGAGACTATTAAAATAATCAGGAATGCCGGTCCTTGGAAAACGGTCGAAAACCTTACTTCTGTACGATTTGAACCCTGTATTTCTTCCGAGCCAGAGAGGGGAGTTGGTTGACAATGCAAAGATATGGGGCAGGAAGTACCTTGCGGCATTCATTACGTGAAGAGCAGTTTCACGATCGTCCACACCCACATGCACATGAAGTCCGAATATAAGATTTGCCCTTGCGACCTGCTGCATATCTGTTACAATAGTCTTGTACCTTGGGTGTGAGGTTATCTTCTGATCCTTCCAGTGTGAGAAGGGGTGCGTTCCGGCCGCAGCGATCCGCAGACCTTTTTTTATAGCCAGCCTGGCAAGATCGGTTCTAAGCCTGGTGACCTGTTCTCTTGCATCATGTATATCTCTGCAGACGTTGGTACCGATCTCAACTACTGACTGATGCATTTCAGGCTTAACATTTTCAGCGAGAATCATCTTGCCGTCTTCAAGAATCTGCTGAATATGTGAGCGAAGCTCCCGCGATTCGGGGTCGATTATCTGGAATTCTTCTTCAATTCCTAATGTAAATAATCCCGGCTCAGCCATATTGTTTAAGATATTGTTAATAACTCTTACTTCAGACTTTTATCGTTTACAAAAGAATTCATAAAGTTACCCCAGGTAAGATTGTTCTTACCCGGCTTATATTCTTTTGCTTTCCTTATTGCCATATTTGCCGAAGCTTCCACAATCCACTCAAAATTTTCTTCACCTATAGAATGGATATCCGCATCGGGTGCGGGATTACAGAAATCAATAGCATAAGGCACACCATCCCGCATCGCTAATTCAACTGTATTAAAATCATAACCAAGCGCCCTGTTTATAGCCAACACAGCTTCTTCAAGCTGGTTAAGTACTTTCTTTTCCTCTTTCATTTTACCCTTAACGTAACGAAGATGATGCGGCTGCCTCGGGTCATACTGCATAATATGTACATCTTTTCTGTCGAGACAATAACACCTGTAATAAGTATCAAAAATTATTTCCTCCTGCAGCATCATAACGAGCTGACCGGTTTCATTATAGGCTTTGAAGAAATCATCGGCATTATTCAGCTTATAAACATTCTTCCAGCCTCCTCCGGCAAATGGTTTGAAGTAGGCAGGAAAGCCCACATACTCAAACATACTTTCCCAATCGAGCGGGTATGCCAGGTTCCGGAAAGAATTCTCATTGGTATCCGGCGGATGCTGATTGGAAGGGAGAAGCACTGTTTTAGGTACTGCCACGTTAAGTTTGGTCATCAGGGCGTTATTGAAAAACTTATCATCGGCCGTCCACCAGAAAGGATTATTTATGACTGCAGTTCCTGACAGCGCCGCATTTTTAAGATATGCACGGTAAAAGGGAACATCCTGCGATATCCGGTCAATTATTACATCATATCCGCAGTTCTCTCCCTGTTCAACTTTATCTATTTTAACGAATTCCGCCTGAATTCCGGCTTCCTTTTTGGAGTTTACTCTTTCAACAAAAGCGGGAGGGTAGGTATTTTCCTGTCCGAAAAGAATTCCTATTTTCTTCATAGAAATCTGCCTGTGAGTTAGGGTGTAAAAATGGAAATGTTCTAAAACTGAAATTAAAGTAACTATTCTTAAAATGAATTACAATATCAGTGAAATTCGGGGATATAGATTTGTGAAAGGTAAGCAGGAAACATCTCCCGCCACCATGGCCAGTCGTGCCCGGCACCCTGTCTTATATCAAGCCAGTGTTTTATTCCTTTCTGGCTAAGGATATTTGAGAGATTTATATTTTCCTGCAGGCACATATCCTGGTCGCCGGTTCCAAGGGCAATACCCATATTCCTGATCCTGCTCAGATACCATTCATCGTGAAGATTGGGCAGATAATCAGGAGGGTTATTGAAATAGCAATTGTCATCATAGTAGCCCATGATGAATTGCCTGATATCATAAGCCCCGCCCATACAGAACAGGTAACTAACCAGATCCGGGTGCCGGAATGCGATGTTTGCAGCGTGGTAAGCTCCGAAACTTGCACCCGCAAGAGCTACTTTGCTATAGCCTGAGTCATGCTTTGCATATTCGATAACATCATTGAGGATAACATTCTCATAACCGTTGTGGGTCTTTACCCTGTCGGCCGGATGGATGGAATAATTATACCAGCTGTCGGAATCAATACTGTCGGGACAATAAATCTTAACGCGACCTGATTCAATGAGATGGGAAACAGAGTCTATCAAACCGAAATCTTTAAGTTCATAATATCTCGCACGGGAGGTAGGGAAGGCGATAACAGGATAACCGGAATGTCCGAACTCCAGTAATTCAAACTCGCGGTTAAGGTAATTTGTATACCATTTATGATATTCTTCTCTCAAGTATGTCCTGCGTCCGGTTCAGGCTGTATATAGAATTAACGGCTACTATCTGAGTTTATTGGCTGCAAATATATGAAATATAGATTTGAAAACAACCAGGATTAACAGGAGAAAGTACAAAATTAGCTTAATTTTTAAGCTTAAAGTTAGTTTCGAAAGAATTTATCAGGTCAAGATATTTTTCCAGGTAATTCGGCAGGAGATACTTTTCCTTCACTGTTTCCCGGGCTTTCTTACCCATATCCTTTCTCAGCTTTTTATCTTTCAGCAATCGCACAATCTTTTCTGCGGTTTCTTCAATTGACGATACAAGGAATCCATTCTCACCATCCTTTATCTGGTAGCGTATTCCCCCTACATTACCGCCTATTACAGCAGTTCCTTTCCACATTGCCTCCGTCACCGTAAGTCCAAATCCTTCCCGCAAGGATTTCTGAAGTATAATTTCTGCTTTTCTCTGAAGAGCATTCACCAGTGCGGTATCCTGTTTACTTAATATTATGATCCTGTCTTCCCGGTGCTTCAGCATTGAATGGTAAACATGTTCGCCCTCGGGATCGTCGGTAGCTACATTTCCCAAAAGAACAAGCGTGGCGTCAACTTCTTTTCGTGCCTTTTTGAAAGCCTTTATAACTCCTTCAGGATCTTTCCACTTATCGAAGCGGGAAATCTGAGCTACAATAGGGAGGTCGGTAGGGATATCATAATGGCCTAGCCTTTCATTCACTTCATCCTCACTCATCTCTTTGTTCGTTAAGGAGAAAGGATTTATGGCAGGCTGAAAAAATACCTGCGGGGTATTAAGTTTCTGTTTATACTCCTTCAGTGTATACACTACCGCATCATATTGTTCGATGAAGCGATTCAAGTAGTTCCAGAGCTCTATATTAGGCTCTGTCAGATCAATGTGGCACCGCCATATCCAGGGACCGCGTTTCGTATAATGCTCTATCATCGGAAGAGGCTGGGGATCGTGTATTATTACAACATCATGTTTAAGATGATTCCGTATTGCGTTTTCAGCAATCACCTGCTCATAAATCTCCTTTTTGATCTTTGAAAGATTTATTTCAGCGCCCTGAAGGGCGTTATGCATCTTTTTCGTTATGCTGAAGAAATCCGGGGATCCCTGAATTGTTCTCCAGCCGGTTTCTATACCTACATTATTGAACAGTAGAACGAGTGATGAAAGCAGCTGCGCTACTCCTCCCCCGTAAAAAGTTGAGTTTATACAAACGACGTGTCTATCCTGTAAAGGTCTGGCTTTGTTTTGAATTCTCTCTATCGCCTCGGAACCGATATATTTTTCATATTGTTCAAGATTAGTATCATTTCTTGTAAGTTTAGACATATTTTACCGTTGTTTTCTTAATTATTTATTAATAAAATACTTATGAGAACGATAAATCCAATTTTTTAATGTTAGCTGAAAAGGTAATTGAGGTAAATCACAGTATGGAACAGCAGCGGGGAAATTTAATCTGCAGAATAATCTTATAAAGCTTTGATAAGAAATCTTACCGAATCTTTTGGATAACAGGCTTTTGAAGAGTGAAATTTATAGATCACTTCTCCGGGATTTATTCTGTCGATAAATTATACAAGTATGACAAAATGGCAGACCAATCTTTATCCTTCTGTTATCCGCCTTTTATGCGCCTTTTGAACTCAAAATGAGACACTTAGAACCGTCCAAAAACGCCACTTTTTCGGGAATTGAAAAACTCAATAGTATGACAAAATGTCAGTCAGTTTCGAAATACTAGGTCAGTTTCGAGATATGAGGGGCATTATCAAAATATGCGAATAGTTTCGAAATATATGGGCAGATTCAAAATATGGGGAGAGATTCAAAATATGCGGACAGTTTCAGGTTTCGGCTCAACCGGAACATCGGCAGCGTTATTGGAGTACCAAAGATCTCAGCTGATCTTTCGTCCTATCACTCCGGCTATGGCACGGACTTGTTTCATAAGTACTATAAAGTCTTCCGGCAGAAGGGCCTGGGGACCGTCAGATAAAGCATTTTCGGGGTCGTGGTGTACTTCTATCATTAGTGCGTCGCAGCCTGCCGCAACAGCCGCACGGGCCATCGGGAGCACCTTATCCCGCATACCTGTAGCATGAGAAGGATCAGCTACAACAGGGAGGTGACTTCTCTTATGAATGACGGGAATAGCAGAAAGGTCAAATGTGTTTCTGGTATTCGTTTCAAAAGTTCTGATACCTCTTTCACAGAGCATCACCTGGTCGTTGCCGTTAACAAGTACGTATTCAGCCGACATCAGCAGGTCATCAATTGTAGCGGCGAGTCCTCTTTTAAGCATTACAGGTTTTGAGGCTTTCCCGATTTCCCTGAGCAGGGAAAAATTCTGCATATTCCGCGCGCCAACCTGGAAAATATCGGTGTATTTTTCCACCAGCGGTATATGGTTGATCTCAAGTACTTCAGTAATCATTACAAGGTTGTTCTTATCGGCCGCCTCACGCATCATTTTCAAGCCGTCTTCACCCAGTCCCTGGAAAGAATACGGAGATGTTCTCGGCTTGAATGCACCGCCTCTCAATACTTTCGCTCCTGCCTTCGATACAATTTCTGCCAGCCTGAATATCTGTTCTTCACTTTCTATTGAGCAGGGACCAGCCATCACGATAACTTCATTCCCGCCGATCTCAACATCTCTTACTTTCAGAATTGTATCCTCTTTTTTATAGGTTCGGCTTGCAAGTTTAAATGGTTCTGTAATCCGGAAAACATCAGCTACTCCGTCAAGTATCCTGACTTTCCTGATGTCAAACTCAGGTCTAACACCGATAGCACCCAGAACAATCTGTTCATCACCTGTGGATTTATGGATGGAAAACCCGAAATCTTCAAGGTGTTTAACAATATTCTCTAACTGGGAATCAGATACGTTTTTTTCCAGTACTACAACCAATTATTTCTCCGAAATCAGCTTAGTGAAATTTTTTCTCCCCGGCAGTTACCGCGAGGTCAAGATGATCCTCTTTGGTAGGAATGGCACACGAATACTTAGCACTGTATGCACAATAGGGATTGTAAGCCAGGTTAAAATCGACAGTGTAAACATAATTACTATCGGGGTTTATATCAAAATCTATGTAGCGGCCGACACCATAAGTCGCACCTCCGGTCGTTTTATCGGTGAACCAGATGCTGTAATATTCTTCGCCGCCGGAAGTGGTTCCTTTATATACATTTACTTTATACAGATGGTTTTTGTAGTCGAATGCAACATAACCATACCGAACCACTTTCCTTTCCTCCCCCTTGGTGCCGTATACCGAAATAGTATCTTTCTGAGAGTACTCGAACAGCCTGCTTTTAAAAACAAAACCGGAATCTACATCATAATAGTTCAGGGGTTCAAATTCGACTGTAGTATCCCGGTTGAACGGCGAGTCGGGATTATTTTTCATATAATCATTTTTTTCATTCCTGTACTGTTCAACATCCTTAATGTACTGAGTTTCTTCATGAGTCCGTTTCTCGCCGCAAGAAAAAAACAATACAGAGATTGAAATAATTCCCAGTAAGATAAGTGATTTCATTGCGTTTTCTCTTTAACTTTTTTCTTTAATTCGCTCAGCTTATTTAATGCTTCAAGCGGAGTAAGGTTGTTTATTTCGATATCTTCTATCTCTGTCCTGATTTTATCATCCTTCACTTCAAACAGACTTATCTGAAGGTCGTCCTTCTGCTTCAGCTTCTTTAATTTTTCTTTTTTCTCTTCGTAAGGAGTCAGTTCTTTGCTCTCAAGGTTCTGCAGCACTTCCTTTGCGCGGTTGGTTACGTATACAGGGAGTCCCGCCATCTGCGCCACCTGGATTCCGTAGCTGTGATCCGCCCTGCCGGGATTAACTTTATGAAGGAAGATAACCTTGTCGTCGTACTCCCTTACCTCAACCTTATAATTTTTTATACGGGGATATATCTCTGCCATTTCATTCAGCTCATGGTAATGAGTAGCGAATAAAGTTTTCGCTGATAGCTGCTGATTTTCGTGAAGGTATTCCGTTATCGCCCAGGCGATTGATATTCCGTCGAAGGTGCTTGTGCCTCTTCCTATTTCATCGAGGAGGATCAGGCTCCGGGAAGTTGCGTTGTTCAAAATATTAGCCGCTTCCTGCATCTCAACCAGGAAGGTACTTTCACCGGCTGAGATATTATCGCTTGCACCGACACGCGTGAAAATCCGGTCGATTAACCCGATGTGAGCTTCCTTTGCAGGAACGAAAGAGCCAATTTGCGCAAGAAGGACAATTAGTCCCAGCTGGCGCAGGTAAACCGATTTACCGGCCATATTTGGTCCTGTAAGAATTATAATCTGATCCGATTCATTATCAATCCGGCAGGAGTTAGGAGTATACTTTTCCCCCGGAGGTAGTATCTGTTCAACAACCGGGTGGCGACCGTCAGTAATTTCAATTTTATCCCCTTCATCGAGCAGGGGTTTAACATAATGATATTCATCGGCACATTGGGCAAATGACAGGAAGCAGTCGAGCATCGCAATCATCCGCGCGTTCTGCTGAATATTTTCGGCCTCGTCCGCGGTGGTCAATCTTATCTCATTGAACAGCTGCGATTCCAGTTCGTATATCTTCTCCTCGGCATTCAGTATCTTATCCTCATAGTTCTTCAGTTCGGGAGTAATATACCTTTCAGAATTTACCAGGGTCTGTTTTCTTATATAATTATCGGGGATCTTCTCCTTATGCGCGTTACTTACCTCAATGTAGTATCCGAACACTCTGTTATAGTTAACTTTAAGAGAAGAAATTCCCGTTCTTTCCCGCTCACTTTTCTGCAGTTTCGCAATCCAGTCCTTACCGTGGAGCGATATATCTCTCAGGTCATCAAGCTCAATGCTGAACCCGGCTTTTATAATCCCTCCGTCGGCAATGCTTAATGGGGGACTATCAACTATCGATTTTTCAATTGTCTCGATTAGTTTCTCCAGCGGAAGCAGTTTCTCATTCAATTGAACAAGAGTATCAACCTTCGCATCATTTAATAATGCCTTCAGCTGAGGCACCTTTTTAAGCGAAGATTTAAGTGCAACAATTTCCCTTGGATTTGCTCGTCCCGTACAGACCTTAGATATCAACCGCTCAAGGTCGCCTATCTCTTTCAGTTCGCCAATAAGTTTTTTCCGAAGAGACTTTTTCTTAAGCAGCTCTTCTACACTTTCCTGTCTTTTCAGCACAGGCTCAAGCTGAATAAGGGGAGCAGTTATCCATTTCTTCAGAAGCCTTCCGCCCATTGCAGTTTCAGTCTTATCGAGTATCGCAATTAAAGAACCCTCGCGACCGCCGTCCTGCATCGAATAGGTGATCTCAAGATTTCTTTTAGTGGAATAATCGAGCGTCATATACTCGGAAGGATTATAAACAGAAACCTTATTCAGGTGGGATAGATTTGCTTTCTGTGTCTCCTGCAGATAATTAAGCACAGCTCCGCAGGAGATAATACCTGCGGTTAATCTTTCTACTCCAAATCCCTTCAGGTTAACGGTTTTAAACTGCATCAGCAGCAGATCTTTTGCATACTCAAAATTGAATATCCAGTCATCCAGCTTTGTAATCCTGATAGAAGGATTAATTTTATGAACCAGCTTTGTAATTTCTTCTTTATCTTTTTTCTGGACCAGGATCTCGGCAGGGGAGATCGACTCAACCTGCTGACCGATCAAAGAGGCAGCAATCTCAAAAGTATAAAACTCACCGGTTGAGATATCGCAGAACGAAATTCCAGCGAAGTCGTCCTTTTTATAAATCGAAAGAAGGTAATTATTTTTCTTATGGTCGAGTAATTTATCCGATAGAGTTACTCCCGGTGTAACAACTTCAATAACCTCGCGCTTCACAATTCCCTTAGCGAACTTAGGATTTTCAACCTGCTCGCACACAGCTACACGGTATCCGGCGCGGACAAGCTTAGGCAGATAGGTGTCGATTGCATGATGGGGGAATCCGGCAAGAGGAACATCCTCAGCAGCCCCGTTAGCCCGTTTAGTAAGGGTAATCCCCAGGACTTTGGAAGCAGTCTTTGCATCCTGATCGAAAGTTTCAAAGAAATCTCCTATCCTGAATAACAGAATCGTATCAGGATTAGCTTCCTTGACCTTATAATATTGCGTCATTAAGGGGGTTTGCTGCTGCATATTGCGATTAAATTAAAAAATTAAAATATCTTAAACGAGCTAGAATATCAATTTATTTAGGAATGGAGGGATACAAAATCTGCAGGATTAAACAAGTCATCCATGAAAATCCGTTTTGGAATCTATACCACAGCCGCTAAATTCCCGTATACGACCATTTTACGCAAATCTGTTGCCTCTTAAACCTAAATAAATTATGTTGGCAATGAGACGTGAAGTGCCAGACAACGCGCTCGGACGAGCGGTGACTTGGCTCAGAAAACTGGTCGACGATCGATAGAAGGCTTGGAAAGCACACCGCTCTCTAACAACGGCATGCACCTGACGGTGCTTCGCACCGCAGGTGATGCCGGGATCGTTATACTTACTAGAATTAGCAAAAAAATATCAAAATTATAATAAGGATTATCTCGTTTATCGTTCTGTTTCGGCTAACTTGTTCAACATAGTCAAGAAAATTAATCAGCTTGCAAACCGTGTGTACGAATAAATTTACACACGGTTTGATAAACATTCGGTATTAACTTTTTAATTGGCATTGTTGTTTTGGGCGGCGGCTTAGCAACAACACCGTTATAAGCTATGCGAATATTTTAGGTTATGATAAAATATTTTCAGTTTATAAAATAAAAACGATTGTAAAATCATTGTAAATAAGTAACAATTAAAAAAGTAAAATATTAAAGACATAGATAAGGAAATTATGAATATTAGTGGAATAATATTTCGAAAGACAGAGGTTGATGATTTGGAGTTTCTCTTTAAATTTCAACTTGATAAAGAAGCAATAAATTTGGCTGCTTTCACACCAAAAGATCCGACAGACAAATCTGCTTACTTAATCAAATACACAAAATTATTGAATGATCCGACTGTAAATAATCAGACAATTATAATTGACAATATTATTGTAGGAAGTATTGCCAAGTTTGAAATAGATGGCCAGGCAGAAGTTACATATTGGATAGATAAAAAATATTGGGGAAAAGGAATAGCAACCAAGGCACTTGAATATTTACTAACTATTGAAAATACCAGGCCAATTTTTGGAAGAGTTGCTTTTGACAATTTTGGTTCACAAAAGGTTTTAGAGAAATGTGGCTTTGTAAAAATCGGTAAGGACAAAGGTTTTGCAAACGCAAGGCAAACAGAAATAGAAGAATTTATTTACAAGTTGGATTAGAAATAATAAGATAAATGCAGTTTGCTAAATCTTTGGCTTTGTCTTTTTAATCTGCATTGCTGTTCTGGGCTGCGGGTTAAGCAAAACGCCGTTATATTGTTATGCTAAGACTTTGTCATAATCTCAACAGGTATTCGACTGATCTTGATTTTTGGATTTCACCTTCAACAGACACAAAACAACTTCATAACAAAATCAAATCCGCTCTGCAAAATAATTACCGTTTGTCTTATGCAGCAAATAAAAAATATACATTGGTCTATGAATTCAGATCCGAGAAAGTCTCAAGGAATCTTAAAATTGAAATCAGGAAGGAGCAATCAGAATTTGAATGGGAGAAGAAGATCGCCTTTTCCAGATACGCAGATAAGCAGGTATTGGTAAAAGGTCTCACACTCCCTCAAATGAGAAGAACAAAACTGAGGCTTTACTCTCAAGAAAACTCATCCGCGATTGTTTTGATATGGAATTTTTATTGATGCGCGGCATTGACTTGACCGAGGATAAAGAAAAATTAAAAAAAATATCAGGCACAATAAAAAATTTTAAGGACAGAGATTATAAAGTAATTCTCGGATCTATTCTTGAAGCAAAAGAGAGAAAATTCTACTCCGCAAATAAATTCAGCTTTTTACGTGAGGAACTAACCCGCAAATTGTTACAATCAAAAGAATAAATCAGGCGAATCTGTGAGTTCGCAACACCGTTATACCACAGATTAAAGCGGAGTATGGTTGTTGATATTTTGTGCTGAATATTGTACGTATAATTGTACAATAAATTATTAGGAGTATTTATGAATAAAATACAATTAGATCAGGATATTCAGCCACTGTCAGAATTTCGTTCCAAAGTAGCATTTTACTTTGACAAGGTTAAGAGAACCAAAAGACCTTTAATTATTACTCAAAATGGTAAAAGCTCTGCAATATTATTAGATGTATCAGAATATCAATCTATGGTTGATAAATTAGAAGTTTTGGAAGATATAAAATCAGCTGAAGAACAAATTAGTCAAGGAAAGGAATTATCTCATAAAGAAGTAAAGAAAATGTTTGCTAAGAGATCATCCAAGTCATCGTAAAGAAATAATCAACAATAGATCCTGAGGTTTTTGGAGGAACATAAAATGAGCGATAAAGAGCATAATATTCACGACTTTGATATTACATTAATTTGCGAATATTTTTCCGGTATGGATCGTCAAGGCCCAGGAAGCCAGGAAGCAACCTTAAGGGCATTAAGTTTTATTGGTAATATGCATGAGGGATCAAGCATAGTTGACCTTGGTTGTGGTACTGGAGGTCAAACTATAGTCTTAGCTCAAAACACTCAAGGAAATATTACAGCCATTGATTTATTCCCTGGTTTTATTGACAAACTAAATAAAAATGCACACAAATTGAATCTTCAAAACAGAGTTAAAGGCGTTATTGGTTCAATGGATAAACTCGATTATCAATTAAATGAATTAGACCTTATTTGGAGTGAAGGAGCAATATATAATATTGGTTTTGAAAAAGGCATGAATTATTGGAAAAAGTTTTTGAAGAAAGGTGGCTATGTTGCAGTTACAGAAGCATCATGGTTTACAGAAGAACGGCCAAAAGAAATATTTGATTTTTGGAATGAAGCATATCCTGAAATTGACACTATTCCAAATAAAATTGCTCAAATGCAAAAAGCAGGCTATGTTGTTATAGCATCATTCATATTACCTGAAACGTGCTGGATTGATAACTTTTTTGTTCCGGAAATAACTGCACAAAAAATATTTCTGGATAAATATAAAGGAAATAAAGCAGCCGAAGAATTTGTAAAATATGAAAAGCATGGAGCTGAACTTTATAATAAATATAAAGAATATTATGGATATGTATTTTATATTGGAAAGAAAATATAAAAGCTCCGCTATCATCCGTGCTGAAGTGTAACCTGGCAGGATAGAAGGCATTAGCCATAACACCGGTAGACGTCAATCACAATAATACTATTTATTTAATCGTAAACTTTGTTGAAAAAATTAATAAAGTAAATCTTGAAAGGGGAAGTACATGGAAGATGAAATTCAGAACAGATTTGAGCAAGCTTCCCAGTATGAAGCTTTTGTGTCCTCAGTAATACCCATTTATTCACAGTTGCCCAAAATCTTGTTATCGCATCTCAGCACACTTGCGGGCAGCAATGCAAAGCTGCTTGATGTCGGCTGCGGTACCGGAACAAACATTGTAACATTTGCTACTCACCGACCAGATTGGACATTTGTTGGCGTAGATCCAGAAGAACAGATGCTAAGTTTTGCGAAAAACAAAGTGAACAGTATTAATGTTCAAAAGCGTGTTACTTTTATCAAAGGAACAGTGGACGCCATCCCTAAAGATATCAAATTCGATTTAGCCACATGCATATTTGTTGAACATTTGCTGCCGGATGATGGAACCAAGCATCATCTAATTGAAGGGATTTTTAATAATCTGGCAAATGGCGGATGGTTAATACATGCCGGAATTTACGGCGATCTCGAAACAGAGTGGGCAAAAAAACGTTTGAAAACCTGGCTTGAGTATGTTTCCTTGCAAGGCAAACCGAAAGAAGTTCTGGAAAACGTCCGACGCCGGGCAACAATTGAAGACTCATTAATTCCGGAAAAACGCATCGTAGAAATTATGCAGAAGGTTGGATTTATAAATATAGAACAAATCTATCAGCTGCAATTATTTGGCGCATGGGCAGCTCAAAAACCAGTAACAGCATGATTATTAAATAATCACAAAGATTAAAACAGAGGATGTTTATGAGTATATTTCATTTGATAACAAATTAGCAGCTCCAAAAGTGTCGGGAGAATTTTTAAAAAAGTTGAAACATTATCTAAGATTTATACACTTTTAATCGTACGAATATATTATGAGAAGACTAATAATGTGGAATGTTGTCACCCTGGACGGATATTTTGAGGGTGAGAAAAATTGGGACCTGAGCTTTCACGAGCTTGTCTGGGGCAAAGAGCTTGAGGATTTCAGTAGTGAACAGCTAAAATCAGCCGACATGCTCATCTTTGGATATACGACTTATAAAGGTATGGCCGATTATTGGACTAAAGCTGAAGCAGATAAAGATGAAGGAGAGATAGCGGAATACATGAACAAACTTCCCAAAGTTGTATGTTCACGAAAGCTTAAAACTGCAGACTGGAATAATACAACAATTGTGAAAGATGCTGTGATCGAAATTCCTAAATTGATGGAGCAGGGTAACGGAGATATGTTTGTGTTCGGCAGCGGTAACCTTTCTGAATCTTTGATGAAAGCAGAGCTGTTTGACGAATATCGCTTATGCATTGCCCCCGTATTTCTGGGAAAAGGGAGACTTTTGTTCAATCAGGGAATTCGTCAGAAAAAACTCAAACTACTTGAATCACGTCCCCTTTCTAAGGGTGGTATCATCCTTCGATATGCTCCGGAAGAAAAAATCAAAAGATAAAAACTTAATTATAATATCTGCGAAAACCGTAACAACCAAAGATATGGAACAGCTTTATTTTACAGACAGAACCGACTATCTTTTACCTGCAAGCGGGGGAAGTATTATTAGTCGCAGTTACATAGAAATAAATTGATTTGATTAGAATTCGAATTACTGCAAATCGGGATTAAACTATGGCAAAAAGTAAATTATTACGAATGGACAATGTAGGAATTGTTGTCGAATCCCTCGATGATGCCATCTCTTTTTTCACAGAGCTTGGTCTAAAGCTCGAAGGACGGGCCGCCATAGAAGGGGAGTGGGCCGGACGAGTTACGGGACTAGGTACACAGAGTGTAGAGATTGCCATGATGGTCACCCCTGACGGTCACAGCCGGCTTGAGATCTCGCGATTTCTCAGCCCTCCTCCGGTTTCCGATCACCGGGACGCCCCGATAAACGCGCTCGGCTACCTGCGCGTCATGTTCACCGTTGACGATATCGATGAGACCATCACCAGGCTCCGGAAAATGGGCGCACAGCTTGTCGGTGAAGTGGTTCAGTACGAAAACTCATATCGGCTTTGCTACATCCGCGGGCCCGAAAGACTTCTCATTGGACTGGCAGAAGAACTCGGTAACAAATGAGTATAGAATTGAGCCCAAATAACAAGGTTGTTAAATGGCTCGAAATGTCATTGCAGATATAAGCCGAACGCTTTTAGGTTGCTGTCGGGCTCCCAAAATATTTTGCTGAAGTTGAATCAGCCAGGACGAATTTGTATCTTTTAAAAAGATACTTTTAAGAGAATGTTATAAAAATAGTGGGGCTATGATGCGAAGTACGATAATCATTATCTTTTTATTAGTGTTTTCGCATACTATTCACAGTCAAACCTTTTCCTTGGGCCTGAGAACTGAAATCATTGATTATTTTGTTATTAATAATCAAACTAATTCCACCGGTAATACGGCACTTTTTCCAGCAAGTATTTATATGAAGTTCGGTGCAGGTTATCAACAGTTTTCGCTTGATGTGAAAGGAGGACTGCAGCTTGGGTATCCATTCTTTGGAAGTGAATACGGGGCGACATTCAAATACAGTTTAACGGATCGTATTTCCCCTTTGATAGTATGGCTTAAACATTTCAACGGTTCCGACTCCCATAATTCTGGCGGTATTTATACCGAGCCCATCTATTTCTTAGGTTTTGGTGCCGAAGCAGAATTCACAAGAGTATTCAGTATGGATTTGACGTTTTATATTCCGGTTGGAAATAGCAAATTGGAATATTCAAAAGGTTATAATGGTGTACACAATTTATCTACCCGCGTCGGAACAATGATTAAGCTTGGCTTCATATTCAATATTGTCAGATTTTAATCCTACAGTCAAAACAGGATATCCCCCATATTGTCATACCTGTTATTTGAATGTATTTCTTTATCCGTTTTTCTTATACGGGAATAATTATAAATTTGCGTAATATATTCAGATAAAAAGGATTAGTCCCCGTTTGACGCACAAAATAATCAGATTTATTCTTTTCGGCATTCTTTTCTTTATTTCCCTAACATCAATTATTTCAGCACAGGATAATGATACTACAGGGAATGTAAAGAAAACTTATTACCCTAACGGTAATGTTAAAACGTCCGGTACCTACTGGAAAGGCCAGCTTCACGGGGTATATTACGAGTACTACCCGAACGGGAAGGTGTGGAAGAAATGGCACTACTTCGAGGGTAAAGAGGAAGGAATACAGACGTGGTATTTTGAGGATGGAATTGTTAGTACTGAATGGAATTATAAGGACGGGGTAAAGCAGGATACTTCATTCTGGTATTATGAAACAGGCGAGCTCTGGGCGAAACAGAATTATTACCAGGGCGTACTCGACGGTATTACCTATACCTATTATAAAACCGGCGAACTCCAGGGCGAGTGGAATTTTTCGATAGGACTCCTCCAGGGAATCTCGAGGACATTCTATAAATCGGGAAAAGTTGAGGTCGAAAAAACCTTCAACAATGGAATGATGGAGGGTCCCACTAAAGTGTATCACGAAAATGGTAAAGTGGCTGTGGATGCCTATTTTAAAAATGATAAGATTGTGGGCGAAGTAAAGATTTATGATTCCGCAGGTGAAATAAGGGTGATAGACGCATATGAGAACGGTGAATTGAAGAACCGCGTTCGCTATGATTACCTTGGAAAGATTGAGGCGAAGGAGAATACCGACAGGGAATATTACGGAAACGGCTCCCTTAAAAGTGAGGTGTACTATAAGGATGGTAAAAAGGAAAATTTTGCAAAATATTATTATGACAGCGGTTTTCTGAAGGAGGAGTACCACTACGAAAACGATACGCTGAATGACCGTTCTTTTACTTATTATGAAAACGGGGTGATGAAATCCTCGATCGATTATGTTCATGGTGTCCGCAGAGGTATTACCCGGAATTACTACCCCGATGGCTTAATCGAATCGGAGGTTAATTATAATAATAACGTTAAGGACGGCATTTATCTTGCATACTATAAAAACGGAAACGTTAAATATGTAGAACATTACAATAATGATATTAAGACGGGGGAATATAAAACTTTCTATGAAAAAGGAACGCTTGAATCTGAATGCACTTTTATAAACGGCAAACCTGACGGTCGTAAGTATTATTATTATGAAAACGGTGCATTGAAAAGGGAGGAAACTTATTCGTCCGGCGAGCTTAACAGCTTCGTCAGAGACTATTTTGAAAATGGTATTATTAAAAAAGAAGAGTTTTATAAAGGCGGAGTTCTTCAAACAAGTAAAGTATATGACGAGGGAGGAAAACTTGTTTCATCTATCGGGAGCTAAATTATTTTTCGGTTTATTCTTTTTGGCCGGGAACATTTTTATTTTTTCGCAGGATGGAGAAGTTAAACAGACCTATCCTGACGGCACAATTAAAGAGGTTGAGAACTATTCTAACAGCATATTAAACGGCGAGTGCAGGTATTATTATGAATCAGGCGTGCTGAAGGATGTGATTACTTATAATAAGGGGAAAAAAGAAGGAAGCAGTAGAAGCTACTACGATTCCGGTGTACTGAAAGAGAGTCTTAATTATAATAACAATAAACTTGACGGAAAATACTCAACATATTACCAGGAAGGCATGCTGAAGGAAACCGGGCATTATAAACAGGGTGTATTCGACGATACAATAAAAACTTTCTACAATAACGGCGGAATAAGTTCGCTTTATTTCTATAAGAACGGACTCCGGGAAGGACAGGCAGCGGAGTATTATCCGAACGGAGTGATGAAGGTGGCGGCAATGTATGCTAATGATATTCAGAATGGTAAAACCGACTGGTATTACGATAACGGAGTCTTAAAAGGATCATATAATTACTCAGGCGGAAATATTGAAGGTTCTGTTAAAGAGTATTACCCCGACGGTAAACTGATGGCGGAAAAGAATTTTGATTTTTCGCAGCTGATCGGTCCCGTTAAGATGTACTATGAGAATGGCAATATAAAATCTGAAAGTGAATATGAAGAGGGAGTGAGAGATGGGATAACAAAATCCTACTATGAAGACGGCTCACTCTGGTCGGAACAGCATTACGAAGAAAATAAACTTGACGGTGATACTAAAATTTACAGAAGCAACGGAACTTTGTGGTATATTGAGACTTACGAAGATGGGAAACTTCTTAAGAACAAAGAATACTCAGAGGACGGTAAGCTCGTCTCCGAAAAGGTTTTGGAAGGAGAGGAGTAATAATACCGAAGGGTTGTAATCCCGACGGTAGGTTGTCGTCTTAACTGGCCTGCCCCGACCATATGGCGGGGAGGGAGAGATCTTAGATTTCCCGGTCGAAAGCTCCCTCGAAATTTCACTTATGATACAGACTTAAATGATTAGATTCCGAAAATTCGGAATGACACTAAACGGAGTCATAACTATGAAGACAAAATCCGCAACCCCTGATAAATTTACCATCGGCCTCATCCAGATGTCGATGTCGACCGATCCTGAAGATAACCTGAAGAAGGCCGTTGACCGGATTTCAAAAGCCGCAAAAAAAGGTGCTCGATGTGCCGCCTCCCTGAGCTTTTCAGATCGCAGTACTTCTGTCAGAAAGAGGATATCGAAAACTTCAACCTGGCAGAAACGATTCCAGGTCATTCTACAGAAGCTCTGGGCGAAGCTGCCCGTAAACACAACGTGGTAATCACAGCCTCTTTA
>CAVXRO010000002.1:0-179663 GCA_963764235.1 uncultured Bacteroidota bacterium | reverse complement strand
TGATCCGTCCACATAGAGCCCCTCAGTGTCAGGTTTTGTTACCGATTTGTTACCCGAAGTTTTACTTAAATCTTTTTTAGTTTTTCATCTTTGTGACCAAAAACTATTATCGACGATTTTATTGCCAAGTAAATCTGTCGAAATTGTGGGATAGGATGATCTCCTTTTTTGATTCTTATACATTATCCTGCTATGTTCACAGTTAGTGTACAAGTACAAATAGTGTACAATTCTAAAGGTTTAGGCATTTTTTATTCTTCTGAAATTTGGTTCATATATTTTTGTACATCTCTGATTCTAAGGTACCACAGTTTCCCCTTCTTCTCAGCAGGAAGCTTTCCTGTATTTATTAATTTTCTCAGGTAGTCCTGCGAATAACTAAAAAACTTTGCCGCTTCTCTCAGGGGAACCAGCGCATCCTGGTTCATTTCTACAAATTCTTTTTTACTTAATCTCTTCATACTATCCCCGAGTCTATTTATAATAATTTTTTCCAGTAATGTAACATCACTTTTTTCAGAACGCGAGCTGATTTCTTTTGCCGTTACCTTTTTATTCTTTTCAATTTCCCGAAGCATTAGTTCAAATTGATCATCTCCGTTTTCCATTGCCTCGTAATATTTATCCCTGTCGTATTTTTGAGTACCTTTTATGGCAATATTTACATAACCGCAGCCTATAAGTATGTATGACAACAAAATTCTTCCTGCTCTCCCGTTACCGTCTTTAAATGGGTGAATTGTTTCAAAAAGTATATGACTAAGAGCAGCAAGTTTAATTTTATCATAATCAGGCTCTTTTATCTTTTCATTTATCCATTTTATAAATGTTTCCATCGTTTCACGTACATATACATATTCCAGAGGAGTAAACTTAGCTTCATTTACTTTCACAGGTTCCAGCCGGAATTCTCCAAGTTTACCATTAAAAGATCCGACCTGGTTTTCGTAACGCATCAGCAATGTACGAATCTGCTTAATATCGGAGATCCTTAAAGTGAACTCACCTTCTTTGTAGAGATTATTCGCGTACTCATAAAGCGTGCTTGCGGCTTCAAAATAACCAAGAATTGCAGCGGTTTTTTCATCGTTGGTTCGCTTGTTTTTGCTTAATACATCGAGCAGTTCATTGCGGTTAGCAAAGATCCCCTCTATTGCTATAGAGTTGCGTATTTCATCCCTGAAGAGAGAGTACCACTCATTGTTTGAGACAGCAATCAGGTGGATATTATTTTCTCTCAGTTGTTCAAACTGTTTTAATAATTCCCGGCTTTTATACATTTTCCGAACCTTCCAAACCCGTAAATTTAGTTAATTTGTTGCGATTCAATAAATTAGAGGATTCTTGTATTTAATGGGTACGGAAATATAGTTATAAATTATCAAAACTGCCATCAAAATTTCCGAACCTTCCGAACCCATAAATTCAATTATTTCATTATATTCCAATAAGTTAGAACTTCTATGCTTTCAATGGGTACGGAAATAACCCTCATTAAGGATTGTACAAGGATTCTCCATATTACGCATTAATACCATAAATATTTAATAATCCGATAGATTTAATATCCTGCAATCCAGGATTGAGAACTTTCATCAATTTATATCATAAGCTGGAGACAATTTCCACCCCTTCTCGGTTAAAATAAATCCATGGTTTCTTAAATGATCATAAGTATTAGAGTCGCTTATGCTGAAGACTATTCTTTTCCATAACTCTTCCAGATCTTCATTAACCCTTGCGCCTTGTTTGCTCAGGAAGTCTGCTAACTCAAGGTAACTGGCATAGCCTGACTCAAATGAAAATATTTCTTTGCCTCTGACAAACACTTTTCAGAACAGATTTTTGATTTCGGAAAACGTCCAGCACTCCTGGGATCATAATCATATTTATTTGGTAAGGATTATCAATGGCGGATAAAACAAAACTGTGGTATCTGGAAAATTTTAATCTCTTCAAGGATCTGACTGAGGATGATAAGATGGAATTGATGCGCATAACTACGATGCGGTAATTGACTAAAAATGAACCAATATATTTTGCAAATGAACCGTCTAATGCCATATTTTTCTTAAAGACAGGCCGGGTTAAAATAGTCAAATATACGCCTGAGTGAGATGAGAGCACAGGTGATGATCTTCCTTATATCAATAACAACATCTTCTTCGACCTCACATAGTTATTCATACTGAGCTGATATATATAGACACCACCAGTGATATCATATTTACTCCAATCTAAATAATTTTGTTTAACAGATTCCCGGTACTGCATTTTATAAAAGTATAAATAAAATTTTTAATTTACTTTGTTGAAAAGTCCAAATGAAGACAAAGGCTAGGCGGTAAAATCTACTAACGTAAGGCTAGCTAATAGGTAACCTAGTATTAAATAAAAAAAGCCTTGTCATTTAGGATTCTAATAAATTTCCTTCAATAAAAGCCCTTTTTGAAGAAAAAATATTTAAATCAGTAATTATACGGATTCAGAATAGATTTTTTTTATTATTATATAACTATTAATTGGTTTATTACTGGTTACGTAAGGTACATGAAAATGGGCTTCATTAACTACTTCAGGCTGCTGCTATCATTTATACTGCTTCTAACCCGTTCCCGGTTCGCTCATTTAACTCTTCAATGCCTGACTCCTCTACTTGCTGGTAATTATTTGATATATCAATTTCTTTAAACTTTATTATAAGGTATTAATAATGCTTCATTTTCATAAGCAAGGTTTAAAATCTTCATATTTAATACTCTTATTTCTACTTCAATTTACATGCCCACTCTTTCCTCAACTTTTATTAAGAGGTGTTGCACCGCTTGCTCCTGGTAATTATTGGAAATATCTTATAACAAATGATGGCATAGGTTACATCGATTCAGTTAGTTTTTTAGTCAAAGATTCTGTAGTAAATATTAATAATCGTGAATTTTTTGTCATCCAAGTCAAAGATGTAATTACCTATGATATATACTGCGGCTTGGGTACAGATAGTTTTTATGTCCGGTACGATGAAAATGGTGAAGATAGTTTATATAAATATTTAAAGTATAATTGCCATATTGGAGATACATGGAGCCAGCATCATTCTTCAAATACTATTATTTTTTCAGTTGTTGATAGCTTTCAGGTAAATGCGTGGGGTGAAAATTATATTGCTAAAGAAATTTATTTAACTAGTGATAATAGCTTTCTTCAGATGCATTTTCTTTGGACGGATTCACTTGGACTTTTATCTGAGTTCAGTGAAAGTGAATATACAGCAGGTTTAGCGGGTTGTGTAATAAACGACCAGCTTTACGGAGATACTGCGATGTATGTTACTTCTGTGAACGATTTTGAACAACACCGCAGGAATTTATTTTATTGCAGAACTATCCCAACCCCTTCAATCCACAGACAAAAATCGCTTATCAATTACCGTATTCTTCAGTCGTTAACCTCAAGGTTTACAATATCCTGGGTGAAGCAATTACCACTCTAATTAATGACTTTCAGTCTGCTGGAAAACATACTATTACATTTAGGGGAAATAACTTGCCAAGTGGAGTTTACATCTATACTTTAAGTGTACAGGAGATTAATATTTCAAAATCGATGTTGCTGCTAAAATAGAATCTTATTTTACTAATGAAAAACTGAATTAAGATAAAAGACATCATAGTAAGTATTCATATTTAAAGGTACTGAATCCCCTGTTGACCTAACCTCTAAGAATTACCAGATACTCGAAAACGAGTAAAGCTTCAACCGAAAAATGAGTAGTTATAGAGTGTGGGTTTTGAGAATAGGAAAGATTTTGTCATTATATATCAGCCTGTCAGCAAAACTTCATTGCCTGAAAAGAAGCTCTGGCAATAAGTTCACAGTAAAACAAATATGTGTTTACACGAAATCACAAAATGAGTGATAATGTAGTTGTATATATAAACTCTGATATTGCGGAGAGAGTAGAAAATCAGCGATAGAAAATGTGAAAATAAATTAAGGTTTTATATATGAAAAAGGTTTTAATAACGGGCGCGTCGAGAGGACCCGGAAGAGCGCTTGCGATCGAAATATCTAAAAGAAACTACGGTGTAATTGCCGCTGCAAGAAACAGAAATGATATAGATGAAAAAGACAAAATTAAAAGTGTTTTCGCAATAGACCCTTTAATTGTTGTAATTACACCTTTTCCAAATCGGAAAGAGGAATTAAGTTTACGATGATACAGACTTCAATATTGGAGAGATTAGAAAATTTACTTTCAGACATCAACAATAAAAGGAGCTGAAATAACATGAGAAAAATAATCGTTCTATCAATGATCACATTGGATGGAGTGATGCAAGCACCCGGAGGGCCTAAGGAAGATACATCCGGGGGTTTCAAATATGGCGGTTGGTCTGAACCGTACGGTGATGAAGTTTATGCCAGGATTGTGGAAAAAGAATTGAAACCGGCAGATTATCTTTTGGGCAGGAAAACATTTGAAATTTGGGAAAACTATTGGCCGGAGCATGCGGACTTTTGGGCAGGCATTAATGAAGGTGCAAAATACATCCTATCAAAAACCAGGAAAAAATCAGACTGGAAAAATTCTGTATTCATTAAAAGCGTGGCAGATATCAAAAAACTCAAGAATTCAAAAGGTTCAGACATTCAAGTTTGGGGCAGTAGTAAGCTCATTCAGCTGCTGCTTAAGAATGATTTAGTGGACGAACTCCGGCTTAAAATTCACCCGTTGACTCTTGGTAGAGGAAAAAGGTTGTTTGACAGCGGCCCGATCCCGGCAGCATTCGCATTAACAGAAAGTACTGTCACACCAGGTGGTGTTATTATTGCCTATTACAAGCGGGCCGGAGAAGTCAAGACAGGTACTTTTCAGGTTTAAATAATTTGCCGATAACAAAATTAAATTGAAAATTTGTTGGAAATAAAATGAAAAATCCCTTCATTGTTTAACCAGGCTTGATCGGAATCGATGGAACAAATTTGACCAGAACTGATATGACACCCCGATTGTAAAGGCTATCAGAGCTGATATAATACTAATCATATCGGTCGACAAAAAGTAAATAAAACCAAAAACTGCCAGCGGCATATACAATAATGTTCCGGTAATTACACCGGGCGAGTACTTCCTGGTTTTTATGACCCCTCTGATATGCCAGATGCCGTTTGCTGCTAACATTGCCATTACTCCCAGCCACAATGCTGCTCCGAACGCACTTGCTCCGATAGCCCCAATATCGTAACACAGAATTAATAGTCCTCCGTTGACGATCAGGAGAAACTTCCAGGTTACACTTTTTTTAATCTCCGGTTTATATGTTTTATACCATTCGGAAAAACCGCCGGGGAATATAAATTCCTCGGATATGTGGAGACACACTGCTATGAGGGGAGTCCAGAACAACCAATACACGATTATTCCTTTTTGTTAAATTTAAGTTAATTTGAAAAACTCTACATTTATTACTTAAATAAAAGACTCGAAAGATTTCATCAAAGTGAAATGAGAAAATTATTAACAATACTTAATAAAAAAAACAAAGTTTGGGTTTTTACCGAACTCTAAATGTTTCTTCTCTGCCACCCCCGTGAGCTTCAGCAATAATAAGCAAATCGATCGGAATAGACACTTTTATTTTTGCAGTTCACTAAAACCTAATTTGAAAAGTGGACAAGGGGGTAATCCTGCGATAAAGATACCTGGGGTGATGACTAAGTTAAGCCACTTTAGATATCCTTCAAATCTTCAGGATTATAAACATCTATTTCTATGAAACAATGCTAACCTCCTACCAGGATGCTTTGAAAATACAAGAACAGTTGAATGGGATGGTCGATGTAAACCGCATAGCCATTACTCTGTTCATAGCGAGAAGTAAAAAAACACATTCGGAAAGTTTAATGATATTTCAGTTTATACTGAGCCGGATTTGAAATGATGAAGAGGGCTTATTGCTCTCTTTAGGTTAAATATTGTAGTGGATTTATTTTGCAAATAATTTTGCAAACAGATCTTTAGATTTATTGTACCGCTGATGAAATCATAAAAAACTTATATAACGAAAGTCAGCACTGGTCATCCAACCATCCTTTAACCGATGACATAACCCTAATTGCCATCAAAATAATTGAATAACTTTCCAGTATAATATTTGTTGCTGTTAATTTTGATTAATCATTGATCACGTCAGTAAGATATTCGATCGCCTTCAATAATACTTCATCTCTACTGTTTCTTATTCCTTCTATCGTCGGTTTAATTTGAATGTCCGGCACCAATCCGATTTTTTGAAGTTGTCTGCCATCAAAATGTCTTACATCATGTCCTGAGAAATAAAGTATGATATTACCAGGAATTTGAAAAGTTGTTATATCTCCATTTGCTCCGGCTGATTGACTTCCGATAAACTTAGTATGATTTGCAGCCTCGAAGAACAACCCAGTATGTTCAGCCTGACTTTGAGTTCTCTCGTCAATTAACATAACGGTGATACCCTTATAAAACGGTAATCTTGCCTGAGGTAATTCCTGATCCATTACGGTTATAGTCTCCGATGCTTCAGAACCAATTCTCATATTCATTGGAGAATATCTTCTGAAATTTGCAGCTAATATTTTTTTCTGTTTCGTCAGATGAGGTGCAATACTCCATGCTGTTCCGTTGGGATACCCTCTCACATCAAAAATAATGGCTTTAGTATCTTTGAATTCTTCAAACATTTCATCTACCATATCAGGGGTTAAGCGGTCTAAATCTGCATAACCAATGTCTTTGTTAATAAGTCTTAGAATCGGAAATGCTTGCCGGCCTCCGTAAGGAAGGTTATAGATGTATTTCTTAAAGGTGTCGAATCGAGGCAATTCTATTAATTTTGATTCCTGATTTTTGTTTCTTATAGTAAGAAATACGGTTGAACTATCGGGACCATTTAAGAGACTCTGTGAAATATAATTATAAAGTGCAGAAAGGTTCGATGCGGATTCAAATTTCATTCTCCTTTTTATGACTGATTCAACATCTTCCCCGTCAATCCTTTCTATGATGTCACCTTTTTCTATACCTTCAACTTTAATTACAGAATCTGGTAATATATCGACAACAACAGGAAGGTTTTCAATAAATCTGATAATAACAGGAGGTGATGCAGTGCCAAAGTAGTTATTCAGCACCCTACTCCTGATAAACCCATGTCCATCCTCAATGTGTTTATACATTTCTGCAACCGCCAAATGATATTCCAGTGAATCTAATGCATTCACAAATCGTGGAATGAATTTCCTTAAAACTTCATCCCAGTTTTCATTCATTAAATGCTTATAAGCATGGAAATAACCAATTACTGTCCAAATCTTAGCGATCGCTAATAATCGATACCCCAGGTCAGGATAGTAAGAATTAGCTGAAATAACTGGCGTAATTTTTTCAGCCTCAAAATTGGGTGTATAAGGTTCCTTTTTTATAATTCTTCCTGGTTTATTACTTCCGTCAAAGAATTGTCTCGCTATTTCAATAATCTCTGGTTCTTCGGTATTGGCTGATATAATTAAATCAGCTGTCGGTTTGGTTTCAACAGCCAACTGATCTAATCTTATTTGAACATTGATGCTATCTTCTACTTCAAACGTTGCAGTATGGACCAAAGATGCATCAGATAACGTATCTTCTGAAATGATAAATCCTTGTCCAATACTTTGAAGTGCCAATGCCACTCTGGGTAATTCGGAAGCATTATTGCAAACGAAAATAACTTTTTTACCGAATCCATTTGAATCCGGAATTATTTCCTTTTCTCCTTTAACGTAAAAACCTGAGGAATAACCCCCTGTTGTATTACCGATTTCAGGTTCAAATCCATCATAAAATTTAGATTTATATCCTGTTAAATGAAGTTTCTTGTCGGCTAAAAATAATTGAAGATCCTGAAACCAATATTCAATAAAACCTCTTATATTATCGTTTGATTTATTCCGAAGATCAAAAATAATCCCGGATGATACAGGCATCCTTTTCTTTAATGAAGTGAATTGATTATAGGGATAATAAAAATCTTCCAAATCATTATAATTTCTTATTGAGACATACAGTATGCTATCCTCAGAGCATGAAATTATCGGATATTTTAAAGTATCTTCCTTAAAGACTGTATGCGGCTCAATAATACAGGTAACAGGATCATTTAATTCCAGCAGCAATTTTTGTATCGCAGTCCTAAGTTCCTTTTTGCTTCCTGCTTTTATAACATCACTTATACCTGATGTATAAGCCCTGTCCCACCTTTCCGGATTCTTATCCAAATATGGATGAAAATACCTGATATGTCCCCACAGTTGAGAAATTTTAGCAATTCGTTCAATTTGTAATGAATCTAATTTTATCAAGTCTTGTGATGCAGCAGAATCATCACGATTTGAGTCAGATAGGCCTTGAGAAAATAGAAAATTGGAAAACAATAATAACAATATTGCTAACAACGCTTTCCTACAATTCATTTCACCCTCCCCGTTAAATAATTATGACTTAAATTAGTGTCTATCAACATTAAAAGCCAATCTCCGAACAGTTCCGGTTGGAGAAAAAATTATGGGGGTCCAGGTTCAATCCGATGAAATTTGTAGCCTTTGCCAAACTAATAATCAGTGAAAATGGCAATAGTTAAACTTTTTACTCTTTTGCAGCACGCCGGAACAGCAAACCGGATGCTATAAACAGAATGGCAAAAAACGCATTCAATATAAAAACACCACCTATACCAGGGGGCTCATTGAGGGTAGACCTCCGGAAGATAAGTGCCGCAACAGGGCCGAGCAATTGAGCAAGCGCTCTAACAAAAAGTGCGGTTGACATTCCTTTGGGCCGGAATCGTGCAATCACCGCTCTGAGAAATCCAATGCCGATTACCTCAAAATACAAGAGTTGGCATGGTTATTCTCTGACCCGATTATACCGACTGCAAGATTAACCCAGATGAGTAGAAATCCTGTTGCTGCCCCAATCCCGACTGCTACACAATATACGGTACTGTCCGAAATTCTTGAAATCAACACAAATGTAAGACCTGTACAGAACAGAAGTATGCCCATAACAATGAAGTCGAACAAGTCCTAGTTAACTTCATTACCAAATGCCATCGCAGCTAAGGGTATCATTAAGATGGCCGCCGTTCCATAACAGCAATGCAACTTTGAAAACAAATACCGATGATTTATAAGTTTTTCTTTTAAAGTCTACTTCAATGAGCAACTAAGTATGGTTAGCCCAACTTATTATTACTTCAATCGACCATATCTAAGATGAGGTCGGCTTGAAGAACGGGTTGTACATTACTTATTCAATAATTTCCTTTTTTGTTGTTTGTATTCCGAATCAGTTAATATTCCGGAATCCTTCAACTCAGATAGTTTTTTAATTCATCAGATATTGAGTAATTATTCGATGCATTATTAAATTTGTTCATATTGGTTTTAAGATCTTCCTTATCAGCTTGCTTAATCAGGACCTCAATAATTGCGTGCCATTGTCGGGCTAATTCAATACTATTTTTATATACGAAACTATCTTTCTTTGATTCAAGATTAAGGAAATTAACAAGACGTCTTGGATCAGAAGAATCATTTATTATTATTTGTAAATCTACGCGCTTAATTTTATCAATAGATTTTCTTTTACCACTTAAGCCACCAAGAAATAGACCAACCGGACCAAGAGCAAGTCCACCAATTAAGGCACCACCAATCTGACTAACTCTGGCTGTTTTAATTATAGAATTACCGTCCTCAGTGGTTTATCCGACCACTTCATCCGGCTCTGAAAAATATTTTAGAAGAAAGAATCAATGAAGTCCAGTCGGGTAATTTATTTAATTACACCGGAGTTAAAAATATGGGAAAAGCTTTTAGCAGGTACCTAAAAAAATAGGATTGAATAATAGGAAATATAATCTTCGTACTTTCAGAAAAGATTTTATTTCAAGGGCTCAGGAAGCTGGAATAAGCATTAATACAACAGCATTGTTAGTAGGACACGCAAAGATAAAAACCACTATGACCTACTATACAAAACTTTCCACAAAACACCACAGAGATGAACTAAAAAAACTACCTGATGTGTAAAGTTTTGGTAAAATTTGTTACCAAATTTGTTACCGACCAAAAATCATTTAAAATGGCAAAGCCTGTAAGTTATTATCTTACAGGCTTTTATACTGGCGGGGCCGACGAGACTCGAACTCGCGACCTCCTGCGTGACAGGCAGTGGGATTTATGGATTTTCTTGCCAAATTCTAAAATAATTTGGGCACTCCATACAAACTCCATACTGAAAAAGAAAGGATTTTCAGTATGTATTTAGTCCTCAATAACAAATCGTCAAACTATCAGCTTGTCTATTTCCGCGATGGAAAAAGAACTACGGTTTCAACTGGCACAGCCATCAAAAAAGTAGCGGAAAAGTTTCTTGCTTCATTCAACCCGGAAGTAAAAATTGAAGCCTCGGCTAAAAAAACTTCCATCAGACTTTCCAGTTTTATTGCTGAATATAAATCCTATGTTAAAAACACATATTCAGAAAAGTATCTTATCAAAGCAGTCACCCCATCTTTTAACCGTTTACAAGTTTTTCTTCCTGACACGCCCCTAGAATACATCACTTCAAAAAATATTGATCAGTTTATTTCTTCCGTTTATTCAAAATCTAAGTTTGCCGCTTCATTATATCATCGCACATTAAAAGCAGCATTTAACAAAGCCGTAGTTTGGAATTACATCGAGGAAAACCCATTCAACAAAATCAAATCTCCAATGGTTGTAAAATCCTTTCCGGTTTATTTGTCTGAAGCCGAATTAATTCTTATTCTCAATAAAACAGAAGATCAGTTATTAAAAGATATTTTCACAATCGCATTCTATACTGGTATGCGTTTAAATGAAATCTTGAATATGAAATGGAACTGGATTGATTTCACTCAGGAAGTTATAAGCACAAAAAATACTGATGATTTTAACACCAAGAATAAAAGAGAAAGAGTCATTCCCATACATCCAAATGTTAAAAAAATCTTTCAGCGTTATTCACAAAATATCGGTAACACTAAAAACAGTTTTGTTTTCTTCCGTAAATTAAGTATTAAGTTGAATGGCGAGTTTATCAGCAAGCAATTTAAGAAGGTAGTTAGCTCAGCAGATCTAAACGAAAATATCCACTTTCATACATTACGTCATTCATTTGCTTCTGCATTGATAAAACGCGGAGTTTCAATATATATAGTTAAAGCATTGCTTGGTCATTCAAATATAGCTACTACTCAGATTTATTCTCATTTAGATAATGGAAGTCTTTCAAGAGCTATAAAGAAATTGGCATGCTGAAAATACTTAATTTAAAATGAAAAGTATCTGTTGGATATATGTCCATTTGAATCACCGATCATTGGTTAAACAACTAGACTAAATTGATATATTCTCTTAAATTTTTAGGAAATATTTAAAAGAATTAACCGGCTGATTATAAAATGGTTGACCTTCTTTTAATAAACTCTGAAATCAAACACTTTTTTGAATTATGCTTCAATTGTACACTAATTTGTTCACAAATTCCACAAATTATTTTTGAACTGATCCATTTTTGTAGCCTTAAGAAATTAATTGTATCTATATTTAATTCATTTTCATTATTATCCGCAATACAATTCGATACTTATTTTAATAATAGAAATAATTAGGAATTAGAAAATTTAGGAAGAGTACCTCAGTCGAATCCGAGGTTCTCTTCTTTGGAGAGTATATGGACAATTGTTATACTGTAAAATTACTGTAATAATCTGGAAAGCCTTCAACATCGTGAAATGAAGAAAGCTTTCCATTATGTTTAAGGAGGCTTAAAATTATTTTAGTAATAACATCTTCTTAACAGATTGAAATTCTTGTTGACCGTCTGTTGAATTCGCCTGAATTGAATAGAAATAAATTCCTGAAGCTATACTTCCAGCATTCCAACCTATATCATAGTATCCTGCATCTTGTACTCCATTAAAAAGTTCGTTAACTGCTTCACCAAGCATATTGAATATAACTATTTTTACATTGCTTGTATAAGGAAGTGAATACTTGATTGTTGTAGCAGGATTAAATGGATTAGGATAATTCTGGTATAATGTATAATCCTTTGGTGTAAAGTCAACTTCAACACTTACTTCATTGAAGTATTCAAAGCTGGCGTCAAAATCTATTTGCTTCAGGCGATAATGATAAGTTCCTGTTGTAACATCCCCATCTGTAAACGAATATGATTTCGGTTCTGTTGTTGTTCCAAAACCAGGTACGTAGCCAATCTTTTCCCAATCTTCTTGACTGGGCGAAGTCAAAGACGAAGCTCGTTCAACCTCAAATCCCTGGTTATTTAACTCAGTTGCTGTTGACCAGAAAAGGTTTACCTTATTATTTATAACAGAGGCATTAAAAGTTATTAGTTCTACAGGTATTATCTCATCTAACAGTCTGCGCCAAACACTCGATCCGTAAGTATACGCAAACATATAATCCCCGTAGATATAAAGACCTTGAACATAAGGAGCCACTAAACCTGTACTAACCGGTTCCCAGGTATCTCCATTGTTTGTAGTTCGAAAGATTTGATCTTCGACATGCCAAGTCAAAACACTGGAAGTCGATACAAAAAGATTTTCACCACTTACCTCAAAACCCCAGCATACTGCACCGCTCGGTAAGCCCGTATTAACCGCAATCCAATTATCTCCGTTGTCCGAAGAACGATATACACCATCAGCAGGCACACCACCGTTTTGCTCACCAGTTGCCGCAAAAACATACCCCGGCGTAAAAACAATATTTGAAATTTTGGTACTCACGAGTCCTGTATTAGCAGCTGTCCAGGTTGCACCGTCATCAGTGGATCTAAAGACTCCATCAAAAGTTGCCCCAAACACATATTGATCATTTCCTACAACATTAAACAACCAAAAAGTATTAAGATCATTCATCTGTAACCAAGTAGCACCATTGTCAGTTGATCGGTATGAAAGCGAACCAGCAGGGAAAGGAAAAAATCCTCCGGCATATAAAACTGAATCGACGACTGAGATGGATCTCAGATTTGAACCAACCAAACCCATTGATGCCCAGGTATCCCCATTATTGGTAGATTTGTACACTCCACTAGAGAAACCACAAGCCAAAAGATCAGTCCCATGTACAGCAAGTGACATTATAGCATCACTAGCATCCAACCCATTATTTATTGGAATCCAGTTAAGTCCATCATCAGTAGAACGATAAACTCCCAGGTCAGTTGCAGCAAATAAAGTTGATCCGATAGAAGCCATGTCTTCTATGTATTGGCTAGCAATACCATTATTTGCTTCAGCCCAAGTGGCACCAAGATCTCCTGAATAAAAAACTCCAGCAAAATGTGCCGTGACAAAAATATCACTACCGCTAGTCGCAACTTCAGCAAGGTTAAAGCCGCCCGCAAGCCCCGCACCGGTAAGTGTCCAATTAGCACCGTTATCAGTAGTTATAAAGACACCTGCGTCTTCATCTACCGCGAATACGTTAGTACCGCTTACAGCAAAATTGCGAATTTTTTTTGTTGTTGGCAAACCATTGTTAATTGCCGTCCAATTAAGTCCATCGTCTGTAGAGCGATAGGCACCAGTAGTACGACCACATGTGAAAATATTTGTACCACTTACAGCAAGTGCTTGTCCTGTATTTGCCCCTAACCCAGTAGAGGATAGAATCCAGTTCTCGCCATTATCTGTTGACTTGAATACTTTTTTGGTAAAGGTTCCTGCGAAAATTGATGTGCCTGAACTATTAACAGCGAGCGATCTGATATCAATTGGAGTTGTTAATCCGTTGTTAATTTGTGTCCAGCTTCCACCATTATCAATTGAACGCCAAACCCCCGCAGCAGATGAGCCCGGGGAGACGGTGACACCCATAAAAAGAGTCGAACCCATCGTAGCGAAAGAGGTTACTTTGGTACCAATTGGAATCCCAGTGTTAACCTCCAACCAGTTCGTACCATCATTTGTCGATCTGTAAACACCACCACCATCGGTGCCTACAAAAAGATACCCTTCACTTTTTATAAAAGCAGTAACAACACTATATTGGAATCCATCACTTATTCCTGTCCAACTCGTACCATTATCAGTAGATCGATATGCTCCGGAAAGAGCTCCAACAAATACATTCGTCCCATCGATCATTACAGTATTGATCCATCCCCCATCGGGCCCTGTGTGTATCCACTGCGGGTAAATTTCATTTTGTAAGAAGAATTGTGTACCAAGAATGAAACAGAAAAATAGTATAACGTTTTTCATTTGTAACCCTTTTATATTATTTGTTAATAAATGTATTAATATTTTTTTCCTCACTCGAAAGTAATTTTATTAGATATATTTTTGGATAAAGTGTATTTTTTAACATCAATAATATTTTCTTTTGAAACAAAAGCAATTGCACCCGCTTTTTTAGCAGCATCCCGGAAGATAATGGTATCGTAATTTGTTATAATAATAATGCTGGCATTTGGAAATTTCTCCCTAATCATCTTCGTTGCAGTAATCCCATTTATCTTATTCATTTTAATATCCATTAATACAAAATCAGGTAAATGTTTAGTGTACTCAGTCAATGCATCTTCCCCGTTCGAACATTCAACGAATTGGTCCCCCTCCGAATATAATTCCTGCCTTATAAGCTTCTGCATTTCAGGATTGTCATCGATAATCAGGTATTTCATTAGCAGCAATTAAAAGTGAAAAATTAAAAATTATAAATTTGATTTATGCTGTTGAAAAATATTTCTAAATGAAGATCGAAGGAATAATAGAAGATATGTATTTTCCTACATAGTAGTATGTAGCCCCGTAAACGGGATAAAAAGAAATGAACTAAAGAATTTCTTTATGCTCTAAGGCAAAACGAAGAAGTACATTTGTACCATGCAGGTCGAGCCGGTGACAAATATTTGCCCGGTGCCTCTCAACAGTGTGAACGCTTATAAACAATTTATTAGCAATATCTTTTGTAGTCAGGTTTTCGGAAATCATTTTCAATATTTTTCTTTCCGTAGCCGTCAATCTTGAAATTCCTACTGCATCATCTTTCGCGGAGGTAATATATTGACCCCGTTTAACTGCGAGACTAGACAGAGAAGGACTAAGATAATATTTTCCTGCTGATACATTTTTAATTGCATCAATTATTTCTGTATCTGCAGAGTCTTTTATTACGTAACCCAAAATTCCCAGATCCATAGCACGATCGAAGAAACTTTCTTTATTGTGCATAGACAGGATAATAATATTATTTGGAAGCTTGTTTTCGCCTATTGCTTTAGCAACTTCAAATCCATTCATCTTCGGCATTATTATATCAATAATAAGTATTGCAGCAGGAAATTTTCTTGCTAATTCAAGAGCTTTTTCACCATCACTTGCCTCCCCGACAACAATCCAACCGCTCTCTCCTTCAATAAGCTCTTTAACTCCCCTTCGTAGAAGCGGATGATCATCTGCAATAATTATTTGTGTATCTTCTTTCATTTTTTTCAAACCAGGAATTCAATCACAGATTAATCCGCCTTAGTCGGACTGGGCTGTGTTTCGTTATTAAAAGGTATTCGAATTTCAATTCGTGTTCCCTCTCCAACTGCGGAATTTATCTCAAAAATTCCACCCAATATCCTGACACGTTCCGTCATACCAGATAACCCGAGACCAGATTTCTTTTTTACTGCTTGTTCATTATTCCGGCTAAATCCCTTTCCATTATCGCTTATCTTTAGGACTATGTGATTATCTATGGTCGTAAGTATGATTTCGCAATTTGTTGCTTCTGAATGTTTTAGAATATTGCTTAGTGCTTCCTGAATAATACGAACAAGGTTAATCTCCAGTCTCTGTTGAATCAGTCCATCAATACTTTCTACCTCACCATTTATTTCTATTGTAGTTGATTCTCTTGCTGTCAGCAGGATAGAACGAAGTGTTTCAGTCAAGCCAAGTTGATCAAGTTCAGGAGGTCTGAGATTATGTGAAATTTCGCGCAGGATATTTAAAACCCTGGAGGCATACAAAGAAATTTGATTAAAATTTTCGGTTGCTGTTTGTATATTAAAATTTTTTTTAATTATTGAACTTGCCCGGTTCTTAATAAAAAGTAAATCCTGACCAAGACTATCATGCATCTCAAGGGCAATCCTGCTCCTTTCTTCTTCCTGCTTCTCAATTAAACGGTGAGATATCTCCTGCTGTAATTCTTTTTCATGCTCAATTTTAGTTATTCTAATTCTGAAAATAAAATATGCAAGCAACATAATTAGAACTACACCTATACCTCTAAACCACCATGTCATCCAGAAAGGAGGTTTTATTATTAAAACCATAGAAGTGCCATGCTCATTCCATACCCCATCATTGTTTGATCCTTTAACACGCAATACATATTTGCCTGGATCGAGATTTGTATAACTCGCATAACGCTGCTGTGCTGACACAAGATGCCAATCATTATCAAATCCCTCCAGAATATAAGCATATTGATTTTTTTCAGGAGAAGTATAATTTAAAGCAACAAATTCAAAAGAAAAGAAATTCTGAAAATATGTGAGCTCTATCCTGCTATCATTTGGGATTGGGTTTGGCAAGGGAAGCGTTTTGTTGAATATCCTGAAGGTTGTTAAATAAACAGGTGGTAAGTAATTATTATCATTTATATCATCAGGGAAAAATGAATTAAATCCATTTATGCCTCCAAAAAATAATTCTCCATTCCGTCCTCTGTAATAAGCGCCTTGATTAAATTCATTCGCCTGCAGTCCATTCCTTACATCGTAACTTTTAAAAGTTTTATTTCCGATACTAAATTGAGATATACCCTTGTTAGTGCTTAACCATAAGTTTCCTGAATTATCCGGTATTATACCATAAACTACATTATTTGGTAAGCCATCTTTATCAGTATATATCACTGCCGAAGTGGAACCCGGATCAAATTTAACTAATCCGTTTCGGGTCGTACCAATCCAAATTATATTGTCTATTATCGATAAACTCAAAATACCTTCAATCTTCTTGATTGCCTGCCTTGAATCAATAGATATCTGGTAATTTATAATTGAATCTAATTTAGGGATGTAACATTTCAAGCCCTCAAGAGTACCAATCCAGACCAAGCCTTTCTCATCTTCACGAATGGCTGTAATCGATCTTCCCCCTCCAATTAAATTAGGTCTACTTTCTTCTGAACAATAGTGTGTAAAAACACCTTTGTTTTTATTTAATAGATCAATACCGCCCGTTACATTTCCAATCCACAAGTCTCCATTTTTGCCTTCGTATAATGAAGATATATCCTTGTTGCTGAGCCCATAATTATCCGGGGGCGAATGTGCTGTGTAATGTTTTAAGGTACCGGTTACTTTATCATAACTATAAAGTCCCTCTCCTATCGTTCCAAACCAAAGTATACCATTTGAGGATTCACAAATTGCAAAAATTTTATCACTATTGATACTATTTGGTTTCCTTGTATTGAACAGATGAGTCCGAACTATCTCCCTTTTTTTATTAAAGTGTATTAAACCATTACCAAAAGTACCTGCCCAAATATCCCCACTTTGCGCCTCTAGAATTGAAAATACACTGTACGGATTTTGAGGATCGTCCAAGTAATGGTTAAAATGATTTTTTTTCTGATCATAAACATATACTCCACGGTTGAAGCCTCCGATCCAAATTATTCCTGATTTATCTTGATAAATAGTATTAATACGGTATTTATTAAAACTTTCAGGTTTAAACCTGCTATTACTTTCTATTAATCCCTTTTGATCTGAGTCAAGTATAATTAACTCAGTAGATGGGGATCCAAGCCATAAATTTCCTTCATTATCTTCATAAATTGCTTTAATGGGTGATTCGCTGTAGTAACGAAGATCAAAATCCGTGGAATTTTTATTGTAACATCTCAAGAAAGTATTATATGTCCCAACCCAAATTGATCCGGAACGATCAATATACATAGAAGTAACATTATCACCGTTTATTGTTGTCGGAGAAGTGTTAAGATTATTAATTTTTATAAAATCAGAATCATTCCTAAGATTCATTCTAAATAAACCATTATAAGTTCCAACCCATAAATTATTGATTAAATCTTCACATACAGCTGTTATTGAATTCCCATTTAATGTTGATATATTTTTCTGATCAAAATAAAAACGGGTAAAAGTATTATTAACTCGATTGTAGCGGTTCAGTCCCTCATTAGTCCCTATCCATAAATTTCCTTCAGAATCCTCAAACAATGTATTAATAGTATTATTACTTATTGTTAGAGAATCAATTCCCTGATTGCTATAATGATAAAATTTATCTTCATTCAAAACATAACGGTTTAATCCTCCATTCGAGGTCCCTATCCATAGATCACCTGTAGTATCACTTAATAAACGATTAATTCTGTCAGCTGAAATTGTATTTAGATTGCTTGGATCATGTTTATAAACTATGATGGAGTAACCGTCATAACGGTTTAATCCATCCTGTGTTCCAAACCACATAAAACCGTATGCATCCTGCATTATGGCATACACTGTTGATTGGGAAAGACCTTGTTCAAACCCTATGTGGTCAAATTTTAAATTTGTAGGTTGTGCGGTTAACTGGCTTGTAATGGTCGCACAAACTATTGAAATAAAGAAGATGTTTTTGCAGTAATTCATAATAACTTTACATCAAAATCATTTCTGCAATATTAAAAAAAAAATAAAAATTGTACTTCACCAATTCTTGCTTCAAATATCTCCCAGTCACGCTGCGTTTAACATTTAATAATAGCTTCCGGTGTCCCTTCTGCAATAAGCTTATCGACAACTTGCTCGGCTGTCATTCCCGATTTTAACAATTCTAAACCGTTCGGACCAAATGCTGGGTTAACAAAAGATTGCGTTGCAACCACACCAACTCCCGCTTCACCCCACGAAACTATTGAACCAACTGAAAACCAATGCGATTGGACTGCAACACCCATTTCACCCGTTTCAGGATCACGTGCAACAATTGAATAAGTTGCAACAAGCGGATTGTTAGAATAAAAATGCTGTGCAGCAATTTGAATTATGGAAAAAGTGAAAATCAGAAGGGATAAATATGTTTTCATTATGGCACCTGCGGTTATTTAATGAAAATCTTTTACTGTTAAAAGATAAAGGTATGTGAATACTTTAGCAATTTTAAAAAGAACTTATTATTAAAATCAGGAAAGAATTTTTAAAAAAGTAAAAAGGGAACCACAGGCAATTCCGTGATTCCCTTTAAGGAGGCTCTAAATTATTTACAAGAAAAATTATTTCATCAGAAGCATCTTCTTAACAGAAACAAATTTTGTCCCTTCGATTCCTTTTGCTTCTATTGAATAGAAATATACACCTGATGCTAAACCACCCGCATTCCAGCTAATTTCATAATACCCTGCTTCTTGTTCTTTGTTAATAAGTTCATTTACTTTTTCTCCCAGCATATTATATATCACTATCTTTACATTACTTTTAATAATCCCTCATCAATATGCCAATGCTTGATGATGGATACTAACTTATGCATTGGTACCACTATACGGGGCAGGTCACCGTTCCGAGTGACATTATCAATGTTAATGCTGAAGATGTAAATCTTGAAAAGATGGAAATGAAGTTTTACTCTTCAAAGACTGATCAGTGGTTTATCAGACCGCTTCATCCCGCTCTCAAAAATATTTTAGAAGAGAGGATCAATGAAGTCCAGCCAGAGAAATTATTTAACTACACTGAAGTTAAGAATATGGGGAAGGCTTTTAGCAGATATCTGAAAAAATAGGATTGAATAATAAGAAATATAATCTTCGTACTTTCAGGAAAGATTTTATTTCAAGGGCTCAGGAAGCCGGGATAAGCATTAATACGACAGCTTTGTTAGTAGGACACGCAAATATAAAAACTACTATGACCTACTATACAAAACTTTCCACAAAACACCTCAGAGATGAATTAAAAAAACTACCTGATGTGTAAAGTTTTGGTAAAATTTGTTACCCAATTTGTTACCGACTAAAATTCATTTAAAATAACAAAGCCTGTAAGTTATTATCTTACAGGCTTTTATACTGGCGGGGCCGACGAGACTCGAACTCGCGACCTCCTGCGTGACAGGCTGAATTTGAAAAAAATATCCTTCAAATATTGCGTTTTTGAGCTGATTTCTAAGGGTAAGGCGTCCATTCAGACCTGGTCAGATCCACTTTTTGCTACCTATTTGCTACCTAAAACCTCTTTTTATCCCAGCTAGAAAAATTCAATCATTCCTCATCCGGATCCCATCCCCATCTGCTTACTTTTTCTTTTAGGTCCAGAACAGATTTTGGAGATTCTACCAGCGGATCGAAACGATCTGCTTGTTCAAGCGACCAATTGATATACCCCTCAAGTTCTTTCCTTTCATCATCACTAACTGATGATAATTTCATTTGAAGTTTTTCAATATAATTTCGAATAATATTCGCTTTATTAAATAGTTCAATATTCCGTTCCAACTCAGCTATCTTCTGTTCTTCTTCCTTAATCTGAATACGAATTGCTTCCCTCTTTTCCTCCTTCTGCTGCATTATTCCATGTCTTTCATCAATATCTTTCTGATATGCGATCATTGCCTGTGAGCAATTGATTAAAGCTGTAATAAACTCATTCAGTTTATCCTCGACCTTTCCTGATTTATTATCTATAAAATTTTTTCTGATCGGATAATCCACATAAACATTTTCAATAAATAGCTGCACTATGCCTGTTGATTTGGAAGTATAATCTCTCCAGGAATATCCTGGTTTCAGGGGTGAATAAACTCTTTGGATTTTCTCTCTTATTGAAAAAGGAATTTCCACTCCAAACATTTTTGCAGTAAGAAAATTTTCTTTTACATAAACCGGAAAATGATTCTTCTCAAGGAATATAATTATCGTGTTAAGGATATTAAATAAACGGGAAATCTCCTGTTTGCTCACAGTTACTTTGAAGATACCATTTTGTCTATGGTTGCTATTAAAAATAATACTTCCACGAGAATATGGTTGCAGAGATTCCTTAGTTGCTTTAATTGAATGATGTAATTGTCCGACTCTTTCTGGAATTTTAATTTTATTTAAAGGGTCTTTTAATGAGTTAACAAGAGAATTAGCTTCATCGGAGATTATCATCTCATAAGCAAACTCCTCTCTTTTTCGAATAATGTGTTCAGTTGGATGTTCTGGTGAAATATCCGGAAGTCTAGGTTTTGGAATATTTTCTCCTACTTCTCTTTTCCGCCAATATCCTAACCCAGGGGTTGGCACATTTAATTTATCACAGATTTTTGCAATCATTTTGTCGGATACACCGTATTCCTTTGCAATCTCGGTCATTGGTTTAGACCAGACAAGGTCATACAGCTTATCACGGGTGATGATTTTTTCGGTGTACATCGTTTGCCTCCGAATTTTATCTACAAGTTAATCCAACTTGAATTGACTTTGAAGTGGAATCATTCCAGAAACTTTACTGGATTTTTAAACTTTCTGCTTTTTAATAACCTATATCATACTATTCATCATCACAAAGCAGGACTTCACTGGAGCAAAGTTCCCGAAACGCACAAAGAAATTGAGCATAACATCAATCCGATTCTGCTTGAAAGAAGTTTCTGGTGGTATATATTCAGGAGTTATTTTCTTTCTATCTTCATTCCAAAATTCAGAACGAACTCTATGAGACTAGAAAGAATGAGAGAAGAGGAAAAAGCCCGTAATAATGAAAAGTCAATGGCAGGTAATCCTCAGGCTGAAATGCAGGTTACTTAATATCCGTACAAAATCTAATCTTGTACTGAACCGGTAGATTTCTAAAATTTATTATGCTCTCCCAAATTCGTAGTGCCAATAAATCTCATCCGGTCAAATTTATCAAGGTTTTTGTGACATACAATTTGATATGCAGTTGATCCGCCGTGTCTTCCAATAAGCACTGACCAGGCTAGAAAAATTTCGTAAATCCTGAATGTTCGTTCACCGTATTTTTCAAGCACCTTTTCTTTGTTAGATAGCCATTTGTCATACCACCTGTTAATAGTAATTGAATAGTGGTTACCTATGTTTTCAACCGAATGCACTTCGAAGCCGACTTTTTCAATTCGTTGTAAATCCCAGTTCAGCGGCATGCTCGCATCAGCTCCTGAGAAAATATATTTATTCATAAATAATCCCCACACGAGGTCTTCCCGATTATGTTTCTGCAGCAAGCTGCTTCGTTCGCGCAGTCCGGCAATTTGTAAATAAAAAAGTCCGTCATCTTCCAGCAGATCGTAACACTGTTTCATAAATTTTTTAAAATACTTGATACCAACATGCTCTGCCATTTCAAGGCAAGTAATTTTATTATACTTTTTGTCAGTAGGAATATCTCTGTAATCCATCGTCCAGATTTTTGCACGATCTTCAACACCGTAATCCTTAATTTGTTTTGCAGCCCATTCCGCTCCAGCCTGGGCGATTGTAACTCCCGTTGCGTTAACTCCATAGTATTTAGCCATATGAGCCACAAGCGTGCCCCAGCCGCAACCGATATCTAATAATTCATCGCCTTCTTTAAGCTGCATTTTTTCAGCGATTAGGTTCATCTTATTTTCCTGTGCATCTTCCAGCGACTCATCTAAATTTTTAAAGTAGCAGCTTGTATAAATCATCTTCGGTCCCAAGAACCATCTGAATAAATCATTCTTATTATCATAATGACTTTTAATTATTCTCTTATCCTGCTTCTGGGAATGAATAATTACTTCCGGAATCATCCTTGAAATGAAAAAATAATAATGCGGCGCGGCAAAATTAAAACTGAAGATATCGTCCTTGTATTTCAGCAATTCCATAAAGCTGACTTTGATATCAACTTTTTCAGAAATATAATCTTCAATAAAATGACCCATTGCCACTTTTTTCTTTAGATATCGCCCGGCTACTCTTGGGTTCTTTACTTCGATAAGGTCAGAGATTGTTTTAGTCATAATGAGGGTTTGCATTCAGTTTAAAAGTAATAAACAAAGATATATAATTTTTGAAAAACATCATTTCTCCAACAATTTTAAAAGGTTTTATTAAAATAACTCATGTTCTCTTTTCTTAAGCCAGAAATCAAACAAAAAGTTGAAGCGCTTCGAGCCGGATTTATTATTCAACATTAGATTAACGTCAACCGAGTAAATAGGTATTTTATCTCTAGTAATTTCGTATTCAATTAATTCAGCAACACCTGGTCTGCTTATAGTCACATTAACTTTACCCGGCTTTGCCTCTTAATTTTTCTCTGACTGGTCATTGGTAATACCAATACAGTCCTCTCCATTAATTTTAACAATTCTATCACCGGGTAAAAATGTTGTTTCTCCGATTACCGGTGGACCAAGTGAAGCACTCGTATACACGTAAGATTGATGACGCTTCTTGCAAAATTCCGTGACACAGGAAATTTATTTTTCCCCGCCTACATATACTGCTCGTTACAGCTATAAGAAAATTTCTTGATGAATAAATTCTAAGAACCTTCAGGAAAGATTTTATTTCACGTTGCCAGGAAGCTGGAATACAAATTAGTGCTGCATCAATGCTTGCTGGTCATTCTAAAATTACCACTACAATGGATTACTATACTACCCTATCCCCTGAATTTTTGCGTAAAGAGTTAAACAAACTTGGTAAATAATTTTATCAATAAAATAAATGGGATCTTCTACGAGGAAGCTTAAAATTTGGACTGATTTCGAGGTCAGCCCAACCGCTTTTGCTACAATTTTTGCTACAATGGAAATTCTGTTAAAAATAAAAAACCCTGTAAGTACTTTACCTACAGGCTTTTAAGGGTGCGGGGCCGACGAGACTCGAACTCGCGACCTCCTGCGTGACAGGCAGGCGTTCTAACCAACTGAACTACGACCCCGAAATCTGTTAAGAACTTTCAAAAAAGAGATTCAAATATATGCCAACACTATCCTAAAATCAACTTTTAAAGACTGGTAAAACCACTTTTTATTGCCCGAATGATATTCCGACTGATTTTGCGGCGAACACTGCCTGGTCATCCGGTTTTACTAGCTTCTGCCTGGCTATGGCGTCCTCAATAAGGACGTTTTTTATTTCGTTGCCCTTTAATGCAACCATCCTGCCGAATTTCTTCCGGCTTGCCAGGTCTATTGCAAACGCTCCGAATTTAGTTGATAATAGCCGGTCATACGCTGTAGGACTCCCTCCTCTCTGCAGATGACCCAGCACCGTCACCCTGGTTTCTCTCCCCGTAATATTCTCTATTTTAGCACCCACAACCTCACCTATTCCGCCTAATTGGTTCGGATCGTGCCTCTTTAAATCCTGTCCTTTTGTTATTAATTCACCGTTCTCTGCTCTGGCCCCTTCTGCTACGCACACAAGGCTGAATTTCTTTCCGCGCAGTTCTCTTTCTTTAATTTTGCTCGCAATCTTATCCCATGAAAATTGTAACTCAGGAAGAAGTATTATGTCTGCACCCCCCGATAACCCGCCGTTTAACGCAATCCATCCGGCATATCTTCCCATTACTTCCACCACTATCACCCGATGATGGGATGACGCAGTTGTATGCAGACGGTCAAGAGCCCACATAACAACGTATACGGCAGAATCGTGCCCGAATGTCATATCTGTGGCCTCAAGATCGTTATCGATGGTTTTTGGAACGCCGATTACATTTATGCCCATCTTCGAAAGCTTGTTGCAGATGTGCATAGTGCCGTCGCCGCCGATTGCAATCAATGCATCAAGATTCCACGCCTGGTAGTTCTTAAGTGCGTCTTCTGATTTGTCGCGAATTTCAATTTTCCCGTCCCTGTCAACCGGCCAGTGAAAAGGATCGCCTTTGTTGGAGGAACCCAGTATCGTTCCGCCTCTCGCGAGGATTCCTGAAACATCGTCATTCTTAAGCTCTTTGGCTCTGCCGTCAACAAGGCCTTCAAATCCGTCCATTATCCCGAATACGGTCATACCGTAATCCTGTGCGGGTTTTGTAACTCCCCTGATTACGGCATTCAAACCGGGACAGTCGCCCCCGCCTGTCAATATTCCTATTCTTTTAACCTTTGCTCCAGGCATTTTGCTCCTTTATCTGTTACAGGTTTTTAAATTGATGAGGTTTAAATATACGACTTTTGATAGATGATTGGAATTTAATCAATGAAATTGTGCTGAATAGTAATTTTTAGTAATGGTCCTCATACTGAACTTTCCCATCTTCAGTAAACTTTTTTTCATAAGTTAGTCTACCCATCATATTTCTGAACCCGTTCTATTTTTCGGTTCGGGTAATACCTGCTTGATTCCCCTTAACTTCCTTTTTTTGATCGTATCATTGATTCTATAAAATCCCACATATCTTCAGGCACCGCTTCCAGCATATTAAACTGCCCGGCACCTTTAAGCCATTCACCGCCGTCAATAGTGATTACCTCGCCGTTTATGTAAGCTGAGAAATCTGAGACAAGGAAAGCGGCCAGATTTGCAAGTTCCTGATGTTCCCCTACCCTTTTAAGCGGTACTTTGTTTTTAAGGTCAAATTTTTCTCTTAAATCACCCGGAAGAAGTCTGTCCCAGGCACCCTTTGTCGGAAATGGTCCCGGGGCAATCGCATTTGTTCTGATACCATATTTTGCCCACTCAACAGCCAATGACCTAGTCAATGCCAGGACTCCTGCTTTTGCACATGCTGACGGCACCACATAAGCCGAACCTGTCCAGGCGTAAGTAGTAATAATATTTAGTATTGTCCCATCAGATTTTTTATCGATCCAGTGTTTTCCAAACGCAAGTGTGCAATTATAGGTGCCCTTCAAAACTATATTTATTATTATATCAAAGGCACGATTTGACAGCCTTTCGGTAGGACTAATAAAGTTTCCGGCGGCATTATTTACCAGAACATCAACCTTTCCTAATTTATCCAGAACGGTGCTTAGTAAACTTTCGACCTGCTTATAATCTGTTATATCACATTCAACCGGAAGAATTCTACCCTTTGTAGATTCTTCCAATTCTCTGGCTGTTTCACTGAGTATATCAAATTTTCTGCTGGCAATAGCAACTTCAGCTCCCAGTTCCAGAAAATACCTGCTCATAGATTTACCAAGTCCCGTTCCCCCACCGGTAACGACAATCACTTTTCCTTTAAGTGATCCTTCTTTCAGCATCGGCTGTGCGTAGTTTTTCATTTTTTATTCAACAATTGTAAATAAATATAAAAAAGGCTGCCGGAAAGTGAATTTATTAAACAATGCACTGATCTCATTATTTTCTGACAGCCTGGAAGTAATATTCAAAAGATTTAATTAAAAGCAAAAACTATTAGCATCAATTAACCTGTCGGCAATACTTCTTCTCAGTTTTACAGTGTTTACAGGTTCAAGCTTTGTGAATCGTTTCAGACCGAGCAGAAGCATTTTTAATTCATCTCCTTCGGTGAACGCAGTAATTGCGTGTTTACCGCACAAATTAATTTTTTCAATTGCATCATTCACATACACTTTTGTCATATCAATGTAGGGTTGGAGTTCTTCACCCTTCTTTGTTTTAGAAAGTTTCATCGTCCTCAGATAGGCCGATTCACAGGCAAAAACTTCAATCAGCATATCAGTTACATTCATAATAACTTCCTGTTCATCTTTCAGCTTTTGCATTAGCTTTTGTACTGCACTTCCTGCCACCATAAGAATTGCCTTCTTTGCATTATTAATTGCTTTCTTTTCAGCTGAAAGCAATTCATCTTCACCGTTTTCAAATGAAGGAACCGACATTAGTTCTTTTTGAATTGCCATTGCAGGTCCCATCAGATCAATTCTGCCCTTCATAGATCTTTTAACAAGCATATCTACAGTAAGCAAACGATTAATTTCATTTGTCCCTTCAAATATCCTGTTAATCCTTGAATCCCTGTATGCTCTGGCAGCAGGATATTCTTCCGAGTACCCATAGCCTCCATGGATCTGAACAGTTTCATCAACCACATAGTCAAGCATTTCGGATCCATATACTTTAAGCATTGCGCACTCAATTGCATATTCTTCAGCGGCCTTTAGTGCAGCGGCTTCATATCTTTCACCTTCAGCCTGAAGCTCTTTTATTTTTCCGTTTATAAGGTCACTTACCCTGTATGTTGCGGATTCTGAGACATAAATGCGTGTTGCCTGTTCAGCTATTTTATGCTTAATGGCGCCAAAATTTGATATGGGCTGATTAAACTGCTTTCTTTCGTTTGCATACTTGATACCGATCGAAGCTATTTTTTTTGCACTTCCTGTGGTCATAGCGCAAAGTTTAAATCTCCCGACATTCAGAATATTAAATGCTATATAGTGTCCTTTACCTATGTCACCAAGAACATTTTCAACCGGCACCTTTACATTTTCCAGAAACAAGGCACGTGTGGACGATCCCTTTATACCCATTTTATTTTCTTCCTCGCCCCGGTTAAACCCTTCAGTATCTGAATCAATAATGAAGCACGTGAATTTATCACCATCAACCTGTGCAAAGGTTATAAGGATATCCGCAAATCCGCCATTGGTGATCCACATCTTCTGCCCGTTCAGGATATAATACTTCCTGTCATCCGAGAGCTTTGCAGTTGTTTTTGCAGATAATGCATCTGATCCGGATGTTGGTTCGGTTAAACAGTACGCCGATTTCAATTCTCCGCTTGCAAGTTTCGGAAGATATTTTTTCTTCTGTTCCTCAGTTCCGTAATAAAGAATAGGCAGTGTTCCTATTCCTGTGTGAGCTGCATAGGAGACCCCGAAAGAATGACCTTTACCCATCTCCATTGCAATAGCAGTATTGGAATTAAAATCCTGACCTAATCCGCCGTACTCTTCGGGAATTGCTGTTCCCAAAAGTCCCAGCTCACCGGCCTTTTCCATCAGGCTGATTGTAAGATTTGGTTCCTGCTTATCTATTGCATCCAGTTTAGGCCAGATCTCTTTATCCACAAATTCTTTTGCTGCATCTGCCATCATCTTCTGATCTTCTGATAAATCCTCCGGGATAAATATCGATTCCGGGTCAGCTTCTTTAATTAGAAATTCGCCGCCTTTAAGAACTTGATTTTTGGTTGTCATATTTTCCATAATACTTCTGATTATTTATTTAAAAATATTTTTATTTCAGACATAATAACTAGTTCAGCAGCTCAAATATTGCTGCAACTCCCTGTCCCCCACCGACACAGGCAGTAACCATTCCGTATTTTTTCTTTCTGCGCCGCAGTTCATTCAACAACTGGATTGTAAGTTTTGCACCGGTGCAGCCGAGTGGATGACCCAAAGCAATAGCACCTCCATTAACATTTGTTTTATTTGTATCGAGTCCTGCTGTTTTTATAACAGCAAGTGACTGAGATGCAAATGCTTCATTCAGTTCTATTAAGTCAATATCATCCAGTTTCATATCGGCCTGTTTAAGTGCTTTCGGTATTGCGGCAACCGGACCAATTCCCATAATCCTGGGATCAACACCTTCAAGCGCATAAGATTTTAAGACTGCAATTGGTTTAAGATTAAGCTTTTTCATCAGTTCCTCCGATACAACAAGCACAAATGCAGCTCCGTCTGATGTTTGTGATGCATTTCCGGCGGTTACCGTTCCACCTGCAGCAAAAACAGGTTTTAACTTTGCCAGTGCTTCCAGAGTTGTATCCGGTCTCGGACCCTCATCTGTATCAACAATATATTTTTTACCCGTCTTTTTACCATTTTCCAGAAAGATCTCCTCAACTTCCACAGGCACGATTTCATCTTTAAAGTATCCGTTTTTGATCGCACTTGTAGCTTTCATATGAGAATCGTATGCAAATTTATCCTGATCCTCACGGGAGATATTATAATCTCTTGCTATTTCTTCAGCTGTTAAGCCCATTGACAGATAATACTCAGGATGATCTGCAGCAAACTTATAATTCGGGGAAAGTTTCCAACCAGTTGTGGGAACGAGTGACATTGATTCAGTTCCGCCGGCAATAATACAGTCGGCAAATCCTGAACGAATCTTTGAAATAGCAATGGATATTGTTTCCACACCCGAGGCACAGTAACGATTGACTGTCATTCCGGGAGTTCTCATAGGCAGACACTGCAGAGCGATCATTCTGCCGATTTGTAATCCCTGTTCTGCTTCAGGTACTGCATTCCCCACGATCAGATCATCGATTTGTTCGGGATCAAGCTGGGGGACTTTACTTAACAAATAATTAATTACATCAGCAGCTAAATCGTCAGGACGATAATTTCTGAATACGCCCTTTTTGGCTTTACCAACTGCCGACCTGTATCCGGCTACTATATATGCTTCTTTCATAATTCTACTTCTGGTTTAATAATTAAAATTTCGTTTTTATTTATTACGTAATAATCATATAAATGAATTATGTATAATATGTACTAGTTTCTTAACGGCTTTCCTGTTGTAAGGATACTTTGTATTCTTTCCATTGTCTTTTTTTCACCTATCAGACTAAGGAATGCCTCCCTTTCGAGATCCAGCAGATATTGTTCAGAAACAAGAGCAGGAGCAGTTAAATCTCCACCGCACATTACGTTTGCCAGTTTCTCAACAATTTTCCTGTCGTGTTCACTAATGTATTTTGCGTTATAAAATGAATATGCTCCCAGCAATAATGTTGACAGAGCAGATCTTCCGAGAACCTTGATATCAGTTCTTTCCTGTGGTTGTGTATAACCGTGGCTGCTCAATTCAAGTACAGCCTTCTTTGCTTCCAGAATAACCCTGTTCGGGTTTAGGACATATTTATCTCTCCCCGGCCTGAATATTCCTAGTCCGAAAGCTTTTTCTGCGGATGTAGCAACTTTGGCCATGGCGATGTTAATAAATTTTTCCTGCAGTACAGGTAATTCTACCAGTCCTTCGTGATAGCTGTCCGAGGCACGTAAAGTCATTTCTTTGGTTCCCCCTCCTGCAGGAATGATACCCACACCCACTTCTACAAGTCCAATGTAGGTTTCTGCACCGGCAACAACTTTATCTGAATGCAAACAAATCTCGCAGCCTCCTCCAAGCGTCATTCCATGGGGTGCAGCTACAACAGGTACAGCTGAATAACGAATCCTCATGGTCGATTTCTGGAACATCCTCACTGCCATATCTATTTCATCATATTCCTGTTCGGTTGCAAGCATAAACATCATTGCAAGGTTCGCCCCGGCAGAAAAATTCTGTGCATCATTTCCAATCACCAGGCCATTGTAATCTTTCTCTGCAATTTCTATTGATTTGTTGATTGCTTCCAGTATCTCTGAACCAATCGAATTCATTTTTGTCTGAAATTCGAGGTTCAATACACCGTCTCCGATTTCGTGAAGTGTGGCTCCGACATTCTTCCATACTGGTTTAGCACCACGGTAATTATCGAGAACAATGAACTCACCTTTTCCAGGGATATTTTTATACGTCCCGGTTCCAATATCATAAAATTGTTTCCTACCGTTTTCAATTTTATAAAATGAAGTGATGCCTTTGCCAATCATATCATAAACCCATTTAGAAGGTTTAAGATCTGATCCTTCCATTGCTTTTACTGACATCTCGAGTCCCAGAACATCCCAGGTTTCAAAAGGACCTAATTCCCATCCAAATCCTGCGCGGAGAGCATCATCAATTTTATAAACCTCATCAGCTATTTCAGGAATCCTGTTTGATGAATACTGAAAGATCATAAAGTAGAGCTTCCTCAAAAACTCACCGGCCTTATCTTTTGATATTACCAGAGTATTAAGCTTTTCTTTAAGGGTCTCCATCTGCTTCGCTGCTGTTACCGATGCGTATTTGACTTTTGGGGAAGGTTCATATTCAAATGTATCAATGTTTAATTCAAGGATTTCTTTGTTACCATCTTTGTCCTTGGTTTTTTTATAAAATCCCTGCCCCGTTTTATCACCCAGCCAGTTTTTCGCTACAAGTTTGTTTACAAAATCCGGTATCCGAAACAGCTCACGGGCTTCATCATCAGGACAATCCTTGTAAACATTATCAGATACTTTTACAAGTGTATCTATTCCCACAACATCAGCTGTTCGAAAGGTGGCCGATTTGGGTTTGCCGGTAAGAGGTCCCGTAAGTGTGTCTATTTCCTTTATTCCCAGTCCAAGGTCCTTCATTAATTTGAATACAGCCATTATACTGAAGACGCCTATTCGGTTTGCAATAAATGCGGGAGTATCCTTACAGAGCACAGGAGTTTTACCCAGGAACAGGTCACCATAATACATCAGAAAATCGATGACTTCCTTTTTTGTTTTTGGCGTCGGAATAATTTCCATCAGTTGTAAATATCTTGGAGGATTAAAGAAGTGAACTCCGCAGAAATAATTCTGAAAATCTTCACTCCGGGATTCAAGCATACAATTGATTGGAATCCCCGAAGTATTAGATGTAATCAAGGTTCCATTTTTTCTGAATTTCTCAACCTTGTCAAAAACCGACTTTTTTATCTCCAGATTTTCAATTACGGCTTCTATTATCCAGTCACATTCACTTAACCAGTCAAAATTATCCTCAAAATTTCCGGTCTGAATTCTTGAAGCAAAAGATTCATCATAGAGTGATTCCGGCTTTGCTTTCAGAACATTTTTTAAGTTGAAGTTTACTATCCTGTTCCTTACCTCCGGGTTGTCGAGTGTTAATCCTTTGTTTTTCTCATCATCCGTCAATTTGCCGGGAATAATATCCAGAAGAAATACATTGCAGCCAATATTTGCAAAATGACATGCAATCCGGGATCCCATAACTCCCGATCCCAGAACCGCAACTTTTTTGATTATTCGATTCATAAATGATCTCGGTTATTTAATTGATAAAATTGTTTATTACAGCCCGGCATTAATAAATTGGAGCATATTATTTTTTAATACCGTTTTAATTTCACATTAGATTAACCAGACGTTTCAGGCTATCTCCATTTCTGATTCCTCACTATAAATATGCTCTATAAGATCTTTATATCTGGTGGACACCACATCTCTTTTAACTTTAAGAGTCGGTGTAAGCTCTCCGCTTTCAATTGACCAGGCATCAGGTACCAGAGCTATTTTCTTTACCTGCTGAATATGGCCGAATCTTTTATTGCATTTCTGAACTTCCTTCCATATTCTATTCTTAACAACAGGTGATGCTGCAATCTCTTCATTGGTCGTCAGCTTTATGTTTTTTTTCGCTGCCCATTTTCTTAGAAAGTCAAATGAAGGCTGAATAACTGCAGCAGTAAATTTCTGATTTTCACCTATTACCATTATCTGCTCGATAAAAAAGGATTCTTTCATTTTATTTTCGATCGGCTGCGGAACAATAAACTTACCCCCACTGGTCTTAAATATTTCTTTGAGTCTTCCGGTTATCTTAAGATATTTTCCATCCCTTATTTCACCTATATCACCGGTGTGAAACCATCCTTCTTTATCTATTGCTTCTTTTGTGGTTTCCGGGTCATTATAATAACCTATCATTACATTGGGACCTTTACCCAGAATTTCTCCGTTTTCAGCAATTTTTATTTCTACATCTGGTATTGGAATACCTACAGTACCAAAATGGTTCTGACCTTTTTCAAACCGGTTGCAGGTAAGAACGGGAGAAGTTTCTGTAAGTCCATAGCCTTCAATTACCTGGATACCAGCTGCGGTAAATACTCTTGAAAGTCTCGGCTGCAGAGCCGCGGCACCGCTGATTATTCCTCTTAGCTCGCCTCCGAGGGCTTCAACCCATTTACTAAACACTATTTTCCTTGCGAAGAAGAGCCTGAAATTGTAGAACCAGTTATTTCTGCCCCGGTTATCGTAGTGAAGTCCAAGATTTACAGCCCATCCGAAAATTGCTTTTTTAGCAACATTCAGTTTAAAGCCTTCGGCCATTATTTTTTCAAAGATCTTTTCAAGCATTCTCGGAACAGTAATAAAGTAATGGGGTTTTACTTCTTTTATATTCTCTCCCAGTTTATCCATATTTTCGGGGTAGTTAATTGATGAGCCCAGAATCATATAAAAATAGACTGCAGTCCGCTCGAAAATATGACAGAGAGGAAGGAAGCTAATAGTTCTTTTAAAGTATTCTATGGGCATTGATCTGGTTAAAGAATTAACATTCCCCATAATATTTCTATGTGAAAGCATAACCCCTTTGGGAATTCCGGTTGTACCCGACGTATAGATTATAGTAGCAAGATCATTCTCCGTGATACTTTCTCTAATCTCATCCAGTCTCTTTCTATAACTTTCATCAGCCAGTTCCATTATCTGCATCCAGTTACGGGCATTGTTAACTTCATCGAAAGTATAGATTTCCTCAATTTTTACTTTAAGTCTTTTATTTACCCGCTGGACTTTTTTATATAGTTCCTCATCCTCAACAAATACGAGTTTTACTTCAGCATCTTCAAATATGTAAACGTAATTATCTTCACTTGTATTCGGGTATAGAGGAACTACTATTCCACCTATCTGCAGGACAGCAAGATCAATAAAATTCCACTCAACACGATTTCTGGAGATGATACCTACTTTATTACCAGGATTGCAGCATAGTTTTAACAATGCAAGACTAAGGTTATTGACTATATTATAGAATTCCTCAGTACTGTAACTTCTCCATTTTCCTGTGACTTTATCACTCAAAGCCCGCGGGTTGGGGTAATGCTCCAACTGATAAGGGATTAAATCAATCAGCCTGTTTTTTGTTAACCTTGGAGGTTCCATAATCATTCCCCGTTAACTTTGTTTAATGATTTAATAAAAAAAATAAGAAGAACAGATCAAATTAGCAAGCGAATATTCGCTGATAATGATTTTTTGCTATTCGTTAATTAAATTTATTATATTTAATTTTGGTTTATATTGAGCCACATACTATATGAAACTTTCTGAGAATAACATAAGACTGATCTTCGGATTAAAGCTAAAACAACTGAGGCTCGATAAAAATTTATCTCTGGCTGAACTGGCCAGGAGAACTTCACTGTCATCATCCTATCTGAATGAGATTGAAAACGGGAAGAAATATCCCAAGTCCGATAAAATAGCGGCACTTGCAAACACACTTGATGTATCCTATGATAAGCTTGTTTCCCTGAAGCTTACCAAAAATCTTGCCCCCGTCAGCGAACTTCTGGAATCCAATATCCTTGAGCAGCTTCCCCTGGATCATTACGGAATTAAATATTAATAAACTATTACATCAGATCTCTCTTGCTCCGCTCCAGCTTAGCGCACTTGTATCTACACTGATTGAACTGGCCAAGGGTCTTGAAATGTCAGCAGAACAATTTCAGTAAAACTGCCATAAGAACATACAAGGAACTAAACGATAATTATTTCCCTGAACTGGAAGAAGCAGTTAATAAATTTCTGAAAAAAATAAAATTTACTTATAAGGCACCCTTGAAGTTCAATACGCTCCTTAAAATAATTGCAAATGAATTTAATTATGAAGTTAAAGAACATGTTATATCCTGATTCGGAGGAATTCAGAACTATACGGGGAATCAATATTCAGAATGGAAAGAAGAAAAAAATCCTGCTGAATAAAAGATTAACGGACTCACAAAAGGCTTTTATTATCGGCAAAGAAATTGCCTATAATTACCTGAATATTACTGAACGTTCTCATATTTATTCGAATCTCAGTCTGGATTCTTTTGACCAGCTGCTAAACAATCTCAGAGCTTCATATTTTGCTACTGCATTGATGATAAGTAAAGAGGATTTACTTTCTGATTTAAGATTATTCTTCGGAAAGAAATATTTTGACGATAATTTTATTCTCTCTCTTCTTCAAAAATATAATGCTTCCCCCGAAATGCTGATGCAAAGGATAACCAATGTTTTATCCAGGTATTTTAATATCAACACCTTCTTCTTTCACCGGTTTAATTCCGGTAAAGGTTCTGATATATTCAGCCTGTCTAAAGAAATAAGGCTTAATACCAAAGAAAACCCTGGCGGATATAATACTTCGGAGCATTACTGCAGGAGATGGCAGTCTGTAAATGTGATCAGGAAATTAGAAAAGAAGCAGAATAAAAGTAAAAAATCCGATCAGACACTTGCAGGCACACAGAAATCCGTTTTTATAAACTCCGGCAATGAGTATCTGACCATATCTATTGCAAAGGATTCAACACTTATGAGAAATACCAATTACAGTGTGACACTTGGGTTTCTGATGAACGAAGAATTAAGGCAAAGAATATCATTTGCGGATGATCCATCTATACCGGTCATTACTGTTAACGATACCTGTGAACGATGCCAGATAATGGATTGCAAAGAAAGAATTGCCGAACCAACCGTATATGAGAATAACGTCCGTTTAATGAAACTTCAGGATACATTAAATAAAATTATAAGAGAAGAATCCAGATAATCATTATACCTCTTTGTCACCGCTTTCAAACTTTTCAATAATTGATCGATCTTTCTCAGGCACCGGGAAAGTTTTATTCTTCCTGTAATCAAATGAGACCAGTTTTGTTAGAGCTCTTGCGGCAATTTTTCTGTGCTGGTTATCTACAATTACGATCAGGTGTTCAACATCTGAACTTTTATTACCTATTTTCCCTGTACGTGTATAAATCTCCACATCATCCCCAAGCCTGATCTGTTCCAGATAATCTATTTCAATCCTTGCAACAACCGCATTAAATTCAAGCTTGTTTGTGTCGATATTCAGAACATAGTTATAATACGCGAGCCTTGCCTCCTCCAGATATGAAAGATAAGCAGCATTGTTCACATGACCCATTGCATCCAGATCGCTAAATCTTACTTTTATCGGAATACTATGTTTAAATTTTTTTATATCCATAATTATCACTTAAAGACATCTATAATTATTTTCTGTGCTTTTTTAATTTCGTCTAAACTTACATCAAGATGAGTGATCGCCCTGAGCGAATCCACCTTACCTACAGAGATCAGCAATCCTTTTTGTCTGCATGCTTCAATCGCTTTTTCTACTGAAAGCTTCAATGGTTTAAAAATCAGTATGTTTGTCTGAACCGCATCCATATCTATTTCAAGTGAAGGAATTTCAGAAATGGTATCAGCAAGAATCTTCGCTTTCCTGTGGTCTTCTTCAAGCCTTTCGATATTATTTTTAAGCGCATATAATCCTGCTGCGGCAATAATACCAACCTGACGCATTCCCCCACCCCACGCTTTCCTCACACGGAATGCCTCTTTAATAAATTCTTTTGTTCCGCCGATAATTGAACCGACAGGCGCACCGAGTCCTTTTGACAGACAGCAGGATATTGAATCAAAATGCTCTGCGTAGTCTTTTACAGGAATCCCTGACGCTGCAGATGCATTCCAGATCCTGGCTCCGTCAAGATGAGAATACAGGTTGTATTTTTTTGCAAGCTTTCTCAACGCAATAATGTTATCAAGAGGCTGAACTGCTCCGCCGGCCCTGTTATGAGTATTCTCGACCTCGATTACTTTTGTTTTTGCCATATAGTAAGCACTGGCGGGTCGAATATACGGCTCAACCTGTTCAGGTGTTATTACCCCGTTCTTTCCGTCAATTGGAGAAAGCTGTATACCGCTTAGTGCAGCGGGAGAGCCCGACTCATAGTTAAAAATATGCGAGTCCCTTTCGCATATTACCTCATCACCCGGATTGGTTAGTACGTTCAGGCAGACCTGGTTTCCCATTACTCCGCTCGGCACAAAAAGAGCCGCTTCCTTACCTAGAATTTCCGCCGCATATTCCTGGAGCCTGTTGACTGAGGGATCTTCCTGAAAGACATCATCGCCAACCTCTGCCTCATACATTGCTTTCCTCATTCCTTCAGAGGGACGGGTTACTGTGTCACTTCTTAAATCAATAAAACTTTCAGCCATTTTACTACTTCTTTTTTCTTATTAACAGAACTTATAGTTTGAATTTCACTTTTATCTTTTTCAGGACAAATATTCCTATAACCCAGAGGGAAAATACCGAACATAATACCGGAATGACCTGGTGGGTTTTTGTATAAATTGTTTCTTCAGTCTCCAGAGGCACATCCTGCACAATGATATCTTTTGTGAACATCTTCGACTGCACTTTTGTTATGCCTAACGGGTTGATATAACAGCTTATTCCTCCATTGGCTGCACGAAGCACCGACCGCCGGTTCTCTACGGCGCGCAGCTCCGACATTTCTTTATGCTGATAGGGACCGCTCGAGTTGCCGTACCAGCTGTCATTCGTTACCACTATTATCAGCTGAGTCCCTCTCTGGATAAATGAGGATACGAAATCAGGATAGATAGATTCATAACAGACCAGTCCGTTGAGCTTTAAAGTATCCTTTGGACTTTCATTTTCTATTTTTAACGGGACCTTAAATACCAGTGTATCTTTTCCTACGTTCCATCCTGAAATTCCAACTCCCCACTGAAGGAGATCGGCCAGGAACGGAAATGTATCCACATAAGGAACACGCTCGCCGAAAGGAACAAGTTTCATTTTCCCGTAACGCTGAATCTCTCCTGTGTAAGGTGAGAAAAGAAAAATTGCGTTGTAAGTTCTGTAATAATATTCACCTATCTTATTGTATTTGACATCCTCAGGAAGTTCCGATCCTTTTTCATAATACCTGATGTCCGGCATTCCTGTAAGGATCCATACTTTCTCGGTCCTCGCAAAAGTGTAGATGGAATCCAACGAATTCCCGTATTGGCCGCTCAAGAGGAAAACAGGCAGAGCTGTTTCGGGCCAGACAACCAGTTCCGCTCCTTTTTTTACGGCTTCACGTGACATATCAAGATACTTATGGGTAAGCTGATCAACGCTCCCGCCGGCCCATTTTTCCCAGGGATCGAGGTTCGGCTGTATTAGTCCAACGCGAACTGTTTTATCAGAGATCTTAAACGTGTTTAACCTGTACGCCCCATATGCTATAATCAAAATTATTAAAGCAGTACCTAAACCAAAATGGATATATGAATATTTCCTTTTCAAGGAATAAAAAGAGATCCCTTTATAGAGCAGGACGTTTATAGTTACAACAAGGAATGATAAACCAAGTGTACCGACGATGTCAGCAATCTGAATGAACGAAATAAAATGAGGGAGTCCGTTTCCGAGTGTAAGCCAGGGAAAGCTCAGCTCGGTCAGCATATAAACATACTCGTAGCTCACCCAGAAAAGCGGAAAGAGAAAAAGGGTTACCGATAATGGGAATATCTTTCTTGCGAAATACAGCAGCGTTGATGGTATAAGGAAAAATACAGGGTTCACAAATAGCAGCAAAGCTCCTGAGATCATCAGGAACGGGTCGGCCTCCGGCTGCCAGCTCCCCACCCAGTAAATTGTCAGGAGGCCGAAAACAAATGCCATCAGGTAGGTTGCCGAATTAATTTCTATCAGCCTGCCGCGTCTTTCGATAACAATAAAATAAGGGACCAATCCGATCAGCATCAGAATTGTAAACGGGAAAGGAAATGGAGGGAAAGAAACTCCAAGGAAAATTCCGCTTATTATCAGAAGTAGTCTGTCTTTTCTCCTGAGCTTTTTTTCCTCCTCAGAGATGAAAGGACGGTTTTTCCAGAAAAATAATCTCAATTCTTAGCTTTCCTTTTCTTTAGTATAAATCTCAGCCCTATTAAAGCAGCCACAACTCCGGTCACTATCCAGGCAATATTACTATAAGTGGAAAGATAACCGTCGATTGCTTCAATATTGTGCCCAAATATAAGTCCGAGATAGATAACAATTGCATTCCACACGAAAGCACTTAGCATGGCAAGAATAGCAGTTTTCTTAAAATTAAGCTCACTCAGTCCAGCGAAAAAAGAAATTACAGAGCGTGTGCCGGGAAGAAACCTGTTTACGAGGATTATCCAGTAGCCCCATTTTTTAAACCACAGCTCAACTTTCGTGAGAACTTCTATTGAAATAAACTTAATCTTTCCGGCCTGTATTATCTTGCGGTCGAGCTGAGTCCCGATAAAAAATAATGTCATAAACCCGACAACGCTGCCTATTGTAGTTACAAAGAGAGTAGGAATAAAATGAAGTTCCCCTGTTCCTATTAAAGATCCTCCGACAACTATAACGAGATCACTTGGTGAAGGGGGAAATACGTTCTCAATAAACGAAAAAAAGAATAATGCTACATATATCCAGAATGGAGTGAGCTGAGAAATGAAATCCAGGACATGTTCAATCATACTTATGTATCTTTAATTAAAAGTACGGTTGAAAAAACTCCAACTCCCTCTTCCCGGCCAACGAAACCCAGTTTTTCATTGGTGCCTGCTTTTACAGAGACCTGGTCCAGGCCTACACCGAGAATTGAAGAAATATTTTCCCGCATCCTCATAATGAACTTTGAAATTTTCGGCTGTTGAAGGGAGATCATCGCATCTATATTTCCGAGAGAATATCCCTTCTGCTTCACCAGCTTATATGCTAGCCGCAGGAACATTGAGCTGTCGGCATCTTTAAATTCAGCTTTTGTATCAGGGAAGTGCTGCCCTATATCGCCAAGGGCAAGTGCGCCGAGCATAGCATCGGTAATAGAATGGAGGAGTGCATCGGCATCTGAATGTCCCAGCAGACCTTTGGAATGGGGGATCTCAATCCCGCCAAGGATCAGCTTACGGCCTTCTTTAAGGGCGTGTACGTCGAAACCGAATCCAGTTCTGAATTGCTGGTTCAATACCTTATCTCAAAATGTGTAAATTCGTTTTTACTTTCTCCCCAGTCGATTTTGCAGTTTCTTACCGAAGCGTGTGACGGACCGACTTTAATTCTTTTAAACAATTCCTCGATCTTAGCTCTGCTTCCCTCAACTACTGTAAGAACCTCTCCGGAAAACAAATTCCTAGCATAACCTTTCAAACCGAGACTTTCAGCATTCTTGATGATAAAATACCTGAATCCAACACCCTGCACCAGGCCATTAGCAATTATTTCCGCACGTTTCTCACTGCTACTCATACTGTCTGTTCGCCTTTTTTATCGATCAGCTCGGAGACCAGGAGTCCTGAAAATATAAGAGCGCCTCCTATCAATCCAAAATTAGAAATTTTTTCTCTCAACACAAAGAATGCAACTATAGCAGAAAATAAAGGTTCCAGGGCATAAATAATTCCTGCCCTGGCTGGCAGAATCAGTTTCTGGTATCTTGTCATTATTATAGTAGTTATGATAGTTGCAAGTATTGATGTATATCCCACGGCAAAAATTAAATTGGAGGTGAATTCAAGATGGGGTGTTTCCAATCCGACGAAAGCAAGAAAAACTGCCGCCGCTATTCCGCAGACGCCGGTAACCGCAATCTGAAGGAAGACAAGGGGTTTATAATCGAATTTTTTACTTACGATATCAAGGTAAACAACGTAAAGCGAGAAGAAAAAAGCGCACAAAAGAGTAAAGAAGTCACCGATATTAAAACCTTCACCTATTTCGGAGAATACAGATAAAATTGATGTCCCGGTGCTCGAAAGGAAAATGAGACCTGCTATAACTAAAATAATTCCGATTACGCTTCCCTTTGAAGGCAGTTTCCTTTCGATGATTATTTGAAGAAGCGGAGTGAAAATAACAAAGGTTCCTGTAATGAATCCTGATTTGGTAGCGGAAGTATAATTCAGTCCGATGGTTTGTGTAGAGAAACCAAGGAAATAAAAAATACCGAGAAGAATCCCCCCAAGCAGTACCGGTTTTGTAATGTTCTTTAATGTTCTGACCAAAAACGGCAGAAGGATCAATGCAGCAAAAGTAAAGCGAAGAGAAATAAAAACAAGAGGAGAAGCGTCATGCAACGCTGTTTTAATAATTGTAAAAGTTGCACCCCAGATGAGGGTAGCGGTTAAAAGAGCAATTTCACCTTTGAATTTCTTCATAGATACCGGAGAGTAAATACTGAGAACTTACTTACCTTTCTCCTTATCGTGGGAGTAACCGAAATAGCGAAGCATTTTTTCATCTGAACGCCAGTTTTTTCTTACCTTCACGCGAAGCTCAAGGTAGACTTCCCTGCCGAGAAATTCCTCCACAGCCTTGCGTGATTCCGCCCCGAGCTTTTTTATTGCTGATCCCTGCTTACCGATAATGATTCCTTTCTGACTCTCTTTTTCCACCACGATTTCAGCATCTATATAGTCTTTGTTGGATTCCCTCTCCTTAAAATCATTTATCAGCACTTCAACGGAATAAGGAATTTCCTCGCGGTAAAGGTCGAGTATTTTCTCCCTGATAATCTCGGACACGAAAAATCTTTCATTCTCATCGGCAACTATCCCATCAGGGTAGAATTTCGGGTTTTCAGGAAGGAGATCGACTATTTCCACAAGCACTTTCCGGACATTATAATTCACACCAGCTGCCAGTGGAATGATACTCTTAAAGTTACCTTTCCCCCCGAACTTCGTCAGCATTACAGTAACCACTTCCTGCTGAATTTTATCCACCTTATTTAATACAAGTATAACAGGAACATTCGAATCAATTATTTTTTTAACTTCGGGAAGCGAAAGGAGTTTATCGCCTTCCGGGTCATCACATACATCTATCATAAGGACGAATATGTCAGCATCCGTGATGGAACGGTTCACATCGTCCATCATTTTCTCCTGCAGAAGATATGCGGGTTTAAGAATGCCGGGGGTATCCAGAAAGATAACCTGGTAATTTTCTTCCGAAAGTATCCCGAGAATTCTTTTTCGTGTTGTCTGGGGCTTTTCATTTACGATTGAGATCTTCTGGGCGAGCAAGGCATTCAGTAAAGTTGATTTCCCTACATTCGGTAATCCCAGTATTGCAACATATCCTGCTTTTGTATTCATATCATTTCTTTAATAATTATTCAATAACTACAGCTGTACCGCTTGCACTCACCATTAGCATATTGCCGCTGCCGCCTCCGATGGTTTCATAATCGAGATCCACACCAATTACGGCATTGGCTCCCATAACCTTTGCGTTTTCCAACATCTCTGAGACAGCAATCTCTTTTGCTTTACGCAGCTCCTGCTCATAAGCTGCCGATCTTCCGCCTACAATATCCCTTATTCCAGCAAATATATCCTTAAAAATATTAGCGCCCATAATTGCTTCACCGGAAACAAGACCAAAGTACTGCTTAACTTTTTTGCCCTCAACCGAATGTGTAGTTGTTACAAGCATTTTTTCCTCTTTTTTTCATAAATCATCATAAAAATAACAAAAAGGAGGGAATCTTTTGTGAGTATCGTAAAATTTACGATGAGGGAAGGGCAGGTATGCGAAGGATGACCGTTGAAGTGAAGGAGTAATGTTGAAGAAGTTCAGGTTGGCTGACCCCGGAAGATGAAAAAGGGTGATCGAGGGAGGTTGAAGGACGCTTGAGTCTCATAACTTAGTGAGTTTTGCTTTTGCCTGTTTGTGACTATCGAAGAAGAACCAGGCTGATATGATTATCGCGAAGGAAAAAATAAAGCCGATAACCGAAATGTTACCGGAACTGAACAACGTCTTTATACCATAAACCAGTTTTTCAACAAGGTTGATAAAATTATCCAGGCCGGGACTTCCCTCTTCAGTACTGCTGCTCATCGAGACTATATAGGAAGTAAGGTAACCTATAATTCCCAGGCTTATAAGCACAAACACAGATGAAATGGAGAAGATAAAATATCTCTGTCCTTTCGGGTTAGTTCTCCTTACGATTTTCTTCATCAGCACCGAGGTGAAGACAGGGGAGGTTTTTTTTACAGGGTAGTTTTTAAGCTCATTGTGAACCAGCTGCATAGCCAGAAGCCGTCTTTTGGCATCTTCCGATACTTTCAGAATCTCTTCCACTTCTTTTAGTTCAGCAGGACTTAACTCGCCGTCAATATACCTGTTCAACAACTCATCCGTTAATTCTTTCATAACAACTCCATAGTATAATTGTTCTTAAGGACAATCTCCTTAAGCGCATTCCTTGATCTGTGCAGAAGTACCTTAACATTATTAACCGATCTGTTTGTAACTTCACCGATTTCCTCACACGACATTTCCTCAAGATAGAACATAGTAAGTACAGATGCATAATTAGCCGGAAGTTTATCCAGAAGTTCATTTATTAACTTACTTAATTCCTTTTTTTCCGATTGTGCGGTATAGGAATCATCCGTAATGTTCAATTCTTCATCTATAGAGGTCATTTCTTTCTCAATTTTTCTCTTTTTCGCCGATAACCTTGTCAGCGCCGTATTGTATACAATTCGGTAAAACCATGTAGAGAATTTGGCTTCCTGCTTGAAATTTTTCATACCGTAATAAGCTTTCAGAAAAGCATCCTGCAGAACCTCCTCCGCTTCCATCGAATCTTTGAGCATACCGCATAACAGCGAAAACGCTTTGTTTTTATATCTGTCCACCAGTATTTCAAAATCAGATTGATTTCCTTTCCTGACAGATTCGATAATCTCGGTATCGGTTAATTCTCTCATCTAAGCATTAGACGTGATTTTTTGAAATTTGGTTACAGGCCGTCGAATTTCCTGATACAAAATAATTAAAAAGGGCATCACAATCATTCATACACGCGGCCACCCATTGTAAGTTCTAGTTTGCAGCCGCTCTTTTTGTGTAACCTTTCTCACGAAGATCTGGTCTGAACCGATAGAAGCAGGCAGACTGCCTGTGTAACCGGTAAACAAAAATTCCGGTCTAAACAGAAAAATAAAAAAAGGTAACAAAATGGCCACTGAAGTAATTGCAGTATTCATCCCGATAGTAATGACCCTTGTAGTGGGGCTCGTGCTTGTGACCTATTTCTATTTGCGGTCAAAGGAGAGGCAGATGCTTATAGATAAAGGATTAAGTGCAGATTCAATTAAGGAATTCTTTGAAAGCAAAAAAGACCCTTACAGATTGATGAAAATAGGTGTAATAACTGTAGCTTTTGGAATTTCTCTCGGATTCGGTCTCTGGCTTCAGGATGTAACCAACAGAGACTACTGGACACCTTTTTCAATCTTCACAATTACAGGTTTAGGTTTCGTAGTGGCAAACATCCTGGCAAATAAATACAGAAACAACCAACCATAATCCATTTCCCGGATACAGGTGAAGTATGGAAAGAGCCTTATTAACAATAGTTGTCTGTATGCTGATTATATCAGGATGGCTGTATTACGGTATCCCCCGTGTCAGCAAAAAAATAGAAACGGGATATACTTATAAAATGGTAGAAAACGCACCTGGAACACCCGGGCAGGCAGAGTATAGGGAAAAAATAACTAAGTGGGTTTATACATTGAACGGGAGAAAAAAGATTTTATTCTTTGAAAACTGAATAGTAGTGGTTACATATAACCGTGAGTTGTAATGTAAAAAGAGGCTGTCTTAAATGTCTGTCAATCTGAGCTAGTCGAAGATGAATACACTTCGATAAGTCCGGAGTGACAAATAAAAAGACAGCCTCATTAGCTTTCTAATCTTAAGATTTACCTGCCTGATAGGTTTCGGCTACTTCTGCTTCCTGGGTTTCCAGCCAGCGTTCTGCATCAAGCGCAGCCATACAGCCCGAACCAGCTGCAGTAATTGCCTGCCTGTAAGTTTTATCTGCCACATCTCCGGCCGCAAATACTCCCGGAACATTTGTGTATGTTGAACCTTCCTGTACCTTCAGGTACCCGGTTTCATCCATATCAAGAATACCCTTGAAGAGCTCGGTGTTCGGTTTATGACCAATACCTATGAATAAGCCATCGGCCGCTATTTCCATAGTCGAGAGGTCTCTGGTATCCTCAAGGATCACACCCGTCATCACCTTTTTACCGCCGTCCACCTTGCCTAAGACTTCCTTAACAACTTTGTTTGTCATAAACTTGATTTTCGGATTGTTCATTGCCCTATCGAGCATAATTTTGGACGCACGGAATTCTTCTCTCCTGTGAATTACTGTAACCTCGGAAGCAAACTTGGTAAGAAAATTAGCCTCTTCCATGGCTGTGTCGCCTCCGCCTACAACCAGCACCTTCAGATCCTTAAAAAAGAATCCGTCACACGTTGCGCAGGCTGATACACCATATCCCATAAATGTTTTTTCACTTTCAATCCCCAGCAATTTAGCGGAAGCTCCGGTTGCGATAATTACTGCATCTGCTGTATATACTTCATCATAAGATTTAAGGACGAAAGGTCTCCTGGAAAAATCAACCTCGGTAATCTCTTTATAGAATGATTTTGCTCCGAAACGGTGAGCCTGGTTGCGCATAACATCCATAAGTTCGGGACCCATAATTCCTTTTTCAAAACCCGGATAATTCTCAACTTCTGTTGTGATCGTAAGCTGACCTCCGGGCTGCATTCCTTCGAAGATCACCGGATTTAAATCTGCTCTTGCGTTGTACAATGCTGCGGTGAAGCCCGCAGGACCGGAACCTATAATAATGATTTTATAATGGTTTTCGTTTTTTTCTATATCGGACATTTTAGCTCCATGATATCAATAAATAACAAGTATATATTAGATTACTTTATGCTTGAAAAGATTCCGGAATTAAAGATTCCGGCTTTCAAATTTACAAATAACTAATTTGAGATTTAAGGTTTTTTTTCTGCCAGAAGGAAGGCTGCGTTTCTTTTTAATCCTTTTAGTTTTGTCCTTTTAACCGGACTTTCTGAAAACATTTGCCTAAATGTTTTTTCATCCATTTCCTCAACAGCTTTTAGTGATATTTCCGTCACTCCTTCAATAGGTCTAAATTCCTCAATATCACAGACTTCACTGAATTTAATATTCCAGGGGCAGACATCCTGGCATATATCACATCCGAAAATCCAATCATCAAATTTCCCGCTAAATTCATCGGGAATTTCAGCTTTGTTCTCAATTGTAAGGTATGATATACATTTATTTGAATCGATGATGTATTCATCGACAATGGCATTAGTTGGACAAGCTTCGATACAGGCAGTACACGATCCGCAATGGTCTGTGACGAGCTCTGAATACCTGAAATCATAATTTGTAATGATCGTGGCTATAAAAAACCAGCTGCCAAGGTTGGGATTGATTATGTTGGTATGCTTCCCCTGCCAGCCTAGTCCTGCCCTTACCGCCCACGCTTTATCCATCACCGGACCAGTGTCGACATAGGATAGGGACTTAAATTCAGAATCAAGGCTACTTAGCTGCTTTTCAAGGATATCAAGCTTTTCCCAGATTATAAGGTGATAATCTTTGCCCCAGGCATAACGTGATATCTTGCCTGCCGCGCGGGTCCCGGAATGCTGGAGCGGAGTATAATAATTAAGTGCGAGGGAAATTATACTTTTTGCTTCGGGGAGTACTTTGTGAATGTACCTTCTCTTATCGGTATTCCTTTCCATATACTGCATTCCGGCCTGGTAACCTCTGCAGAGCCAATCTTCAAGTCGTGAAGCCTCTTCATCAAGGACCTCTGCCTTAGCAAATCCTACAAGATCGAATCCCAGTTCCTTCGCCTTTACTTCAACTATTTCATTCGTAATCTTCATCTACTTTTTTTACTTTTGTGTTTTTACTTTTGCCTTGTTCTCACCAGTTCAATACTTTCTTAAACACTTTCACAAACACCTCTCCATTTTCGATTTTAACATCATACGAACTCAAACCTCTCTGTCCCGTTGGCGTTTTTCCCGTTTCCAGGCTGAACATCCAGCCGTGGGCAGGACAAACAACACATCCATCCTCAAGGAATCCGTCATATATTAAAGGGGAGTGCTGGTGAGGACAAATATTGCTTAAAGCATATATCTTTTCCTCTACCTTGAACAAGGCAATGTCAACATCATCAACAATAAACCTTTTGCCGGAATTATTAACAAGGTCATTCACCCTGCAGACTTTAAAGAATCCCTCCATCAGAAATTATTAAACTTTTCTTTTATGCGGATTCCTTTTTGAGTATCAGTCAGCGTAGCGTAAGCTGTATCAGGATCGTGTTCAAAAAACAATTTCCATTCTTCATCCAGAGCCTGTGTAAGGATTCTCTTCTTTTCTTCAACTGTGACAAGAGGCTGCAGGTCATATCCCATCACATATGGAAGAGGAAGATGTGCCGTTGTAGGGAAAAGATCGCAGCAGTAGAGGAATGTATTTGAAGAATCAGATAGCTTCAGAAGCTGTTGTCCGAATGTGTGTCCATTTACAATTATAAAATCAATCTCGTCATCGAATTGTTTCTCACCCTCAATCTGCATAAGGACACCCGCTTCTTTAAGAGGAACGAAATTCTCTTTAATGTAGCTACCTTTATCGCGCTCTGAAGGATTTACCGCCCATTGATAGTTCTGCTTCTGAACATAGTATGCCGCATTTGGAAAGGCCGGTTCCAGCTTACCGTTATTGTTCACGGTTGAGCCGCCTGTATGGTCAAAATGAAGATGGGTCAGTATCACATCAGTTATATCTGCCGGTTTAAGGTTCAACCCTGCAAGAGAGCTGATGAGTGAAGAGGATTCCTGTTCTATTGCATAAATTTTCTTATTCTTTTCGTCCCATTTATTTCCCATCCCCGTATCAACGAGGATTTTCTTAGAATCTGATATAAGGAGAAGATTCCTTGTAGCAAGTTTTATCCTGTTCATTTCATCTGCAGGGTTAGTTTTTTCCCAAAGAGGTTTCGGAACAATGCCGAACATCGCCCCGCCATCAAGTCCGAGGAAGCCTGAGTCAATAATATGGACCGAATATTTACCGATTTTCATAATTTCCTATAATATTTATTTATTCTTAAAGATTTTAAAGTTAAAGAAGATTTGCTAAAGGTGAAAGGAAATGTAAGCTGCATTATATTGGAAAAACACACTTAAACCAAATTCCGGCATTGTTCGAAGGGTTGAACGAAGTGCGGCAAGAGCTGTTATTGACAATTAATATACTTTTAAATATTTATTGAAGGTGAGAAAAATATTTATATTCATATTAGTGTTTCCTTCTTTAATATCGGCTCAATCCTTTAGGCTAGGTTTTGATTTTGCGATCAACAAGGTGAATATAGAAAATATCGTCACCAAAAATGAAAACGGTTTATCAGGGGACGGCATTCCACTTTCGTTGCACTTACTAGGTGATTACAAAATAAATAATATGTTTTTAATGCGCGGGAAAATAGGCGGCGTTCCACTCTGGGTAGAATTCAGCAGTGTGGAATTTGGAATCGATCTTAATTATTATGTTTATAACCCGATATATCTAAGCGCTGGGTATTTAATTCATGCTAATCAGGGGGGCCATGGAAGCATATACGCGGGATCTCTTTTTGCAACAATACCTATGTTAAAATTAGGTGGGGGTGTTGAGTTGAGTATCTTCGAAATATTTGCTGAATATTTGATCCCATTTTCAGAAAAGAAAATATACTCCTCACTTGATCAGATTACGCTCCAGCCAAGGACTTATAATTTCAAAAATATGATTAGAGCGGGATTAACGTTTACGTGGGGCCTATAATATTTTAGGTTATATTAATGAGATATCCAAGGTTGCTAAGAACCATTCAGCAAGTATGGAAGTTTATTGACGAATTTGTAAGAGGTTTTGATTTAAACAGAAAAAGGACACCATTTAGATGTCCTTTTCTGTCCCCGTACATATCTTTTTACCTGGTGCAACCCCCACAGCAAAACTCCCCTGAACAATTCCCCAAAGTTGAGTTTTTACCAGTTCTCCCCTGGCCGCAAACTCCCCTGGGTCCCGTTGTGTTTCCAGTCTCCCCTGGCCACATCCCCAACGTTTTTTCCGCTACTCCCCTGCAGCAAAATTTTTAAGAACTAATTAATCTTCAATCTTCAATACACTGTCTACAGGGCACACTGAAACACACTGAGGTTCATCGTGAAAACCTTCGCACTCGGTACATTTATCAGGAACTATATAGAAATAATCGTTTGAATAAAATTCTGATTTACCTGATGGTGCAGCAGCGCCTTCTCCATAAGTGTTACCATCTAATTCCCATTCGTGTCCGCCTTCATAAATGGCATTATTCGGGCATTCCGGCTCACAAGCTCCGCAGTTTATACATTCTTCATTAATTCTGTATGCCATTACTTTCTCCTTTTGTGTCTTTTTAATGAATTACATAATCTTAAGTTGCATATAGAGAAACCAAAAGTATGCCACCTGAATTTCCGATGGAACCCTAAGACTTTTTGATTAAGAATTCAAAGAAACGGGTAAAAAAAGGTTATTTATTGCTTTTATTGTGATTTCTCATTTTCAGAAAAGAGAATAAGGTATGACCATTTCTCGGAAGTGGTGAGAATTTGTGATGCATAATACAAAAAAAAGAGGCGCATAAACGCCCCCGAAAATCGCAGCCCATTCTGATCAGCGCCCCAACTGATCCAGGTAGTCTTTTTTCTTTAGAAGGGTTTCTTCTTCCTCGACATGATTAGGATCGGGTATGCAGCAGTCAACAGGACAAACAGCAGCGCACTGAGGTTCATCGTGAAATCCTTTGCATTCTGTACATTTGTCCGGTACGATATAGAAGAAATCATCAGAGTAAAATCCTTCAGCACCGCTTGGAGCAGCATCGCCGTCGCCGTAGTTCTTGCCGGCAAGCTCCCATTGAGCAGCACCTTCATAAATTGCGGTGTTGGGACACTCAGGTTCACAAGCTCCGCAGTTTATGCATTCTTCGGTTATCATTATTGCCATAACAATTTCTCCTGTTAAAAAACTAAATTTGGATTTCCACGGAATGAATTAAGATTAAAAATTTTTGAATTAAATTCAAAAAATGTCTTAGCAATCTTACTAAAAGAGTATACAAACATCAATGAACTTCAGAATATCGGGATATATTTTTACCAGCCTCCGCTAGCTCCGCCTCCGCCGAATGAACCTCCGCCACCGCTGAATCCTCCGAAAGATCCGCCGCCGAATGAACCTCCCCGGGAACCGCCCGAACCTCCGCTGAATCCGCCAAGGCCGCCGAGGAAAATAAAGCTTCCCAAGCCTCTTCTTCCTCCTCTTAAAAAGAACATTATTATGAAGAATATAATCATAAGGATTGTACCGATCGGGGTTTTCCTTTTCTCATTTTCAGGCTTGCGATCCGCGGTATATTCGCCTTTTATAGCAGAGATTATGGCTCCCAGTCCAGCCTCAACACCCTGGTAATATTGCTCGTTCCTGAAATACGGTTTAACAACGTTCCTGATTATGGAACTCGCAAGAGCATCGGGCAATGCACCTTCAAGTCCATAGCCGACTTCTATCCGCATCTTCCTATCGTCTTTTACCACCAGGAACAGAACACCGTTATCGTGTTCCTTTGTTCCGATATTATTTTTCTTCGCAACATCCATTGTATAATATTCAAGCGGATAATTATCCAGCGTGGGTATCATTAAAAAGACAACCTGGTTGCTTGTGGTATCCTCGAAGGTTTTAAGCCGGCTGTTTAATGAATTAATCTGATCCTGGCCAAGTGTATTCGTAAAATCTGTTGCCCAATATTTCAGCTGCGGTACTTCAGGCTGTGAGTATGCAGCTGAAATAAAAAGCAGAAAGAGAAATAATTTCTTCATCAAAACTCAACTTTAGGCGGTGTCTCAGCTCCGGGTGTTGATTGGAAATACTGCTTCTGCTGGAATCCGAATATTGAGGCAAAAATGGTATTTGGAAATCTTTTTATCGTTGTATTGTAGCTCTGAACGGTTTCGTTAAATCTTCGTCTTTCAACAGATATCCTGTTCTCCGTACCTTCAAGCTGAGCCTGAAGCTGCAGGAAGTTCTCATTCGCTTTGAGTTCAGGATAGTTTTCAACTGTAACAAGCAGTCGTGACAGAGCGCCGGATAATTGTCCCTGCGCTTCCTGGAACCTCTGGAATGCCTGCGGATCATTAAGAACTTCAGGAGTGACATTCATCTGGCTTACCCTTGCCCTTGCTTCTGTTACATCAGTGAGTACTCCCCTTTCGAAATTCGCATAACCCTTTACGGTATTAACAAGATTCGGTATTAAGTCTGCCCTGCGCTGGTACTGGTTCTCTACCTGACTCCAGCTCTGGGTAACTGTTTCATTTAAAGTGACCAGGTTATTGTAGGCGCTAATTCCCCAGATTATCATTATTGCGATGACAAGAAGAATAAATCCGCCTACTCCGCAGCCGATTACCATACCTCTTTTCATTAAGGCCTCCATATGGTTGAATATTACGGGGAATACTCTCCCCACATGATTAAATCACACATTCAATTTAAAATGAATTTGACTCAATATCCAATGCAAGTACTGGTTAATGTAGGGGTTTTTTGAAGGAGAGAAGAATTGAGGAAAAGCTGATGAGAGTGGGTGAAGCTTTATCTTAAGGTTCCCGAATTGAAATCCGAGGTTAATTTGTATGTAGGCTAAAGAATTTTAAAGTTAACATCATTAAGCTTCTATTGCCAGGGTAGAAAAATTAGGGCGCTGTATAAAAAATAAACAGGTATGACAAAATGACAGACTGATTACTTAGGTCGGTTTTATATAGGGGGAGTACCGGAGTTATACCGGAGGAGGAATCAAAATGAGACAGTTTAAAAATTGCAAAAAACGCAATTTTCAACTGTTGAATAAATCTATAGTATGACAAAATGGTAATGTTTCAATTTGGGAATATAAGAGTTGTCAGGGTTTCGGGCCGGTGTATTCATATTGAAGGTAGTATAGAGCTTTATTCTGAATTTTTATGTTTTCGTCCTCTGCAAACTTCTCTGCGTTCTGGATATTTCCCGTATAAAATCTCAGCCAGAGGAAATTTCCTATTACGATGCCGTCAAAGATTCTTTCGTCTACAAATGCTTTAACAGTAAGATATCCCCAGAGAACATTCCAGCCGAGAGAAAGGAGTCCGCTGAAATAATGTCCTGTATAAAACTGTCCCGCCCCGGGAATAATATATGAGAGTATTTTTGCTGTTGTTACATTATACTTTTCCGCAGAGACATTCTCACAAAGAACTTTTAACGAATCCTCACCTGTTGATTGAAATGCTTCTGCGGCATCCTCCCATCTGTCTTCAAATAGATACGCCCATCCCCTCCAATAGATCATATCTTTTTTCCGGTCACTGAACCTTTCATCCCCCTCCATACGGTCAAGTAGTCTGAGAGCCCCGGGCACTGTTCTTCTCAAAATGTTAATCCTCACCGCAGAAATCTTTGCCTGAAAAAGATCTGAATCACTGACCGCTGCCATTTCGGCGAGAGTTAAATATTTAAGCGCCTCCGAAAACTTCCCTCCTTTTTTATAGGATTCCCCGAGAAAAAAATTCGTCTGATATGCATATTCTTTTTGTTCATCAAAAAAGTTCAGCCTTTTCAGCTCAGTAACAGCATCGAAATAATCTTCCCGGTTGTACAGACTCATAGCATAGTCATACTGTTCTTTAAGACTCTGCTGTCCCTGAAGCAGAGAGCTGTAAAGGATCAATGCTGCTGCAATATATTTTATATTATGAAATATCATTTGCAGAAGTTATAATCTCCGCTGTTATAGTTAAACAAATCGAGGAAATTTTGTAATTCGGATTCAAAGTTGAACCTTATCCTTGCATTATAAATCTGGGCAGAGGCCGCTGATCCGTATATACTCCCTGTGTAAAAGAAAGCCGTCACACCTGTAAATATCCAGCCTCTTACATTATGGTCAGCCTTAAAATCAGTATAGGCTATATAACTAAAAAGACCCGTAAGGAGAGCAGCAAAAAAACCATCAGAGTAGTTTTGTGTATACACTTTTCCAAGTCCCGGTACTATTGTAGACAGGATACCGGCGATCAAGGGACTCTTATAAGGGGGGTCAGTCTTCCATTCATAAAAATTCCTGAGATCCTTCTTTTGATCCAGGGGGAAAATCGATAGGAAAGAATCTTCAGGAGGCAGGCTATCTTCCGTGAAGAAATAGGATATATTGTTCAGCCTGTTTGCGAAGGGATAGAAATTCTTTTGGGGATCGGATCTCATAAAAAAATTACGGAGATCGGGATAATCCTTCTGAAGAAAGAGGGTCCGTGCATATTCCTTCCTGCTCTCTGAATAATATGAAGAACTGTAAGGGATATTATAAAAGCGGTTAAGAGCTTCGCTGTATATCCCGTTATGCTGCAGCGACAAACCTGATTTAAATTCGACTGTGTCATTATTATTTTTTTCGAGCCAGACTTTGTATTCATCGGAAGCACGAAGGTAGTCTTTCTGACAGTAAAGGTAATCGGCAAACAACCTGATGTTTTCAGGGGAATGAAAATTAATTTTGTTTTGAGGATAGATTTGCTCTGAAAAGAACAGGAAAATGAAATATAATATCAATAAGGATTTTATCATTCATCAGGTACAGAAGCAAAGGGAGGATAATATTTTATTTCAGCAGCTTTCAGTTCATAGTTTGACGGAATGTCAAACAACCTGCCGTTGGCTGCATACGGATAATGATGCTGACGATTAAAGAAATTAGTATCCCTTGTAAGTCTGTCGGCAAACATCAGCGTGCCCTGCAAAATATTTGTCTCTTTAACAGATTCAACAAAAAATGATGAGCAGGAAGGGCTGAAAGGACAATTGTCGCCGTCGACATCAGAAATGAATATCCAGTAAGCGTGCGTAAGAGAAGTTACCAGAACATCGGTCACAGTACCTTTTTCGATCCCGTAGCTTCTCTCAGTATATGGAGATTTTACCTGGTATGATATGTCGGCTTTACCCCATTTCTGTAATTCTGTTTGTGCAGAAAGTAAAGCAGGTAAGAATATTATAGAAATTAATATGTACTTCATATTGCCTTTGCGTCTCAGCGTCTTAGCGGTGATTTTTGTTCGCCGCAGAGACGCGAAGACGCTAAACAGTTTTTATTTCGAATCGAGCAAAGCGCGTGCAATAACCACTTTCTGGATTTCAGAAGTTCCTTCATAGATCTCAGTGATCTTGGCATCACGAAGGTATCTTTCTACAAGATACTCCCTTACATATCCGTATCCACCGTGAATCTGAATTGCATCAAGGGCGTTTTCAACCGCAATGGTAGATGAATAAAGTTTCGCCATTGCTGCTTCCTTCCAGTATGGCTTGCCTGCGTCCTTCAGAGCGGCTGATCGGAAAGTAAGCATTTTGGCGCTGTCTACTTTCATTGCCATATCGGCAAGCTTAAACTGAATTGCCTGGAATTTGGAGATGGGCTCGCCGAAAGCTTTTCTTTCCTGGGAATATTTCAGAGCGGTTTCCAGAGACGCTTCGGCAATACCTATAGCCTGGGCGGCAATACCTATTCTCCCGCCATTAAGAGTATTCATAGCAAAGTTAAAGCCTTTACCCTCTTCCCATATAAGGTTCTCAGCAGGCACCCTGCAGTTTTCAAATGTTAAGGAACAGGTATCCGAGCTTCTGATACCAAGTTTATCTTCCTTTTTGCCGTGATCAAATCCGGGGGTTCCTTTTTCAATCAGGAAAGTTGAGATTCCTTTATGTCCTTTTGACTTATCCGTTGTTGCCATAACGAGGGCATAATCAGAAGTTATACCGTTAGTAATCCAGTTTTTGATACCATTCAGCACAAAATAGTCACCGTCTTTATCTGCAGTAGTTCTCTGCTTGGTAGCGTCACTTCCGGCTTCCGGTTCAGATAGGGCAAAACAGCCAAGCTTCTGCCCCTGGGCAAGCGGAAGGAGATATTTTCCCTTTATAAATTCGGAACCATACTTTTCGAGTCCGTAACAGACCAGTGAATTATTAACCGACATAATAACGCCAACGCTCGCATCAACTTTAGAAATCTCTATCATTGCAAGTACATAGCTTAGAGTATCGAGTCCTGCTCCCCCATGTTCCGGCGGAACCATCATACCCATAAACCCCAGCTCACCAAGCTTCTTAATTATATCTGCAGGAAATTCTGCTTTGATATCTCTTTCAACTGCGGTGGGGGCGATTTCAGCCTGGGCGAAATCACGGGCTGATTCCATGATCATTTTCTGATCGTCTGTAAGATCGAAATTCATTTTTTCTTCCCTGATTTTAGTGATGAGAATAAAGTATTATAAAACTTAATTTCTAAGATACTTTAATCCTGTTTTTATAGCAATGTAATCCTTATTAATATCCGCAGGTTTACCTGTGGCGAATGAAGGATATTTCCTTTCACCAGGCCGGCGGCTGGATGTTAATTATATTTGGCTCATTTTGGCCGGACACGGACCCCAAAAAACAGCTCTGCCTGTGGATCTAAGATGTTGATTTAGTGATTCAGGAGGGGTTTCCATTGCAATTTTATGACAATATTCAGATTCGTATATTTGTTAAATGCCAAACAAAAACGATAATATTGATCAGGTAAAAACCCCCGGCAAAAGGACCAGGTTGAAGGGGTTAACCCTGGGTGAGCTTCAGAGCTATTTTCAACAAACGGGGGAGCCTAAATTCCGTGCTGAACAGGTTTTTAACTGGATGTATAATCACCTGGCCGATGATTTTGCGGAAATGAAGAACCTTCCCAAGATTCTTCGTTCAGAATTAAAGGAATCTGCGGAAATCGATACACTATCCGGTGCGGGGTCGGAGGTATCGGCGGAAACCGGGACAAAAAAATACATCTTCAGTACTAAAGAAAATAATCTTATTGAGTCGGTAATCATTCCTGAAAAGAAAAGAACAACCCTGTGCATATCGACGCAAGTCGGCTGTCCACTCGACTGTAAGTTCTGCGCTACGGGACTAATGGGCTATAAAAAGAATCTTTCAGCAGGAGAGATATTTGATCAGTACAAAATGGCTGCGAAGGACTATGGCAAAGAGAATATAAGCAATATCGTTTACATGGGAATGGGTGAACCACTGCTGAACTATAATGAAACCATAAAGTCTCTCGAAATTTTCGGTAATAAATTAACCACCGGGACAAGTTTAAAAAAGATTACTGTTTCTACCGCCGGAATCGCACCAAAGATCAGGGAACTTGCCGATTCAGGACTGAATGTAAAGCTGGCATTTTCCCTGCATTCCTGCTTTGAAGATATCAGATCGAAGATAATGCCTATTAATAAAAAATATTCACTCGTAGAGAACATAGAGGCGATGAAATACTATGCGAAGAAAACCGGAACAAGAATTACTTTTGAATATGTGATGCTTAAGGGAGTAAACGACAGGGATAAAGACCTCAATGCTCTTGTTAAACTCTGCAGCACAATTCCTTCAAAAGTGAACGTAATTCCTTTTAATTCGCTGAAGCATATGAATCCTGGCGGATTCTCGGCACAGCTTGAACCGACTCCGGGGAAACGGATAGATGAATTCTGCCAGCGACTGAGAGATAAAAATGTAACTGTTATTGTCCGCTTTACGCAGGGAGAGGATATTGCGGCTGCATGCGGGCAGTTAGCAATAAGAGGAAAGAGTTAAAAGGAAAAAGTTAAAAGTTAGAACAAGGGAGAAGGAACAAGATAGAAGTGAAGAAACTTACACACGATGAGATATCCGAAAAGAGATATACGCTGGACAACCTTCATAATACTTCTAAAATGCCTGTTTATGTTCTTCTCAACAGCATTCGAAGCAATTATAATGTAGGATCTATCTTCAGAACTTCAGACGGGGCGATGATAGAGAAGCTGTACCTGTGCGGATATACTCCCCATCCTCCTATACCGGGAAAGGAAGGAAAAGGGACCGGAAATAAAGAGGTATTAAAGACTGCTCTCGGCTCCACGGAAAGTATATCATGGGAATATGTAAAAGACCCTGTTGCGGTAATCAACGAGCTTAAAAAGCAGGGAGTAAAAATATGCGCCCTCGAATTGACTTCAAAAAGCAAGCTTTATCATGAAGTCAAAAGCAGCGACTTTCCTTTATGTATGGTTGTCGGTAATGAAATAACGGGGGTGGCACAGGAGCTAATTGATTTATGTGATTTTTCGATCGAGATCCCTCAGTACGGTATCAAGCAGTCGCTTAATGTTGCGGTGGCCTATGGGATCGCTGTATTCGAGCTCAGAAGGATTTTCGACAGGACCAGGAAGCAGAAGGGCTTCAGATAAATGTAAAATATTCCTCTCCATTATCTTTAGTATGAATCATAAGCAGGTTCGCTCTTACCATCTTTACCAGCGTTCTTGAAGCTCTCCTCTCGGAAATATTAACCAGCTCGCTTAATTCCTTAACGGAAATAGACTCATTCTTATTAAGGTAGTCAAATACATATTTCTCATTGGAGCCGATGGTATATTTTTTCAGACTCAAATCCTGGCTTTGAGCCCGAAGAATCCTGATCATTTCTTTGCTTGCCTGGATGCTTTTATCATTCACCCTGACAAGCACAATTGACTTATTAAGGTCGAGTTCGTTAAGGTAATCCTGCAGCCTGTGAGGTTTATTTTCTGATTCCGGCACAACCACTACAACAACTTCCCTCCCATAAACTTCAAGGAATTCTATCTCATATACAACAGGGGGTTCACAGTAATTGAGGGCAGCATCCTTAATAAGCTCTGCTTCTGATTTCTCACTCTCAACCCCGACCACCTGCTTATCATCATCGATCCCAAACAGGATGTACCCTCCGCGGGTGTTAGCAAAAGCAATCATCTCACGGGCTATTTTCTCAGAGGTTGAGAATCTTCTTTTAAACTCTACCTGTAAACTTTCGCCCTCTTCAATTAAATCAAGTAAATCTTTTCTCTTCATTTTTCGTCAGGAAATAAAATAATATCATTTAATCTTCCCCTTATAATAGAAGATCGTCTTAAAACATAACGTGAGTTCTTATCGGGCGGGTGTATAAGCGGGGAAGGAAGCACAGATGCAAGTCGTGCGCATTCATTCAGGTTCAGCTGACCCGGTTCCTTATTAAAATATTCCTCGGATGCGGCACCCGCACCGAAAATACCATTACCCCATTCAACAGCATTTATGTAAGCCTGCAGAATTGTCTTCTTACTTAACTCTTTTTCCATTCTGACCGCGGTTATGAATTCCTTGCCCTTCCTGAAAACTGATTTCTCTGTAGTAAAGAATAAATTCTTTGCAAGCTGCATAGTCAGTGTACTGCCGCCCCTGTATATACGGCGTCTTCTTTTATTCTGTTTCAATGCCATAGTTAATTCTTTCCAGTCAATTCCTTTATGAGAGAAGAACGCTCCATCCTCAATCGATATTATTCCCTTGAGCAGGTTTGGGTTAACGTCATTTATGGAAGTCCATGATTGTTCGGGGTAATAAAGCAGGTAATGATCGAGAGCTCTCTGCTCCATAAGGGAAGTCACTCTGAAATGATAATACTCGAAATAAGGTATCTGGAAAGCGGGAATACTGAAATAAAGAAGAAAAAGGATATATGCGGCGGTAATTCTGAACTTATGAGCTCTTATAAATGGTACAAGCCTTCCGAAAGCCGCACCAAGTTCATTTTCCGGGAATTGTAAAGATGAAATCATAGTTTCCCTGGGCATGGTCCATAATAAGAACTATTACTTTTTCCGCTTAATCTCACCCGGAGTAAGTGAATCGACCTCTGTCTCAGACTCTTTCCTCAGGTTTTCCAGGTCGCGCTCATTATTTCTCCTCATACTGTCTATAACCTGGGGAACATTATTATTCATAGTGTCTCTGCCTTTGGGTGGTGCATTTATATCCGGTTCACCGAATCTGTTTGGAGGCAGATCTTTAAATTTAAGTGTATCTTCACGCTGAATCTTGTAACCGAGGGAATCGACCTGTGACAGGGAATCGAGCTTCATTGCTTCAATCTTTTTAAGAGAATCCTCACGGGCTTTAGCCAGTCGCTTCTGTTCCTGGTTATAAATGCTGATTTTCTGGGTTATTTTATTTGCATAAACAGTAGTTGGATATTTCATCTTAAGTGAATCATATAAAGCAGCGGCAGAATCAGGCTTATCCAGTTTATTCTCAAGAATCCAGCCTGAGGCATACAATGATTTTGGAGCCAGTGGTGATGAGGGGTAATCATTATAAATGAATTTTAGTTTTACAAGCGATGAATCATATCTATCATCAAGCAAATCTTTTTCTGCATCGGCATAGATATCCTCTGCCGGATCAGAATTAAGATCCTTCAGAGGCTTGCCAAGCTTATTAGCAGCAGCATTCACTACCCCCTGTTCGGGATATTCAGTATAAATAATACTGAAAAGGCTGTCGGCTTTAAGGGAATCATTCTGTGTCAGATAATAACTGCCGAGAGCGTAGAGGGTTCTTGCCATGTAATCAGCACCGGGGTTCAGATCGAGGATATCATTATAATAGATGTAAGCGGAATCGGGTAAATTAAATTCAGTAAAGAACAGGTTGCCAAGTTCAAATTTCTCTTTTATTATAAGCGAACGAAGAGAATCCGACGGGAGATCGGGCTTTTTCGGAGGCTCTTTCCCGTGCATCAGTTCTTTTATCCTTTTTTCAAAAGTTGGCGATGCTACGGATGAAAGAAGGTTGTTCTTCTGCCTAAGACTGTCGATCGGATTTACAATGACGGTATCGGGTACAGTAATCTTCTTCCCGAAGGAATCGTAGACCACATTTCCGATCTGATCAAGACTATCTCTCTGAACGACCGTAGTATCGATTTTCATCCCGGTTGTATCCTGCACAAATAGAGCTGAATCCATCCTGGCTTTTACCTCTGCAAATTCCTGTTCCGCAATCACCTGCTCCTCGACGTCTTTCCGTTCCTCATAATACTCTGTTGAGTCCTTTGTATACTGTTCCGGGTTTTCGGCGTAGTAGCGTTTTTCAAGGTTCTCATTAAGCTTATTCCTAAGCCCAAGGTATTTACTAAACAAATTAGCTTTATGGTGTGCATTTGTTAAATATTCCGGCGGCGCAGCCGAAGCGGCAGCTCTTGTATAATAGGTACTGGCACTGTCAAAATTCTTGTAATGATCTTCAAAGATGGTTCCCAGTTCATACCTGGCCATCCCTGCATTAATGGAAGTCTTATATGTTGTATCTACTTTGATGAGCACATTCACTGCTTCGTCGTACTGATTAAGTTTGGTAAGGGTTATTCCTTTTTCAAGATTTATCTCATCATAGTGATCGGAATATTTATCCTGAGTGCTCATATCATCGAATATTTCGAGGGCCTGGTCGTTATGATCGGCCTGGCGTAAAGCCTTGCCGAGTTCCAGTCGCGCACTATATTGTATTTCGTAGGAAGGAGAATACTCAAAGACCTGCCTGAATGCGGTTATCGCATTCTCGAGATCATTGACTTTTTCATATAATTTACCAAGCTCAAATTCAATTTCAGCATTTATTTCATCGTCATCGGATGTCTTCAAAAAATCGTTTGACGCAGTAATTGCGCCTGCATAATCCTCCTGTGCAATTTTATACCTGATCTCCTCGAGGAATGCTTCTCTGAGGAATTCATCTTCACCTTCTTCAGCGGATTTTTTCTTAACCGTTTCAAGCATTGTAAGAGCATCATCATACTGTTTGAGTCTCATCTGAGTTTTCCCGATCCATAATTCAGTCTCAAGGATCAGGTCGCTTTCTGGACGAGTAGCAATAAGTTCCTGAAACTTCCTCAGCGCTTTCAGATAATTTCTCTGATAATAGAAAGCTTTGCCCAGCATAAGAAGAGCATTATCTACATATGCGGATTCTGAATGGAACTGGAGAATTGATGAGCACTTGTCTATTACTTTGGAAAGCTGTTGATTAACATTACCAGTAGCATTTGGCTCTTCGGTAGAAAAAAGATCTTTCTGCTGGGATTTGATAGCTTCCTCGGCACTTTCGAAGATATCTTTAGTATCATAATAAAGATTAAAATATGTGGTAAAGTTGTGCCATAAGCTGCATCCGTTGAATGAGATCAACAGCAGAAAAATAACAAACAACCCGGGAATAAATCTTCTGATATGCATAATTCAAGCTATAAAAGAATAAAAAAAAGTAAAAGGTAAAAGATCCTGCCAAAGACTGGCAAGTTTATAAAGCTTCCTTACCGGATTCTTCCGTTCTGATTCTGATTACATCCTGAACATCGTATATGAAGATTTTTCCGTCTCCCACCTGCCCTGTTTTAGCAGTGCGGAGAATCGCATCGATCACCTTCTCAACTTTCTCCTTTTCGACCACGACTTCTATTTTTATCTTGGGAATAAACTCTATCCGGTATTCACTACCCCGGTAGGTTTCGGTATGTCCTTTTTGTCTTCCGTAACCACGGACCTCGGTAATCGTAAGCCCCCTGATCCCTTCCTCGACAAGGGCTTCCTTAACTTCATCCAGCTTAAAAGGACGGATAATCGCTTCAATCTTTTTCATGCAGAAGCCCTTTATTTACCGTGACAATGTTTGTATTTCTTTCCGCTGCCGCAGGGACAGGGATCATTTCTTCCGACTTTCTCAGACACCTGTACAGGCTGGGGTTTACCTCCCTGGTCGGGTGACGATTGTCCCGCTCTGCTGGCCGGAGATGCCAATCCTATATTAGTTGCGCTCTGTTTACTTTCGGTCATCCTTGCCGGCTGGCGTCTTCTGCGATTCTGAACTTCATCGGGCGCCTGCGGGAAGAATTTAAATGCAAATGATACAACTTCATTCCGGATATCTTCAAGGAGTGCGACGAATAATTTGAAAGCTTCACCCTTGTATTCGATCAAAGGATCCTTTTGACCGTATGCACGGAGTCCGATACCTTCCTTCAGATCATCCATTTCTCTCAGGTGTTCTTTCCATTTCTGATCTATGACGCTCAGCATAGCATAACGTTCCAGCCTCGCCATCAATTCCGAGCTGATCATTTCCTCTTTCTTGCGATAGAACGTCTTTGCACTCTCAATTATCCGGTCTTTTATTCCTTCCTTACCGAGGGTTTCAAATTCGGTGGATTCAAGCTTAACTTCAACGAGGAGTTTCTGAAGGATTTCCTCTCTGATGGCTTCATTCTGAACTTCATCAAAGTTCAGATCTACAACTTCTGCAACATACTCATCCAGGTAATCAAATATTTCGCTCTTCAGCCTGTCGCCTGCAAGAGCTCTCTGCCGGCGTGTATAAATTACCTCTCTCTGCTGGTTCATTGTATCATCATATTCGAGAAGTCTTTTACGTATCGCGAAGTTATTCTCTTCAACTTTCTTCTGTGCTCTCTCAACCGATTTGGTTATAAGGGGATGCTGGATGACCTCGCCTTCCTTAATACCAATTCTTCCCATCACAGAAGAAATCCTGTCGCTTCCAAAGAGCCTCATAAGGTCATCTTCCAGGGAAATGAAAAATTTGGATGTACCCAGATCTCCCTGCCTCCCGGAACGGCCTCTCAGCTGCCGGTCAATACGTCTCGATTCATGTCTTTCTGTTCCGAGGATAAATAATCCTCCTCTGTCTTTTACTCCTGCGCCCAGTTTAATATCGGTACCACGGCCGGCCATGTTTGTAGCGATTGTTACTGCGCTGATTTCTCCGGCATGTGCTACAATTTCAGCCTCACGCTGATGCTGCTTAGCATTCAATACGTTGTGGGGAATACCTTTCCTCTTAAGCATCCTCGAAATCGTTTCAGAGACCTCGACGGATGTAGTACCCACAAGGACCGGCCTCCCTTCCTTCCTTAGCTCCTCTATTTTCTCAAAGACAGCGTTATATTTTTCACGTTTTGTCCTATAAACCGCATCATCCTGATCATCCCTTACAACAGGTTTGTTTGTGGGTACAACCACGACTTCAAGTTTATAAATTTCAAAAAACTCACCTTCTTCGGTTTCCGCAGTACCCGTCATTCCCGCAAGCTTATTGTACATCCTGAAATAATTCTGAAGGGTAATAGTAGCAAGGGTCTGGCTGTCCCGCTCAACCTTAACATTCTCCTTTGCTTCAATAGCCTGGTGAAGACCATCGGAATACCTTCTGCCGGGAAGAATACGGCCCGTGAACTCATCAACAATTGCTATCTTACCATCCTCGGTCACAACGTATTCATCATCCTTCTCAAACAATGTATAAGCTTTCAGCAGCTGATGGATGGTATGAATTCTGTCGCTGCTCTCCGAATAATTATGATAGAGAATATCCTCCCGTTTAATTTTTTCTTCGGGAGTAATATTCTCGTCGTTCTCGAGTTTACTTATCTCAGTGCCGAGATCGGGCAGAATGAAGAAGTCCTTTTCCATCCCGCTGCCTTTGGCAAGCTCTTCTCTGCCTTTTTCAGTCAGGTCAATAGTGTTATTCTTTTCATCGATAACGAAATAAAGTTCATCATCTATGATATGCATATTCTTGGCTTTTTCCCTGAGGAACTCCATCTCAGTAGACTGCAGAAGTTTCTTATTTTCAGGTTCACTCAACATTTTGGCAAGCTTGCTGTGCTTTGGTAAACCCCTGCTTGCCCGGAGAAGCTGTATGCCTCCTTCGGATGCGTTTATCTTCCCATCTCCGTCAGATGAAAGATTATTTTCAGCATCCTGAACAAGCTTCGACACGAGGTTAGTCTGGAGCCTGTATAATCTTTCAACTTTAGGCTTCATTTCGTTAAATTTCTGATCATCAACCTCTACAGGACCGGATATAATAAGAGGAGTTCTTGCCTCATCTATCAAAACCGAGTCAACCTCATCCACGATTGCATAATTATGAGGACGCTGGACCTGGTATTCCTTATCAATTGACATATTATCACGAAGGTAATCGAAACCGAATTCATTGTTCGTTCCGTAAGTAATATCGCACGCATACATTTCCTTCCTCTGTTCGGAGTTCATCGTATTCAGGATACAACCTACCGTAAGGCCGTGAAATCTGAAAATTTCGCCCATCCACTCTGAGTCGCGTTTTGCCAGGTAATCATTCACAGTTACCAGGTGAACGCCCCGTCCTGTTAATGCATTCAGGTACATTGGGAGGGTCGCAACAAGCGTTTTTCCTTCACCAGTAGCCATTTCCGCAATTTTTCCCTGATGAAGAACCACACCGCCCATAAGCTGAACATCGTAAGGAACCATCTCCCACGTGCTTTTATTGCCGGCAACTATCCAGCTCTGTCCTACCAGCCTCTCACAGGTTATTTTTACTAGAGCAAAAGCCTCCGGCAGCAGCTGATCAAGGATTTCCTCATATTTGTCATTAAGCTCTTCCTCAAGCGCATCGAGATCATCATAGGCGGAATTCCGGTCAAAATCCTCATCCGACTGAAGTTTTGCCCTGATCTCTTCTATCTTAGCATGTGTTTCGGACGTATACTGCTGAATTTTCTCTTTAAATTCCGGTGTTTTGGCCTTTAATTCATCATCAGAAAGGCCCTTTAATTTCTCATATTCCTGCTTTATTTCTTCTACAACAGGGGATAATATTTTTACATCTTTTGTGTGTTTATCACCAAAAACCATTTTGATAATATTTAGCATTTAATCATTTTCTCCGTTGGTATTGAATGTCAAAATTACACATTGGGCATCTGAATTGCAATTTAGGAAGCTTTCCCCTTCTGCTAATTTCAGCGCTTTCCTTTAAATGAATATACCTTAAAGTTAATTAAAAGTTTCAAGTCGTTTTTGCTTCTCATAATACTAAAATCACATGTGATTTTAACTGATTGACTCTCTGATTAGGTTTTGTTTTATAGGGGGTGAGAATTTTTTCTCATAAATAAATCATATATATCATAATTCGAAAGGTATGAATATGTCTAAGATCGATTTGAACAGAATTGCTGCAGCTTTTCTTTGTGCATTTGTCTTTTTCCTGGGAGCAAATCTATATGCTCAGGATAGTAATATGAAAAAAATGGACAAGGATAAAGATGCTTATAAGGATAATGCACAGAAATGGACAACACAGTTAAATCAGAAAGTAAATCTCACACAGGATCAGCAGACACGGATCCAGGGAATTCTCGTAGATTATCAGAATGCAAAAGCTAATTCAGATATGGCAAACTATGATAAGCTTCAGCAGACTTATGATCAGAGAATTCGAACTGTTTTAAATGATGATCAGAAACAGGCTTATAAGGATTACAGTGATCAGTGGTGGAAGTCAATGTCAAAACCAACTACCGAAACTACTGATAAAGATAAGTACTAATATTTATTAGCTGCCTGAAAAAGCATATCGGAATAAACCTGGTATGCTTTTTCTATTTTAAAACGGATTTGTAGCCCATACCATAAACTCCGGAATAAAGCCCCGGTCATCCATTTCAAGCGATGACACAATAGCGTGGGCTATCTCTTCACCTCTCAGCCTGTTGCTTACTTCTTCTCTTTCGCCTCCCCCGAACGATGTCCTGACTTCACTCGGATTAATACACATAACCCTGACATTATACTGCCTTAACTCTGCCTGCCAGCAGATTGTCATCCCTCTTAATGCGAACTTTGAGGATGCATAAACAGATCCGCCTGCGTATCCTTTCACCCCGGCGGTAGAACCGATATTGATGATATTTCCATATTTCTGCTTTTTGAAAATTTCGGCTGCTTTCTGTGCCATCATTGCGGCACCGAAAACATTTATCGAATAGACTTTCTCAAAATCCTCATATCTCAGCTTATCCACTGCACCTCCGCCCGCAATCCCTGCATTGTTAATCAGGCAGTCAAGCCTGTTAAATTTTTCGAAGAATTTTTTATAAGTTGTCCCAACATCAGCTGGTTTTGAAACATCTGTATTTATCGGGAATGCGCCGATTTCTTCAGCGGCTGTTTCAAGTCTTTCCTTACCCCGGGCGGTAATAGCAGCTTTTCCTCCCTTTTGAATGATCATCTTTGCAGCAGCCTTGCCGATACCTGAACTTCCCCCGGTTATTAGGAATGCTGAATCTTTTATATTCATTTACGACTCCTTTTTTAAGAATTATTACTATAATCTAATGAATTATTAATATGATGATGGTGATCTGATAATAATTTAATAAATGGTTTCAATGTTTTAGATTAGTGAACAAAATAATCAATTTTAATTTGGCCGTTAAAAAGAAAGAAATATTATCGGAAGATTTTGTTAAGAAAATTATAAAATTTTCCGGCGGTTATTTTAATCAAATCCAGCTGGATGACCTTTTCTCTCATATAGAAAACGAGACAGGGAAACACCATTTCACACACACTTCCGAATCCAATCTTCTCAGGTTTATTTCTGCCGTTTATGATAAAGTGTCCTTTTTATCCGACTGTCTTAAATATCCCCATTATTTAGAACTGGTGATAAGTCTGACCTCAAACAGCAATTATCTGACTGATATCCTGGTACGAAACCCAGAATATTTTCATCTTATAACAAACCTTTCACTTCTGGAGAGAATTCTCGATAAAGGTCAATACATTGAGGCAGTTACAGCGGCCGTAAGTTCATTTAAATCGTTTGATTCAACCATAAATGCTATAAGAAGATTTAAAGGAAAGAACTTTTAAGGATCGGAGCTAAGGATATATTTCTGAAGAAAGGTATTGAAGAGATTACGGGGGAATTAAGCAGTCTTGCCTCAGCAATAGCATCCAGGCTGTTCAGCATCTGCTACTACCGTGTCCTCGAAAAATACAAACTTGATCTTTCAGAGGAAAAATACTGTCTTATCGCCCTAGGTAAGCTGGGAGGCAATGAACTGAACTATAGCTCAGACATTGACCTTATGATTTTTTTTGATGAGAACGATACTTTACCTGGAAATAAGGAATACCAGGAGATACTTACAGAGGCGGCGCTGCTTTTTATTGAATCTGCATCCTCCCTTACCGAATTCGGATATATCTACAGGGTGGATTTCCGTTTAAGACCGGACGGGAGGAACTCCCCTCTTTGCCGCAGACTTATTGATTACCTTATTTATTATGAAAGCCGCGGAGAGGACTGGGAGAGGCAGATGCTAATAAAATGCAGTCTTGTTTCCGGGAGTAACGACCTGTTCGCCAGGTTTAAAAATATCTTACTCCTTTTATTTTCCCTTCGTCATTTAAGGTCTCTCCTCTCGAACAGATACGCAGATTAAAACAGAACATTCAAAAGAACCTGAAGACTGAAGAAAACATAAAGCTCATACCCGGAGGTATAAGGGATATAGAATTTTCTGTCCAGGCATTACAGTTAATAAACGGGGGCAGAGTGGAATCACTGCGGACAGGAAATACGTTGACAGCTTTAAGAGAGCTTAGGAAACAGGAGCTGATCTCAGAAAAGGAAGTCTTTATCCTGGAGGATTCTTATATCTTCTACAGGAAGATTGAACACTACCTTCAGCTAATGAACGATACTCAAACTCACCTGATTCCATCAGAGGGCGAACTCAAAGACAAGCTGAGTGTCTACCTAGGATTCGGGGATGCGGATTCATTTCACGATGAGGTGAAGAGGAGGAGGAAGGACGTCCTGAAAATTTATACATCGATTACAGGAAAAAGCGGGCCGAAAGACGAAATCGTGACTGGAGATATTCATTTTAAAAATCCCGCATCGGCTGAAAGAGATCTTTTATATCTAAGGGAAGGTAAAGGACTCCTAGGTAATAAAGAATTTGACAAACAGTCAATTGAGGCTTTCGAAAAAATCAGCAATGCGCTGTATAATTATTTAAAAGTTTCTCATGAGCCGGAGCTTGTGCTTGGCAACTTCGTCAGGATAATAAGGCAGGCAAAATTTCCTTCTATATGGTATGACGAATTCCGGGATAAGAAATTCTTTAACGCCTTTCTTAAACTATGTGAATTCTCACAGTGGAGTATAGATTTATTTTCGGAGGATAAATCACTGAGAGAAATAATTCTGTCGAAAAGAATCTTCGATAGGTCAAAGTCGGCAGAATCTCTATCAAATAAAGAATTTTTTTTCATGATCCTTGCCAGGTTCACACTGGGAATGATTAAAGCAGACCATGTCTCTCACAAACTGGCAGAATTCTACGCAGCGAAAATAAGGGATGCTGCCGAAAATCTTGATAATAATCCAATCCTGGAGGGTCACTATATGATCGGGGCAATGGGAAGCCTGGGGGCTGGTGAAATGACATTTGCCTCTGATATAGACCTGATATTTGTGACTGACAACCTGCAGAAGAATCCGATGGAACAAAAGCTATTCGTGGAGTTCCTTTCGGAACTAAGGGAGGAATTCAGACCTGCAGGAGTTGACTGCAGGTTAAGACCTGAAGGAAAAAGCGGGATGCTTGTCTGGGACGCCGATTCATATGTAAATTACATCCTGTCAAGGGCGAGAACCTGGGAGCTCCAGGCTTTCATAAAACTAACATTTATATCCGGTAATAGAAAACTTTTTAATAAAATCACAAGGGCAGTTGTCAAAAGGTTAAAACGTGAAGATCCGGAAAGAATCAGATCAGATCTGAAAGAAATGAGAAGGAAAATAATTCCCGCTGGAGGCGGCCTTCATGAATATGATTAATCTGAAAAAAAACAGCGGGGGACTTACGGATATTGAATTTATTTCTCAATATTTGATACTTTGCAATCCGCAATTGTATAATAAGGTCAGATCAAAGAATATAAATAAAACATTGACCGGGCTAGCAAATCAAATGCCTGAATTTGAAGATGATTTAAAATTGCTGATAAGCAATCACCTGTTCCTTAAATCATTGATATTGCATTATCAGAATATATTTCATCAGACAAGCTCGATTATTACAAAAAATGATGTGAGGTTCAGAAAACTCGAAAGGAAAATGAACTTCAGTACAAACGAAAGCCTTGAAAATAAACTGTACCTGGTAATGAAAACGAATTTCTCTTTATACACAAAATTTTTCGGAAAGTAATGATGATATTCCTGAAAAAGTATTATGCTGCACTAACCGCATTGGTGGTTTTTATAATATATATGTTTACTATTGCTCCCACCATTATTCAAATTGATGCCGGCGAGCTTACTGCGGTTCAGGCGCTTTTAGGAATAGCCCACCCCACGGGGTATCCCCTTTTCACTATGACAGGTTTTCTGTTCTCTAAAATACCGCTGCCTTTCTCGGCAGCTCTGCAGCTCAATATACTAGCGGCATTGTGGTGCAGCCTGGGAGCGGGACTATTTGCCTTTACATCCAAGTTTATACTTGATAACCTGGATAAATTCTCCGGCATAAAAAAAAGCATCCGTAAAAAAGCTGCCAGGAAAGGAAAAGAAAAAAGTAAAGAAACCAAGTCAGCCTTATCACCCGGATCGATAAAATACATTGCTTCTGCTGGCGGAGGAATTCTGCTTGGACTCAGCCGGACATTCTGGTTTCAGAGTACCTCTGTTGAAGTTTATTCGATGCATATTTTCCTGATCAGCTTAATAATATTAATGCTGCTTAAAGCATATGTGCATGAAGGAGAAAAAAAGATCTTCTCTGCAAAAAATCCATGGATCATCCTCGCAATTTTGCTTGCACTTGGTTTCAGCAATCATATGACAACACTGCTCATTCTGCCGGGAGTTGCCTTTCTTTATTTTTTAAAGGAGAAGTCGAATGCGGCGAGTCTCAAGCAAATTGGTATTATGCTCCTGGTGTTTTTCGGACTGCTGGTAATTTTTTACAGTTATCTCCCCATCAGGGCTTCAATGAATCCTGCTATCAACTGGGGGAATCCAATCGATCTGGAAAGAATTATGAGGCACATAAGCGGCAAGCAGTACCAGGTATGGCTTTTTTCCTCGACTGAAGCCGCAAAAAAACAACTGGCCTATTTTGCAAACAATCTTCCCTCTGAATATACCTTTACCCTGATACTAAGTTTAATCGGAATATTCACAGCGTTTTCAAGAGTAAGAAGATTAGCCTGGTTCATTCTGGTAACCTTTATTTTTACGGTTGCTTATTCGGTTAATTACGATATAAATGATATAGATTCATACTTCCTGCTGGCTTATATAATGCTGGCCTACTTTGCAGTTTTCGGTATTATTAAGATTTATGAGATAATACGGCAGGAAAAATACAGAACATGGGTAGCTGCAGGATTGATAATTTTATTAGCGGCGGGTGAATTTTTCCTAAACTACAGGGATGTAAACCAGAGCGAAACTTATACCTTTGAAGATTACAGCAAAGCGGTCATATCCAGCACTGATAAAAAATCTATTGTATTCAGCTACCTGTGGGATTACCTTGTCTCGCCCTCATATTATTATCAATACGTTGAAGGATTCAGAAAAGATGCAACTGTTATAGACAAAGAGCTGCTGAGGAGATCATGGTATTTTAATCAGCTTGAAACGGATCATCCTGATGTAATTGCAGGAATTAAACCAGACATTAAACTGTTTAAGAATGCGCTGGTACCGTTTGAAAGGGATGAAAACTACAATTCCAGTCTGCTTGAATCGCTTTACCGTAAGCTTATGACTGACCTTGTTGCCTCGAATGCTGACAAAAGAAGCTTTTATTTTCCTCCTGAAATAGCTGAGAATGAACTGCGGAACGGACAATTCACACTGCCTGAAGGGTATACCTATGTACCCGACATTCTGCTTTATAAAGTGGTGAAAACCAATGGATATGTCCCAGCTGCTGATCCTGATTTTCATATCAGGTTCCCGGAGTATGGCAATCATTATACAGATATGATACAGAACCTTGCAGGTTCGGTACTTGCATCAAGGGCGCTTTATGAACTCCGATATAACAAAACAGAAAGGGCAAGAGTTTACGTTGATAAAATTAAATCGGAGTTCCCAAAATATATTATTCCTTCAAGCCTGAGAGGCCTATAGAATAACTTATTCTTTCTTGTAGTCCTCAGCTGCCTTAAGGAGTTCCTGCTTTTTCTCTTTATTCACCTCCGATCCGGTCATAAAGGACTGCAAGAGAACATCCATCTGCTGTATGAGATTCCTCTTATAATATTTAGGAGCATAAATGGAGCCATCAAGCATATAAAGCCTGTTGGTGTTCTCATCAAAGAAGGTGTAGTTTATAAACGGACCGCCCATTCCCTTGATATTAAGTTCCCAGAGACCCTGTGTAAAAATGGCATATTTCCCATGGAAATTAACTTCGCTTGAAGTGTAATAGTCAGAGGCAATTACAACATACGCGCTGTCATCTGTCGTCCTGTAAAACTTCTTTGTCATTCTGTTTCTTATTGCCCTTACTGAGTCTTCACTGAGATAAGCGGGAGAAGCGTTATCTATCCAATGAATAAAAACCCAGCGTTCCATATCGCTGCCTGGAGATCTCCTTAGCCAGACAAAGTTATCCTGCGGAACATCCAGTGCCAGTTTGAAATCGGCCTGGACGTAAATTAACCAGCCGTATTCTTTGAGCAATTTGCCTTCCAGCGGCTGCTGTTCGTATCTCGAATTATATACGCTCTGTTCGAGTCTCTTGTCTGAAACCTTCTGAAAAGCATAGAGCAGGTTATCTTTATTATTGAGAATTTTAAATTCGAGGTCCTGGATCGTTGGAGCTGTAAGTATCATTACAAGCTGATTTCTCGCCCAGAGGTCCTCTTTTTTAATGATAAAATCTTTTTTACCCTCAATTTTTTGTATTGCAGCCGAATCCACAGCAGTATGAATAAATTGGGATGTAAGCGACTTTGAATTTAACGGGGCGACTATCAGGAGATTCTTCTTATTTTTGTACCTTTCAAGCTGGTTGGGGGAGATCCTTAACAGTGTAAATAGTCTTTCCGGCTGGGGTGTATAAATTATTTTCTGAAATGCGGAATCAAGCGCCCGGGACAATTCGGCATATTCCGTGGAGTCAGCTACCACGTAAATTTCGTCCTCAAGTCCCTGTGCGGGTTTATTCGAAGTTTCACAGGCAGTAAAGTAAAAAACTGATACTAATGTAATTACAGTTATTAAAAATTTTTTCATCCTCTACCTCGGTAGTATTGGCAGTACTATTTGCAGATCCGGAAGTATAGCCAGGTATAAAAGCCACATAGTAAAACCTATTGAAATCGGAATCGCAAGGTTATCATCAGCAAATCCGAAAGAGATATTTTCAACAATTGCTCCGACCGCTGCGGCTATAAGTCCAATTAAATATTCAGCGGGCAGATTTTCCATTTTTGGTGTTAAGAAAACGACAATACTTGCACTTATGAAAAATGCCAAAGTTCCCTCAAGACTCTTGGAAAGGAACTTATGTTTACCGAATTTTCTTCCGATCAGGGCCGCCATTGTGTCGCTGATTATGAGAATCGTAAATGCCGTAATAAAGAGTACCTTAGGGAATAAAATTACACATATTAGTGCTGAAATAAACACATAAGTAGCCCCGTTCAGGTTTTTCTTGCTTGAGTCGAGCTCATGCTTCCTTAAAAGGAACCCGAAATACTTATAAAAAACATTCCCGACCGACGGGGAAAGATGTCTAGTAAGATCCAGAACCAAAGCGACGGCAGTAAGAATACTGAGGATAAGTATTGCCTCACCTCGTGAGATAAAAAAATAAATTATGGGGATAGAAAGAGAAAAGAGATGAATTAGTTTTCTTACTAATTCATCTCTGTAATGAATTGTTCCGTTATCGATTGGAGTCATCTTTCGGGGAGGATTCTTTCGGTTTCCTTTGCTCCATCAGTTTCTTGACATGATCCGGGATAATTTCAGGATTAGTCTGGGAACTTCCGTTCTTTTTAATGGGCGGAAGTGTTTCACCTCTGATGATAGCATCTATTTCATGTGAATCAAGTATCTCCCTCTCTAGCAGTTCCTGTGAAAGCTTATGAAGAAGATCGACATTCTCAGTCAGGATTTTTTCAGCACGGACCATTGCTTCATTCACAAATCGTCTAACTTCCTCATCGATTTCGATAGCTGTTCTTTCACTATAATCTCTATGACTCTGAATTTCACGCCCGAGAAAAATTTCCTCTCTTTTAGCTCCGTAGCTAAGTGGACCGAGTTTATCACTCATTCCCCACTCACAGACCATCTTACGTGCAATTCCGGTCGCTTTTTCGATATCGTTACCCGCCCCGGTAGTAAAGTGATTGAAAATAATTTTTTCGGCAGCCCTGCCGCCAAGCGCATATGTTATAATTGCTTCCAGGTACTCTCTCGAATAAGTGTGCTTCTCATCTATAGGAAGGTAACTTGTAACGCCTAACGCCCGGCCTCTCGGTATAATAGTAACTTTGTGTACAGGATCGGCTTCAGGAAGCATCCTGGCAACCAGCACGTGTCCGATTTCGTGGTACGCAGTAGTTTTCTTTTCTTCTTCCGAAATAATCAGACTCTTTCTTTCCATTCCCATCATTACTTTATCTTTTGCTTCTTCGAAGTCTATCATTTCTACATTTTTCTTGTTCTTCCTGGCAGCAAGAAGAGCAGCTTCATTCACAAGATTTGCTAACTCCGCACCGGCCAAACCGGGAGTGCCTTTTGCAAGCACATCAAGTTTAACACTATTATCCAGAGGAATATTCCTTGTATGTACTTTAAGAATTCCTTCTCTTCCCTTAACATCAGGGCGGTCGACTACAACCTGGCGGTCGAATCTTCCCGGTCTCATTAATGCAGGATCAAGTACATCAGGTCTGTTTGTAGCGGCTATAATTATCACACCGCTGTTCTGTTCAAATCCATCCATCTCAACGAGAAGCTGGTTAAGAGTCTGCTCTCTTTCATCGTGTCCGCCTCCAAGTCCCGCACCTCTGTGTCTTCCAACCGCATCAATCTCATCGATAAAAATGATACAGGGAGCGTTTTTCTTTCCCTGCTCAAAAAGGTCTCTCACACGGCTTGCACCAACACCAACAAACATTTCAACGAAGTCGGCGCCGCTAATAGAGAAGAAAGGCACGCCTGCTTCTCCGGCAACAGCTCTAGCCAGGAGGGTTTTTCCGGTTCCGGGAGGTCCCAGTAAAAGCACGCCTCTCGGGATCTTTCCGCCAAGCTTCTGAAACTTGGTTGGTTCTTTTAAAAATTCTATTATTTCGTGCAGTTCAAGTTTTGCTTCATCGGCACCCGCTACATCACGGAATGTAATTCTTTGTCCCGACTGGGTAATCAACTTAGCTTTACTCTTTCCAAAGGAGAATATACCGCGTGTACCACCGCTGGCGCCTTGCATCCTTCTCATTATTATTATCCAAACAGCAATTATGATTATCCAGGGAAGGAATCCGAGGAGAACATTAAGCCATTCATTGGAATCTTTATCAAATGAATAATCTACATTTTTAGCTTTCCATACCGCTTCCTGTTCTTTAATGATCGGCTCAGGAAGATAGACAGAAACATATTTTACTTTTTCTGTCCGGTCATTTACCCGGAGGCTTTGTTCCGAAGTTAATTCAGCCTTGAAATAGTAATCATTTACATCCTGCTTGGTAATTATAGCTGACTTAATTTTCCCCTGGTCGATCAGCTGTTCATATTGATTGTAAGTGATACTGACATAATCCTTAGTACCGGTTTTAAATACCTGCATAACAATTACAGCGGCAACTATCACTGCACCCCATCCAAATACCAGTCGTATTACCTTTGACCAGTCAAAATTATCGTCCGGTTTATTCGGGCCATTACCTTTCGGTTTCTGAAGTGGTCTGTTATTTTTATTATCTGCCATTTTCCATTTATTTATATTATAAAAAATCTAGTCGGATTTATTATTCTCAAGAATATAGATTGATCTCAGGTTTCTGTACCTCTGAGCATAATCCAAACCGTAGCCTATAACAAATTCACTTGGAATATCAAAGCCAATATAATCAATTTTCACATTATATTTAAGGCTTTTCGGTTTGACAAGGAGAGAGACTACTCTCATACTTGCAGGAGTAAAATGTCCTATATGCTCTTCTATAAATTTAATTGACAGTCCTGAATCAACAATATCCTCAACAATTATGATATCTCTACCATTCACATCACAATTTAGTTCCTTAACCAGGGTAACTTTTCCCGAAGAAATTTTTGCATCGCCATAACTTGAAAGCTTAAAAAAATCTATTTCACAGTCAATAGTAACATTCTTGACAAGGTCAGAGAGAAAGAGGAATGCTCCGTTCAAAACCCCGATAAATATGGGGATTTTTCCCTGGTAATCCCGGGAGATTTCCTCGCCAAGTTTTCTTATCCTTTCCTGAAGTTTTTTTTCTTCAATAAAAGGTACAAAAACATCATTTTCAATTAACAATCTGTTGTTCTTCAGTTCAGGCATAATTCCAGTATTTTTTGTGTAGAAGAAGTTATTTTAAACCTGTCGTCAATCCGCAGTCCTATCACCCAGACTACTTTGTTCCTGTTCAACAAGATTAGATGATTTTTTTTACCGGAGGACTCAACTTTCTGTTCATTCAGAAAATCAGATATTTTTTTGGTACCCTTCATACCAAGAGGATGAAAGGAATCACCTTCTTTCCATCTTCTTATTATAAATTCATCACTTACAAAATCTGCTGAAATATACTCTTTATTTTTATTATTTGAATAAACCTGTGAACCTCTATCACAATTTAATATAGATAATTTCCCGCCAGGGATAAATACAGTCTCACCCGCATGGATTTCAAATTCAAGATCCTTTTGTGCGGTCGAAGCGGGAATAAATTTAAGGTGATCCCTCTCCCTGAACACAAGAATTCCACCTGAAAGTTCAATTTTTTTTCCGGTCTGCGCTGATTCCAGTGATATCATCTTTTTGATATCATAGGAATACACCTTGATTCCCAATTCCCTGAACAGAATATTCTTCAGAAGCATTCCTCTTAATGCTTTGTCAGCTTTCCTGAGATCTCCGATTGGTATAATAAGTTTTCCGGATGTATCCTTTTCTATATTTCCGAATACTCTTATCTCATTAGACAGGATATAATTTTTAATATTCCCAAAATTCTCAGAAGAGATAAGGAGAGCATTATCAATAGAGGGGTTCAGTCCTTCCCTGATGAGAGGAAGAATTTTATTCCGGAGAAAATTTCTGTTGAAGTCTGATTCTTCATTGGTTTTGTCGATACGATACGTAAGTTTTTTTGCCGCGAGATAAGTTAAAATTTCCTCTTTTGTGAAGCTGAGAACAGGTCTGATGATAGTGTCTCTTTTTGCTGGTATACCAGAGATTCCATCAAGCCCCGTACCCTTAATTACATTCAGCAGAACAGTTTCCGTATTATCCCCCGCATTATGGGCTGTAGCAATTTTATCGAGATTTTTTCGCCGCAGGAGCTTTTCAAACTCCCTATACCGGATAATCCTGCCAGCTTCCTCAAGGGAATATCCGTTTTTTTCAGCAAATAATCTGACATTTTTCTTTATGGCAGTAAAATCAATCTTTCTTTCTGAGCAGAATACCCTGCAGAAGTTTTCATCTTCATTTGCATCAATTCCTCTCAGACTATGATTTATATGTACGGCGGAAATTTCAATGCCCAGTTTTTTCTGAAACTTGTGAAGAAGAAAAAGAAGAAAAACTGAATCTGGTCCCCCGCTGAATGCTGTAAGAATCTTATCACCGGTCTCAATCAGTCCCTTTTCATCAATAAACTTCAGGAATTTCTGTTCTGTGTGGTTCATCAACTATTTAACTATTCCTTATTCTCCATTATCCTTTCAACGTATTTTCCCAGCACATCAAACTCAAGGTTGACTGTGCTACCGGGTTTTTTGGTAGAAAACACTGTTTCCTCCCAGGTATGGGGGATTATCCCAATACCGAAAACATTATCTTTGAGCTCTGCCACCGTCATACTTACTCCATCGATTGAAACAGATCCAACGTAAATCAGGTATTGTTTGAATTCATCAGGGAAACGTATCTTCATAAAATGACTATTCGACAATTCCTTTATTTCCACAACTTCGCCTTTTGTATCAACATGTCCAAGCACGAAATGTCCCCCCAGCCTTGCATCAGCCTTAAGCGGCCGCTCCAGGTTGACAGGATCGCCAATATTTAATTCTCCCAGATTCGTTTTCTTCAGGGTTTCTTCTATTGTATCCATTGAGACAGAACCAGCCTTTTTTTCTACCACTGTAAGACAGCATCCATTTACGCTGATACTGCTGCCGATCTTTGTATCCTCCAGGACCTTCTCAGCCTTTATTTCAATCCGGAAGCCATCGCCGGTTTTTGTTTTATTTATAAGAGTTCCTTTTTCTTCAACCAGCCCCGTAAACATTATATTTCTCCTGAAATTGTAATTTTTTAAGCATTAAAGTTACGAATAATTGAGGAGAGAGTTGAATGAATGGGCAGAATCGCCCAGAAAAAATTATTTCTCTAACTGAAGCAGCAGGTCTTCGCCGATGCGTTCAAAGTTTTTAATTTTAACTTTTAGTGTGTTTTTAATATTCTTAACGCCTATATCCTCCACGACAGGGATACCCTGGCCTGCAATTTTAGGAGAGATAAATAAGAAAATATCATCATATAACTTGCTGCGAATGAAAGAAGAGAAGACCCTGCTGCCCCCTTCAACCAGCAGAGAGGCAATATTATTTTTCGCAAGCTGTTTAAGCACGCTTCTTAAATTAAGGCAGCCGTTCTTATCACCTGCAGCAAAAATCACCTGGACTCCAAGGGATTGAAGCTTCTTTACTTTCCGGTTGCCTTCATTGTTTTTAGAAGTTACCAGGATAGTTTTATGGTCATTATTTCTTGTGAACAGTTTCTTATCGGTTTTAAGATTAAGTGCGCTGTCCAGTATTATCCTCCGCGGGTTTCTTCCGTCTGTAAGCCTTACTGTTAGAGAGGGATCGTCCTTCCCGACAGTGCCGGCACCTACCAGGACTGCATCATAGTTAGCTCTAAGCTGATGTACATATTTACGCGACTGCATGGAGGAAATCCACTGAGAGGCTCCTTTTGTATCTGCTATCTTTCCGTCAAGCGTCTGGGCTGCCTTCAGTGAAATGTAAGGAATTTTCTTTGTAATATACTTGAAGAAAAATTTGTTGAGGTTAATACAGTCATTCTCAAGTACACCGACCTTTACTTCAATTCCCGCTGATTTCAATTTCTTTACCCCGGTACCGCTGACGAGCGGGTTCATATCAAGGGTGCCAATGACTACTTTTTTTATCTTGCTTTCTATGATGCGGTTGACGCAGGGAGGGGTTTTGCCGAAATGGCTGCATGGCTCCAGATTGATGAAAAGTGTGCTTCCATCCACCGGTTCCTTTGCATTTTCAATGGCATTTATTTCAGCGTGGTTTGCTCCGAATTTTTGATGGTAACCAGCTCCGATTATCCTGTCATTCTTTACGAGTATACATCCTACCAGAGGATTAGGACTAACTTCTCCTTTACCTTTCTTTGCGATCTCTAATGCTAATTGTATGTAGGATTCATCAGTCAATCTATAAGGACTGTTGAAAATTATTTAATGTTTAATATTTCAAACTCCAGCATTCCTGCCGGGGCTTTGACCTTTACTTTTTCTCCGACTTTAGCACCCATTAATCCCTGTCCCACCGGAGAAGTTACAGAAATTTTTCCTGCCTGGAAATCAGCTTCTTCGGGAGAAACCAATGTATATTCAATCTTTTTCTTATTCTTCATATTTAGTATGCTTACAGTTGATAAAATATGAACTTTATCATTCCCAAACTGCTTTGCATCTATTATTCTTGCTCTTGAAACAACATCCTCAAGTTTGCTTATTCTCAATTCGAATAACCCCTGCTCTTCTTTTGCGGCGTCGTATTCAGCATTTTCGGAAAGATCACCATGCGCCCGGGCTTCAGCTATCCTTTGTGCCATCTCCTTGCGTCCTTTGGTTTTTAATTCCCGAAGTTCTTTCTCTAATTCAACCAGCCGTTCCCTGGTTAAATAGACAAAATTTCCTTCCGCCATCTCTCCTCTCAGATAATTGGTGAATTTAAAAAAAAATTGCCACCGCTTTTCCGCAGTGGTCATCCCCAAAATAAATAATTAAAGTTTTCTTGTCAAGAATGGATGAATTGGCGAATTGGCGGATTGGCGAATTAGCGGATTGGCGAATTAGCGGATTAGCGAATTGGCGAATTAGCGGATTGGCGAATTAGCGGATTAGCGAATTAACGAATTGGCGGATTGGCGAATCAGCGAATTGGCGAATTAGCGGAATGGCGGAATGGCGGATTAGCGGATTAGCGGATTGATGATTATTTCACCACAACCATCTTCTTTGAAGTGGTAAAGCCCGGGACGGTAAGAGTGTAATAGTAGATTCCGCTTGATAAGCCGGGCTTATTCAGTTCAACCTGGTAAATGCCGGCGGGTTTGGCCTGATTAACAAGGACGGCTACCTGCTGCCCGAGGGAATTATAAACAGTTAGCTTAACCGGAACAAATCCTTCCAGTGTTATAGGGATCTCATAACGAATGGTTGTGGACGGATTAAAGGGGTTCGGGAAGTTCTGTTCGAGAGTGTAGCTTTCTGGTTTGGTTATATCTATTGAATCAGTAACCTGAACTTCCTTCATTATTTTGTTTCCCGGATCAAAAGAGAGATATTCGGGTCGCCCTCTTACATTAAAAACAAATTCCTGGACAGATTGATTATTGAATATCCTTGCGGTCGTGTCCATTGATGCAGTATGAATTTTTATATCGATGGGCATGATGAAGAAATCAGGATCAGAGTGAGGTACCTGATTTAGTTTCATATCGATTTCGTAGAGATTCGTTCCTGTCTTCTTAAAATTCCAGATGTACCTGTATCTGGGATAATCCTGTCCATAGATCCATTCATCAAAAAAATATCCAAGGTCTTTGCCGTACACACTTTCCGCAATATTTCTGAAATCCGTAGTTGATGCATTATTATACCTTAAAGAAGGTGAGGCTGCGTAGGTTTTCATAATTTGAAAAAATGTTGAATCGCCCGTTACTCCGCGCAGCATATGGAGAACCACAGCACCTTTAGCGTATGTACTTGCATAGTTGAATATTGTATTTGCTGAGCTTATATCATCCGCATATACGGAGGTCTTGGCTGTTTTTGCATAAGACATAAGCGATTCGATATATGAACTGTAGGACGACTCATCGATAGCCTCAAAGTAAACCGCTTCAGAATATGTAGCAAATCCTTCATTAAGCCATATTTCATTCCAGTTTTTACAAGTTATCATATCTCCGAACCATTGGTGAGCAAGTTCATGAGCAATAATGGATTCGTTAAAGCTTCCCAGTGAAGTAATCGTCTGATGTTCCATTCCACCTCCCCATCCGAATTCGGCGTGCCCATATTTCTGATCAATGAATGGATAGAGACCATATTTTTCGGAAAATATCTCCAGCATATTTACAGTCTTATCGAGCAGGTATTTAACATTCTCGAAATGCTCCGGGTAGATATAATGAACAACCGGCATCGAATCATTCGGGGCATAATGAAAATAGTTTTTATAGACTGTATAATTTGTTATTGCCATCGAGATAAGGTAATTGGCAATAGGGTATTTATTGAACCAGTGATAAGTATGAGTACCGTTACCATTGTCACCTACTCCCTGCAGTACGCCGTTTGACACAGCAATTAAATTATCAGCGCAGGTAAGATTAACCTGTGATGAATCGGCTTTATCATCAGGATTATCTTTACATGGCCACCAGTCGCGCGCACCGTACGGTTCACTTAAAGTCCATATTGCAGGACTCTCATTATGAAGTCCAAACTCAATACTACCAAACCCGTTTGAAACAGGAACACCCTGGTAGTATACTCTTACAGAGAATCTCTCGCCGGTGTTATATAACCGAGACAGCTCAATATTCAGTTTATCTGCCTCATGGGTAAATGAAAGCGGGGAGATTGATGATATCACGGAATCAACTGAAAGATTTCTGCTCAGATCCAGGAAAAAAAAATTAAGGGAAGCGGCTGCCGGAACTGCATCAACCTGTACTTCTCCTTTAAGATAGTTCGGAGAATTAGTTAATGTAAGATCAAGTTTATAATATTTAACGTCAATAGATGCATCCCCCGGGTAAAGAATTTTTGAGAGGGATTGTGAGTTTCTGTATTGCCGGAGTTCACTCTTCGCAATAGAAGGGTCAGGACTTTGTGCAGAAATCGATTCTGCAAAGATTAACAGTAAAGTTATTAAAAATATTTTTCGCATTTCTTCGAATATTAATATATAATGTTAACCGGCGGTGTATTCAGAATCAAAGCCTGTACTTTATTATAAATTTTCCGGTTACCCTGCTTCCTGAATCCTGCATATTGCCCTGAACCCACAAAACCGGCAGGCTTTTTCTTCACGTTTGTTGATCTGTGAAAGTCTGAAGTCGCCGCTACCTATTCTCTCCACATATCCGTTAATGGCTTTAAGACAAATTTCAATGAGTTCATTATAAAGCTCTGCTGTTTCTTCAGCGTCTTTATTCTTACCGAAACTAATTTCTTTCTTGCCGAAATCGGATGCATTATATTTAAGTGAATACAGAAAGGCTCCGGCAGGTTTGTAATCTTCATTAAGTTCCGCCTTAATCATTTCTTTCGCCGCGAATAAATAAAGCGGCAGCTGAAGTTTAAGTCCGTCGTACATATCCTGCTTCTGCAGATTACCCTTACCTGTTTTATAATCGTAAACCTTAAACAGGTTCTCTTCACTATTAAGATCTATCCTGTCGATTTTGCCCCTCACCTTAACCTCACCAGCTTTAAGATCCTTTAGGAGGACCTCCTGCCCCTTTTCCTCCCGAACGCTTCCAAACCCGGTCTCAAAGAATTTAGGAACGAATCCCTCGTTATTCTCTCTTTCGGAAATAAGAAACTTGTAAAGTATGGAGTTCTTCCTATTGCCCTCAACACCGAAAATCTTTTCTTTTTCAAAAAAAGAAAGGGGCGAATTGAAATTAACATCGCTTACCATTTTTTCTGCAGTCATAAACAGGATTTTCTCAGCCCGGAGGAAAACAGCCTCACTGCAGCCACCGAGTACAATATCTTCCTGCTTCAATTTTGAGTAGAATGTAAACAAAATAGAGTGCATAAGACTTCCGAGTTCAAGTGCTTCAATTTCCTCGGTGGGTTCCTCAAAAATATCCAGCTTCAGTACTCTTTCAGCAAAATACCTGTAGGGACATAAAGCATATGTTTCGAGCTGTGTAATCGAAAACTGCCTATCCCGCATCTTATCGAGCTTCTCCTTTGCCGTTTCCGACAAATCCTTTGAGATAAACCCGGTAAATACGGATTCCCCGAAAGGATCTGTGCTCCTTAAACGGTCAATCCTCATCGCTTCATTTATTTCATCTGTATTTATGCCTGCTTCATCCAGGGACACCAGCTGCCCGGTCTGTTCTATTCCATATTTTCCAATATGGCTAAGAAGCTGTTCCTTCGTATAAATTGTATTTATATAATCCTGTTCATCCCCGGATGAGACCTCAAAACTGTTCAAGAATTCGCGCAGAAAATCCGACTGCACGAATTCCTTTCTTTCATCCCTCCGCGGATACGTCAGGTAAAGTTTTTTATTCCATGCGCAAAGGGACTGGTAGAAAAGATATCTTTCTTCCGTCAGATGGTTTAGTTCCCCCTTTGTGCTGGCCATTGATCCCGAGAAAAAGATCTCGGGGGAAAATCTTGTGGGAAAATCTCCATCACATAATCCGGAAATAAATAGGGCATTAAATTTAAGACCCCTTATTTCATTCATAGTTGTAATCTGAACACCGTACCCGGGTTTTTCCCTGACATTAAACCTCGTTGAGCTTACTGCCATTCTCAGGTTATGGAGGTAAAACTTCAGCGGAAATTTTTCTTCTTTCCCAAACTGATCCTCGAGCAGCGTAAGAATTTCATCGACAGTATCAATAAAGACATTTACTGATTTGATGTTCATTCCCGCATCTTCTATCCCCGCAGAAAGTAACCTTACCGGTATTTCAAGCCGGTTTATTAACTGGTGCAGCTTTTCGCGGAAACCCGGAATAGTCGATTTAACAAGAAAAGGTCCAAGGTACCCGTTAAGTTTTCCCAGATCTTCAAGAGCCATGGCACAGGATTCTTTTATTTCAGCAGCATCATAAGTACCGGATTCGTTTTCCTCCGCAGAAAGAAGAGCTTCTTTAAGGCTTCTCTGCCAGCTGTCGTATCCAGATATTATTTTCAGCCTGGTAGAAATGCGCATCAGGTTTGTTACATCTATCCCGCCCGCGCTGAAAATACCTCCGCTGAGAGCTCTGAAAATATTTTTATAATAAAAATCATTTTCTGCGATCTCCAGAAAACTGATGAGTGCAACCACGGGGGAGGCACTGTCGAGCGGAAATCTATCCGTAAGGTTATACGGAAGTCCATATAATGGAAAAATATCCCTTATTATATCAGAGTAATTACTTATCAGGTTAAAAACGACGCATATTTCCTCAGGTCTGACTTTATCCAGCAGGATCAGCTGTTTAATTTCCGAGGCTATCGCTTTAATTTCCTCCTCTCTCGTAGAGGCTGAAATGGTTTTAATTTGATCCCTGTAATCTTTTAGTGCCTCACCTTTTTTTCCGAAAAGGTTTTCCCTGTTCTCATCCTGGAACCTGGTAAATAACGAAACTGATTTGTCGGTTATCTCAACAAAACCCCTGGCAAGAAAATTCTCGTAGCATTTATCAAGATGGGAAAATATGAGCGGATTATACCTGTAATAATCAAAACTGATAAAAAGTTCTGATTTCATTGTGGAGGACATCCTGTTTATTATTTCAATTTCAGGAAGAGTAAATTCATCAAAACCCTGAATGATTATAAGATTGACTCCAGAGTACAAAGATGAAAAGTTATTTAGAAAATCTTTTTCATTAAGGGATATAAGTTCACTGTAGATATCCCCTGTTTCCCTTCGGCCCGAGTCACTTAGTTTCTGCTGATATTTCTCATAGACATTTGCGATATCGTGAGCTTTTATTTTTTCGGAACCGGTGAGGGCCTCTGTCTCCTGCCTTAATCTTTCCGGGTTAATACCATGGCGTTTATACTCACCTATGACGTTTCTTATTCTTTCTAGAGTACCCTTGGGAATCTCACCGTCATAGTTTGAGAAATATTTCAGTTTCGTTTCACTGAAACTCTGCTGAAGTAAAACAGAGGCTTCGGCTTCAGTGATCATTGCCGATTTAACCGAGTCCGTATTGAACAGCAGTTTAGAGGAGACCGAACCTATAGTCTCAAGGTTCAGCTTACCGGCGGCCTTACCGGGCGAACCGGAAACCATTTCCCTTGTGAGAGCCCTTATACGCCGGTTGGTAGGGACAATCATCAGAAGTGAATCGAGGCTGCGCTGTTTAATCCTCAGATCTATTTCCAGATCAACATCAAAACTTTTCCGTTCTGTTTTGGATAAGATCATTTGCGGTCTCTCTCAAGAATCAGGTCGCGGTATGACTTACGGATTTCGTATTCCGTATTGAGTTTCAGAGCCTCTACGATATAATTGAACCTTTTTTCCGCATCATCTTTGCCGTTTATTACCAGGGTTTCGAGTTCGAGGAATGAACCAAGTCCCTTCACCGTGTCCAGGTGTATCCTGGTATTATCGAAAAAATAGAGGAGCCTTCTTTTTTCTACCACCGTCTCAGTTTCAAGAATATCATCCAGGTATTCCCGGGCATCATTATCTTCAAGCGATATAAGCTGGTAATCAGACCACCTGCTGCCGGGTTTTTCATTTCTGTCGTATTTGATGAGCGTCTGACCCCCGTTCTCTATGCGCAGCTTTAATAATCCTTTTTTATATGTGTAGTAAACATCGACCTGTTTGAGTTCCCCCTTATAATCTGCATTGATTGCTTTGATTCTTTCCGTTACAGGGGCGGGATTATCGAGACGGATTTTTAATTCAAGGTTTATCGGCATTTTGTTTCTGTAATTCCTTTTTAATATAAACCTGGAGGACTTCCCTGCCCTGCCTTGGTTTTATTGAATTGATTTTTTTAGATGAATATTTCAACTGCAGATGTTCTGAAAACAATTCATAGAATTCTTTTACATCTACCGCATACGGAGGACCTCCCTTTCTTTCCTCAACGGGAAAAAGGATTGCGATCAATTTGCCGCCCTTCTTCAGGAATCTTCCGATTTTCCCGGCATATTCTTTTCTCCTTTCCGGAAGAACCGAACAGTATGTAACATAATCATAAACATAGTCAAAATATTCAGAGTAAACCGAATCAAGTTTGAAGATATCTTCATGGACCAGGTTAAGTCTGACATTTTCTATATCTGCAAGCTCTTTGGCTAGTTTGATGGCTTCTATTGAAAAATCCACTGCATATACATCATATCCTTTTTTTGCGGCAAGCACGGCATCGTGTCCTTTTCCGCATCCTGCTATCAGAATTTTACCCGGCGTCAGAAACTCACCCGAATCAAGGAGTTTTTCGAACACCGGTGTGGGCGTTCTCATATCCCAATGAGCCTCATTATTTATGTATTTCTCATCCCAGAAAGATGCTGAATCAGGTGATACCATAAATATCTATAAAATAAGATGTTGATATTGATACAGACTTCATTAATTTTGAAGAAAAAAAAGATTTTAATATGAAAAAGTTATTGTGTGCGGCAATAATAATTATTCCCCTGCTAAATGTAAATGCACAGGAGATAGGTGAACTGGCACCGGAGAAAGAACCCGAAATTTTTCCTGATAATGCATTGGGACTTGATATTATGTTCAGTGAAGGAGGATTCGGGCTTGGAGGTTTTTACAGGAGACAGTTTTCCGATAAGATTACGGGGTTTGTCGATCTGTCAATTTCCGAGGCCAAGGATGAACGGGAAATAGAATATTATGACTTTTATACAAATCAGATGTACACAGTAGGTAAGAAGAACCGGGTTTTCCTTATTCCTGTCAACTTCGGTGCACAGTACAGGCTGTTCGAGAATGTAATTTATGATAACCTGCGTCCTTATCTTAATGCCGGCGTCGGACCCGCAATGGTAATTACCACCCCTTACAGGGAAGAGTTCTTCAATTCATTTGGGTATGCACAAATGAAGTTAGCAGCCGGCGGATATATTGGTTTCGGTGCCAACTTCGGACTCGATAAGAGCAGTCTTGTTGGGATTAATGTAAGGTATTACGTCATACAGTTTTTTGATGATGGTGTGGAAAGTCTTACCGGCCACTATAACAAAACGCTGGGGGGATTTTTCCTGACTATAAATATCGGGATGATGTATTGAATGCTGTGATACCGCCTTTTAAGGGTTTCAGCAAGGATATATTCAAATTCCTCGAAGAACTCGAAAAAAACAACAACACAAAATGGTTTGACAAAAACAGGCACCGCTACCAGGATAATATCGTGCTTCCGGCAAAATCGTTTGTTGCCTCCATAGGACAGTTCTTTACCCAGTTGAATCCCGCTATCCGGACAGAACCGAAGTTTAATAAAACACTAATGAGAATTAATAAGGATATGCGTTTTTCAAAGGATGCTCCTTATAAAAACTACTTCCTTATTCACTTCGGCAGGTTTAAAATGGACAGCGAGTTTTATTTATATTTTGATAAGCAGGGTGCGGACTATGGCATTTTCCTTAACGGCGAACAGGGAGATGAGCTTTATTTCTACCTGAACCTTGAAAGGTACTCAAAGGAGATTATCAGGACTTTCGACCATTATGGATTAAATGAACGATTTGATCTGCATGAGTTTAAGAAAACACCTCAACTTGTTCAAAAAAACTTTGATGCAGGAAAGCACTTTGATCTGTTAAAGAAAAATAAGTACATACTTTTTGAAAAAGAGATACCTAAAAAGAGTAAGTCTCTTTATTCAGCAAATATATTAACCGATCTTGTCAAAAGTTACGTTACTCTATACCCTCTCTACTGCTTTGCTATTTCTCCCCGACCATTAAAGCTTATCGACAAATTCGAAGAGACAATGGGCGTGCCTGTTTAAAGTTAACTAAAGGTCATTTTTAATGTTATGATCATATGTTAATAATTTCCACAGACTGACAAAATGTCATACAAAATACCGATCCTTTTTTTATGAGGTCTTTTATGAGCCTTTTGATCCCAAGATGAGAAATGCGAAAATAGCCTAATAACACAGGAAAATTTTTGTTGATTTTCCCAACAGACTGACAAATTGTCATACCTGCTAACCCTGGTTTCTGCTCGTAATCAAAACTACAATCAGTCCTTCTGAATTCTTTTAGCATATATGTATGTTTATGGTTAAATTTTAGTTAATATGGTTAAATTCTTTTTTGTAATCATTATTTTTAATTCCCTTTTAATGGCACAATACCGGGATTTTACCTCAATACTCAGCAACACATACGAAAATTTCTGTGAGACCACCATCTCAAATAGGCGCTTTAAGCATTCAGATATCAAACCGCTTATAGAAAAACTCAAAAAGAATTCATTATTCACAGTAAAGCAGCAGGGGGTTTCCGCACAGAATCGGGAAATTTACCTTATATCGGTGGGAACGGGCAGCACCAGGGTCTTTCTGTGGTCGCAGATGCATGGTGATGAGCCGACTGCAACTATGGCACTTTTTGATATCTTTAACTTTTTTATCCGCATCAGTCAGTTTGATGATTTCAAAAAAGAGGTGCTGGAAAAATTAACTATTTATTTTATGCCCATGGTTAATCCTGACGGAGCAGAAGTATTCGAAAGAAGGAATTTTTACCAGATAGATTTAAATCGTGATGCTGTCAGGGAACAAACTCCTGAGGCAAGAATACTTAAAACTGCATTCGATTCTATAAAAGCTGATTTCGGATTTAACCTTCACGATCAAAGTATCTACTATAGCGCGGGAAGATCGTTTAAATCAGCGGCGATTTCTTTCCTTGCCCCTGCGATGAATTATGAAAAGACGATTAACCCGGTAAGGAAGAAAGCGATGCAGCTTATCGGTCAGCTGGATAAAGTATTAAGTGAATTTATTCCCGGCCACATCGGAAAGTACTCGGATGACTATGAACCGCGTGCATTCGGTGATAATTTTCAGACATGGGGAACCAGTACGATTCTGATAGAAACCGGCGGCTGGAAAGACGACCCTGAAAAACAATTTCTCAGGAAGATGAACTTCATTGCCCTGCTTTCAGCTTTTAAGAGTATATCAGAGGAAGGGTATACAGATGAGCCGGTGGGAACCTATGAGGCTATTCCCTTCAATGAAAAAGATAACCTAATGGATCTTATCCTGAGAAACCTCGACTACAGCATAAACGGTCAGAAAATAAAAATCGATATAGGAATAAACAGGACGGAAATTAATAAGGATGCGGCGAGATCATTCTTCTCTGAAGGAAGCGTTGCTGATATCGGGGATCTTTCAATATTCAGCGGATATGAAGATTATGATTTATCGGGATTGGAGATTCACATCGGGAAAACATATGATAAAATAATATCATCCCGCGAGGAGCTTTCAGGACTGGATCTTCCCGGTTTATATTCAGAGGGAATTACAAATGTCGCCGTTGCTTATTCTCCGGAAAGTAAATACTCAGAATTTCCTTTTAATATCATCACAACCACTGACGAAAATAAAAAGATTGAGATCGACGGTCCTGCAAACTTTTACATCACGCAGGACGGAAAAGTTAAATACGTCATAGTTAACGGGTTCTTCATTGAGACAGCTAATCCTCATATAGAAGGTGTGAACGGGGAAGTTCTCCGCTGAATATTTGATAAATAGTTTAATTTTGATATAATTGCTTATAACAAATACCAGTCATCTGATTACCAGTAACCAAATATGTTTCCATTTCCTATTTTAATGGCAATAATAGATGATCAAAAACAGCTTTATGCTGAATTTGAGAAAGAGGCCATACCCCATATGGACGCTCTATTCAATTTTGCCCTTAGAATGACGGGAGACAGTGACGAAGCGGATGACCTTGTTCAGGAAACATACCTGAAGGCTTTCCGGTTCTTCGACAAGTTTGAAAAGGGAACTAACTGCAAGGCATGGTTGTTCCGTATAATGAAGAATACTTTTATAAACTCATACAGGAAATCTTCGAAAGAACCTGAGAAGATTGATTATGAGGATGTGGAAAATTTTTATGAGAATATAAAACCGTCTTCAACCGAGAGTGCTCACCTTGAAAAGGAGATGTACGACAATCTTCTCGATGATGAACTTTCCAATGCGATCGCCTCCCTTCCGGAAGATTTCAGGACCGTAATAATATTATGCGATATTGAAGGCTTCTCATATGACGAAATAGCTGATTTTGTGGATGTTCCCGTAGGAACTGTCAGATCAAGACTGCACCGGGCAAGGAAAATGCTTTTTGCAAAACTTTATAATTATGCAGCGGACAAGGGTTACGTAGACAAGATAAATACAGACGAATAATTTTATGAAGGAAAACAGAGATTTATATTACATTGCCGCGCTTGCAGACGGAGAGATTAAAGATCCTTCTCTCGAACAAAAGCTGCGCGATGAGATCAGGAATAATCCCGACCTTCAGTTTGAGTTTTTCGTCCAGTCATCAATTAAAAATCTTGTTTCTCAAAGACTTAAAATTTCACCGACACCGGTTAAAGTAAGGAAACGCCTTGAAAGAAAGATAGCTCCTTCTTCTGACACTGGTCTGTTATCCCGGCTGCTTCCGGAAATATATTTCGGAAAACCAGCAATCGCCTGGGGAGGAACTCTAGTAATAATTGTGGCTCTGATGCTCATTCTTCTTAACCGTCCTCCGGTACAGGGGTCTAAGAACTTTGCTGAAGAACAGAGAGGAAGCTCAAATATGTATGTTCAGGCAAAGCATAACTTCGAGGACATACTGGCAGGAAAGCTTGCTCCGCAGTTCACCTCTGACAATCCGGAAAAAATCAAGAAGTTCTTTGCTGATCAGGGAGTAGCATATAAAACTTATGTTCCGGAGATAAAGAACTGGAGTCTCGTAGGCGCTGTGGTATCAACCGACCACGGTGAAAAATTCGCTCATCACGTTTATTCTACCCCGGATGGTAAGCTAGTATATTTATTCCAGGTGGACGAAAATGAGATTAAAAAGCACGATTTACTGACACTGACAGACGATCTGATTAACTACCTAAATACGGGCAATTGTTATGAATCTGCAGAAGGAAAGTGTGTCACTCTTTTAACAAAGGTTAAAGAAAATATTTTTGCCGTTGTTTCCAACGGTTCCCCCGATGAAATCGAAAACAATATTTGTAAATTAAATTAAAGTTGGAAATATGTTTAATATTAAAAACATCCTTCTGCCCACTGATTTCAGTAATCTTTCCCTGTCAGCAGCCTCATACGCAATAGATATTGCGAAACAATACGGCGCAAAAATTCATTTTCTGAATGTTCTTGAGAAAACCCCTCCAATCCTTGCGATCAGGTCACTGGATCTTTCCGAGGATAAGATAGTAAAAACAATAGAAGAGGACGCAAAAAATTCACTAAAAAAGGCATTGGAGAAGATAAATAAAGACAAAGCCGTTGAAATCGTACCAGTTATAAAGAAAGGCATCGATTTCGAGACAATTATAGATTATTGCGAATCCAACAAAATTGACCTTATAGTAATTGCTACTCATGGCAGAACCGGCATACTTCACACTCTCTTAGGCAGTGTTGCGGAAAAAGTTATAAGATATGCCACTTGTCCGGTACTGGTTATTACCCCGTCAGAAAATGAAAAATAGGCGGGTATTATTTTCTTGATTCTGCTCACTTCTTTTGATATATTTAATGTCTGCAAGTTTATAAAGGTATTAAAATGGCTAGAGTAAAAAATGTTGAGGCTTTTTGCGGAAATTGTAATGCGGTACGAAAGATGGAATTATTGGGTGAAGTCTCTCTGAGCGAAAATAGTGAGAACAAGAGATGGGCTAAATGTAAGAAATGCAAACAGACTATGATTATTGATCTTACAGCAGATGTTAAGGAAATGAAGCCCTCCCTAGAAGGGATTGAAAACGAAGATTGTACTGTTTATTCACCTACAAAATCATTTACTGTTGGTGAATCAATTTATCATCAGAACTGGGATGATTTCGGAAAGGTTGTAGGTAAAGAGGTTATGTCGAACGGGCATAGCTCTATTACAGTAGAATTCCAGAAATCTGGAAATAAAAAATTAATTGAGTCAATATCTCATTAAACCAACACTTAAAGCGAGGTGAAATAACTTGGTTGGTATTACATTAGGCGAAAACGAATCAATAGATAAAGCGTTACGAAGGTTCAAAAAGAAATACGAAAGATCCGGAGTACTGAAAGAGTATAAAAAGAGAACCTTTTTTGTTAAACCTTCTATTAAGAAAAGAATGGAACGTCTGAAAGCTGAAAGACGTGCCCATAGATCCGATTCAAACATTTGATATAAAAAGGCTGTCCTGTTTTTATTACCGGACAGCCTTTTTTATGCCCTCTTCAAACTTCAACTTCATACAAAGGTCCTAAACAGCTGTTTATTTATTCCTTAGTTACCCTTTAAAATTTATTTCAGCTGAATTTTCGGCTCCTGCTGCCTTTTCTCTTCTTCTTTCTTAAGATAATATTTTTCGAAGTGCCTTGTAATCAGTTTGAAGGCGTCATCCACATTCTCGCAGAAGGAAAAAAGATTCAGATCCGAAGGACTGATAACGGCGTTTGCAACGAGTCCGTCAAAGTTTATTATGTTCTTCCAGTATTTTTCATCGTAAACGATCAGAAGCATCTTCTTTTTGATCTTATCTGTCTGGATCAATGTAAGTATCTCAAAGAATTCGTCCATAGTTCCGAAACCGCCGGGAAAGACTATAAGAGCCTTCGCAAGGTAGGCAAACCAGAATTTTCTCATGAAGAAGTAGTGAAATTCAAATCGAAGGTCAGGACTAACGTACTTATTCACAAACTGCTCAAAGGGGATACTTATGTTTAGTCCTAATGAATATCCTCCTGCCAGCTTGGCGCCTTTATTTGCAGCTTCCATTATGCCGGGTCCGCCGCCGGTACAGATTATAAAACGGTTACCAGAAGTATCAAGGCTGAGCGACCATTCTGTTAACCTTTTGGAAAGCTCCACTGCATCTTCATAATATTTTGACATTTTTACCATATGCTGTGCATTCCTCAGTGCTACTGCAAGCTTTTCATTAGGAGTATCTTTAGGATCAATTGTTTTGAACTTATTTAGTGCGGCAGTCGATTTCTTTTTCGACATTAACCTGGCTGACCCGAAAAATACAATGGTATCGACTATCTTATGTTTCCTGAACTTTGTCTTCGGTTCAAGGAATTCAGAAAGGATGCGCAGGATCCTTGCATCAGATGAATTTAGAAAATCAATATTTTCGTAGGCTTTCAGTACGGGTTTAGATTTTGCCATGTTCTCCTTAAAAATATTTAAATAGTGTAGATAGATTGCCTTTTAATTAAATTTAATTTACTTCATTTTTGCATTAAAAAAATAAGGATAAAATTAAAAATACATTAATCCGACGATTTGATCATAAAAATAATATTACCAATTAATTAATCAAATTCAGATTCAGTAAGCATTATATAAGGATGGGCATGCTTAAGCGTACGATTTTTGTTCTCTTACTTTTTGTTTCCACAGTTTATTCCTCTTCCAAAGACGAAATTGCATCCGGAATAAAACACATACTATCCAGACTTCCGTCATCAACCCACGCTGCAGTCCTGGTTTTTAACCCTTTAACAGAGGATACGATATTTGCCCTGAACGAAGCAGAATCAATGATCCCGGCATCAAATACAAAATTGTTTACTACAGCTACTGCCCTTTCGGAACTTGGGGGCGATTTCGTTCTTAAGACCTCCTTGCTGACGGATGATTCAAATATTAAAGACGGTGTCATAAACGGAAACCTTTACATTAAAGGATATGGAAATTCTCTTTTTTCACAGGAAGACCTTGAAAAATGTGTAAATGAAATAAAGCATAAAGGCATTACCAGGATTACAGGAAATGTAGTTGGCGATGATAGCTATTTTGATGATGTTTATACCAGGGACGACTGGATAAGAGATGAAGTAGCAAACGTAAAACTGCCGCCTATCTCCGCGCTTGTGCTTGACAGGAACAGAAATGTTATATATAAAAGAAAAGGCAGAAGGACGAGAAGATACATAGTTAATGTAAAGAATCCCCCTTTGAATGCCGCTGAATCCCTGAGAAGTGAACTATTAAAACAAGGCATCGATGTAAATGCAAAAGCGGTAGAAGGGATTACTCCTGATGGTGCCGTTGAGATCACGAGTTCGGGGATCATCCTGAGGAATCTGCTGCAGGAAATAAATAAACATAGTGATAACTTCCTTGCCGAATGTTTATTTAAAACCGTAGGCGCCGAGATCAGCGGGAAACAGGGTAATGCATTTTTCTCCACGCAGGCAATACTTTCGTTCATAAAGGACAACGGTATTTTTTCTGAAGGTTCATCAATCGTAGACGGTTCAGGGATTTCGCGATTTGATCAGATTACAGTTGGAGCGCTTGCCGGAGTGCTTGAGAAAATGTATTTCGACCTAGCGCATTTTGATGATTTCTATAATTCATTAAGTATCGCAGGCGTTGACGGAACACTAAGACACAGGATGACAGGAACCCGCGCCGAAAATAATTTCCACGGTAAAACAGGTACACTCAACGGGGTTTCGTCGTTATCGGGATACCTGACTACGGAAACGGGAGACGATCTTATTGTGAGTATAATATTCGAGTTTGATAGTAAAGGGGCAAGATTCCACAGGGACCTGCAGGATGATATAGTAACCCTGCTAGCGGAATGGAAATAAAAAACCCCGTTAAAAAAACGGGGCTTCCAATCTTTAATATTGCTTTCTGTAATTATTTATTCTGCGGAGTCTGATTTCCTTCAGTAGGAACGTTTGGTGTCTGCTGGGGTGGAAGACTCGGACTCTGTGGAACATTCTGCTGTCCTGATCCCTGAATTATACTCTCACGCTGTTCTGCCGTTGACTGGCCTGGCAGGAAGAACAAGTTAATGATAATAGTAAGTACAGCGAGAGTACCTCCAAGCCACCAGGAAGCCTTGCTCAGAAAATCAGCCGTTCTTCTTGTTCCGAACATTGTGCCCATTCCGCCTGCTCCGCCGAATGTACCGGCCAGGCCGCCGCCTTTACTTGACTGCAGAAGAACAATAACGATCAGTATTATGGCTATTATTGTTGTTATAACTATCAATGTTGCATACATAATTCTTTCTCCTGTAATTTGTAGCGGGGGAGGGATTCGAACCCCCGACACGTGGATTATGATTCCACTGCTCTAACCGACTGAGCTACCCCGCCAAACTTCATATTTTAGCCTGTAAATATAGAAATTAATAGATTTCCATCAAAATAATAATTGGGTATAAATTGGCTGATTCCCTGGAAATATTATGTGCTAATGATAATCCTGACTCACAAGGAAACCGTTGAATCGCTAATTTCCGGTAAGGAAAACCCGTAGCATCACCCCAACTACCAGGGGAGTGTTAAACATTTATGCAATGAGGTTGCCTCCGCAGCCCGAAGTTAGTGGAATTTGCTTAAAACGTTCTGCTGGTACTCATCGTGGAAGATGCCTTCACCGGTATCGTCATAGTTCTTTATGGGAATATTCATATCCTGCAGTCTCTGCTTGGTACTGGCGATCCTGTCGATCGGATCGGGATGAGTGGAGAGAAAGGTTGCAACTTCATTTGCGTTCGAACTGATCAAACCATCATCTCTCATTTCTTCAAAAAAGAACATAACGCTGCCGGGATAAAACCTTGTATCATTCAGGTATTTCACCGAATACTCGTCAGCCTGGTCCTCATCCGCCCTGCTGTTCGCCAGGAAACCAAGACCTACAAAAAGGTTTGCCGCTATTTCTTCAATTTGTGAAGGATTTTCGCCAAGCACGATATTAAGTAGAATAGAAACACCATAATAAGCAGTCATCCTCTGGGTAGCATGGCGAAGTTCAGCATGCGCGATTTCGTGTCCCACCACTCCCGCAAGTGCGGCTGAAGAAGTCAGGTATTTAATCAGACCGGTATAAACATAAATGTATCCGCCGGGCAGAGCAAAAGCATTAAGTGTAGAATCATCATCAACGATATTCAGCTGGTAGCTGAAAACATCCTTATGTTCTATCTGAGGTGAAGCGAGGATCTGGTTAAAGATTTGCGATACAATGTAACTTTTAATCGAGGGGTCGCCATGAAAGATTGGATATTCCTGCGGATCGCTCTGGATCTGAGCATTTAATTCCTGTCCCAGCTGCACATCATCCTGAATTGAGAATATATTAATACCTGTGTCGCAGGAATCAATTACGGGCAGAACAGCCAGAAGCAAAAACAATAAACCTCTTGTAAGAATTATTTTCATTTATTCTCCTTCAGTCCTTAATGATATGTAATATATTAACTCAGAAACTCAGAAGAGGTAACAGAGATCAATTTTCCTGTTTCTTTTCCTTTTCTATCATTTCCCAGGTAAGATCAAGAAATTTATCAATTCCTGATCCTGTTGCCGCAGAAATAATATGAATCTTATTTTGAAGCTTTTTAAGTCTTTTCTTTAAGAGCTTATTTATTTCGGATTCTTCAACCAGGTCAGATTTTGATAGGACAAGCAGTTCCGGTTTTTGTGCGAGTTTCTTTACTGTAGCTTTTCAATTCATTATGAAGAATCCTGTAATCGTTCTCATAGTTTTCGGAAGTAATATCGATAAGATAAACAAGAACTTTTGTTCTTTCTATGTGACGCAGGAACTTCAGCCCGAGTCCTTTTCCTTCGTGGGCGCCTTCGATTATTCCGGGAATATCGGCAACAGTAAAGCTCAAATAATCTTTATACTGAACAATCCCCAGATTCGGCTCAAGTGTTGTGAAGGGGTAATCGGCTATTTTCGGGCGTGCGGCAGAAATGGCGGAAATTAAGGTCGACTTACCGGCATTAGGAAACCCTACCAGCCCTACATCAGCTATCAGCTTCAGTTCAAGAATAATCTTCATCTCCTCACCCGGTTTACCCGGCTCGGCATACCTCGGGGCCTGGTTGGTTGGAGTTGCAAAATTACTGTTCCCTTTGCCGCCTCTACCCCCTTTTGCAGCAACCACAAGAGCACCATCCACATCGAGGTCGAACAGTACCTTGTTCGATTCAGCATCTTTAATAATTGTTCCGACAGGGACTTTAATGATTACATCCTTTCCGTTCCTGCCGTCTTTCCGCGAATTGCCTCCCGGCTCACCATTTCCTGCTTTATAATTTTTCTTATACCTGAAATCAAGAAGCGTAAACAAATTATGATGTGCTTCAATGATAACGCTGCCACCGTCTCCTCCGTTGCCTCCGGACGGGCCGCCTTTAGGGACATACTTTTCCCTGCGGAAAGTAACTGCACCATCTCCCCCGTTCCCGGCGCTGATACTGATTTCTGTAAAGTCAATAAACATTAATTAGTCCTGGTTAAAGAAATTGCTCACAGCGTTTGTGAGAGTTACGGCATCCCTTGAGTAGGGACTAACTTTGTAGGAGAAAAATACGGCTTTCAGGATTTCAGTAGCCTCATCGTAGTTAGCAGATTCCGAGATCTTTTCCATAGTATTTACAAAATCTTCTTCATCTTCATTAAATACATTTGTTACTATTTTCTCCATATCTTTATCGGAAAGAAAACTCAGTATATCATTATTAATCGGGGAGATGCCGGCACTTCAGGTTTCTTTTCTTCAGTGATTTCATCATCATCGTCAAAAGATAATTCCTCTTCTTCAATTATCAGCTCGTCAGAAGTTGTATCCTCATCAGGGATAATATCCGGAGCAGGAGTTTCCTCAATCTCTTTCCTGTCATTTGATGCCGTAACGTTCTGTTCCTTTTCTAAGGGTTCATTCTTTTCACCAGACTCTTCTTCCTCGTCTTCTTCATCCAGTTCCGTAAATGTCAGATCATTTTCGGAGTTGAGGTCGTCGAGCTGTTCTTCAAGTTCCTCAAGCGATTTTAATTCAGTTTTATATCGTGTTAAAAAATCTTCAGTAGAGTCCGGGTCCATTTCCTTTTTTTCGTTCTCTTCCCTGGTTGTTTCTGCAGGACTTTCACTGACCTCATTCATTCTATCCTCAACCTGAAATTCATGTGTTCCTTCTGAGGAGTCTATATCTTTAACTTCTTCAGGCTGGACTTCATCCACAGAAGATGGGATTTCCTCAGAGGCGGTTTCTGTTTCAAGGTTATTAATATCAGCTGTTCCCTCAGATGAAACAGTCTCATTTTCTTCCTGTCTCTCCTCTTCTTTTTCTTCCTCCTCAGGCGGAGCTTTAAGATGTTCTTTCGAATACAGGATCTTCCTTATCTCCTCAATATCATATTTTCTTTTATCATCTGCCGGAATAGATCGTCTGAGCTTAAAGAGCGGTTCCATCAAATCTTTCTCTTTAAGGAAAAGTTCTACCGTCTGAGTGTGTATACGTGTCTTATTTAATCCACCTTCATTAAAGAAATCCCCTATAGAGACCAAGGCATTATCAATAAGATCGTGAGTATGCTCGCTGAACATCTGCTGATCGATTTTCCCCAGGATCATATGGAATTCGGTCTCGCTGAGAGAGAGTATTTTCCTTTTTGAAAAGTATCCAAAGAACACATTCTTCAAATAATCATAATAATAGAGATAATTGAGCATCATCTTGATCTCATTTACGTTCTTTGTCTTGTCCTCATCGAATATCAGCTTTGCCAGAGTCCAGTTTGGTCTGACAAGGTAGTTTATATTAAAGGTCACCGCGTGGGTTACAAGGGTTCTGACATCTTCAAACGCAAGGCGTTTGTTCTTTTTAATTTCTTCGCTGATGAGATTAAAATATTTCGATATTTCACTGCCGGAATAATCGAAAGAGGAATTCTGCAACAGTTTTTTGCGGTCTTCATAAATCAGGTGGTCGAGGTAAGCCGATATATATGACAAAATTGCAGGATGAATTTCGGCCGAGACAAGCCTCTCAAAGGGAAAAAAGGATCCTAATTTATTTACACGATTTAATGTAAAATCAATAATGAATTTAATTTCTTTTTCGAACATTCTGCCCTACTCTCATTTATTTATTTGCAGAAAATAAAAAAAAATCCCGATTAAAGTGTTAACCGGGATTATTAAAACAATTGGCGATTTCCGGATTCAGCGGATTTTGCGAATAGCTGCCATCCTCCAGGCACCAACCTGAGTCATTAACTTCCAATCAACCTGCGGGAGTTTCTACCTTCTGAGGAACCAGGATGGAATCAGGACTAACAGGGTGAACGACCTTGTTTTTTATGGTAAAACTGTAGTTAAGATCCGCTGAAAGACTGTCAATCTGTTTAATCGAAAAAGTCTCATGCATATTGCCTTCAGAAACAAAATAGATATCCCGTCCAAATCCGTTCCTCGCTGTGTTGAAGAAAAGGACATACACAATCAAAGACAGAACAAATATTAACAGTATTACTCCAACAGCTTTCCTCATAGCTTCGGTTCCTGCTTATTTATTTACCTGTTAAGGTGCAGATTATTTTTCTTTTTTGCAAGAGGCCCTGTAATATTCCCGCCTGAGCTGTGCTATAGTATCCATCGAGATCTGTTTAGGACACTCAGCAGAGCAGGCTTCGGTATTAGTACAGGATCCGAATCCTTCTATCTCCATCTGTCTTACCATATCAAGCACTCTCTTCTCTCTTTCCGGATGTCCCTGCGGAAGCCGTGCAAAATGCGAGACCTTGGCACCAACGAACAGCATTGCGGATGCATTTTTACAGGCTGCAACACAGGCCCCGCAGCCGATACACTGAGCGGCATCAAACGCATCTTCATATTCATCTTTCGGAATTGGGATTGCATTTGCATCAGGCGGACTTCCTGTATTTACAGAAATAAATCCTCCAGCCTCAAATTCTATCAAATGCCGATCTGTCAACCACAAGATCTTTAATCAGCGGAAAAGCTTTTGCACGGAAAGGCTCTATACAATAGTATCGCCATCTTTAAATTTCTCATGTGCAGTTGGCAGGTTGCAATTCTCCTGGATTGGCCCGTGAGGTCAACCATTTATTACCATAACCGCTTCCGCAAATTCCTTCACGGCAGTCGCTATCAAAAGCAACCGGCTCCTCATTTTTCTTCACCAGTCTCTTGTTCAATTCATCAAGCATTTCAAGGAATGATACATCAGGAGAAATATCTGAAACTTTATAATCAACCAATTGCCTTTGGCGTTGGGTCCGTTCTGACGCCATATTTTCAAGTGTAAATTCATTCCTTTTCCCATTATTTATAACTCCTTTGAGATAGTTTTACATATTCAAAATTCAGATCTTCTTTATGCAGTTCCATTCATTCTGGCTTTTAAATTCCCAGGCAGCAACATATGTGAAATTTTCATCATCTCGCTTAGCTTCTCCTTCTTCGGTCTGATGTTCTTCTCTGAAATGGCCGCCGCAGGATTCCTCTCTGTTCAAGCATCTTTGCCATCAGTTCACCGAGTTCAAGAAAATCGGCAACTCTACCGGCTCTTTCTAGGTCTGATTCATATCTTCAGCCTTGCCACTACATTAACATTTTTCCAAAATTCTTTTCTCAATTCTCTTATTTCATCAATCGCTTCTTTAAATCCTTTTGCATTTCTGGCCATGCCTACCTTGTCCCACATAACTCTACCGAGTTTGTTTATGAATTTCGTCAACAGTCATTTTTCCTTTGATAGATATGCAGTTTTTTAATCAATTCTTTAATGTTATTTTTCGGTTTCTTTAATTTTCATTCCTGTGGATCAACTTGATCGATTTTATTTGTGCAAGATAATTGCCGATAGTATAAGGAATAATGAAATAACCGTCAGCAAGGCCCTGCATCAATGCACTTGCACCGAGCCGGTTTGCACCATGATCCGAGAAATTAGCTTCACCGAAAACAAACAATCCGGGTACATTAGCTCATCAGGTTATAATCTACCCACAGACCGCCCATAGTATAATGAGGCTGCCGGATAAATTCTCATAGGTACTTCATAAGGATCTTCTCCGGTAATGTTTCATAAATTTCGAAAAGGTTGCCGTATTTTTCTTTTATATTTTTTTTACCGAGTCTGTTTGATAGCATCAGCAAAATCGAGATAAACAGCTTCCTGGCCTACAACTCCTCTGCCTTCATCAATTACTTCCTTTGCACTTCTTGAAGCTATATCGCGCGGAACTAGATTACCGAATGAAGGATATTTTCTTTCAAGATAATAATCCCTTTCATCTTCCGGAATTTCCTGCGGATACGCTTATCATTTACTTTTTTTGGAACCCAGACCCTTCCGTCGTTTCTCAAACTTTCGCTCATCAAAGTTAATTTTGACTGACCTTCCCGTGAACAGGAAGACATGTCGGGTGAATTTGAGTAAAACAAGGATTAGCAAAAAATGCACCTTTTTTGTGTGCACGCCATGCTGCAGTAACGTTTGACTTCATTCGCGTTTGTAGAAAGGAAATAAACGTTTGAATAACCGCCGGTTGCAAGTATAACCGCATGGCCGCATATTTTTCTATTTCACCCGTTACCATATTTCTATAACAATTCCTCTGTGCACGTCCGTTCACAAGATAACAACATCCAACATTTCCTTCTGGGGATAAATCTTAACCTTACCCAGTTTCTACCTGGCGTGATAGAGCCGTATAAGCACCGAGCAGAAGCTGCTGCCCTGTTTGACCTCGGCGTAAAATGTTCTTGATACCTGCGCACCGCCGAAAGAACGATTTTCTAGACGTTCCGCCGTATTCTCTTGCAAAAGGGACTCCCTGCGCAACGCACTGATCGATTATATTATTGCTTACTTCGGCAAGACTGTAAACATTAGCTTCGCGTGAACGTAATCGCCTCCTTTTACGGTATCGTAAAATAAACGATAAACATGATCACCGTCATTCTGATAATTTTTTGCCGCATTTATTCCGCCCTGAGCGGCAATTGATGAGCCCTGCGTGCGCTGTCGTGAAAAGAAATGCATTTACATTATATCCTAATTCCCGAGGAAGCAGCGGCAGAAGCGCCTGCCAGGCCTGTTCCAACAACAATAATATTATATTTTCTTTTATTTGCCGGATTAACCAGTTTCATATTGAACTTATGATCCGTCCATTTCTGAGCTAACGGTCCGGCCGGAACTTTTGAGTCTAATTTCATATTATTTCCCTCCTCCCAGGATGAAGTATAAAGGAATGATGGCAAACCCGAGGCAAAGAAGTATCGAGAAGACAACGCCGAATCCTTTAATGAACGGTGTGTATTTATTATGTCTCAGTCCCAGCGTCTGGAACCCGCTCTGGAAAGCATGCACCAGATGAAATGCGAGGAGCACCATTGCCACGATATAGAAGATCGACCACCAGGTTTGGTGGAATTTAAATACCGCGCTTTCATACATCGTCATTTCAGGGTTACCGAACCTTGAGGGGATGAAGAAATCCAGCAAATGTATAACAAGAAATATAAGCACAACAATTCCGCTCTGTATCATTAACCTTGAATAGAATGTGCTGTTTGCAGACGGATTTTTTGTTTTATATTCAATTCCACGGGCCGAATTGTTTATAAACCAAAGCCTGATGCCATTTATAATATGGTAGATAAACGCAATGAATAAAACTATTTCAATAATCCTGACCGGGATATTAAGCGATGCAGCCATAAATTCTGCATAAGCCTCAAAAGCATCGGGAGTGCTCCTCAGCAGCAGCAGATTGGCAATCAGATGGATAATCAGGTAGATATATAAAAACAAGCCCGTAACAGCCATTATAAGCTTCTTCCCCAGGCTCGAATCGATAAACGAGGTGAACCAACCCATTAAATTTCTCCTTTATAAAAACGATAACTTATTGGTAAGCTAGAACTGAATGTGTTTTGTGGTAACAAAATTCTAAATTCAACAATAAATAAATCAATTGGTACGGGAAAAATCCCCGCACAGAAGTTTAACAAAATTATTTATATCGGGGAAGAAAAGCAATTTAGATTTAAAAATTCCGCAATCATTCCCGCTCGAACTGTTCGAAATTTTTGAACGGACAAGCTTTCCTTGACAGTTGAGGCAAAAACGTTTCGTGAGTTTCTTTAAAGTATGGCAGCATCGATAATGATAGGTTAACTTCCCCCGTTTAATCCGTTCGCGACTTCCCTGAAGCTGCTTAATCCCGCTTCGATACTTTCGATTATCTCATTTGCAAGCACATCAGGATCAGGAAGGTTATCCAGATCTCCCAGACTCTCATCTTTCAGCCAGAAGATATCCAGGTTGGTTTTATCCCTTGCAGTTATCTCATCAAAAGTAAATTTCTTAAATCTTTCACTTACTTTCCTTTTATGACGATTGGAGGGATTATAGCATTTTATGAAATCCTTCAGGTCGTCGAACTTCATTTGCTGAGTTTTTAAGGTGAAATGGATATTTGTTCTTAAATCGTATATCCAGACTTCCTTTGTCCAGGGAGATTTTGAAGCAGGTTTGTTGTCAAAGAATATTACGTTTGCTTTTACTCCCTGCGCATAAAAGATTCCTGTCGGCAGTCTTAATATCGTATGAAGGTCGGTAGTTTCAAGCAGTCTTTTTCTTACTGTTTCTCCTGCCCCGCCTTCAAATAAAACATTATCCGGAACAACGACTGCAGCTTTACCGTCAGCTTTCAGCAATGAACGAACATGCTGCACAAAGTTCAACTGTTTATTAGAGGTTGTTGTCCAGAAATCCTGTCTTTCATAACTGATAGATTCCTTCTTTTGCATTCCGTCTTCGTTAGTAATAGTTATGCTGCTTTTCTTACCAAATGGCGGGTTTGTCAGCACATAGTCAAATTTTTCAGAAGGCAGAGAAGCAAGACTATCGGCTCTGTCAATCGGAGGCTCGCTATTAAGATCGCCGATATTATGCAGATACAAGTTCATTAAACATAATCGGGCAGCATCAGGCACAATTTCCCAGCCGTGGAAAGTTTTATACTTTAGGAACTCCTTTTCTGATTTATCCAGCTTATAGTTTTTCTCATCCGAGATAAAATCATATGCTCTCAGGAAAAAGCCGCCCGTACCGCAGGCAGGATCCGCGATGGTTTTCTTTGGCTCCGGTTTTATACATTCAACCATTGCCTTAATAAGTGCTCTTGGAGTAAAATATTGTCCTGCCCCCGATTTTGTATCCTCAGCATTCTTTTCCAGGAGTCCTTCATAAATATCACCTTTTACATCAGCGCCCAATATCACCCAGTTTTCATCATCAATAAGTTTAATGAGCTTGTACAGCTTTGCGGGATCCTGAATTTCATTCTTTGATTTAAAGAAAATTTCCCCGATCATTCCTTTTTCTTTACCAAGCTCAGAAAGAATTTTAACATAATGAACTTCAAGCTCAGCACCGCTTTTATTTAATAAACTCTGCCAGTTATACTTTTCAGGAATATTGATTTTTCGGTTATAAGGCGGCTTGGAATATTCATCCGCCATTTTCAGGAAAAGCAAATATGTAAGCTGTTCCAGGTAATCACCATAACTTACACCATCATCTCGTAATGTATGGCAGTAATTCCAAACCCTTTGAACAATTGTTGCAGTTGTCATGCACGTCTAAAAATTATTTTTATTTATAAGGTTAATTACAACTTTTATGATAATATCTTTCTCTTTAGGATTACTCTCAGCGATCATTAAACACAAAGCAACAAGGGCATTGTCGGCTATTCTTTTTTCTCCGTCTTTCTTATAAAGATAGTTGTTCCGGTCAAGAAACATAAGGAACAATGCCGCCGCGATTCTTTTATTCCCATCGATAAATGAATGGTTTTTGATCGCAAGGTAAAGTAATACGGCCGCTTTTTCCTCAAGACTGCTGTACAATTCCTTTCTATTGAAGGTCTGGTATATAGTTCCCAGCGTACTTTTAAGTGACTGATCTTTTTCCTTTCCGAATAAAGACGATCCACCAAATTTCTTTTTAAGATTATTTATCACATCTAAAGTATCCTCATAATTAATTTTGTACTCCGATTTTTTCTCCACCTTATCTTTTTTCAGATTCTGATGATCATACTTATCAAGAATGTCCAGGGCATATGTGTAATCGGATATAACATTTATAATACCTGCAAATTCATCCTGCCCGAGCTGGTGATTATCAGCTATTCTTTTAAAGACCTCAATTGATTTCTCCAATTCCTTTACTTTATTCGCCTGCTCTTTCAGCTTTTTCTCATTTAGGGCATATCCCTTTACCAGGTACTCCTTCAGTACCTTATTTGCCCATATTCGGAACTGAGTACCACGTTTAGATTTAACCCTGTAGCCAACAGATATAATAACATCAAGGTTATAATGATCAATATTTCGGGTTATTTTTCTTTTTCCCTCAAATTTAACTTGTTGGAATTTCCGACAAGTTGAACTACTATCAAGTTCTGCCTCCGAATAAACGTTCTTAATATGTTCCAGAATTGTAGGACGAGCTTTACCGAAGAGTTTAGACATTTGAACGGGGGTGAGCCAAACAGTTTCATCTTTTAAATTAACAGAAAGTTCAGTTTCACCTTCAGGTGACTTAAATATTACTACTTCGCCCTTAGATGCCATTAAACTAACCTCCCCTCAAATGCTTTTTTAAGAATTGACTGCCTCAACGCATCAGCTTTTTTCAGACTTACATCTATCGCATTTTCAAGATTGTCCGCTTCCGAAAACCGTTTCTCTATTTCTTCTACTATTTTAATTTGTTCATTAATGGCGGTAAAATTATTTTAGCCTCTTTTATATGTCGCAAAATAATTCTTTTAATAGCCGTTCCTGTCATAGCACCGGTAACTTCTTTTAAAACCTAATGGACTCTGCAAATAATACATAATAAATCGAGATTTAATTTTCTCTTTATTGGGTTTAATAAGGCACACACTTGATAAAAGACTGATTTCTTCATTTAGTGTATTTAAAGTGACATTTCCTGTATTGGCACCATCTTTCGTTAATAGTATATCATTGTACTCAGGGTTACAACGTGGGTAAATTGAATTATGAAAATCGCGATCAACATAGGTCACATGATCTAAATCAATATGGGTATTACGGATATTTTTAGAAGTTATATATAAATATTTACCAGCTATTTTATTACTGTACGTTCTCTTCGGGGAAAAATGTGAACCATCTTGAACTTTATTACAAACTTCAGCCAATTTCTCCATCTCCACCCTTCAGGCAATTCCTTGCTCCCATAATTAACTTTCGGCTCTGCAGCTTTGTTGAACTCTTGAATGCCATTCCAGCGCTCATCTTTTATAAGTTTTCCACTAAACGCACTTGCCAACACCGACTGCCGGTACAAACGAATTTGTTCTTTTGCACTTTTTAATGAAGCAACCCCACTATCCAGTTCACTGAATAGTTCTTCTATCTTCTCAACAATTTTTTTCTGCTTGGGGAGATGAGGGAGTGGGATCGGCAGTTCGGCAAAATTTCTTGCTGAGATTTCTTTTAAAGGTAGTTCCCGATGCATTCTTTTCTGCAAGTTGTTTCGCAGACTTCAAATAATAATAGACAAACTCACTATCAACTTTCGTAGTTGGAACTAGATTCTTGAAACCTTGGTTGGTGCATAATTCATTTGCCTGCAATCGCGACATAACCGATGGGAGCCCTTGATGAAAATAATATGCTTCCGCTAGGAATTAGTCGAGCAGAGGAATTTCTTAATCCATTGTCTGAAATATTCCTTCTGCCTTGAGAGATATATTTTTGTTTATAACCAGTTAGATCAGCTGGGGTGATCCAAGCAATTTTACCATCAAAATATTCTGGAACTTTTGTTGACGGCGTTCCACCAGCCACCACCTCTCCAATATCACCAAGTTTAACCCAAGCCCAATTAGGAGGAAGACTGTGCATATTAAATAATTTCGTATTTATCTTTTCTGTTTTTGAATGCTGGTTTTGTTCCCTCAAGTATATTTAATGCATAATCACGAATTCTTAAATTTTCTATACTTCCCAAATTGTAAGTGACTAAATTATCATTATCTTTATCTATGTGTGCGCGAATAATTTGTTCAGAGTCACAAACGACAGCTAAATTTGGATTATGAGTTACAATGATAATTTGCCTTCCATTTTTTATTCTTTTTATAAACTTAACTAGTTTCTCAAATACAGTCTCATTATCTAAATTTTCTTCAGGTTGATCAATAATTATTGGTCTTTTATCCTTGTCTATCAATAGATAAAAGATCAGAAGCAGAGTACCTTTTTCACCAGGAGAGAGGTAATCTATTATTTTACCACCATAAGTTATATTAAATCTGGGATCTATATAGCTATATCCAAATAAGTAATCATATAGATTTATTTTCCTGCCCTCCAATATCTGTAGTTCATAATTAGCCTCATTTTTGTTCTGAGTAGACAAATCATTTATTAGAGCTTTGATTAGAGTTTCAGGGATAGTCGAAATAGATTCTTTATTTAGGAAGTTTATTTTTGAAAGGATTAAATCCAATTGCTCATTCCCTTTTCGATCGTATGAAATGTTCCTGCATACTTTTGATGAATATTTTCCAAAAAGTCCGTTTTAAATGATTTTATTAAAGAATATTTAGAATCAAATTGCAAGAAATCATTTAGCTTAATATCAAATTCTATGGCTCTTTTTTCAGTAAATTCCCGAGCATGTTTATATAAATCCGGATAAATGTTTTTCCTCTCTTCAAGCAAATCCAAAATTGATTTTGATATCATCTTCCGCTTTTCCAATTGTTCAGCATTATCTAACTGGAAGATTTTTTCAATAAATGCAATTTGCTTCTCAAGCTGTTTGATCGAATTCTTTTCATCATTTATTCCTTCAATTTCTTTTAATTTCTTCTTCCATGCTTCTTGTTCTTCTAAAAAATTCTGATATTTGCGTTGTTGTTCAGTCAGTTTGTTTTCTAATCCATCAATTATTTCTGAATTCTGGTCTGCTCCTTAGTTAATTCTAAATCTTTCTTTTGTGCAGTTGATATTTCATCATTATAATTTTTTAAGACTTTCTTTAATGGTTCTAAATTGATTTTTAATTGAACAATATTATCAAATTCTAATCTTGTTCTTTTAAATGTATCATTTTCATTTGCCTCATTCTTTAATTCATAATATTTCCTTTCAAAATTTTCAATCTCCTCAATAATATTATTAATATCGTAAGACTTTTCATTTAAAACCTTGAGCTCAGTATTTATTTTAGTTTTAGTTTCCTTTATTTCTTTTAATTCTTCATGTCCTTTAGTCAGAGCATCAATTTTTTCTTTGTTAATATCCTCAGTTGGTTTGATCACTTCTAATGGTTTTTTGCTTTTTATCTCTGAATATAGTCTCTCTTTTTCTTTAAGTGTATTTTCGATTTTTGATTTTCTATCTGGATAATTTAAGATATCTTCAATTTTAATTATCTCTTTGTTTGCTTGGTTTAATTTATTCTCTCATCAGTAGTCTTCTATCTATTGCCGTGTTTTTTTTTTATTAAATCGTTAAGTTTTCGGAATTTAATTCTTCCTCATCTGGGATATGTGAGAATATTACTCTGTCGATCTCGTCTTGTAATCTTGTAATATCATCACTGTCGCATAGATTGTTTACAAATGATTGTGAAAAATATATTACTTTCGAAGTATATTTTTATGTGTTTTGGGTCTATTTATTTTTTTTATCGCCCTATATTTGTCATTAAATTGAATTTCTGCCTCATATTTCGAAGAACTAGGGTGCTTTAAGAATTTTTCTTTATTTAAAAATGAATATTCTTTTACATTTGCATTACCTGAATAGACCCGATTAAATTGTCAAAGCACTCTTCCCACTTCCCTTATTCCCGATAATGCTAACCAAATCTTGGGCTTAATAGGAATTTCACCGACAGTATCAAACCACTCATCTTTATTTTCTGAAGTTTTAACCACTATTTTATCAATAAAATACTCAGGATTTTGATTTACTATCTTCAATTTAAACGGTTTATCTGCAATACAAACTCTATCTTCTTCAAATAATATTTGTTTTAAACCTTCAAAAGTAGGATCTGCCTTTATCCAAGTGAAACATTTCCCAATCCTATCCTTATTACTTTATTTGAGACGAAAAATAGTGAGCATCACTACAATCCAATATAATGAATTAACCAATTGATCTTTTAATTTATTTTTCGCTTTGTAATAATTTTCTATACTTTCAGTACTTGTAAAAATTAAATCAGCGAATTAATTATATTCTTTTTTGAGCAACAGAAATGTCATTCCATTTTAATTGATCCCATTCTGTTTTCCCGATTGCAGTCAAATATGCTCTTCGATTTTCTGGATTGAAATAAGATCTTTTTAAGCAATTCAAAAATGTCTTTTTCATCAACTACTAAATTATTAAATCCCTCTTGCTAATCTGATCCATATTTCGCGTAATTGTTTTTCAGGGATTGTAGATTTTATCAGAACTCCTAAATCTTTCAAACTATCTTTTGTAATATATCCCCCCCATCGTTCTCCCTCAATACCAGGAGCCAATTTAAATTTTGACGATAAAGCATTTAGAAATTGTTGCTGAATGATTTCAGGTTTAAGAAGATTTTCATCTGCAAATATTACATGAAAATTAATTTCTTTTAATTTACCCTCAGTTCCACAAATTTATCTATTCTAAATTCAATAACAGGTAATATTAAGTCAATATTACCAGACCGACCTTCCTTTTTATACTCCAACACTTTTTTATATCCATCAATAAAAAAGTAATCATTAATGCCGATTACTTTAAACTCATCTGGCAAGGATTCTAAATCATGTATAAACCATTCCCAAGTTTTATCATTGTCTGCACCATATTCTTGAACAATTGATGAGGCTGGAGTATGAATGTGCAAATCCCACTTTCTCCATTCAGAACCACGGGGGTAATTATTATAAGTGCTCACAACTAATCTCCCTAGAATTTTAAGCTGCTAACTCCTCATTTATTTCATCAATAATTTTCTCAGTTTCACCGCTGAACAATTGGTAAAATTTTCCAAGTCCGCCTTCATCAACGAAAGGTGAAAGTTCAAAGTCATCTTTATCAATTCTTACTGATGAAATAATATGGTCTTTGATCATCCTTAACCATTGCATTTGTTCATCGGTGAACTGTATGTGGCCGGCATTCTTTCTGAAGACCCATTCCTTAAAGTTGCGGTTTATTATTTCGCTGAAAGGCTCAAGCAATTTATCTATTCCCAGTTCAAACCTGACAAGTGAGATTATGTCTGTTAACATTCGCTGTGGAGTCCTCCCCAGCCTTCCCCCAGGCAGGTTTACAAGGTTTGGCTTTATCCTCTGATAGGCGTTCCATACCTGGTCAAGACTTAATCCATAAGGCGGATTAGTTAGCGCATCCCGTAATTCCTTTATCATCTTGTACGTTAATTCTTTTCTTCGCTCCGGCTGGGAGTATAAGATCCTGAGTGCTATGATTTCGTCTTTATTCTCCTCAATGAACTTTTTGAAGTTGTTGATTATATCTTCTGAATTTTCCTTCGCGCTTGTGTCAAATGCACTGTGGATTATTTTGTCGGGATTTGTTTCATCAATTATCTGGTAAATTTTCTGACGAACGGATTCAATAAAATCTCTCAGCTTTGGTTCATCAAAAGGTTGTGTAGCTGTATTGATGGATTTTTGTACAACTGTATCAAGCTGCTCTTCGGTGGGGTCAGTATCTTCATCGAGATTAAATTCTGATTTCGCCTTCTCTACCTGTTTATCAGGATCATAAACGTCTGCGAGAGCTGCGAGCGGTTTCGCCAATACTCCTGCCTCCGGTAAGTTCTTTAAACTTTTCTCTGTCTTCCTCTGAAACCTGTTTATCCAGCCTGATAAGCCGTGAGGCCAGTGAAGATAGATTTTCTTCATCAGGCTCAAACATTACCATTTTCATCAAATCTTTCAATGGTACCGTTGGTTTTTTATCCACTACGGGGTAGTCAACTTTCACTGACTTAAACACGCCTACGGCATCAACAATGTAGAAGCGTTCTTTATTTAGTTTAGCGCCGGGAGTTACCTTAATCAATTCATCCCTGGTGAATGACCTTGTCCCCCGCCCTATCATCTGCTGAAAATAATTACGTGATCTTACATCACGCATAAAAACCAGTACCTCGATAGGTTTAACGTCGGTTCCGGTGGCTATCATATCTACAGTAACGGCAATACGCGGATTGTAAGCAGTCCTGAATCGCTGCAGTATTGACTCCGGATCCTCATCTTTGGCCTTATAGGTGATCTTCTTGCAGAAATCATTCTCTTCTCCGAATTCCTCTCTTACAATGTGTACAATATCCTCGGCATGACTATCAGTTTTAGCAAAGATCAGGGTTTTTGGTACTTCAGCCTCGGCATTTCTTTCAGGAAAGAATTCTTCTTTTAATACTCTTTTATATTCACGGATGATATTTCTTATTGTACTCGGATTAACAATATCCCGGTCAAGCTGACTGCCGCTATAATTTACTTCATCTTCGAGCTGCTTCCATTCCTTTTTCCGCGTCATCTTGTTTCGCAGATCAACATACTGCTTTGCCCTGATGGAAGCACCCTGCTTTGTTATTTCGGTTTCAATTGTGTAGACATCGTAGCCTACATTTACTTTATCCTCAATCGACTGTTTCAGGGTGTACTCACTGACGACATTTTCGTGGAAGAAAGCGAAGGTACGTTTATCAGGAGTAGCTGTTAATCCTATTAAAAATGAATCAAAGTAATCTAATACCTGTTTCCAGAGATTGTAAATGGACCGGTGACATTCATCGATTATTATAAAATCAAATGTTTCAATTGGAACCCTGGCATTATAAGCAACGTCCACAGGTTTATCAATTGTTTTTGATTCGTAAGGGGATTCTTCCTCAAGAGATTCATCAAGTTCTTTTCCTTTAAGGATTGAATACATTCTCTGGATAGTACTTATACAAATCTGAGCCGAGGGATCGATGAAATTTGAGCTGAGCCTTTGAATAGTGTAGAGTTCCGGGAATAGCCTTTTGTCATCTGTTGGTTTATATGCCCTGAACTCCTGCTCTGCCTGTTTGCCGAGATTTCTTGTATCGACCAGAAACAGGATCCTTTTTGCCTTCGCAAACTTCAGCAGACGGTACACAGAGGTAATAGCTGTAAAAGTTTTGCCCGCTCCGGTTGCCATCTGAATTAACGCATTGGGCTTGTTTTCGGCAAAAGATTGTTCAAGATTTACTATAGCATTTACCTGGCAAACTCTTAATCCAGTGGAACCCAGGGTGGGAATTTTCTTTAATCTGGATCTGAGGGATTCTTCCTGCTTCAGCCATTCAGCTAAGGTTTCAGGTCGGTGAAAGTGAAATATTTCTCTCTGTCTCGGTGAAGGATCGGCTCCGTCTGTAAAATAAGTTTCTGTGCCGGTTGATTCATATTGAAAACGAAGATCTTTTACATTTTTTATAAACTTAAGCTCGTCAGAAGCATATCTTTCCGTCTGATCATGCACCTGGCTGAGTGTATGGCCTTCTTTTTTAGCTTCGATTACGCCGATGGGAGTCCTGTTAATGAATAGTATATAATCTGCAGAACCTGATTCGCTAGGATACTCCCTGACTGCAATCCCCGGCCCGGCAGACGGATTTATCGATTTATAATCCTGAATTATCCATCCGGCCTTCTGCAGCTGAATATCAATTTTTTCCCTTGCTAGCTGTTCCGGCGTCATCTTTTATGACATCAGTAATGTATGGGAATGAATGAGACTAAATGTAATAAAGAAGCTGATAGTTATATTCCCTGTATATTCATACAAACACCTGTAATTATAAAATAGCATAATTAAATAATATTAGCCATAGCAATGCTTGATATTTTAGCTTTTCGTTATAACCCGTTGGGAATGTCAGTAACTCGACCCATAGAAATGTCCGTATAAAACAGATGATAGTTAGGGTCCTCAGACAGCGGAAAACTTTAAATGGAAAATGCTGTCTTGTGGTTTTATAAACAAATTTTGATTTATTAAAATTCTATTTCTATATTCTACTTGTTCTTTCAAATGATTACGGTGTCCCGGTTGGAACGGGAATCATAGGGAATCCGGTTAGAACCCGGAGCTGACGCGCAACTGTAAGGCAGTGCAATGAATAATTATCAATTGTTAATTGTAAATTTTTAATTGCTTCGCCTGAGCCAGGAGACCTGCCGTATGGAATTAAATCAACCTTCGCGGGTGAGGTTAGATTACGAATGACCAATCAATTCGTTTAATCCCCCACGAAGTTACTTTAAGTCATTTTACAGGAGTAACTTCATGTATCTGCAGAAACTTTTATTAACAGGACTGGCATCCGCTCTCGTCAGTTCTGCTGTCTTTTCACAGAACAGCATAATCAGAAAGGGCGATTCAACGGGGTACTATAAAATGTCCGATGTGGTGGTAACTGCTACCAGGACAGAAACTCCCCTCATCGAACTTGCAAATTCAATAACAGTCATCGATTCCGCCGAGATCGTCAACTCGAAGAAAGATAACGTTCTCGATCTTCTGCGGGATGAGTACGGCGTGAACGTCGTTCAGCAGGGCGGGCCCGGCAAGCTTGCAAGTGTATATATGCGCGGAGGAGGTTCTGAGCATACCCTGGTGCTTATAGATGGTATCGAAATGAATATGCCCGGCGATCCGGGAAACACTTATGATTTTTCTAATCTCCCTACAGATAATATTGAACGCATAGAGATACTACGCGGTCCTCAGAGCACCTTGTACGGATCGGACGCGCTGGCCGGAGTAATTAATATTATTACGAAGACGGGTGAAGGCAGGAATAAGTACTCCCTTTCGGCCGAAGGAGGAACCTACAATACATATAAGTTTAACGGGGGTCTCAGCGGCACCTACGATATTTTCAACTACCAGGTGAACCTGAACCGGATGAAGACGGACGGATTTTCATCAGCCGCTGCCAGGTATGGAAATACCGAAAAGGACGGCGCATCAAACTTTACAGGTTCGGTTAAGGCAGGAATCAACCTTGATAATGATTTCCAGCTGAACCTATTTTACCAGCATACCGGAGGCAGCGCCGATTATGATCAATGGGGCGGTCCTTTCGGAGATGATCCGACTTATGTTTATAACCTCGATGAAAATATATTCAGGATGGAAACCTTCTTCTCCGATTATAATAACGCCTGGAACGGGAAAGCGGGCGTTTCCTATATGAGGAACGTAAGGAAATACAGTTTTGATTCAACTCTGTATAACCCGGCCGCATCAAGAAGTATGTACGACGGGAAGAAAATTAAGTTCGATATACAGAATACATTCAACTTCGCGAAACCCTTTTCTCTCACCATAGGCGGCGAACACGAAAGAGAAACCGCCCTAAGCAATTACTTTATCAATCAGCAATCGGGCAATTTTGTAAGCAACTTCCCTTCACAGTCATCTACAACAAAAGGATTTTTTGCTGAAGAACAGAGCAATATTTCCGACCGCTTCTTCTTTAATCTCGGACTAAGATACGATAACCATAATAAGTTCGGCGATGCAGTTACTTTCAGACTAGCACCCGCAATTATGATCTGGGAAACCGGAACAAAATTAAAAGCAACCTACGGAACCGGGTTTAAAGCCCCTTCTCTCTTCTACCTGTATGATCCTGCTTTCGGAAACGAGAATCTTCAGCCTGAGAAAAGCTCTGGCTGGGATGCAGGTTTCGAACAATACCTCTGGAATGACAGGATAACTGCAGGCGCAACGTATTTCAGTAATCAGTTCGAAAAGCTTTTCGGGTTCGATTCTAACTTTAAAACAATCAATATCAACCAGGCGGAAAGCAATGGTATTGAGATGTTTGTTACAGCAAGACCTGTTGAAGGACTGACTCTTAAGCTGAATTACACGAACACAAAGACAAGGGATCTTAGTGCGAATTCACCCGATAAAAACCTGCCTCTGTTAAGAAGACCCGAACACAAAGGTGTATTCGGCGCTAATTACAGCTTTCTTGAAAAATTAAATGTTCATTTAGATGCAGTTTATGTAGGCGAGCGCGATGATAAGATCTTTAATGCAACGGGATCAGAGAGAGTGAAGCTCGGCAGCTACTTCCTTGTAAATGCGGCGGTTTCATATGACGTGCTGAGTTACCTGCGGGTTTTCGCAAAAGTTAACAACATTGCGGACGATTATTATGAGGAAGTATATGGTTACGCTTCCCCGGGTTTTTCAATATACGGAGGATTTAAAGTTAAATTATGATAAAGATCAGGATTTTGAGCTTCTGATGTTTTATCTTTAATGTTAATTAAAAAAGAATCTCAATTTTATTATTTTATTTCTGAAAGGAGTAATGAATGAATTCAAAGTTAATATCCCCAAGGTTCCTGGTTCTCTGTGCAATGATCGCGGCAGCGGCATTAACCAGATTTATTCCACATCTTCCGAATTTTACTGCTATAGGAGCTATGGCTCTATTCGGAGGCGCATACTTTACAAATAAAAAGCTGGCATTTGCAGTTCCATTGATTGCAATGTTCTTAACAGACCTTGTCATTGGATTCCACTCTACCATTCTGTCGGTTTATTTTGCCTTTGCTCTTATGGTTGTAATCGGAATGACAATGATTCAGAAGAAAAAGGTCTCCAACATAGTTCTTGCATCCTTAACGGCTGCTGTTTTGTTTTTCCTGATCACCAACTTTGCTTTCTGGATGACAGACGTTTTGTACCCGATGACAGCAGCAGGACTGGCAGAATGCTTCACCGCGGCTATTCCGTTCTTTGGTTATAATTTAGCCGGGAACCTCTTTTATGCCGGCGTAATGTTCGGTTTATTCGAACTTGCGAAGATGAAATTTCCCCAGCTTGCTCCGGTTCAGTCGTAGGCACTGGCAGAAAAAAGCGAACAAAAAACCGTTGGAATGATCAGAGATGTATTAGATTAAGGATTCTGATGCCCCGGGTTTTTAACCCGGGGTTAATATCTAATGCCTATAAAAAACCGAATACATGATGCGGTTCAATAATCAAAATCAACCTGTATCACATAATCAATTGATTGAACCCGCCAGCCTCCCTCTTTTTTTCGCAAACCTGACAATATTTCTGAGAGCTTTCACATAACTATACCCTGCGGCCTCTGCCGAACGCATAAATCCGGCGCTTTCCGTAAGATCAGGATTCGGGTTAACTTCAAGAACATAAAGCTTATTGTCCCTTGAAAGTCTCATATCTACCCTGGCATAATCCCGGCAGCCCATTATCTTAAAAGCATCAACAGCAATTTCCTTTGCCTTCTTTTCGATTCGTTTAGGCAGCCTTGCAGGACAGCTTGGAATAGTCTTATGATACGCTTCATGGTTCGGATCCCACTTTGCCTGATAGCTTACTATATTGTAAAGATGATCGGGCATTTCACTGAAATCAATCTCACTGATCGGAAGCGCCTCGGGTTCCTTGTCGCCCATAACTGCTACATTCAGTTCCCTTCCCTCAATGAATTCCTCGACCAATGCCGGCTGCTGAAAGATTGAAAGGACATAATTGATCCTGTCCCTCAGACTGCGGCTGTCCTCTACAATAGAACTGTTCTCAATCCCGACACTCGCATCCTCAAATGCCGGTTTTACAATAAGTGGATATCTCAGGTCATGCCTGTAACTTTTCTGCACTTTTTTTATAAGAATGAACCTTGCCGTTCTTATTCCGTATGAATTCAGAATTCTCTTGGCAAGCACCTTGCTCTGGCAGTTGGCAAGCGCCATAGGAGGGGCACCGGTATAAGGTATTCCCAGCAGCTCCAGCATACCCACAATATTCATCTCAAGCCTGGAATTTTCTTTATAAAGTTCCATAAAATTGAAAATTACATCAGGTTTATTTGTGTTTAAATCTTTAAGAAGTATTCTAAGGTCATCAAAAATGTTCAGCGGATATGCCTCTAGCCCCGTTTTAGACAATTTTTCCGCCATTAGCTCATATTCCTCGATCGGGGTAAGCTCCTCAACTTCAAAATACGGAATAAAATCAAGTTCCTTGATTTCGTGTTCAACAGATTTAACGTAGAAATCAGGCTGAGCCTCGTTAAATACAACTGCAACTTTTGTTTTTTTCTTACTCATAAAAATAAAAATAAAGAAAAATGGCTGTCTCGCAAAATTATGATAATGATTTAAAGTCATGTATTCATTAAATTGAATCATAAAAATTACTGATGTATGAGCTTTTACCCCCAACCTTATAAATACCAATGCGGTCCTTTCGCCCTGAAATATGCCCTGGTAATGCTGGGCAGATTTGAAAATGAAAGAGAGATAGCTAAACGGGCCGGCAGTACCTGGTGGTACGGTACCGACGAAATAGGACTTGCCAAGGCTGCTAAAACATACGACTGTAAGATGAAATATTTCCGGCGTGAAACTCCCGATGAAGCAATAAAAGCACTCAGCGATCACTTGAAGGCAGGTTATCCATGCATTTTAAGCGTCGATAACTGGGAACACTGGTTCACCGTAATAAATGAACAACAGGGAAAGTTCATTGTGGTAGACAGCGGTCTTGATAAGGTTATTGTTATATACTCCGCGCGGCAGCTTACGAAGAGATGGAAATACATTGATGATGAAACCGATTATACCAGCTACGACGGGTATGCCCTCTTTTCCAAATTTAAGCCCCGCACCAAAGCGAGGTTCTCGCTTGAGAAAGCCCGTTATGTAATGCGCGACAGCAACCGCGTGCTTGCTGAAAAGTGGGACACTTATTTTAATGATCTTATTACTATGTGCAGACCAAGGACTCCGCACACTACGAGATCAATTTCTTTCGCCGAGTTTCTCAGAAGACACGAAAGAATGCTTGTTGAGGAAGTAGCGAATTGGCACGGACAGCCGAGTTATGAGGAACTAAAGAAAATACTAAAAAATATGAGGTTTGTTTCCGAAGTTTATAACCTTGTAATCCTCACCGAGGATCAGAAAAAAACTTTGGTTGATCTTTCTGCTTTACTTATGATGTATGCCTGCGGTAAGTATGGAATGGACCCAATTTATTAAAACATAATAGGTGCATTATGGAGTCAACCGTTAAATACAACGAAAAAATCTTAAAAAGAGATACCGCCGCCCTGCTCCTTATTGATATTCAGGAAAAAATACTATCTGTGATGGACAAGCCTGCGCAAGTAATAAATAATAGCCTTAAACTCATAAAAGGATTTAAGATCCTGAATATTCCCATATTTTATACAGAACAGTATCCCAAAGGCCTTGGGAATACCTCGGCAACGCTTCTTAAGGAATTAGAAGGTTTAAGTGCTATACAAAAAATGACGTTCAGCTGCGCCGGAGCCGGAAATCTCTTTCCACGACTTAAAGATAATAATGCGCTGCAGGTGGTGGTAGCGGGAATTGAAGCTCATGTTTGCGTTCAGCAGACTATCCTCGACCTCCTCGCAAACGGTTTCCAGGTAAATCTAGCTGCAGACGCCATATCATCAAGAAATGAATTTGATTACCGTACTGCGCTTGACAGAATGAGACGCCATGGAGCTGAGATAACTACAACAGAGGCCATTCTGTTCGAATTATTGAATGTCTGCGGCACAGATGAGTTCAAGCAGATTTCAAAAATTGTTAAGTAGATAAAATTACCCAGTGTAACCAGGCTATGCAAGTGCTTTTATAAACTGAAGTTATACCGATAATCCCGTTCATCCTTTATTTACAACCCGCACCGTATTCCACTCCTGAAGTGGATTGTTTCATTGCGTAACAGATCTCTCCATTCATCTCAAAAAGCCACAGTAATAATTTCACAAAACCGCTGTAAATGTTACCAAAGTTTTTATCACAAAAAATTCAGTAAGTAACATTTACAAACACGCCTGTGGCATAATCATTGGCTTTCCGCACATAAATATCTCAATCAGAGAAATCAAATTGAAAACAAAAAATATAAACATAATAGAAGGGCGAGAAAAAATGCGGAAGTTATCCTATCTAGCTGCTTTACTGTTACTTTCATTAGTTGGGTGTATGCAGGAAAGTAACTTAACTGAGCCGGTTGAAGGACTTGTAAACAACCTGGATAAAACTATTATCATGCTTCCGGCAAAAGCCGATTTTAGTGTTGAGGATGTTTTCACATCTTCACAGACGATCAATGGAATTTCAGGGGGTGAAATACACCTCGTTAAAAGTTACCAGGCATCAAATGGGAAAACAGTTAATATTGATTGTAAATTAACTGTACCGGCAAATGTTTCATTTGCCGATTCAAGGGATATTACAATGCAGGTAAGCAACGAGGCAGGGGTAGACTTTTTCCCGTCAATGACCTTTAATGAACCTGTAATTCTTAACTTCGAAATTTCTGGTCTTGACTTAAGCGGTATAAATCCTAACAACGTAGAATTCTACTACGTTGATGAGAGCGGAAACCTGTCTCCGACTGTTAATAACGGGGTAACAGTTGACAAATCAACAGGTACATTAAGCGTAGTTAATGCACAGCTTCCACACTTTTCACGCTGGGCTTACGCGCGATAATTTATAGTATCAGAACGGTGAAAGGATAACAGTTTAATGTTATCCTTTCACACTTTTTAAAAATCTTTTAAGACACAACAAAGTGGCAGCAAGACTAAATAAATATTTATCTCTTGAAGAAATCCTGGCTGGATTCTTTTCCGAAAAAGATATTTCGGAGCTGAAAAAAAATATTTTGAAGAAGAGACAAAGCAAAACAGACAGCACAGGAATAAATCAGAAAGAACGTAAACAGATTGAAGTCGACCTCTCAGATTCATACCTCAAAGAATTCCAGTTCCAGATAATCACAACACTTGCAGAACAGAAACTTGAGAAGATCAGATTCGTTGAGTTCCTGCTCAATCTTGGCGACTATGCAATTTCGCTTGGCGAGTATGAATTTGCAGTTGAAACTCATAAGAAAATTATCGCCGAAAGTAGATCAGATCCTAACCTGGCCAACCTTGGTGCCAATGCCTGTTATTCAATTGGAGAGATATACAGCAGAGAAGCCAGGTGGACGGAATGTTTCGATTATATCAAAAAAGCATTCGTTATGTTTAAGAATCAGAATGATCTGAAAGGCTGCGCCCGCTGTGAGAATTTACTCGGGACTGTCTATGGTGAACGGGGTGATCTTCCGGAGGCGGCAAATCATTTTGAAGAAAGTCTTCGCTATCTTGATGAAAAAAAGGACGCTGTACTCATTGGTAAAATCGAAATTAACCTTGGCATTATAAATAACATCTACAGCAATTACGACCAGGCACTGTTTTATTATAACCGCGCATTGATTAATTTCCAGCGGCTTAACGACCACCCCAAATTGGCACAGATCAGACATAATCTCGGCATTACATATCTAAAGAAGAAAGAATATGCAAGTGCGTTGAAAGAACTGGATAAGAGTATCGCTGTATCCTTAAACGACAGTATATTTTCAATCCTTGGTATTTCATATATAACCAAGGCGTTTATTTACTCTCAGATGCAGGATGTGGAATTATCAAAAGCCTTTGCCGATAAAGCAATGGAGATATGCTATAAGACGAAAGATAAACTGTCGGTTGCAGAAATTTATAAGGTTGAAGGCATCATCAAAAGAATTCAGAAAAATTATTCTCTCGCTGAGAACTACCTGCTGACCAGTCTGCGAATAAACAAAGAATATAAGAATGATCTTAATTATGCAGAAACCTCCCTGGAACTTGGAATACTTTACAAAGAATGGACAAAATTCGAAGAGGCTGAGGAAAGCTTTAAGCAGGCATTAAAGTATTTTAAAAAAATCAGGGCTGTTCACGAAATTGAAAATATCGAAGCTTATATTGCCGACTGACCCCCTTCCTCCTGTTTCTTATCATATAAATTAGTATTTTCATAAAAACCTGCTGTTGGAAACTTTTATTACAATTGTGATATTTCCGTTACATTCTGTTGGTATTTTTAATGCAGAAAAAAGGAAAAGTAATTATCATGAAGAAAGTACTGGTAATAGAAGACGATAAATCGATCTCAGACCTTGTAAATATCCACCTCAAGGATATGGGGTGCGATGTAACCCGTGCGTATGATGGCGGAGACGGACTAAAAGAAGCAGTCGGTAATAGTTATGATCTTATCGTACTCGACCTTATGCTTCCCCACATTGACGGCCTTGAGATCTGTAAAGAGCTGAGGAAGCAGGAAAACTATACCCCCGTCCTCATGCTTACAGCAAAGTCTGAAGAATTTGATAAAGTGCTGGGACTTGAACTTGGCGCAGACGATTATCTTACCAAGCCGTTTGCCATAAGAGAATTCACAGCGCGGGTAAAGGCTATATTCCGCAGAATAGAGGCTCTTCAGAAGGATCAGGAACCGAAAGATGATATTGCGATCGGAGATCTTTTAATCGATGTAGCAAAACGAAGAGTGACGCTTAAAGGTGAACGGATAGAACTTACTCCCAAAGAATTTGAACTGCTTCATCTACTGGCTTCGCATCCAGGAAAGACATATACGCGTGAGCAGCTTCTCAGTCTGCTCTGGGGCTATTCATATAACGGTTACGAGCATACCGTAAATTCTCATATCAACAGGCTTCGCGGAAAAATTGAAACCGATCTTTCCAACCCCAGTTATATTCTAACAACCTGGGGAGTAGGCTACAGGTTCAACGACCTTGAAGAAATCACAAAGAAATGAAGGAAAATGTATTTTGAAGATAAAGTTTTTTAACAGTCTTTTCTGGAAGATATCAGCTGTATTTTTAATCGTACTTGTAATACTGACGGGAATCTATATGTACATATCTGTCCGTACTGCCGAAATGTACTACCAGGAAACTAATCAGAAGCTTGATGCAGAAATAGCCCCGCATATTGCCGCCGAAAACCAATGCTTTGTTGACGGTAAAGCAAATACGGAAAATCTTAAAGATGTTTTTCACAGTATAATGATAATCAACCCCAGTCTTGAGGTATACCTGCTTGATAAAGACGGGAAAATTCTCACCTACTTTGCTCCCAACAAAGTAGTAAGACTTAAGTACGTTTCCCTCGATCCTATCAAGGAATTTATTTCGGGTAAGGATAAGCCCTTTGTTCTTGGCCCCGACCCGCGAAATGCCGATCGAAGAAAAGCATTTTCTGCGGCAAAAGTTTACGAAGGAGATATTTTCCGGGGATACATATATGTTATTCTCGGCGGTGAGGAATATGATAACGCCACCCAGCTTGTCTTCGGCAGTTACATATTAAGACTCGGACTCGAATCAATGGGAATTACTCTTATAGGTGTTGCCATCATCAGTCTTATCGCTCTCGGGTTTATTACAAGAAATATGAGGAAGATAGTTGAGGTAATCAGGGAATTCAAAAACGGGAAACTGAATGCGCGTATTAAGCTGAAGGGCCGGGGCGAGTTTAATGAGTTTGCTGATTCATTCAATGATATGGCTGATACAATAGTAGAAAACATAGAAGAAATGAAAACAATGGATAACCTGAGGCGGGAGCTCGTTGCAAATGTATCGCACGACCTCAGGACTCCCCTGGCTGCTGTACAGGGTTATATTGAAACCATACTGCTTAAGTCTGAAACTCTCACGGAAGATGAACGTAAGAATTATATGCAGACTATCTTAAGCAGTACAGAACGGCTTAAGAAACTTGTCGAGGAATTGTTTGAACTCTCAAAACTTGAAGCACGCGAAACCAAACCGAACCCCGAGGCATTCTCTGTTGCCGAGCTTGCACAGGATATACAGCAGAAAAATCAGATTATAGCCGAAAGCAAAAATATAGAGCTGCGGCTGAATTTTCCTTATGACCTTCCCCTCGTGTATGCGGATATAGGTATGATGGAGAAAGTGCTTCAGAATCTCCTTGATAACGCTTTTAAATTCACTCCCCAGGGCGGCTCGGTCACAGTACGTCTTCAGAATGCCGAGGATAAGGTTGTTACTTATGTGAAGGACAGCGGCAGCGGAATTAGGAAGGACGAAATGAAATATATATTTGAAAGGTATCATAAAGGTACGGGTAAATCATCCGCTGAAGGATTAGGACTTGGATTAGCCATCGTAAAGAAGATCCTCCAAGTGCATAACATCAACATTAAGGTTGAAAGTATGGAAGGCGAGGGAACAACCTTTTCCTTCGAATTACCGGTTTATAGAGGTAAATCCCGCAAAGCCAAAGAGGTTCTGATTTCCTGAATAAAGGCTTCTGCAGTACTGATTTTAACCCTTTACAATATCAAATCGTAACTCTGACCGCCACAGAGCGGTCCCGAATGACAAAATGGCCGACCCTTTGGTTATGCTCTCGTCCTGCGCCCGTCCCTCAATTATAATCATCCGTACTGATTAATTTAAGGGTGAGCAATTCTTTCATTACGAGTTCGGTCATATCGCTTTTAAACTGGAACTCGTACCTGATATCCATTACATAAGCTTTCAGCCTCATTTTCAGGTAAGCCCGCCGGTCTTTGATCTCATTAAAAAATAAAACGGTGATGGGTTTATTCAGATAAACATACCTGGAAACCTGTGCTGCCTCAATTGCGATCTGCCTTATCTTTTCTGTATCAATATCTATTGGAAGATAAATTTCTGCAACAACCTGGCAGTTGGGCTCGCCGTAGTTTGAGTTGGATACTGATTTATTCATCAGCTCCCCGTTTGGAATTGTAACAGTTGAATCGTCAGGAGTAACGATCCTTGATGATCTTAAGCCTATTTTTATTACCTCACCGTAATACTCTCCCAGTTGAATTTTATCACCAACCTGGAAGGGGCGGTCAAACAAAATCATTATGCCGCCGAAAATATTTCTAAGGATATCCTGTGCAGCAAAACCAACAGCAATACCCACTGATGCTGTCACCGCAATAATGGTGGATACAGGGGGACGGAAAATACCTGCAATCACAATATATATTATGATCACCCACCCGAAGATCCTGACAATTGGGACAACACCTTTTATCGTGATCCTGTGACTAGTGCTTCGCTCGGCGAAGACCTCAAGGATTTTGGTCAATAACCTGATTATATAAAGTCCCGCAACGAAGAAGATTATCGCCCAGATAACTTTGCCAACGGAAATAACTTCGAATATGGAAGGAGGCTGAAGCTGGTTGATGATGTCCATTGAAGAATCTTTCCGGGAGACGTGGACAGAATCGGCAGCAGGAACAGAACCGGTGGATACAATAGCTGAATCAATGGATTTGGTTGATGAATCCTGCGGATAAATCATAGTACCCGCTGATACTGCACTTAAAAATAATATGATAGTTATTATAAGTTTCATAATTCCTAGTGTAAAATATTCCTTGTCTGCAACAGGCTGACCGTTTGCCTGTAAAGGAACGGATTGATGACAAATCTTCCGTTATTACGTATTACTATACCGTCATCAGCCAGTAATAACAGGTTCAGCCTGCTTTTCTCTTCCGGCTGGTTAAAGATAACAGAATGCTGCTTTGCAGTGAGACCGTCATGCACCAGCAGTGCATGAAGACTGAATATCTTTTCATCTCCAAGTCCCTGGAGGAATGAAAAATCGAGTCCCTCCAAAGAGCCGATTGTTATGGTATCATTTTCAACTTTTTTTGTCGAGCTCATCCAGAAAAAGAGAGATATGCTCAGGTTGCTTCTTGCAAACCTGTTAAGCTCAGAGAAATATTTTTCTTTCAGGTATTTTTGTTTTTCCTGATCACTCAGCTTCTGAAAATTCCTGCTCTGCAGATCTTCATCAGAGGGTTCATATTTTATATTGTATCCGCTGACCCTATGTCGTTTCAGGATTATATCGATGATCTGTTCATCGGTAAACGGCTGCAGCTTAATTATATAAGAAAAATAGTCGTTTATGTTAATTACCCTTTCCAGGTAGTTCCATGCGTATAAGTTGGAGCCGACTATCCAGAAAACATTTTTATTAGTTGCCGAGACAATCTGGAAAAAGCTCCTGAAAGAGGTAAAACCGCCTATTTTTCGCTGAAAAAGATGCTGAATATTTTCAAGTATTATTATCCTCTTCTTACCGGTTGAATTCAGGAAATTGGAAATTTCCTGAGGTTCGCGAAACTCGGTTCTTAGCGTTGTGCCGAAAAATTTCAGAAAACTCTCTTCACATTCTATTATCTTATCAATATCAGCTCTTATTAATTCCTCTTCTATGTGTATGTTTTTAAGAAGGAAGTTTATAGTTGTAGTGATACCGCTTCCCTTCTCTCCGATTATCACTGCCGGGGCATAACGGCCCTTCTTCCAGTTATCGAGTGCAAGATTCAGTCTATCAATTTCAGTGGTTCTTTTTTCATAGAATTTCTCATCCTCCAGCGGCTCTATTCTGAATAGTCTCTGGTATACATACGGAAGCTTATTTACGGCATTTTCTGTTTCCGTTAAAAAATCTGATATCTCAGTTGAGATCTTCAATTTACTTGGCTCGAGCCCGAACCTTTTTCTGAAATTCTTATAGAGGCTCCCGCTCCTGGTGAAAGCCTGTTTGAATAACTCTATAGTACCGGGAATGAAATCCTTAACAGACTGCAGTGCTTTACCCTTGAACTGCATTGTCTTTTCAATGGCTTTTGCTTTAGCAACACGAAGCCTGATCCCTATAATATTATCGGTATCTGTAAGGGTCAGTATTTTTTTATTGTATGAACCAGTTGACTCAGAAACTGTACTGATTATGTTCTCGTGAACTTCGAATAACCTCGACTTTATCTCATCTGTTCTGGCTATCGCTCTCTGAATACCCTCCGATGCTATTGTAACCGGATGCGTCTCTTCCTGTTCCCTGTTTTCTTTAATATCTGCAGCAGCTAATGCTGATTCCAGATTAAAATCGACTATATTATCTATATCCAGTAAATTAATGTGAATTTCATTAACCGCCGTAATAACCGAGGTTTTCAGCCTGCTTGTTTCCTTCTGAAATTCAGGTAGAATTTCAAATCTTATCAGTTCATCCGGCTTAATATACTCTATGTCTGAATTCTTGATCTCTCTATTATAAACCGACGTTTTAACTATAGCCCTTTTGACGGAAGTATTTTCGATATTTTTTCTCAGGTTCAGCTCTAATTCATCAATCGTCTCCGGAATTCTCTCACTTAACAGTAGTTCTGCAGTTTGATCTATCATCGCTCCGTTCAGCTCTTTGTACAATGAAGCTTTTTCCCGCAGGAGCACTTCTCTGAGTCCTTCCGAATCCCGCTGCTGTTCAATCCTGTTGCGACTGCTGAACAGGGTCCTTTTTATCTCATCCAGGGATGGAATAATATTCTCAATAATCTTCTGACGGATCTCTACTTTCAGGGAAAACAATTCCTGCACTTGAAGGATCTCATTCAGGTAGAGATCCTTGTTCAATTTCCAATCTTCCATCAGGCTGAAAAAGGTATTTTCCCATCCGGCAGCCAGCTGACTATATTTTTCCTCAACTTCCTTCTCTGAGCTTATTAGTTTCTTATTATTATATCGCCAGGAAGGAAATTCCAGTGTTCCGGCTTTTTTATATGTGTCGTCAAGCCGGCTGAATACTTCGTCAAGGTTTTCTGCAGTCCTCGTTCCGATGCTATCTTTCATCTTCTGCATCAGTTTCAGCAAAGAATTTATTTCTTTATCAAAAAGACTGACTTCTTCATCACCGGGTATATATCTGCTGAGTTCAATGAATTGAAGTTCGGCTGTAAAATGCTTATTTATTTTTTCTTCACTCTTCCAGGCGGAATGAGAAGATGCGGCAATTTCACTGTTCAGTTCAGTAATAAGATCAAAGGATTTGAGTAACAAAGAATCCCTTATAGTAAGCTGAAATAAATTGCGGAAGTATATCTTCCTCTTCCATGCTTTTAACGACCTTGCAGGATTACGAAACAGCTTCCTGAAAAGGTTTGCGGTCCTTCCGGGAGAGGTTGTTATGAAATAACCTGTTTTTTTAACTGCCTTGAGGCTCTTTACCGGTAATGAATCCCCGGTGAGTACCTTAAATCGTTCATTATCCTGTTCCTCTACCCTCTTCCTATCAGTCATTTTGACAAACTCTTCATAACTTTGAACCAGCTCCGGGAATTCTTCCTTAAAACCGGGTACATTTCTGCCGGGGGTTCTCTTTTCAAGCAGTTTCAGTAGTGAGGAATTATATTCTTTTATTTTCTGATAAAACCGGAGTTCATCTTCCTTAAGATCCTTAAGGTCAATTATGTGAGTCTTAACCAGATCCCTGATTGAATTGATGAAGTGAATTTGTTCGTCAATTCTTGTATTCAGTCGGCTTACCAGGGAAGAATCGATAAATTCTTCTATCTGATCTCTGATTACAACAAATTCATCTTTCATTTAGATCATTTAATTATGAGGGGTTATGGGAATATAAATAATTTCATTATAACCCGGAAAAGCATTTTCAGACAAATGTTAGCCAGAACAAAGAAATCTTTAAGAAAATCTCCAAGATTATTATCCTACCGGATGAGGTTGATAAATCAGAGGGTAAAATAATGCTGGCATCCGCTGCCTTAGAGATAGTGCCTACATCGGAATTAAAAATCGAATCCCGCAGAAAATAATTACTTCTTCATCACGACCTCGTAGAGATCGCTTCTCCTGTCTTTCCAGTTGAGCGTGCTGCCGCTGAAGCGGTGACGTTTCACAAGCTCCATATCTATATCGTGGATAATCACTGTCTCAATGTTCGGCGTACATTCGGCTGCTATTGCATCACGCGAGAACTGGAAATCAGACGGGGTGTAAATTCCTGACTGTGCATACTGGATATCCATATTTTCTACAAAAGGAAGATTCCCCACATTACCCGCAATTGCCGTATAAACTCCGTTCTCTATGCATCTAGCCTGGGCACAGTAACGCACCCGCAGATAACCGTACCTCTCATCAGTACAGAACGGCACAAATATTAACTCGGCCCCTTTCTGGGTAGCAATCCTTGATAGTTCCGGGAACTCAATATCATAACATATCTGGATGTTGATTTTGCCGCGGTCAGTATCGAACACCTCAATCTTATCACCCGGCTTTACTCCCCACCATTTTCTCTCATTGGGAGTTATATGAATCTTATACTGTTTCTCAATTGAACCATCCCTTCGGAAAAGGTAGGCAATATTATATATATCGTCTCCCTCCCTCGTATAGTGCGATCCGCCTATAATGTTTATGTTATGTCTTATTGAAAGTTTATTAAACAAATTCAGGTACTTTGGTGTGAGATCAGCCAGTGTTCTTACGGCAATACCGGGTCTTTCATTAGGCAGATAAGAGAGAAGCTGAAGGGTAAAAATTTCAGGGAAGAGAACAAAATCGCTTTTATATCCCGAAGCAACATCGACAAAATACTCGCACTGCTTTTCGAATTCTTTAAAATTTTTCAGACTCCTCATCTGGTATTGTACAACGCAGATCCTTACTTTCTTCGATGTCACATATCTTTTAACCTGCTTTGGCACGTAATCAAGGTTCGGCCACTCGAGCAGCGTTGCATTTCCCGCCGATTCAGTATCGGATGTCAGGTATGTGGGCATTATCCTTTTAAGTACAAATCCGTTAGACAGCTGGGCGGTAAGCACCTGATCGTACAACTCTTTGCTTATTACTTTATCGACATATTCCCTTGCCGTCATCTTTGATTTCTTCTTATAAAATCCCGGTATTCTTCCGCCTATTACTATGCTCCTCAGGTTGTATTTCCGGGCAATTTGTTTTCTTGCATCATAAAGTCTGCGAGATAATCTCATTCCCCGAAAATCCGGGTGAACCATAATCTCAATTCCGTAAAGTGTATCACCTTCGGGATTATGATTAGTAATATAGCCGTTATCGCTAATACGCTGCCAGCTGTCGTAATCCTCATGAAGATCGAAATCCACAATCAGGCTGTTCGATGAAGCAATGATCTTACCGTCATACTCAATGCAGATCTGTCCTTCAGGAAAAATTTCAAGCTGACTTTTAAGCTGCTCCGGATTCCAGGTCGGCATCCCCGGAAAAGCCAGTTTCTGCAGTTCCACAAGCTGATCGTAATCTTGCTCTTTCAGCTGCCTTACGCTTATCTTTTTTGCAAATTTTTTAAGATCAATTTTGTTCATAAAACTCCTTTTACGATGTAATCGTTCCTGTTGTCTGCCAAGGTTGATGTTTTGATTTGTTCGTTACGGTATGAATTGTTTATAGATAACAAAATTTATGATAAAAACAAAATCCCCTAATCACCTGTATCTTAAGGGATTAGAAAGAATATTTAACCCTCACATAGAAGGAACTGCCATAATCTCCATATTGGGTGAGCGAATCGCCATTAAAAAGGAGAGCAATTACATAAAGGTCAAGGTTGGTAATAACCGAATAACTAGCGGATGGAACAATAACATAGGATTCATCATCGGGATTAAAGATGCCGAAAAGGCTTCCTCTCAGAAGCGGGGTAATGTCATACGAGAATTCCTGGTATACCGACCACCGGGAAGGCGAAAGCATTCCAAGGTCCAGTGCTTCCTGCTGGTAGAGCTCTGTATTCTCCCTCTTTCCTGAATTATAGTACATCACTTCGGTATGAATATAAAAACTATTAGGCAAGGTATAATCACCGGAAAGAACAAACGAAAAGACCGGGTCATTAAATGAAGAAAGCGGTTCATATTCTGGAAATATAACGGAAAGGTTTTTGTATTTCTGTATTATCGCGGGCTTTTGGTAACAGTAAACTCCCCGCGGAAACCGGCATCGAGTATATCACCTGACCATCCTCCTCCCACTACCCAACGGTTATTTTTTATCCCGCCGATAAGATTGAAATCATAGTCCCATCTATTCAGGGATACCAGGCCTGCTGCAATTACTCTGTCCATTGATTTCGCGGGACGAACGGCTGCCTCCACTTTCGTAACGGGGCCTGTGTAATACTGGAATCTGACTGCATCGGTTCCCGGCAGTTCTTCATAATCAAAGTCGAGGGGTGACTGAGGATTAAAAAGATCGGTCGGGTTCCAGACCCAGCTTGTTCCCCACGCAATACGCTGTCGGCCGACAGTAACTTCAAATTTGTCCTTTACCCAATCAAGCCACAAGCGGTCGGTTTCGAGGTAGCCGATAGATTTACCTTTGTTCCACAACACCGCGTCAAGGTCAGCGAATTCATGGTGTGATTTAATCTGATCGAAGAAATTCGGAATCTTCTCAACGCTCTCACCGTAGTAGGCACGGAACCGGAATTCAAGTGCGGCCGTGAGCGACTGAAGAGGATACCACCTTGTGTTTAGGCGGGCATGTATAAGATGGTCTTCAAATCTTTCATTATAGAAAGGATATTTGGTAGAGCCGAACAGGTACTTGGCGTATCCATAAACATCGGCAGCCGGATTCTGGGCGGATGCGGATGCAGTCAGACAGACAATCAGGAACAGCAGAGTTCTAAACCTCATTCTTCTGCAGCACTTTCCTTTGTTCATCTGATTTTATTTTACCGTCCTCAAGAGTAACAACACGGTGAGCGCGTTTAATTACTTTACTGTCGTGCGTTGAAAATACAAATGTCATCTCGTATTTCTCGTTAAGATTTTCCATTAAATCGAGCAGTGCCTCTGCTGTCACCGAATCCAGGTTAGCCGTCGGTTCATCAGCAAGCACAAACGAGGGGTGCGATGCAAGTGAACGTGCAACCGCTACCCTCTGCTGCTGACCGCCTGATAGCTCAGAGGGACGGCTTTTCATCCTGTCACCCAGTCCTACCGCCTCAAGTAATTCAGATGCTCTCTTCTCCCTCTCTTCTTTCGATATATTCTGAAGAAGCATTATAAATTCCACGTTCTCCTTCGCGGTCAAAACCGGAATGAGATTATAAGCCTGGAAGACAAACCCGATATGATGAAGGCGGAAGTTTATAAGTTCATCCGGTTTATAGGTCGAAATATCTGTACCGTCAACCACGATCTTCCCTTCGGTTGGCTGATCCAGTCCTCCTATCATATTAAGCAACGTCGTTTTACCTGAACCCGAAGGACCCACTATAGCAGTGAATTCACCTTTTTCAATTTTAAGATCCACACCTTTTACGGCAAGGACAGGTACCTTAGTTGTATTGTATGTTTTATGCAGATTGCTTAATTCTATCAGAGCCATTTTTTTACTCCGTTGGTTTTCATTAATAAGTTCTTATTGCTGAAGCAGGGTTAAGCCTGTACAGCCTTAATTGCGGGATATACTGCACTTAATATCGCAGTAATGATAATCATAACAAACAGTATGGGATAAAATTCTCCCGGAAGTCCCGGGAACAGATGCGAGCTTATCCCGTAGCTGGATAATCCTTGTGAAAACAACGAAAGGTTGATACCATTCTGTGCTGTTATAAGGATAGAAGCTGCACCAAGCACCATTCCGATTATTCCCCCTGTAATTGAAAGTAGTATTGTCTCGAATATTATAAGTATGAACACCCTTATCCTTTTCATACCTACCGCCATCAGGACTCCAAGCTCCCGTATTCTCTCCATAACCGACATAAGCATGGTGTTGGTGATCCCGAACAGGAGGGCGAACAGAATTATGCCGAGAAAAATGTTCAACTCTAGGATAAGGGTCTCGTAGGTAAGACTAAGCTCGGGAGCAAGCTGCTGCCAGGTTTCTACAGAAAGGTTTTTATAAATGCTTCTTAGTTTAGTGACAACCGGCTCCATATCCTGCACAGAAGTGAGCCGCACTGCAATTTCGTGTATGAGCGGCTTGCTGTTCATAAGTACGTCAAGATCGCTTTGCTTTACAAATACATTGCTTTTGTCGAACATCGAGGATTCGGTTTCGAATATTCCGGCAATGCGGAAAGCAGCATATATAATATTTCCGTCGGGACCCTGGAAGCTGAGAACAATTTTTGAGCGGAGTTTAAGATCGAGTTTTTTGGCCAGTTCCTTACCTATTACTACGGGGTTGCGGCTGACACCTTCAAAATATTTTCCCGAGGTAATGCTTGTAGCCACGCTGGTTACCTTCTGCTCTTCATCAGGAATAATTCCTTTGATCTCGACACCGGTCGACGAAGAAGCCGAGGCTGCCATCCCGTCTATGACTGTTCTGTCAGAAACAGCTTTAACTCCATTGATATTTTCGATCTGCGATTTAATTTCGTCGCCGCCGGGAATATAATTCTCTATTAAATTTTCTTTTTCATATTGTGTAGTGTGCAGCTGTATATGGCTGAGATCCCTGTCGATAGCTGCATTGACGGTAGAATCCCACATTCCGTACATCACCGCACTTGCAAAGAGTCCGCAGCCTAATCCCAACGCTATAGCGGTGAGAATAATGAGACTCCTTTTTTTATTTCTCCATACATTTTTCCACGCGAGCAGGAAAAGCATTTTCAAACTCCTTCCTAATTTCTGATAGCTTCAACAGCTTTAAGTTTCTGCACATACCTGAACGGATACCAGGCCGATAACAGGGCGATTAAAAGTACCGTCCAGAACTGGGCTATGAATATTCCGGGGGCAATGCTGAAGGGCATTATTGGTTCCAGTCCGAACGCAAGCATCGCTTCGGCAAGGTCTCCGGTAAGTTTTATCGGATTATAATAAAAGTACAATAGCAACGGATAGCTGATGATAATTCCCGCTATCACGCCGATAAGTGAGATGAATATTGTCTCAAATATTGTGACAAGTATTAGTTTTGTTTTCTTCATTCCCACTGCGATCAATATCCCGAACTCTTTGGTCCTTTCCGCAGTCATCATCATAACTGTTCCGAATATTCCGAAACCTATCACTATATAAAGTATAGCCAGCATAATGATCCCGCCGGCATTATCGACCTCTATCGACTGAACAAGCTCGGGAGTCATTTCCTTCCAGGTCATGACTTCATATTTGTCGTCGAAAAGCTTTGCCGCCTGCGACCTCACCTGTTCGAGCTCATTCGGCTTCTCAATCATTATCGAGAGCGATGTAATTCTGTTGTCAGCGGAATAAAGCCATTGCGCATAGGATAAACTGGTATATATCAGCGATTTGTTAAGATCGGGGATCGGCAGTTTGATAATTCCCTGCACAGGAACCTGGGCTGCAGCTGTTATGCCGTGGTATCCCTGTCCGTATAATACTACCGAGTCGCCTACCCCAACCTTTAGCAGTTCTGCCAGTCCCTGCCCTATCAGCAGTCCCCTGCTCGTATCCGAAAGATATTTTCCCGCTATTATTTTCTCATTCAGCTTCAGTGTGGTTTTTTCTGCTGCCGGGTCAATACCGATAATAGGGGAAACCTTTGTCGCATTTCCATGAGAAACAAGCGTAAAAGTTTCAAGCCGGGGAATAACCTGTGTAACGTGGGAAATATTTCCCAGTTTTTTCTCAATCCCTTTATCTAATTCCATACTTTTATCAAGCGACCGTTTATCCCAGTAACCTTTCCCGTGCACCTGAATATACCCGGTTGAGAATCTTACAGAGGAATCGATCATAAAATCATAACTCCCCTTCTGCATCGACCGCATCACCAGGGCAAGCAGTACAGCAAAGAAGACGGATGAAGCCGCGATAAGAGTTCGCTTCTTATTCCTCCAGAGATTTCTCCACGCAAGCTTGAGATATGTTCCCATTATCTTACTCTCTTCATATTTTGTTCGGAAAAAAATGACTGATTGATATCGATATTGAAGTCCATCTTATTATAATCCAGTATCGTTTTATGTCCTGGTTCATCAACAGGAACCATCTCCCAGTGTGTCAGCACTGTTCTGTCACCCATTTTTTCGGGTTTACTCCCGTTAAAAGTTTTTACGATATTTTCATCCTCATCATAATAATCGGCCTTCAGCTCGAAGAATTCCTTCTTTGATATCCAGATAACGATCTTACCCCAGACTACACCGGCATCAAGTTTTGGCGTTAATTCTACCTTCCAGCAGTCATACCCGCGTAAGTTCTCTTCGCCGATGAACTTATGTGTATAGTCATCCACTATAGAGGATTCCTTCACAAGATCGTCATTCGTAAAATCAGACCCCATCCACGACTGCATCATCATCGAAGGTGGAATTTTTATCACTTTCTGCGCGGAGGGTATCCAGTTCCAGACCTCGTTTTTTCTTTTTAAAGTTACTGTTCCTTTGTCGCGGGCAGGCTCGGTAACATAGATCATCGCATAATCCGGTTCCAGCGACCAGATCTTTAATCCCATCGTACGCGACCAGTCGGGTTTTACAATAGTCATTTCTACTTCCGAATAGTTGCTGTTTGCCCTCATCAGCTGATCAGCTTTCTGAACTACCTCCTTAGCTGTCTGCGGAAATACATGGCCGCATAAAAGTGCGATTACTAATACAAATAATTTACTTTTCATTTTTTCTTCCTCTTTTTTGCGGGTGAGCAATATGTCTGTATCAAATAATTTTCAAGTTCGTCAATAGGCAACGAACCCGGGGCGCTTACCACATTAAATGCTAATCCATCCAGCTGAGATCCCAGGGCAAATGCTTTCAGGTAATAATCTTTCTGCCCCATTGCTTTGAGCAACTCAGAAAGCCCCATCACCGCACTGTCTCTGAAACTCGCTATATGTTTCTTCACGTCTTTCTGCGAAGTAGATTGAAGCACTATCGACATGTACAGCTTCCAGTACTCCGGGTTATTTTTTAAATTTTGCAATGAGAGTCTGATTATCTTCTCAAGTGCTTTGCGGGGGTCGGTTTCCGTGTTTACTACGGCCATTAGCTCACCGAGTTTTTGAAATCCGTCATCAATAATTGTTCTCAGAAGATCATCTTTACTCTTGAAATAATTATACATCAGTCCTTTTGATATCCCTGCCTTTTCTGCTATTTGCGAGATAGAAGTTGCGTGGAAACCATTAGTAGCAAAAAGCTCCAGTGCAGCATCAAGGATCTCATTCCTGCTGGACTCTCTTATTTTCTCGAATTGTTCTTTTGTTCTTGGTGACATTTTCTATTTTTGACTGAACGTTTGTTCAAACATAAAAATATATTTATACCGAGTCAAGTTTTCTTCTCCCAGTTATCATTCGTTTATGCCATTCGTCACAACAAAGCCGCCAATGATGTTCTTCTTGGGCGTTCTCTTCGATGATTCGCAGTCATTGGAATTTCCTTTATCTTTAATATGATAGATCCGGATGATTATGTTTCTCATCAAATTGATTACTTTCCAATCTTTTTAATTTTGGAAAAAGAATAAAAGAGGAAAAAATGAAAGTAGGATTTATAGGAACAGGAATCATGGGCAGCAGGATGGCTCATAACCTGATAAAAAATAATTATAAGCTTATAGTACATAACAGGACGAGAGAGAAAGCGGATCCATTAATAAAAGCCGGAGCGGAGTGGGCCGATTCCCCTCTTGATGTGGGAGCTGAAGCCGACATTCTTTTCACTATGCTCAGCAATCCGCAAGCGGTATACGAGGTTTCTCTGGGTGAAGAGGGTTTTCTGAGCAGTATGAAGAATAACGCTCTCTGGGTCGACTGCAGTACGGTAAATCCCACCTTCTCGAAGGAGATGTCTAAAAAAGCGGGTGAATCAGGGATCAGGTTTATTGATGCGCCGGTTGCCGGGACAAAGCAGCCTGCGGAAAACGGTGAGCTTATCTTTTTTGTCGGCGGAAATAAAAAAGATTTTGAAGAGGTAAAACCTCTGCTTGAAAAAATGGGAAAGAAAATTCTGCACCTGGGCGAATGCGGAAAAGGAACTTCAATGAAGATGGTTGTAAACCTGATGCTGGCAGTATCTATGGCATCGTTCTCAGAAGCGCTGGTACTCGGAGAAGCGCTGGGATTTGATAAAGATACGATTTTTAATACCCTGCTCGGCGGTCCGGTAACCGCTCCTTACCTTTCGGCTAAAAAAGAAAAGTTCGCACAGGATAAGTATGAAACAGAATTCCCGCTTCAGTGGATGCATAAGGACCTTACGCTTGTCTCTGACACTGCGGATGAAACAGATATAACCCTGCCGACGGCAAGCGCTGTTAAAGAGATTTTTTCAATGGCGAAGCAGAAGGGTTTCGGCGATCTCGATTTCTCCTCCCTTTACAGGTTCTTAAGCAAAAAGGATTGATCCTGTTTCTGATTCGTATTGAAAGTTCCGTCGGTAACTTTTAATTTAGTTCATCTTAAATTAAAATATAGGAACCTGAAATGGCTGACCATTTAATAGCGCACGTTGAGATTCCGTCTTCAAATCTTGACCAGACAAAAGAATTTTTTTCAAAAGTACTCGGCTGGGAATTTAAACCATTCGGCAAGGGCTACTTACTTTTTAATAATCATAAAGGCACAATGGTAGGAATCAGGCAGGTTGAAAAAGTTAATTCGGGAGATACTACTGTTTTTCACGTTAACGTAACGAATATAGACGAAACACTGAACTCGGCTAAAGCAAACGGCGGTGAAGTCTTCAAAGAAAAGACTGTAATCCCCGCAATGGGCTGGTACGCTTTGTTGAAAGATCCTCAGGGCAACATCGTAGGTCTTTACCAGAAACATTAATGTATGAAGATTATTAATTGAAGGTGGCCGGGCAATTAGCCCGGCGCTACAACCTGTGCAATCTTCAATTTTTAATTTTCTATTCCCGCCAGTTCGCTTTTTACTATCTTAAATGAATGGGTAATTTCGGCAGCTTTCTCAAACATCTTTGTCACACCGCAGTATTTCGTCTGCGATAATTCTATTGCACGTTCAACATCTTTTTCCGATACATCGTTTCCATAGAATACATATTCTATATGCATTTTGGTGAAAGTCTGCGGATGTTCTTCGCATACTTCAGAATCAATATTCATTTCAAAGCCATCGAGTTTCACTCTCTTTTTATTAAGTATGCTTACGACATCACTTCCGGTACATCCTCCAAGTCCCAGCAGCAGAAGTTCTTTTGGTCTTATTCCCGCATTGCTCCCGCCGAATTCTTCGGGACCGTCCATCATTATCCAGTGGTTGGAATCTGTTTTACCTGCAAAGGTTATACCTTTCACCTGTTTAATATAAGCTGATCTTTTCGGCATGTTTTCTTCCCTGAATTTTATAAATAATTTATGATATGATGTTTTAAAAATAATTAGGATTCCTGTGTATTAAAAATAAATGCATAAAGGTAAAAAAATCTTTATTTTGATGACCTCATTTCCACTTAAAATTAAAAGGATTAAACTAATATGAGCAATCACGTATATAAAATGATAGAATTGACCGGTTCTTCCGAAAGAGGTATCGAAGAGGCAATTCAGAACGCCGTTGTGAAGGCAGGACAAACAGTTAGAAATATGCGATGGTTCCAGGTAATTGATACAAGAGGCCACATCGACAACAACCAGGTTCAGCACTGGCAGGTTACTATTAAAATCGGGTTTACGATGGAAGACTGATCCCGTTTCTGATTCCAGGTCAGATCCACGGCTGAAGAAACAAAATGCACTGGAACCGTCCGGAATAAAACTCCGGGTATCTCTGCAAATAGATTTTTTAACAGGCACGATTTTAAGGATTAAAGATAATAGAGAAAGTCGTGCCTTTTCCTTTCCCACTGGATACGCCTATTTCCGCTTTAAGCAGATCAAGGTAACTCTTAACCAAAGCCAGTCCTAATCCATTTCCTTCAAATTTTCTTGTATAACCTGACTCTTCCTGGGTAAATGGCAGAAACAATCTCGGCATGTACTTTTCTGAAATACCGATTCCCGTATCACTGATATCTACTTTAATTCTTTCATCTTCCAGGATAGTGGTTTCAACGTTAACACCACCGGTATTTGTATACTTCAGGGCATTATTAAGCAGGTTCTGAAAAATTCCACTTAAAAGGTACTCATCCCCGTTAATAATTACATTATCTGAAGGCATTTTCAGTTTTAGATAAAGCTTCTTTTCCCTGGCCTGGAATTCGAACTCCCTGCTTAATCTTTTCAGAATATCACCAAGGTCAACCGGATAAAAGGAAATATCAACATTGCCCTTTTGAATGGCCGCGAGATTGAGGATCATATCAATCGTCCGAAGCAACCTTTTCCCCGCTGAATCAATAGAATTGAATGATAAACGGATATCTTCATTAATTTTACCGGACAGTTCCTCCTGCAGAAATGAATTATAGCTCAGTATTACATTTAAAGGCGTTCTGATCTCGTGAGACATCTGGGACAAAAATTCCGATTTCATCCTGTCAGATTCTTCTGCTTTTTCCTTGGCAATCATCAATTCCTGCTGCATCTTCTTTTTCTCAGTAATATCCTCCTTAATCGCAATATAATGTGTTACATTTCCTTTATCGTCTCTGATAGGTGAGATCGAAGCCTGTTCCCAGTAAAGCTCTCCGTTCTTTTTCTTATTATGAAATTCCCCTCGCCATTCCTTTCCTGCAGAAATGCTCGCCCACATATCTTTGTACTCTTCATCCGAGGTACTGCCTGACTTCAATATTCTCGGGTTCTCACCTAAGGCTTCCTCCTGAGTGTACCCGGTAACTTTGCAGAAATGAGGATTCACATATTCTATAGTTCCCCCCAGGTCCGTTATAACTATGGCAGAGGGACTTTGTTCAACAGCCCTAGAAAGCTTCCGGATCTCTTCTTCAACCTTCTTCCTCTCCCTCAAATCACGGAAAATTCCCTGTATCACCTTCTTATCGCCCAATGTACTATGACTGGTGCTTATCTCCACCGGTATAACAGTTCCGTTCTTATGCTGAATTAAAATCTCTTCCGGAGATATCTTCTGGTTTTCTAAAATTACTTCCGTAAACACACCGGAATAGAATTCAGAGTATTCAGCGGGATGAAGAATAAGATGGGATTTTCCAAGCAGTTCCTGTCTTGAATGACCTGTTAGTTTTTCAGCCTGCTGATTAATGTCGATGATGGTCCTATCTTCAATATCCACTATAATTATCGCATCACTGGCAGATTCTATTATAGTCTTGTACTTCTCTTCCGATTTTTTTAAAGCCTCTTCGGCCTTCTTATGTTCGGTAATATCAAGCAGTGTGCCTATTACCGCAGGTTTATTGCCCAGGATTGTCCTTGTCCCAAAAACATCCACAAATATCAGGGTTCCATCTTTCCTGATTCCCCTGAACGAATATGCAATTGAATCGACTTCCCCCGATAATCTTGAAGCCACATTATTATTAACAATTTTTCTGTCATCAGGGTATGTAAGATCCGAAGGTCCCTTTTTATTTATGATTTCTTCCACAGTATATCCGAAAATCCGAGCCAGCCTCGGATTGATATACTTGAACACCCCGTCCTGGATGATGTATACACCCACAAGCGATTTCTCAACGAGTTTTCTGAATTTCTCTTCAGATTCCCTCAAAGCTGTTTCTGCTCTTTTCTTTTCTGTAATGTCACGGTAGATGCCCTGGTAAACTATCTCGTTGTTCCATAATATTTTATTTACTTTAACTTCGAGATCCCTGATTATTTTATCTTTGGTTATTGCTTTCAGCTCGTAGGAAGAAGCGTCGGGCGATTGGACTGCGACCTTATTAAATCTGTTGAGAATAAATTCTTTATCCTCCGGCGCCACGATTTTCATAATATCAAAGTCGTCTGACAACGCTTCCTCTTTGGAATAACCAAATAGCCTGCACCATGCACTGTTTACCAGCAGAAGTTTTCTATCTCTTAAAACATATATCGCATCTGCTGATGCATCTATCAGGGCCCCGTACATCAGGTCCCGCTCCCGCATTGCCCTCTCAGCCTGCCTCCGCTGTGTAATATCTTTTAGTATAACCACGTACGCTATATGTTCACCGGAAGAATCCCTGAACGGAAATACGGAAGTTTCCGCGATCCCTTCGCTTCCGTCTTTCCTTACAATTTCTGTTTCGCCGCTCCAGAGAAGGTTTCTTTGAATTTTTTTCCTGATCGTTCCAAAGTTCTGTGCGAATTCCGGCTGCCTGAAAAGAATATTTATGAAATTGTTAACAACCTCTTCCCTGCGGTAGCCAAAGACTTTCCCCGCTGCTGAATTCCAGCTTTGTATGTAGCCGTCAAGGTCAGTTATCATTACTGCATCATTAAGGTTCTCAAAAATGAATGCTTCTCTTCTCAGGGCTTCTTCAGTCTGCCTGATTGCTGAAATATCCCTTGCGATCAGCAGGATCATCTTTGCCCTGAGTTCTTTTATGCTTACTGTAACAGGGATTTTCCTGCGATCCTTTAAAAGGAACTCACTCTCAATAAAGGTGCCGTCAAAGCCTGGATTCTCTTTCAGGTATTCAAGGCGGAGGCGGGAATATTCACTAACAGAAAAGATATTCTTTGCGGCCAGGTTAAGTATTTCTTTTTCTTCATACCCAAGCAGCTTCAGAGCCCCCTGATTTGCCTCAATCACCTTTCCGTTCTCTGAAGATATAATAATGAAAGCATCGACAGAGTCTCTGAAAATCGTCTCATAATCTATTTTAAATTCCGCAGAACTGACAGCCGCCGCAATTTCAGGAACCGGCTTTTCTTTTTTTCTTCCGTAATTTGAGTTTTTCATAGTACTTTTATTGATTAATCAATAAATTCAGCAAATACCAGACCAGCAAAAAAAGGCTGATTTGAATCTTTAAATATTATGCTGCGTAAAATTCAGGATAATTAAAATTTTCAATCCTCTTTCCTTACGAGTTTTTCGGCTTCCTTCCGAATTAATACCCATGCGTTCTTAACATTTTTTTCTTCCGTTCTGAGTCCTGATACCGACAACCTGATTATATACTTCTCTTCGATTTTCGTATGGGAAATAAAAAGACGGCCTGTATTATTGATATTATTCAGAAGTTTTTCGTTCAATTCATTAAGTATGTTCTCATCATTTATATCAGGAGGATGAAACCTGAAGCAGACAACTCCGAAATTTACCTGCGCCATTTTTTCGAATTTAGGATGCGCTTCAATCCATTCGGCAAACAGCTTGGCCAGTCTGAGATGTTCACGGAGAATGCCGGTTATACCTTCAACACCGAAGTACCTTATTACGAACCACAATTTCAGAGAACGGAACCTTCTTCCAAGCTGGATGCCGTAATCCATCAGGTTCTCAGCCTCACCGTCGTCATTTGTCTTAAGGTATTCCGCAACAAGACTGAAAGCTCTCCTCAGCACATCGGGTTTTTTCGTATAGAATGCACTGATATCGATGGGAGTGAACATCCACTTATGGGGATTAACAACAATCGAATCCGCAAGTTCGATTCCATCAAGTATATATTTCATTTCGGGTACGATTGCGGCGGTCCCTCCGTAAGCAGCATCAATGTGAAGCCAGATATTTTCCTTATTACAGATCTCCCCTATTTTTCGTACAGGATCTATACTTGTGGTTGATGTAGTTCCTACTGTAGCAACGCAGCAGAAAGGCCGCCAGCCGTTCTGCCTGTCGTCCCGTACTGCCTTCTCCAGTTCTTCAGGTATCATCCTGAAATTTTTATCTACCGGAATTTTCCTTATGCCCTTCAGTCCAATGCCGAGCGTAACAGCAGCCTTATCTATTGAAGAATGTGCATGTTCAGAACAATATAATCTTAGCGGGGGTATGTCGGCCCGGCCTGCCATTCCTTTCTCTCTTATATCCAGTCCGGGAATCTGCTCTCTCGCAGCGGCGACTGCGTGCAGAGAACTTACAGAAGCCGTATCGTATATAATCCCCCAAAATTCCTGGGGTATTCCAACCATCTGTTTCAGCCAGTCGAGTGTGACTCTCTCCAGCTCCGCAGAGGACGGCGATGTTCTCCAAAGCATACCATTAACGTTAAAAGCCGCGCTTAAAACCTCTGCAAGCACTCCCGCTGAGCTTGAGGTTGAGTTGAAATAGGCCATAAAATCAGGGTGATTCCAGTGAGTCATTCCAGGCATTATTATCTTATCTATATCGGCGAAAATGTCATCCATTTTCTCGGGCTGGAGCGGGGGCCCCGGGGGCAGCTGCTTTTTAATATCCCCCGGCTTAACCGAAGGAAGCACAGGTCTGGTTTCAAGGTTTTCAAAATAATCGGCGATCCAGTTGATTACCTTATACCCGCTGTTTTTGAATTCCTCAGGGGACATATCCTTAAATGTTTTATTCTCCTCCATAACCGTATCCTTTTTTCATTAATTTCTGCCATAAATTAAATAAAAGTTTGGTTATATGATGGAATTATTACTGCCTTCTTCCCAGGTGGATAAGTTTATGAACTCCAAGCTTTAGAAGACTGCTCCGAAATAATATCCCGGCCATTGCACCCGGACTGAAATGCGGTCTTATACATATATAGTAATCTGCCCAGACCGGATTAAATTTATTCTTAAATAGAAAGAGTCCTTTATAATTGTATGCAAACTTCATAAACCTGCCCGTAATATTTATAATATATTCTTTCGAGAGGAACACTGAATCACGGATAATAAATGGAACAGCCCCGAGTGTCCAGTAATCATACCCCTCGCTTTTCAATGTTTTGAATATTTCAAAGATCAGTGCTTCCATGGTTCCGTTAGGCTCTTTTCTCCGGGTAAGCATCGCCTCTGTCTGTAGATATTTATCGCTCTTGTATGAAAGAAGCATCGCCCCAAGCCATAATCCTTTTGAATTTCTAAACACGAACAGTCTGTTGCATTCTTCAAAACTGGTGCTGAACAGGTATTGCAGCTGCGGTTCATTTCCATGCCTTGTATGCTTTCTGAATTCCTGCAGTTCATCGGCGGCCTCTTTTGACCAGGGGATCTCAATAACTGTCCCGTTCTGCTTTCCCCTCCTTATAAGTTCCTTAAGCGACCTCTTCCCGAAGTGATTATAGTGCAGGTCAAGGATTGCTTCTTTTCCCATCCTGATTCCTTTATAGCCTCTTTCCTCCAGGTACTTGTAGTTACCGAAGTTGCACCCGACAATAAAATAGTTCTTTGCATGCTGGAGAATTAATTCAGACACGACTGATTCAAAGTCAATTTTAAACGGTATCTTGACGTGGGTAAGCCATTTGACATTCCTAAAGAGGTGAATCTGCAGGTAATCCATCTCCTTCTTTTTATGCCTGCAGAATGCGGAGGGAACAGGACCTTCAATTGTACTCTGCATCTTGACTTGGAACTCTTTTCTTTCAGCAGAAACTGTATTCAATTTCTTTCCACTTTATCTAAACTAATTTAAATAATATAATCATTACCCTCCCTGTTTTAACCAACAGAGGCATTCGAAGCTGGATTGAGGTGCCGTGATAGGTTGTTGATAAATTAAATAGTGTGACAAAATGGCAGACTCTGTACTCAGAACGGTTTTCTACCGGAGGAATACTGGAGTTATACCGGAGATGGACTCAAAATGAAACAGTTCAAAAACAGCGAAAAAACATAATTTTAAGCTATTGAGAAAATCAATAGTATGACAAAATCGCAGTGTCACAATTTGGTATTAGAGGGGCCGAATATAAGTTTGAATTTACAAATCCGGGGGCATCTGACCGTTTCAATATGCCCGGAGGCAAACATCCTCAAGAAAACAACCGGCTACCTTCTATATTGCGGCTGATTTTTATAAGTTAGTTTTATCAACTAATTATTTTAAGCATAAATCCATTGAAAACCATACTAATCATAATGGCAGCATTCATCATTATTCCCGGCTGCAGCAGCAATTTTGATCTCAATGAAAATGTAACCGGCACAGAGGTAACCCTTGTTAACCAGGATAGTTCGAAGGTAGTTTATCCTGAGATCATAAAGAATGATGTAACTCTGATTGGATTCATCTATACTCACTGTCCCGATATCTGTCCTATGACCACTCATAATATGATGCTCGCTGAGGAACAACTCAGCAAGGATGAATTGAAGAGTGTAAAGTTCATACTCATTTCTTTTGACCCGGAGAGGGATACCCCGTCTGTCCTCACCAAATATGCTTCAGTGCGTAATATGGATATGAATGACTGGGAGCTTCTAACCGGAAGCAAAGATAATATCAATACCCTTATGAAGGTATATAATGTTAAAGCTTTTCCTGATGATACAACTTACAACGACGAAGGAGAGCCCGGATATTTTATGATCCATACCGACAGAATATCTCTGGTTGACCAGGACGGGAATCTCAGGAAGAATTACAGAGGCAGTTCAGCCGATCCTTCCGAAATGGCAAATGACATTAAAAGTCTTTTATAAATAAAGGAGTCTGAATGAAATATTTTTTATTACTTGGGTTAATATTTTTACAGGGCGGAGATAAGATAACTGTTAAAGATTCATGGATGCGACCCGCCCCCGAATCATTTAATACCGCTTTTTACTGCACGGTAATAAACAACGGGGATCAGCCTGATACGCTTTATAAAGCTTCCGCAGGAATTTCCGACGATGTTGAGATACATGAAACTTACAGCAGGGGCGATATGATTGGTATGCGTCCCGTTAAAAACCTTGTCATAGCTCCGCACGATTCAATTATGTTTAAACCCGGAAGCTATCATGTAATGATAATGAATCTGAAGCAGGATCTTTCCTCGGGCCAGACTCAGGATGTTTCGCTGTTTTTTAAATCGGCCGGGAAGGTTTCTGTCAAAGCTAAAGTCGGAATTCAATAAAAGTTCATCGTCTATCGGCGAAAGTTGTTGAATATTTAATCAAAGTGCATTTGAATAATTCAACACTCGGTTAGTGAGTAATACTTCATTAAAACAGACTTCTGCTTTTCAGCCAGTTCTGTACTATTGAATTTCTCTACACACCAGGTGTTTAAATTTTCTAACAATCCGTACTCACCATCCCCATAACTCTTTATAATTAAACCAGTTATCCCCTTATAAAATTTCGTTAATATTACCCGGCATTTCGTTTGCTCCTTTGAAGTGCGATAAACTTCAAAACAGAGAGGAAAACATAATGGTCGCATTATTTGTAGTATTCACATTTATCTTCTTCATCTTAATTGATTTCCTTGTATTAAGGGCGCAGAAGAAGACTCATCCGGCATTCCAGCCGAGCACATACCTGGCAGAAAGGCTAGTATTTGACGTTAGCACTCTTTCTGTTCCGGGAGACATATTTATTTCAAAAGGACATACCTGGGCAAAGAAAAATGAATACGGCCTGATTAAGGTCGGCGTAGATGACTTCGTAATTAAATCGCTGGGGAATTTTTCAGTTTCAAAGATTTCAGAACCAGGAACCACCGTAAAAAAAGGTGAGGTCATCTTTGAAGGGATTTCCAACGGAAAGAATTTCAAATTCAGATCCCCAGTAGACGGTGAAATTAAATTCACAAACCCCAAAATTCTAGGCAAGAAGATTAATGACCCTTACGGGGATGACTGGAGCATCCTGATGCTCGCCCCTGAATATGAGATCAGCAAGTACCAGCTATTCTCGGGGAACGAGGTCAAGAACTGGATGAAAAAAGAATTTAAACGTCTCCGTGAATTTCTCGGGGCACATACCGTAAAACCTGAACTCGCAGGAGTAACAATGCAGGACGGCGGTAATATAGTTGAAGGAGCACTTTCTCTTGTATCTGATGAAGGTGTAAAGGATTTTGAAAATGAATTTTTACTGATGTAGGGGGATAAAATGCAGAAACAAAAAGCAATATTGTTCGATGCAACCATGTGTGTTGGCTGCGGATCCTGTTATGAGGCTTGTAAAGAACAGAATAAACTTGCCGAGACAAACGATGATTTCTTAAAAGATCATCTTTCCGCTAACACCTATACAGTTGTTGAAGAATACGGAGATGTATACACAAGGAAAATGTGTATGCATTGTGTGGATCCGACCTGTGTATCCGTATGTCCCGTTGGGGCAATGGAAAAAACAGAACTGGGTCCTGTTATTTACGATCCCGATAAATGCCTGGGGTGCCGCTACTGTATGCAGGCATGTCCTCACAAAGTTCCAAGATATGAATGGAATAAGACAAACCCTCGCGTACGTAAATGCGTTATGTGCTACGACAGAGTTTCGCGGGGCCAACAGACAGCCTGTGCAGAAGCCTGTCCCGCCGGTGCAACGATATTCGGCGACAGGGATGAAATGATTGCTGAAGCAAAGAGAAGAATTACCGAAGACCCCGATACATATTATCCGGAAGTTTACGGCATAAAGGAAGCAGGCGGTACAAGCGTACTTGTCCTCTCTCCTGTTCCTTTCGATCAGCTCGGCTTTCCCGAACTGCAGGCTGAAGCACTGCCTAATTATACGATGCGCGCGCTTGAGAAAATCCCGACAGTGGTATCAGTAGGTTCCGTCTTCCTCGGAGGAATGTACTGGCTTACCAAACGCAAAAACGAGATCGCAAAAGAAAATAAAATGTTAAACAAAAAGGAAAAAGATAACAATGAAAACAATTAATCTGCCTAAATTAACCTTCTGGAGGGCTGTTGCATCTATCATTGTTATCACCGGTCTTTACTCAACTTACTTGAGATTTACGGGTGGATTACAATCAGCAACAAACCTTAGTGATACATTTCCCTGGGGATTATGGATCGGTTTCGATATCCTTTGCGGGGTGGGACTGGCGGCAGGCGGATTCACCCTATGCGCTGTAACCCATATTTTTAATATTGAAAAGTTCAAGCCCCTTACCCGGCCTGCAATACTTACAGCATTCCTCGGATACCTGCTCGTGGTTTTCGGATTGATGTATGATCTGGGTAAACCTTATAACATCTGGCATGCACTGATCATGTGGAACCCTCGTTCCGTTATGTTCGAGGTAGCCTGGTGCGTTATGCTCTACAGTACAGTCCTGTTCCTCGAATTCCTGCCGATGGCGCTGGAAAAGTTTAAATGGGCGAGACTATTAAGAATTATCAGGAAAGTAAGCCTGCCTATAATGGTCCTCGGCGTGCTGCTGTCTACCCTGCATCAGTCATCCCTGGGCTCCCTGTTTCTCATTATGCCGACAACAATGAGTCCCATCTGGTACTCATCCTACCTTCCAGTATATTTTTTCCTGTCGGCTGTGGGTGTGGGTTTTGCTATGGTGATTTTCGAGTCGTTCCTTAGCGCCCGGGCTTTCAACCGAGAACTGGAGATGGACCTCCTGTCTCTGGCAGGACTTATAAGTGTAAGCATTCTTATGATCGGCTTTCTTCTGAAGCTTACCGACCTGGTTACATCAGGAAATTTCTCATACCTGCTTTCTATCAATGAGAAGTCGCTTCTCTATTACCTGGAAGTGCTTGTGGGTGTACTGGTACCTTTCGGTATGCTGATTCAGAAAAGCATAAGAGATAGCAAGAAATGGCTCTACATATCCACTGTCCTAATAATTGCCGGCTTTATTTTGAATCGTATGAATGTAGCTATTACGTCAATAACCTCTGAAGCAGGACTCAACTACTTCCCGAGCTTTAATGAGATCAGCATAACCCTGATGCTTGTAGTTCTTGGCATGTGGGCATTCAGATTAATAACCAGATATTTCCCAGTATTTCAGCCAATGACTGTTAAAGATTAAAAAGAATACGAATTAATTAATTTGGAGAACTCCAAATGCCTAAAAATAAACGTTATGAACCAGCTAATTATGACTCAATGAAGTGTATATGGATGAGTTCAAATACCGTAGAGTACAAACTGTGTGATAAAAACTTCGACTGTGATAACTGCGTGTTCGATAAGATTATGAGGAATATTAATCCAGGATCATCCGGTGCAGGCTTTGCTGCACAGGATGATTTCGGGAAAAATATTATACAAAGGAAGATTGACCTGCTGAAGTCGATTAATTATTCACCCGGGTATTATTACCTTGAGAACAGCATAGTACTCAAAAAGCTGTTCGATAAAACTTACTACCTGGGCCTGGATAAATCGGTCTACCTTTTCCTCGATAATCTTAAGGAATACGAGTTCCAGTCGACAGGTGCAGGCATTAAAAAAGGAAATACAATTTTGAAATTATGGGGAGAATGGGGGGAGGCGGATGTGCTCTCCCCTGTCAGTTTTTCAATTGTTGATAAACTAAAACATAATATTGATGATTTCAGGGTCAACTCCTGGCTGAGCATGGTTGATGTGGATCCTGACGAAATTGAACGCTGCCGTCTGAGTGAAGAGCAATATATGAAGAAAAAAGCGGATCTTGACCTTAAATTGAAGGAATTCGAAAATGAGTATTCATTTTTAGGTGCCCGTATGAATGACGGGGGCATTAACGTGAAATTTTTATACCAGGTAACGGGTATTAAAAAATATAAACAATTCCTTGATTCGATCTTTGCTAATGAGGGATGACCGGAAAACTGTTGATATATTCAACTATTTCTCTTGATAATGATCTTTTTGTTGATTACGTTTGATTATATATTTTTTGGGGAGATTCGGGGAGATTATGCGTCCCTCATTCATAAATAGGTTAAGCGTAAAGCTTACACTGATCATTTTGAGTATACTGCTGATAAATTTAGCAGTGTATACTTTTTATACTCTTTCTGTGCTTAAGAAAGACCTTACCGAAGCTTCCTCCCAGAATGCTTACAATCTCAGCGATGTGATTAAAAAATCAACGCGGTACAGTATGCTGCTGAACCGGCGCCAGGATATATATGAGATAATTAATACCATCGGCAAGGAATCCGGCGTTGAGAAGATAAGAATTTACAACAAGCAGGGGAAGATAAGCTATTCCACCGATTCTACGGAAATAAATAAGACGGTTGACACCAACAGCGAGGCCTGTTATGTATGCCATTCCCGTCCCACCCTGCCAACAAACCTGCCGCAGAATGAAATGATAAGAGAGTTCACGTTCGAGAAAGGCAGGAAGGTGCTGGGATTGATAAATCCGATAAAGAATGAGGCCGACTGCAGCAACGGAGTATGCCACGAACATCCGGCCGATAAAAATATCCTCGGTGTGCTGGATGTTATAATATCAACCGAAAAGATGAATCAGATTATTGAATCGAATACCCGCAGCATTATTACTAATGCGGTTATTCTCATGGTACTTATCTCCGCCTTCAGCGGGCTGTTTATAGTAATCCTCGTCAACAGGCCTCTCAAGAAAATTTCAAGGGGAATTGAAGAGATATCGAACGGCAATCTCGACTATAAGATAGCCATTAAATCTAAAGGCGAGCTTTCACAGGTCGCAAATGAATTTAACTATATGTCGTCCCGCCTGAATACAGCTTATAAAGAAATTAAGGAATGGTCTGAAACCCTTAACCTCAAGGTCGAGGAAAAGAACGAAGAGCTTAAAAAGATCTATGAACAGATCACGCAGATAGAAAAGCTGGCCTCGTTAGGGAAACTTTCCGCCACTGTTGCGCACGAGCTTAACAACCCACTCGAAGGGATACTGACTTACAGCAAACTTATCGCAAAGAAACTGACAAAGCTGAGCACTAACGGCGAGTTTAAGGATATAATAGATTTTCTTACCCTTATATCCGATGAGTCAGCGAGATGCGGTAAAATTGTGAAGGATCTGCTTCTCTTCTCTCATAAAGATGAAGGCAAGTTTACGGAAAACGAACTTGCTAAAATAATTGATAAGAGTCTTATACTGATTAACCATCACCTCGAAATAAATCATATTAACTTGGTGAAGGATTACAAGGTTGCGAACCTATCGATAGAATGCGATTCGCAGAAAATCGAGCAGGCCCTTATAGCCATACTTATCAATGCTATCGAGGCAATGAGTGACGGACAGACCCTGAAAGTTACTCTGGAAACCCAGGACGATTATGCGGTTGTCCGGATAAGCGACCAGGGAAAAGGAATTGCAGAAAAAGATCTGCCCTATATTTTCGAACCGTTCTACTCAACAAAGAATGACAACAAGGGAACAGGCCTGGGGCTTGCAGTTGCATACGGAATAATTAAACAGCACCATGGGAAGATCCAGGTTGAAACAACTTCCGAAGAAGGCACAACCTTCAAAATGAATTTACCAATAAAGAAAATTTCCAAAGAAGTGAACCATGAAACCTAAAGCAAATTTATTAGTAGTAGATGACGAACTAATCGTCCGGCAGTCATTAAAGCACTGGTTTGAGGAAGACGGTTATAACGTTGAAACGGCTGACAGCGGTGAGATAGCCCTGAAGCATTTTGAAAAAGGAAAGTATGATATACTGCTTGTAGATATGAAAATGCCGGGTATAAGCGGACTGGAGCTGCTTACCAGGGTAAAAGAATTCGATTCTTCGGTAATCGTCATTCTTATTACAGCATTCGCTTCTGTACCCTCTGCAATTAAAGCTTTAAAAGACGGCGCTTATGATTATATAACCAAGCCGGTGGATCCGGATGAATTATCGCACATCCTTGAGAATGCGCTTAACCAGAAAACACTCAAGTCGGAAAACGACGCTCTCAAAGAAAATATCGACGAGATCATTAAACCCGATAACCTGATCGGTGAGAGCGGCGAGATGAAAAAGATTTTCTCCCTTATTAATACAGTCTCGCAGACAGATACAACTGTAATGATAAGGGGCGACAGCGGTACTGGCAAAGAGCTTGTGGCAAAGGCAATTCATATAAACAGCAAAAGAAAATATTTCCCTATTATCACCGTTAACTGCGGGGCGCTGGCTGAATCGCTGCTTGAAAGCGAATTATTCGGTCACGAAAAGGGAGCCTTCACCGGCGCTCATTACAAACGCAAAGGCAAATTTGAAATGGCGAACGGCGGAACGATATTCCTGGACGAGATAGGCACCGTATCCAGCAAGATGCAGGTCGAGCTCCTTCGCGTTATCGAAACAAAGCAGTTCACCCGTGTTGGCGGAAATGAAGTAATAAAGAGCGACTTTAGGGTAATTGCGGCAACGAACGAACCTCTTGAGGATCTCGTTAAGCAGGGCACTTTCAGGGAGGACCTGTATTACAGGCTCGATGTTTTCACAATACTGATTCCCCCGCTGCGCGAGAGAATAGAAGATATTCCCCTTCTTGCATATTATTTCCTGAAGAAATTCTCAACCGCAATGAACAAGAAGAAGGATACGATCTCAGCAGAGGCAATGGATTTCCTTGTTAAGTATAACTGGCCAGGCAACGTGCGCGAGCTCGAGAACGCGATCGAACGCGCAGTTGTTGTCAGCAAGTCGAGTGTCATTGATGTTAATGATCTTCCTTTTCAGGTCAGTTCCAATAATCATTATGACAAAGATGATAGAAGCATCGCCGCTATGGAAAAGAGGCATATTGCACTCGTTCTGAATGAACTTAACTGGAATATCTCGAGAAGTGCAGAAGCTCTGAAAATTGACAGGGTAACGCTCTATAATAAAATTAATAAGTACGGTCTGCAGAGAAACCCGTAATGCAGGACATTTGCATAGCACCTGTCAATATTTCTAATAAGGATCTGCTGCAAAGAGTTATCCTGGAGCTAAGAAAGATCCTGCTGGTTGAGATTAATATAGTGGATCTCAAAATTGATCTGCGGAAAGCGTATTCCCCCGACCGGAGGCAGTATTATTCAACTCAGATCATCGCGGAATCCCTAAAGCATACTGATTATCTTAAAGGCAAGGTAGTCATTCTTGTAGAATTTGATTTGTATATCCCCGTGTTTACCTATGTTTTCGGCGAGGCACAGCTTAATGGTAAACACTCCATCGTCTCTATGTGCAGGCTGCATGAAGAGTTCTATACAGGCAGAACGGACGAAGAGCTTCTGTTTGAAAGGACCGTCAAGGAAATCCTTCATGAGCTGGGACATAATTTCGGACTTCTTCACTGCAGCAGCTGGGATTGTGTGATGCATGCTTCCGCAGAGATTGAAGAGGTTGATATAAAAGGAAGAGTGTACTGCAAAGACTGCAGACGGACTCTACAGAGCGTATTTAACTTCCGTAGAAATTAGCCGGAATTTAGCTATCTTTTAGGTCAACTTTCCTTGAATGACGCCGGATATAGATTCGTTTCCTTATATAATGATCCAGCAGCCAGGCGGCAGAGATCCACGCAAATCCTATTGCCCATCCCGCTATTATATCATTAGGCGAGTGAGCTCCCCGAATAATCTGAGCAATCCCTATAGAGATACTCAATAAGAAAGCAATCGCCATAACAAAATGATTAATTCTCCTGTCGGGATTGGATCTGTACACAAACCTTGCAAGGGTGAAGTAAAATACGACCGATATTAACGCGTGACCGCTCGGAAAAACTTTTCCGCTTGCGTCGAACAAGTTAAACCAGTTAATCCATGACTCCCCGCCGTAATAATTCTTCAGGAATACATGAAGAAAGCCGGCACCGATCACTACAAAGAAATAGGTATAGAGCGTCCTGAATTTTTTCCGTATAAAAAGATACCCCCCAAAAACCACAGAGAACAAGGAAACGAATAACCTGCTGGAAAGGGCGGTAAGTTCATCCATCCTCTCTACTAGAGATTCCGATCCGTATGTACCGCTCCACTTGTTGGTTTTTCCGAGCCAGTCGAATAACAACCTTTTGTAATCACCTGTTATTCCGGCAATAAAACCGTTGGTACAAAGAAAGAAAATATAAAGACACAAAATGATAATGGAATAAGCAGCATACCTCTTATATTTCCTGCTTTTCCTGTCTTCCCGCTCCACAGCATCCATAGAAATATTTCAATATTATTGAGTGTCATAAAAATAACTAAAATATCAATGAATTTTTAATGCTCCGACCCATGTCTCTTCTCAATTTTTAGAATAACGAAAATTTCCCTTTCTAATTTATGACAACAGTACCGCGCAAACAGGCGAAAATGCAGTTTATCGTTTATGAATACTCTCTGGAATGTTATTTGTCCTTAAGATTCAATTCTGGCAATTGCCCTCATAGTGCTTAATAAATCGGAAGGCATTTATGTACAATTCCATAGTTCTGGTCAAACAGGTCCCGGACACAGCCAACATCTCCGGAAAGGTGATGAAAGATGACGGTACCGTTAACCGTTCAAAGCTGCCCGCCATATTTAATTTTGAAGATAAAGTTGCCCTGGAATTCGCCCTGCAGATAAAAGAGAAGTTCGGCGGAAAAGTTACCGTAGTAACAATGGGACCACCGCGTGCTTCCGATACTCTTCGTGAATGCCTTTATATGGGTGCAGACGAGGCTTATTTGATAACCGACAGGAAATTCGCAGGTGCTGATACCCTTGCCACCTCTTACGTACTTTCCGAGGCGGTAAAAAAGATCGGGAACTACAATTTCATTTTTGCCGGCAGGCAGGCAATTGACGGCGACACCGCGCAGGTAGGCCCGCAGACAGCCGAGAAGCTGGGAATCCCGCAGATCACTTATGCCGAAGAACTAATCGAAGTTAAACCCGACGGAATAGTAATAAAACGAAAGATTGACGGTGGATATGAGATTGTTGAAAGTTCAATGCCAGTGCTTATTACTGTGCTGAAAGATGCCGTGGAGCCCCGCCCATTCAGTGCCAAACGCGTGATGGCGTTTAAGGGTGCAAAATCGCTTATGGACCTTGAGAAAATGACAGAGGATAATTCGCTACTTTACATCGATAAGCTGGTACATGAATACAAGGAAAGAGAACTGCTGATAAAGACACTAACCACTGATGACCTTGATGTTGATCCTGAACGCTGCGGACTAAAGGGTTCTCCTACTAAAGTGTTTAAAGTTGAATCTGTTGTTCTCGCGGGGGGAAACCAGACGAAGGTTGAACCTACAAAGACTGCGCTGTCGGGACTAATAGAGCAATTAATGACAGATCATATTTTTGGTTAAAGGAATCATCATATGAAATTTTCGAATGAAGTCTGGGTATTTATTGAACAAAGAGACGGCAAACCGGCCGACGTAAGCTTTGAACTTCTCTGCAAAGCGCACAAGCTTGCGCAGACGATGAATGCAGTTGTAAAGGCTGTTGTAATCGGGGATAAAGCCAAAGGTATTGCGAAAGAAACCTTCCGTTACGGTGCCGATGAGGTTCTGCTGGTTGACCATCCCTCCCTCAAATATTTCAGAACGATTCCCTACAGCCGCGTGTTGACGAAACTTATTGAAGAATCCGTTCCCAGAATAGTTTTATTTGGAGCCACTGTTATCGGCCGTGATCTTGCTCCGAGGGTTGCCTCGCATACGAAGAGTGGTTTAACGGCCGATTGTACCGACCTTCAGATATCCGATGTAAAATACCTGAAGGAAAATTTCCCGAAGCTGCTATTGCAGATTCGTCCAGCTTTTGGGGGAAATATTATAGCTACGATTATTACTCCAGATGTACCTGTACAAATGGCTACTGTGCGTGAAGGGGTAATGGAGCTTACTCCCCTGCCGAAGCCAAATCCTGAGAAAATTACCCCGGTAAAATTTGAGCCTGATCCCGCGGACGAGTTGGTAAGGATCATTGAGCAGCACCGGGAAGAAAACAGGGTTAACCTTAAGGCTTCACCAATAATAGTTGCAGGAGGCTACGGACTGGGCACAAAGGAAAATTTCCGATTGATTGAGGAACTCGCTCACACAATAGGTGCAGAGGTAGCAGGAAGCCGTGCTGCTGTTGACGCAGGGTTTGTTACACCCGACAGACAGGTGGGACAGACAGGCGTTACCGTCCGCCCGAAACTTTATATCGCGGTAGGAATATCTGGGGCCATCCAGCACAGAGCCGGTATGCAGGAATCGCAAAAAATAATTGCAATAAATACTGATCCGGAAGCCCCGATCTTCGATATAAGTCATTACGGAATTGTCGGCGACGCAACTGAAGTTATTCCCGCTTTCATCGAAGCTTATAAAAATAAATTGAAATAAGGTTTTACTATGCCAAATTTTTTCACAGAAAACAGCGATCTGCAATTTCATTTTAATAATCTGAACATACAGGAGATAGCTGCAATCCTGGAAGATGACTATACCCAGGCGAAGCAATACCGCTACGCCCCGGTTGATTACGATGACGCGGTTGAAAATTACAGAAAGCTACTTGAGATCACAGGCGATATTGCCGGGAACTTTATTGCGGAGCGTGCCGCTGGTGTTGATGAAGAAGGTGCAGTACTGACCGACGGCAAGGTTAGTTATGCCAAAGGCACTCAGGAAAACCTCAAACGCCTGTCACAGGCTGATCTTATGGGACTCATATTTCCCAGAAAGTACGGCGGCCTGAATGCTCCTTTTATTATTTATATAATGTCAATTGAGCTCATTTCCCGTGCCGATGCCTCATTAATGAACCTGTTCGGACTTCAGGATATTGCCGACACGATCAGGAAATTCGGGAACGAAGAACAGCGGCAGGAATTTCTGCCCGGCTTCTGCTCGGGTAAATATACCGGCGCAATGGCCCTTACCGAACCGGATGCCGGGTCCGATCTTCAGGCTGTAAAACTTCACGCATACCAGAACGAAAAGGGAAACTGGTTCCTTAAAGGAGTAAAAAGATTTATCACGAACGGTAATGGTGATATACTGCTTGTCCTTGCAAGAACAGAACCCGGAACGAAAGATGGACGCGGTTTAAGTATGTTTGTCTGCTATGGCGATGAAACCGTTAGAGTAAGAAGGATCGAGCACAAGCTGGGTATTCATGGTTCTCCTACGTGTGAACTTCAATTCAACGACACACCCGCACAGCTTATCGGGTCAAGAAGATTCGGTCTCATTAAATATGTTTTCGAACTGATGTTCCGTGCAAGGATGGGTGTATCGGCACAGGCTATGGGAATCTCACAGGCAGCCTATGAGATGGCAGTTAAGTATGCCCGTGAGAGAGAACAGTTCGGAAAGCCGATCATAAATATACCCGTTGTTTCAAATATTCTTATTGATATGAGGACGCTGATAGAAGCAAACAGGACTCTGCTTTATGAAGCTGCCAGAAGCGTGGATAAAAAAGAGGTCCTTGAAATGCAGATTGAAAAACTGAAGGAGGAAGGAAAAGGCACGCAAGAGGAAAATTTCAGACTGAAGCAGCTCGTAAAAGAGACTAACCTCCTTACCCCGATGTGCAAGTTAGTCCTTACCGAATCAGCCAATAAAATCACTTATGATGCGCTCCAGATTCACGGCGGCACTGGGTATATGAAAGAATTTAAGATAGAAAGACTGGCCCGTGACGCAAGAATTACAAATATTTATGAAGGAACCTCACAACTGCAGGTTGTAGCTGCAATCGGAGGTGTTATGCACGATGTGCTTGGATACCGGTTCGATGAAAACGAAAAGAAAGAGTATAAGGGCGGTGTGGCTCCCCTCGTGAATCACCTTAAGGAAATACGGGAAATTCTCAAGGACTGCATAAAGTATGTAAGTGAGAAAAAGGACCCTGCCTTCCAGGATGTTGCGGCAAAAGATCTTCTTGAACTTTATACATACCTTGTTGTGGGTTATCTTCTGCTGGACCAAGCGGAGATCGAACCTCAGAAAGTGTTCACAGCTAACAGGTATATACTTTACTCGCTTGCCAACGCAAGAAAAAATGCAGAATCTATTAAGGACGGTTTATTCAACGATATACTTCACGCAGAAGAAATATTAGCTTAAAAATTGAACCAATAAAAGATGAGAGACAAAATGACAGATAAACAAATCTTCTATTACAAAATCTTTGATGATAAAGAACGTCTCAACTATATGAAATCATCGCTCCCCCACAAGGAGCTTGAAGACCTTCTTAAAGAGTACGAGAGAGATCATCAGAAATATTTCAATCCTGAGTTCGTCCAGTTCCTCAAAGAAAAAGATATCGAAGCGGAACTGATCGAAGTCAGCGACATTTCTTATTAATCTGTACCCAGGGAACCCGGTTAATTAACGCTCTCCAAAAAACATTAGCCGGGCCCTTTTTGATTGAAGATTTAAGATTTAAGATTGAAGATTTAATCTGCAATTTTCAATATTAAATTCTAAACCCTTTTATCTTAATTTTAACCCGGATTTTAAGTAATTTTCAGAGTTAATTTTTCCGTATCATATAGTTTAAGGATACCATAATGAAATATTCAGTTCTTGTTTTAACCTGCCTGATGTTATCACTTTCCTACATAAATGTTTCAGCACAGGTTGAAAAGGATAAAGGGGTTTTTGTAGAGCCTAAAAAAGGATTCTACGATGAAATAAAACAGGCCGTAAAGGAATACAACAATCCCGAAAAAGAAAAGAAAAAAGAATTCAGAGTTGATATGAGCAATCTTGATGCTCCTAAATCAATCGATGAATTCACCAGATACTGGTACAACGAACCTGTCTCACAGGGCCAGACAGGAACCTGCTGGTCATTCTCAACGACTTCATTCTTCGAATCTGAAGTTTACCGCCAGCAGCATAAGAAAGTTAAACTCTCCGAAATATTTACTGTTTACTGGGAGTATGTTGAGAAAGCTAAAGGATTTGTTAAAGAACGTGGAAACTCACTCTTTGATGAAGGATCCGAGGCTAACGCCGTTAAGAGAATTTACAAGATGTACGGTGCCGTTCCTGAAGAAAGTTATGGGCGCATGCTGCCCGATCAGAAATTCCCTGATCACAGTCTTATGATCAAGGAAATGAGGACTTACCTCAACAACGTTAAGGAAACCAATGCATGGGATGAGGATGAAGTCGTCAGGGTAATTAAGTCGATTCTGAATCATTACCTTGGTGTGCCTCCAACTCAGGTAACAGTAGAAGGCAAAACATATACCCCGAAGGAATATCTCTCAGATTACCTGAAACTTAATCCTGACGATTATGTTGACGTACTTTCATATATGCAGAAGCCCTACTGGCAGCAGGTAGAATATGAAGTGCCCGACAACTGGTGGCACAATGCCGACTATTACAACGTACCGCTCAGTGATTTTATGAACGCTCTTAACAGTGCAATTAAGAACGGCTACACAATGTCGATAGGCGGAGACGTATCAGAACCCGGCTACGATGCATGGCATAAGGTTGCAATCGTGCCGTCATTTGATATTCCTGCCCAGTACATTGATGAGAACGCAAGAGAGTTCAGGTTCAACAACAAGACTACCACTGATGATCACGGAATTCACATGGTAGGCTACACCAATAAAGACGGTGTAATGTGGTACCTCATCAAAGATTCAGGATCAGGCTCAAGAAACCTGGATCCCAAGGGTTATTACTTCTTCAGGGAAGATTACGTAAAACTGAAGATGATGGACTTCCTGGTTCACAAAGATGCAGTTAAAGATCTCCTAGCAAAATTCCAGGTAACCCAGAAATAACAATAACATTTTTCTTTAAGGAGCAGTGATATCTCTCGCTGCTCCGTTCTTTATTCATTTTTGCTTACCTTAATTCCGGCAATCTGTGTATATTTCTTACTCAACTTTTTGATAATATTATTCAATTCTCCTGTTTATGTACGACTTTATATTCAAACCCTTCTCACAAATGACCGATGACGATTATGCTGCGGTCGGCTTCAAATCCGGAATAGAAATTCATCAGCAACTGCTCACAGACAAAAAGCTTTTCTGCCGCTGTCCCGCCGGGAAATACAGCAGGCATTACGATGCAGAGATCCTGCGACATATGCGCCCTACGCTCAGCGAGCTTGGCGTATACGACGGCACGGCACTGATGGAATTCAAAACAAAAAAAGAAATTGTGTATCGAATAAACCGGGAAACCGTCTGCACATATGACATGGACGATACTCCTCCGTTCCTGATAAATGAGGATGCGCTTGAGATCGCTCTGGGAATTGGAATGCTGTTCGATTGTAGTCTTGTTGACGAGCTGCATATCGCAAGGAAGCAGTACCTCGACGGAAGCATCCCTACTGGATTTCAGCGTACTGCGATCTACGCGCTTAACGGAAAGATCCCGTACAAGAACCGCGAAGTAAAGATCGTGCAGATGTCGATTGAAGAAGATTCGTGCCGGGAAGTTGCAGACGTGGGACACGAAAGAGTTTACCTGACCGACAGGCTGGGAATGCCGCTGATTGAAACTGTTACGGGTCCTGATATGAAAACACCTCAGGAAGTTGCCGAAGTCGCAAGGCTGTGCAGCAAGATGGTTCGCAGTACAAACCGTGTACGCCGCGGAATGGGTGCAGCCAGAGAAGACGTAAACGTAAGCGTTACGGGCGGAACAAGGGTAGAGATTAAAGGTGTCCCTCAGATAAATGATATCCCTCTGCTTACCTATAACGAGGCACAGCGCCAGTGGAACCTGCTGCGGCTTCGCGAAGAATTAAAGAGGAGAGGAATCACTGAAGATACCTTCCACGCTGCAACGCACGACATAACCGGTGTCTTGAAGAAACCTCACTACATCCCGATTAAAAGCGCACTGGAGAACGGCGCTGTACTTAAGTGCATAGTACTTAAAGGATTCTCTGAACTCCTTCACTGGCAGACTCAGACAAACACATATTTTTCCAAAGAGATATCCGACAGAGTGCGTGTGATCGCCTGCTTAACGACTATTCCAAATATGATCCATTCCGACAGCAAGGGCGATACCATCACCTCATCCGAATGGCAGAAAGTAAGGAAAGCCACGGGTGCAAAAGATAACGACACGATGGTAATTGTGTGGGGAAGCGAAGATGATACTGCAACAGCGGTAAATGAAATAATTATACGCGCAAGAGAAGCCGTGATCGGAATTCCTTCAGAAACAAGACAGGCCCTCAGCGATGGAACGAACGGCTTCGAAAGGATACTCCCCGGCGCTGACAGAATGTATCCCGATACCGACCTTCCGCCCAAACAGATCCCGGCCGAAACAATACAAAGAATAAAAAGCGGGCTTCCCCAACATTTCTGGGAAAGAGAAAAATGGTACAAGGAATTAAAAATTCCCGCCGACACTATAGAAGAACTGTCAATCTCCCCTTATGCTGAGTTATTTAAGAAAGCAGTAAATAAATGGGAAGTAAACCCTGTCTTTGCCGCCGTGCTTCTCATTCAGTTTCCTAAGAGGCTCAGGAAAAAGGGATATGATGTTGAAATCCTGAATGAAGAAATCTTTTCCGGAATTATCTCTGCATACAAAGAAAATAAAATAACGAGGGACGGAATACTACCTCTTCTTGAGAATGTAATCTCACTGGGTGTTTTCTTTGATGAACTGCTGCCCCCTCCCTGCACTGATAATGAACTCGATAAGACATTCAAAGAATCAAAAGGCGATCTGAAAAATATTAGGCTATATAAAGAAGAGAACAGAACGAAAGTCATTATGGGTCTGTCAATGAAGAAACTCAGGGGAAGGATCCCCGGAAGCGATGTACTGACCTATATAAAAGAGAAAGAAAATTCTCTTACTAATAATGCTGAAAAGGAGAATGCATAAATTGGCTGACAACAATGATTACAAAGGCTATCGCGGCGAAGCGCTTAAAACATTAAAGAAATTTGAAGCACTGGTGTGGAGCAATGTTGATATAAATACCGATGACGGCACCTACAGCGGGACAATACTCCCCCGCTCTGAAACTGCCGATGATTTACATATCGTATTAAAAATACCTGTCGGTTACAATCTTGGCATTGCCGCAAAAAAAGTTACAGCCATTATAGTACACAGCAGAAAGGAAGCCCATTACAAGATACCCGAAAAAGAATTTCCGTATGAACCGAACAAACCCAGGGTGAAACTTCTTGGAACCGGGGGCACGATAGCGAGCAGACTCGACTACAGGACCGGTGCTGTTATTCCCGCCTTTTCACCGGGAGAACTATACGGCTCCGTTCCCGAGCTGGCCGATTACTGCAACCTTGAAACGGAGAAACTGTACGGAGTGTTCTCGGAGAATATGGGTCCCGACCAGTGGAAAGGACTCGCCGAAGCGATAGGAAAAGAAATTGAGAAAGGTGTTCACGGAATAGTTATAGGTCACGGCACCGACACAATGCATCACACATCGGCAGTGCTGTCGTTTATGGTTCAGAACTCTCCCGTGCCTATAGTGATGGTTGGTTCGCAAAGATCGAGCGACCGTCCTTCTTCAGATGCGGCCCTCAACCTGATCCACAGCGTAAAGACCGCTGCTGAAAGCGACATAGCCGAAACGATGATATGTATGTTTGGTCCTACTTCCGACGTATACGGACTCCTACATCGGGGCACGCGCGTAAGGAAAATGCACTCCAGTTACAGGTCGACTTTCAGAACAATCGGTGACATCCCGATCGCGAAAGTCAGCCGCACAGAGATCACTCCCCTCCGCGAAGACTATAAAAGAAGAAGAGACGACAAAGATGTAATAGTAAATCCCGTATTCGAAGAGAAAGTCTCCATCGTTTACTACTACCCCAATATGTATCCCGACATCATCGACTCTCTCGTAGACAATGGCTACAAGGGTATAATTATAGCAGGTACCGGGTTAGGTCACGTAAACAGACCGATGTACCCCGCTCTGAAGAGAGCGTATGAAAAAGGCGTAGCCGTCTATATGACCGTACAGACCTTGTGGGGATACGTTCAGATGTATGTTTACGAAACCGGTAGAGAGATAATGGAACTGGGAGTAATCCCTGCTGCAAATATGCTTCCCGAAGTTGCCTATGTGAAACTAGGCTGGGCACTGGGACAAACAAACGACCTGGAAAAAGTAAAAGAAATAATGCTAACCCCCATCGCCGGCGAAATTACCGAACGTGAACCCAGCAACGGCTATCTCATCTACCAGGGCGGCTTACCCGAGGTTGAGGAATTTATTTCCAGGTACAGAAAGTAATAAAAGGAGCGAATGATTTTTTAGATTAGTCTTACTTCGACGCTGCTTGCATGTTCTTCAGAACCTCTACCATTGAAGGTGAGAGATCCGTATGATGATGAACCATCTTACACTTGCCACCATCCTTATGATAAATATTAGTAACACGTATCTCCCCTCCCACTTTCTTCCCGGCTAGCTCAAAACTGGCGTGCTCCGTACCAATCTCATAAGCAGCGTCGCCCAGAAGAAAGATCTTCTGATCCTTCAACTCAACCTTGCCGCTTGAGGCCGCACCGGCAACCTGATCGAATGAATTCTTGACAGCATCCCAGCCGAGTTCCCTGCCACCGATCGGATGCATGGCAGTTACGGTTGGACTCTGCACCCAGACATCCGCGAATGCACCACTTTCGCCGTTGCTCATACGATTCAATCCCTGATAGAACTTTTTGGAAGCTTCCCGAACTTCGTTCTCTGTCAACATAACTTAACTCCATTATTAATAAATGAATAATTATTTAGGGGGATAAGCCAACATAGCCGAAAATAGTTACCCGGGTGTGTAAAATCGCACAAAAGTAAATAATTGTGAAATGTGAACTAAATGGGGAAATAAGCTAAAACTATCTGAGGAGGATCATCTTCCTGGATTGAATAAAGTCACCTGCCTTCAACTGGTAGAAGTAAACACCGCTGGCAAGAGCAGAAGCATCGAATTCAACCGAATACTGCCCTGGCTCCTTTTGACCTGCTGCAAGATTTTCAACCAATTCCCCCAACGAATTATATACCTTAAGGGTTACAAACTCACGGTGAAGCAGCTGATAGTCAATAACAGTACTGGAATTAAAAGGATTGGGAAAGTTTTGAAACAGATCATAATTGGTTACCTCAATATCTGCTTCTTTTGCGATGGATCTGTAACTGTACGAAAACTTAACAGAATTCACCCAATCCGAATCCAGCCAGTATTTAGCTACCCATTCAATCTTATTATTGTTCTCATCAAAGGCATAAGTATCTAAAAAGTCATTTACCCAGGCTGACTCTTCCCAAACCAAAGTAAAGAGTTCAACCAGGTTATCTCTTTCGTCATATGAATACCAAGTCTTAAAACGATTTAGCCAGGTTCCATTGCCTCCAATTTGCCATAACCAGATAAGAAGTCTGTTATTCTCATCGTATATCAGTGTATCCTTGCCACTAGGTACCCAATAAGTGGCGCTCCAATCTGCCTCCATATCCCTGATCAGATAACCGGATCCATTATATAAATATTCAGACTTGCTTTGATTTACCCAGACGTTAGCAAAATAATCCCACGCCTGCAGAATTTCTTCGACTAAGTTATCGTTCGAATCGTATGCATACGTTCTTCTATACCTGTTATCCCAGGAGGAATCATTCCAGGCCTGTTCAATTTCTTCGGTTACATCACCATTACTATTATTTGTGTACGTATATTTATAGTCATTGATCCAGGAATTACCATTCCACTTAAACCAGAGCTGCCCGGTAAGATAACCATTCGAATCATAAGCATAAGTATCCTTCTGGTACAGCTTCCACGTAGAATCGGTATAAATTCGTGAGAGCTGTCCGGTAAGTATATTATTCACATCATAGGTGTATTTATCATCTCTCGAATCGAACCATTCAGATCCATCCCAGTTTTGAAGAAGCGATTCCATCAGAAGAAAATCATCATTAAGTGTGGTTTTGTGTATTTGTGAATGCGGATGGTTCAGACCGGGAGCCTGTCTGAATTCATCTGCTTTATTCTGCGGGAATAACAAGAATGTACAGAAGGAGAAAATCGTGACAAGTAAAATAAATCTCATCTATGACCTCCTTTGAAAGGGCCGGGTAAATAAAATCAGGGGGTTTTCACAATTTCTCTGTCAGAAGGTAATATAAAAATTAGATTTAATACATCAAATAGATTTATTGCAGCAGCTCCGGGCATAAGATTTCAATTATTAAGTATCCAGGTGTTATTTACATTTATAAACCCATTTTTCCCCCGGCGTGAATTGAAATATAGTTTGTTTCACTTACCAGGTTATACGCGGCACCGATATCGAGAGCGAACTTATTATTCAGGGGAATTTCATAACCTGCCCCGGCAATAAAAGTAAAGTCAGTTGAACTTGCAGAAGCCGATCCGCCGCCGATAGTTATCCCGCCGAAGGAGTATGTCGGGACATCTGAACTAACAGAAAAAAAGTGGAATCCCACAGATGAATTTAAGTACAGGCCGGATCCCGGAGTTACGTAGTATTTTACGCCAACCAGCACAGGTACAGCAGAATAACTGAAATTATAATCACCGGCATCTTTAGCAGCCCAGCTGATATAACCTATTTGTCCTACAGCCGACAAATTATTTCCAAAACCAATTTCATATGATCCCTGAGCCCCGAAGCCCGTTCCCGTAACATCACCGAATGTACCCATCGGCAGCGCAACAACTGCACTAAGGCCGACATGCATTTTAGGCTGAGCATTGATCGTAATAATGGCACAGAAAAAGATCAGCAGAATTGATGCAAATGTTTTCATAGTATTTTCTCCTTTATTTGATAATTGATGAATGTTGATTTATTTCCCGATCAAATCCTCTAATCCACCCATGTTCATCAGATTCAGCTTATGATAATCTGACGGCACTTTAAATAACTCATCACTCAGACCCATAGGAGTAACTTCCCTTACTTTATAGATACTCGTTACACCTCTTCTCTGATCGTGCTGAGTAACCTGCAGGGGAAAGTAACCAGCATCCAGTATTTCACTCTGCCAGTCGGGAACCTCCTGCTGTGATTCCATAAAAAACATAAATGCACCAAGTTCTTTGGTCATCCATGCTTCACCTTTCATATCCTTTTGAGTAAAAACAAATTTTTCGCATTCATAGCCGAGAATATTTTTCGACTCACCTGTTTTACTGATTGAACCTCCGCCCGAAGCAGCACTTAGCGGCATCATATCAGATTCCATGTACATTTTTTGTTTGTCTACAAGCATGTACATTTTGAACTTACGGCTGTCGAACAATATCGAACCTCCTTTTTCAGGCATGTCCATCCGGAAAAGCTTGTCTTTCGCGAAGTAATTAAGAGTCTGCTGCTTACCGTCCTCCTTAAGATCAAACACAACCTTCCCTTCAAATGACGATTGAGCAATCAGTGTCTGCGCCAAAAGCAGTAAAGCAAGCAAGTAAATCAGTTTCATCGTTTTCATTTTTATCTCCTGCTTTTATTTGATTAATTAAGCCCGGATCCTGTTGGACTCCGAATTGATCCGGTTGAGCCGCTCACCCAAATTCCGGCTGAATTTCACGACTTATAAAAACGATGTAAATGTAGAATTTCAGAAGTGCTGGGGCTAACCGATTTGTTACAATCTTATGCTGTTTTGTTCCAGGGGAGGAAAAGTCGGGATTTAAGGGGCTAATATTAACTTTTATGAAAGAAACTTAATACATCAGATAGATTTTCTTTTTGTTGTTCCAGCCGGACTGGTTTTCGTATTTGACGAAGTAGATCTTCAGGTCGGCCTGGTTGGCGTACTCCATGAAGTATATTTTCTTGTCGGCCTGGTTGGCGTATTCGGTAAAGAACCACTTCCCTTCGTTGCCCTTCGCCTGGTTCTCGTATTTCTCCTTGTAGATTTTCAGATCAGCCTGGTTCTCGTATTCCACCAGGTATACTTTTACGTCAGCCTGGTTGGCATATTGCACCGAGTAGACTTTCTGGGCGAACGTGAGTGCCGCGCTAAAAAAAATAAATACAGCCAGTAATATTTTCATAACTTAATTTCTCCGTTTACTCTGCGGGATTTGTACTGGCCTGGCCGCAACTCGGTCCCGACCTGCTGCCAGCTTCGTCCCGAGCTGTTCATTTCGTACCAAGCACCTCGAAGATCTTTACCATGGCGAGGGTGTCGGTGCCGCAGTAGGCAAGCAGCTGGCGGCGTACCTCGCTTACACGATCCGCATCCTCCTCAAAATAAAGACTCTCAAACGCGCGCGAGGCCGTTCCTCCCTCCCCTATCTCAAGTTCGGAGTATGACATCTCAGGCACAAGCGCAGGCAGCACTGACTTTATCGAGTAGCTCCCGTTCATTTCGTGTGTGTAATAGTGCTTCTGTTTGAACGGAACCATTAAGTCAGTTATCCTCGAGAGCACATTATTTATCCTCTTACTGTAGCCCGGAAAATCCCTCTCCAGTTCCTTCAATCGTGTACTCTCGAATGCCTGATTGTACACAAGAATATCCCCCTTCTTTCCGATATCTCGAAGAAGACTTTCAACGAACGGTATCCTTGGATCGCCCGCAGCATCGGCAAGGAACTCATAATGCTCCGTCTCCGATCCGGACGTATCCTTACAATGAAGCGAATACTGAAAGGGTATCTGCTGGTAGGGATGCGCGTTATCGAACAGCGGCACGGCAGGATTTATCGTTTCAAAATCAAGGAAATAAAGAGGATAAGAAAGCGAATCCAGAAACTCCTTTACAGCCTTCTTATCGATATGCGTCGATCTCTTCCTGTAGCTTTCAACCTGCAGATACTGCGAAGCGTTCAGCGGATAATCAAGAGGAATATCCTCCAGTCTCACTATCCCCTCATTATACATAGCGAACTTTTTCTTCGCCTGCATTCCCCCGATATCAAACACCGAATTCGCGGGGATATCCTTCCAGCAATACCCGATAAAAGAACAGAGGTACGGATCACTGCAGTAAGGACCAATATCCATCCTCGGGATCTCCTTCTGTGCCAGCAGCTTTTTGAATCTCTTAATATCCTCTTCAACAGCATACTGCATCTCATTAACCTCGTTCCACACCGACTGGATGCTGAACAGCTGCGAAACATCAAGCTCACCATGCCTTGTATACTTATTATTTATATAGACGATCGAGACGTCGGCAACATCCAGTCCGCATTTTGAAATAACATAATACTGAACCGCGGCATCCGGATAATGCACCTCCTTAACCCCGGTAGAACTTTTCACCTCATACAGCTTCCACTTATTCCCCCACCTCACCATAATATCAGCAATAACCAGAACCTCGTCAAAAAGGAAAGCCGCCTCATAGATCACCTTCTGACCGCTGTCGATGAGTTGAGTTGTAAGTCTGACCTGTTCATCCGATCCGGGATGATCACCAAACGGCAGCGACGCATCAACACCGCCCGGTAACAGGGTCTGCGCCAGCTTTCCCACGTTGTGTCCCGTCTGGAATATCGCCTGCTGACTATCGGATATCTCGTCAGCCCAGTCGTAATGATGTTTATAAAGATAGAGACCCTTCCCGCACTGGAGTCCCTTCAGAAAAGAAGATTTACTTAAAAGATGTGATGCCATTTTAATACCCTGGGATCAGATTTTCAATATCTGATCCCAAAATAAGGAAAATCCCTTTTGAAAGTGTATCGCCGGATGATATTATTTCATCAGCATCATTTTTCTTACGGCAGCACTGCTTCCGGTTTCGATCCTGTAATAGTACATTCCGCTGGATAAATTCTCTGCATTAAATACCACCTTATGCACACCCGCCTTTTCAGAACCTTTAACCAGTGATGCAACATGCTGACCGAGGGCATTATAAATGTCCAGTGTTACAAATCCATCAGAAGGCAGGGTGTATTCTATTGTTGTTGACGGGTTAAATGGATTGGGATAATTCTGAGCCAGAGCAAAATTCGAAGGAGCATCCACAGTAACGTCCACGTCTCTGGAAAAGTTTATTGTCCCGTTAAAGTCCACCTGCTTTAACCTGTAAGAATAGCTGCCGGTCCCGATATTTCTGTCGCAGTAGCTGTATTCATGCAAAGAGGTTGTTGTCCCCTGTCCGTTTACAAAACCTATATCCTCGCAGCGGCCGTCTAATGATTTTCTCTCTATCAGAAAGCCCTTATTATTTGTCTCGGTTGCCGTTGTCCATGACAAATTCACATTACTGCCGGACGGAACTGCACTAAAAGAAACCAGTTCGACGGGTACCACAGTCTGTCCGTATTTCACTGTAGCATAATCAAAAGAAGTTTCGCCGTAACTGTAACCTGCAACGTAGACATACCCCGCAGCGTCTACTGCAATACCGAAAGGCTTGTCGCCCATATTTCCCGTACCATTATAGGTAGCCATCCATTGTTCTTCGCCGGAAGTATTATATTTAAAAGTGAAGAAATCGTAATCCATCGTCTCCCCCACACAGACACCCGTTACATAAACATTACCCTGATTATCAAGTGCCATACCCGTAACCTCATCATCAATACTAAGGGGACCATCGTATCTTGCAGCCCACTGCTGGATACCCAACGAGTTGTACTTTACGGTAGCAAAATCAAGGTATGTATTAACATCAAAGCTCTTCCCGGATACAAATACATTTCCGGAAGCATCAACCTTAACAGATTTAGCCTCATCAAAGTCAATTCCCGGCCCATCATAGCGGGCAACCCATAGTTCCTCGCCCGCAGAATTATATTTAATAGTAACATAATCAAGCGGCGCGCCTGCACTTGTACTGCCGCCGGTAACATACACATTACCTGACCCGTCAATGGCCATCGCGGTACAAATATTATCCCCGCTTCCGTCTGCTCCATACCGTATAGCCCACTGCTGAACACCGGCCGAATTGTACTTTATAGTAATATAATCAAAAAGTCCGCTTGAATTCATACTGAACCCTGCAACATAAACATTTCCCAGATCATCAACCGCCACCGAAGACCCGTTATCAGAACTATTTGCGGGTCCATCGTACCTGGCGGCCCAAAGCTGATTACCCGAGGGGTCATATTTAACAGTGGCACAATCATAGTTATACAGTGTAGATCTGCTGGAGCCCGTAACAAAAACGCTGCCTGAATTATCAACAGCTATTGCATTTGCCGCATCATCATCACTTGCCGGTCCGTTATACCTGGCAACCCACAGTTGATCGCCGGAAGTGTTATATTTTATTGTAGCGTAATCGTTCGAAGTTACTCCGCCGTCGCTGTACCCGGTTATATAAACATTCCCTGAATTGTCGGCTGCAATTGCAAAAGCCTCATCTACGCCGGAAGGTGTACCCGTATACCTCGCAACCCATTGCTGCGTACCGGAAGCATCGTACTTAATAGTGGCGTAGTCGAATGCGGTAAAAGGTGCGGGAGGACTCCCTCCGGTTACGTAAACATTGCCCAAACCGTCCAGTGCAATAGCGAGAGCCTCATCCCAGTCATTACCCGGACCATCATACCGGGCTGACCATATCTGATGGGCACTATCAGTGAGGGTTTCAGATGAGGCTCCGCCAATATAGGAGGAGGAGAAGAGTCCGTTTTGACTGGACTGTCCATTAAGAAACACAAGATTCAAACTGATGAAAAGGAGCAGGTATATATTTTTCATATGAACCTCCTTATATAAAAATTAATAATTGAAGTAACAGAACTTATTTCACGACCATCATCTTTTTAACAAGAACCTTGTTATCCGACTCAATTTTGTAATAGTAAACGCCGCTCGACAAACCGGAAGCGTTAAACACAACTTTATGGATTCCGGCTTTCACCATTCCATCAACCGGGCATGCGGCCTGCTGACCAAGCGTGTTATATACTTTCAGGCTTACATAAGCGTCATCCGGAACAGAATACTCAATCTGAGTTGAAGGATTAAAAGGATTAGGATAATTACTGCTTAATGAAAACCGCAGCGGTGTATTTACTTCCGCTTCAGCCGCGTTTGAGTAAGAGAATGAACCATCAAGATCTATCTGCTTTAACCGGTAGGCATACACGCCCGCAGAAACATTCCTGTCGGTAAAAGTATATGATACGGGTTTCGTTGTTGTTCCGCTGCCGGCTTCAAATCCAATCTTCACCCAATCAGCGTTATCTTTTGTTACTTCCGTTCTTTCAATATCGAAACCACTGTTATTTGTTTCGGTTGAGGTCACCCAGTTCAGAACCACGTCACTACCAGCGGCATTTGCCGAGAAGGAGCTGAATTCAACAGGCACAGGTAACTGCTGATATTTAATAGTAGCGTAATCGAATGAAGATGACGAATTAAAACTATAACCTGTCACGTATACATTGTCTGAACCATCAACCGCAACATCACAGCCCCAGTCCTCACTGTTATCGGTGCCGTTGAAAACAGAAACCCATTCCTCGGTACCTGAGGGGTTATATTTTATTGTTGTATAATCGAAGGATGAATTCAATCCCGTGCCGATCCCGGTAACGTATATATTGCCCGAATTATCCATGGCGATAGAAGATGCCCCGTCTTCAGAGTGAGCCGGTCCGTCGTATCGTGCAGTCCACTCTTCATTACCGGACGAATTATACTTCACAGTAAGGTAATCAAGACTGGTATTCAGACCCTCACTTTTGCCTGTCACATAAACATTGCCCGAACAATCGACGACCAGATCAAGAGCCGTATCAAATCCGAATTCTATCCCGTTATAGCGTGCGGTCCATTCTTCAGATCCCGACGGACTATACTTAATAGTAGTATAATCACGATCCCCGTTCAGATTTACGCTTCCCCCGGTAACGTACACATTACCGGCACAATCAACCTTCATAGCATAGCAGGCATCGCTACTTTCCTCTGCGGGACCATGATAGCGGGCCGCCCATATCTCCGTTCCATCGGGATCATACTTTACCGTTGCATAGTCATTAAAACCATTTATACCCGTGCTCCATCCTGCCGTGTATACATTTCCGGAATCATTAACGGCGACGGAGCAGGCATAGTCGATAAAATCCCCCGGTCCGTTATACACGGCAGTCCATTCCTGCGTACCGGCTGAATTATATTTTATTGTAACATAATCATAGTCATACAGCGTACCGGTACTCATTCCCGTAACATAAACGTTGCCCGAATTATCAACGGCAATCGCATTAGCCCTGTCGTCATTATCAGCTGTTCCGTTAAAACGTGCCGTCCACACCTCCGTACCAGAGGCATCATACTTAATAGTGGTATAATCGGATGAATTTACACCAAAGCTGTATCCGGTAACATAAACATTTCCATAGTCGTCAACTGCAATAGCCTTCGCCTGGTCGTCGCCGTTCCCGGGACCATTATATCGCGCCGCCCACTGCTGAATGCCCGAAGAGTTATATTTAACAGTTGCAAGATCATTTGACGAAGACTGGCCGGGACTTGCTCCGGTAACATATACATTGTTCGAACCATCAACCGCAACGGCACAGGCCTGGTCGATATCATTACCCGGACCATTATAAAAGGCTGTCCATGCCGTAATCGCGCTGTCAGAAAGAGATTGAAGCTCAGCGGAAGTGTTTGTCATAAAGCAAAGCAGAATGACCGGAAGTGCATATAATGACTTCACAGAAACCTCACTATATTATAATTGGAGAAACTATTACTAACCCGCTCAGGGGTCATTTAATGTGGGACGGTAGAAAAGCAGTTTAATATTTCCCGAATCAGGATATCCCAAACTATATATAAAAAAAAGAAACCCTTCTCAATTAAGATATGGAACGATTTCTTTTTTCATATACGCACTTTTCCGTATAAAGAATTGATATTTACAAACTAAACTATAGAAGGCGAATCCCAGGCTCTGCCATCTATAGATCTCTTCTTAAACTCAGCGATTGTGTACGATTTATTCCAGTAATATTCAAAAATCAACTTCTGGGCTCTGGCATAATCCGGATGTTCAACAATTATTGTTGTAATACTCGGCTTCATGGAAACCGGATCATTCAGCGCGAGCATGGTTATCCGCTCATCTATGATTATTATTTTCATCGGCAGAGAAGGATTAACCCTCACCTCCTCACCGATACGTTCATAAGCCTCTATCGCGGCAATAAAATGGTAAAACGAATCCTGAGAATTAACGTTACTGGATTCATAAATACCCCTTTCCTTAATTTTCCTCTGCATGATCTTCTGCTGGTTAGAAACATTCTGTTCAAGGCTTACCGCAAAAGGAGGTTTATTAAACCCGAGGATCTCAGAAGAAGCATTTGCCTGCAGATCCATCCAACGCTTCCTGATCTGACCAAGGTCGGTTAGTATCTCAATATAGTCGAGGGGATTTGAGATCTTCTCATTTGCGGTATGCAGCTCCATTAATTCCGCGCTGAACCCGGCGGACAGCTGCCTCTTCTCATTTAATTCCTCCTCATAGACGGAAATAATATTATCCAGGGCAATATCGGGCTGAATTGCGCTGAACACCTTGGTGCCGTTCTTCAGTTTTTCGTTAACAAGTTTTTTCTTAACCAGGCTCTGAAGAACCTCATAAGATTTATTTCTTGAAACCGAAGTAATTTTTCCTATTTCCGGGGCACTGAATTCTTTTTTTGAAAGGAGGGCGATATAGATCTCTGACTCGCGTTTCGAGAGTCCTATTTGCTGCAATTTCTCAATTAAATCAGTCATTTTCTGCTTTTTTGACCTCTTTAATAATTATTTTCCCCCACCGGGGGCTGCACCCCCCTCAAAGGGGTACACTAACATATAAAGAAAAAGGGTCAAACACAATATTCGACAATAAAAATATTTTATAGTATGAACGAATATCCGCAGAAATGGCGGGGATATGAAAATATAAGATCTCTCTCTGCGGTCGAGATGACAGGGGGTTGAAATGACATACGACAACCAATCATTTTAGTAAGATGAATTTCATCGTTTTGTTCAGGGCGTCGAAGACCTGTTTGTTGTATTCATTGTCGAAGGAGATTTTATAAAGGTAAACGCCGCTGGCCAGGTTCTTTGCGTCGAACCTTACGCTAAACCAACCTGCCGGTTTTTCCTCGTTTACTAATTGCGCTACTTCTCTTCCCAGTACGTCGTAAATTGTCAGCTTTACGAATGCAGGGTCGGGCAGCTGGTACCTGATTGTGGTGAAGGAGTTGAAAGGGTTCGGATAGTTCTGGTAAAGGATGTAGTTTTTGGGACCAGTATTGCCGCTTGTCCTGGTTTGTGCAGTTACTTCTAAGCTTCCATTAGTTATTTCGTCTACAAGTGCATTGTATAGCTGTATCGCTCCTGCTGTGTTGCGCCTTAAGGCTGTAACGCTTGCCAGGTGGTCTTCACCCATTCCTCCGACTAAAGCTATCACCACTTCTGCAGTGTCGCCCAACTGCATATTAAATGGTCCGTTCATTAACCAGTATCTCCTGGAGCCGGGGCCGTCTCTTATTCCGTCAACGTCTCCTGTTCCGGTTACGGGATCGCCCGGAAGCATAAAGGTTCCGTAACCCATAAATTCACAGTATGTTTCTCTGCTGGGATACGGCGGGTCAGGTGTATATCCCGACATAAGGTTGTAAAATTCCAGCGTACCGGTATATGAAAAGGAGGGGTCTGCAAAGCATCCGGCGACTCTGTGCAGAATAGATACGGTCAGCGGCTTCGGGTTGAAATATTTGCGTCCGTTTTCCCATTTAAAATTGAAGATTGCACTGTCGGAATTGTTCCCGGTGTGTCTTGAAACTCCCTGTATGATGGTATTCCCGGCAGCAGGAGGCACCAGGTTGTATTTATTGTATTCACGGTCATAATCGCTTGAGTTATATGTGTAGCCCAGATTCAGCGTTGTGTCTGTTCCGATGAAGTCATCTGTATAGTTTCCAATATTTGTATCGGTCCATTGACAGATGTACATACTGTCGATTGTCGAACCGGGTGCGGTGACGGCTGTTCCTTTATATATGATATCAACTTTTTTGTATATAACATTGCCAATCCTGCCAAGCGAGGTGTAGGCCCAGTAGGTTTCCTGTATTTCCAGTCCGATTGGATCTGAACCATACAGCGGTACGCCTTCGTCATTGTAGTTTATCCAGATTGTCTGCAACGCGCCTGGTACTCCGGGGATGTCTACATCGGGGTTGTAGCTGCCATCTTTGTCTGCGTCATAGTAAGGTGCGCCTCTGTCTGCCGGCCATTCGTCCCAGTCCTTTTCATACTGTCTTTTTACTGCCGCCAGGTCTCCGGCTGTAATGTCCGCACGATCTTTCAATAAAAAATTTGCTGCGTCATCTGTAAGGTCTGCTTTGTAGTAGTCTGATCTTACCCTGAACAGCCTGGTTATGGGTGAGCACCCGGAACCATATGTGTTGCCGTTTACTCTTACTTTTTGGGGATTTCCGTCGTTAACGAGTCCTCCCCAGCAGATCCCTTCAGTAAAATCTATACCCACAGGTAAACCCCTTGGGTAGCTTCCGTTGTATTCACCATTAATTACCCAGTCGTGAAAACCGTTATCTCCCACCCAGGAGGTTATGTTGCTGACGTCTATTAAACTTTGAGTGGGGTCTTGTGCAAAGTTATTGGAAGTGAAAAGGACGAAGGAAAAGAGAAAAACTGATAGGAAAAGTACTTTATTTTTCATTGATGACCTCCCGCATTACGAACCCGCATTAATAACCCATTAAAAGTGGAAAGGATGGGTATATGTATATATTATATTACAATTTGCAGGATTAAAATGCAAGGCGCAGAGAGCCAAGGATCCTGAAACTTGTTCAGGAAGAATACCTAATGGTGGTGACCATGGCCGTTAGGTCCGTGGGCATGGCCGTGTTCCAGTTCCTGAGCGGTAGCGTCGCGTACGTCGACGAGTTCTACATCAAAATTTAAGTTCTTTCCGGCAAGCGGATGATTGAAATCTATTGTTATATCGTCGTCTTTTACTTCTTTTATCACAAAGGGAATGGGCTTTCCGTCGGGAGTCTGAGCCATATACTCCATTCCTTCTTCAAGATTCGCGCCTTCGGGGAATTCCTGCTTTTTTACCTGCTGAACGGCCTTTTCGTCATAGTCACCGTACGCATCGGATGAGCTCAGCCCGATACTTTTCTTTCCACCTATTAACATTCCGTTAATCTCTTCTTCGAGCTTTGGGAGAATCTGGTTGTTTCCGCTCAGGTATACGAACGGTTCGTTATCGTTTGTTATCTGGATCACGTTTCCCTGGTCGTCTGTCAATTTATAATTTAACGTAACAACCTTGTCTGCTCCGATTGCCATTATTCTTCCTTTATTTTTTGATATTTGAAAGATCAAGTATAATGATTTTATAAGGAAAAAGTAAAAGGGCAACGAAAAAAGTGAGGAAATTAACAAAGAAGTTAGGAGTTAGAATGCAGAAAGCAGGTTCGGGTTTAAAACCAGGAGAGACGCAAACCCTTCATATTTCTACTTACGGGTGCGCCTCTACCAGGTATAAATTATATGTAAGGACTATCTCTTATGACTGTTGCAAATATGGGACGCCTCTATTAATATTGTCTTAATATTACATTAAAAAATGTTAATGTAAGAGGAGTCAGAAGACCGTAGTCAGAAGTCAGACGATCCTTTCTTCTCCTGAAACTACTTTGTTGTGAACTTTGAACCGAGATCCTTTATTGCGTTGCCCGGCGTGTCTTTACTTTCCATAGTAATCAGAAGTTCGTTGAGCTGGGTGCCTGCCGGATCGGGCAGCTCGTCTTTCAGAAATGAGAGCACCATTTTAAATGCTTCGTACGACTGCTGCTCTGATAGTCCGTATTTTTCCGATAGTTTCTTGAGTAATTCATTCATCTTAATCTCCTTTTTGTTTCTTGTTTTCTTCGTTAAGTATTTCTTCTACTTTCTTCGATTCTTTTCCTATGGTGGCCGCGTGCTTCCATAAGTCTTTCCATGGATCTTCTTTTTGCGATAGCCTCCTGAAGATGTTCCTTATGTTGTACTTTTGAGGCAACATACTTCCGTTGAGTTCGTCCCATCCGATTGGTGCCGCGACGGGAGCGCCGGGTTTTGCTCTTACTGCGTATGGGGCTACTGCGGTTTGTGCATACGCGTTACGGGCAACGTCGAGGAATACCCTTCCCTTCCGCTTGTTCTTTCTTACTTCGCTGGTGAGGCGGTCGGGGTGTCTGCCAGTAAGGACTTTAGAAACGTTCTGTCCGAACTCTCTAACTTCATCAAAGTTTTCTTTTCGCTGCAGCGGTATCTCCACGTGTACTCCTTTCGAGCCTGTTGTTTTTATGAAGGTGGTGATGCCGAGTTCGCCGGTTAACAGCTTGCGGAGTTCTTTGGCGGCGAAGATGACTTCACCGAAATCGTCTCCCGGGGGATCAAGATCGAAGATGAGGGTATCGGGTTTATCCAGCTTATCAATTTTGCTGAGCCAGATGTGGGGCGTGATGCATCCCTGGTTAGCTATGTAAACGAGCGTGGCGGCATTGTTGCAAATTACATGGTTCACGGTTCCCCCGTCTTCTTTCTTAACGGATTTTGTCTTTATCCAGCCGGGGAAGTAGCTGGGCGCGTCTTTATGGAAGAAGCTTTCTCCGTTAATACCGTCGGGATAACGGAGCATTACAAGCGGCCTGTCCTCAAGGTAAGTAAGCATTACCTCTGCTATATCTTTGTAATAATTTACAAGATCGCCCTTGGTGTACTTCTCATCGGGGAAATAGATTTTATCCGAATGAGAAAGTTCTACAGTATGTTTGCCGAACTTTAATTCTTCACCCATCAGTCTGCCTCTTCTCTTATTACCTCTTTAGGATATTTGTCTCTTCTTAGTCCCATAAACCTTGGATGGCGCAGCTTATGATCCGAAGTCCATTCTGTGAAACCTACCTGTCCCACCAGCTCCGGTGAAACCCAGTGAACGTTCTTCTCTTTAACCCTTTCATCGTAGGGGGAGGTTTTTCTCTCAATGCTATGAAGGCGCTTTGACATCCTCTTAAGCGTTTCGTCATCGTAGCCGGTACCGACCTTGCCGGCATAAAGTAGTTTATCCTTCTTATAGAAACCAATCAGGAGCGCGCCGAAGCCTGTTCTTGCTCCCTGCGGATCGGTGTAGCCGCCGATAACGAACTCCTGCTGCTTTGAGCACTTGAACTTCAGCCAGTCGGACGACCGCGAATGCGTATAGGTGCTGGTGCCGTCCTTGGCAATTAAACCCTCCCAGCCTTTCCTGCAAGCATCTTTAAGATAATCCTCACCATTCTCCTTTCTGTAAGTTGTGTGCCTTAGAGGATCCTTAAATTTGAATGCGGCCCAAAGAATTTTTTTCCTGTCCATCAGGGAGAGTCCGGTAATTTCATAATCATCATAGTAAAGGAGGTCGAAGAGGTACAAATAAACTTTGGTTTTACTGTTCCTTATTTCCTTTTCATTCTTCAGGTGCATACGATTCTGGAGTTTTGAGAAGCTGGTGATTCTACCGTCGAAAGCGACCATCTCGCCGTCGGCTATGAAGTCGGTCCCTGAATATCTGCCTAAGGCTTCAACGATCTCAGGGTATGGTTTACCTGCCTCTTTTTTGTTGCGCGTCATCAGCTTAATCTCTTTGTTCCTGCAGAAGACGAGTATCCTTTCGCCGTCGAGCTTCCGTTCGTAAATCCAGTTTTTATGTGAGAAGTAATCGTGTGTGAGTTTTGCGAGCATGGGATCCGTCCAATTCGGCATTTTCTTTCTCTTCAACTTATCCTGTGCATCTTCGGTAAGATCTTTTAATAATTTCAAAAAATCTTTCTTCGCCATAGTTATTTTTTCACCTGTACTTTTAGTTTAATCTATCCTAATAATCAAACAATTTTGGTGATTCACATCGCTTAAAAATTTTGTACTGAATGGTTTAATTGTTATATGGTTAAATTGTTAAATTGCTGAATGGCAAAATTAAAAAAGGAGAAGGTATTGCCTGACTATATTAAATCATCGTCGGTGATAAAAGCCGCCGGGAATAAGCCGAAAATAATTGATGAATTCATCGGAAGAGTGAATTCGAATTCGAGTGATATAAGCATCGCTAAAATGAAGAGTCCCAAAGGCTGGGTTGAACCGGGACAGACTCCCGAATTTGATGAGTACACTGTTGTTCTGAAAGGTCTTCTGCGGGTAAAGACCAGGGATACTATTTTTAATGTGAAGGCCGGTGAGGCAATTATAACCCGTAAGGGTGAGTGGATTCAGTACAGCACGCCGGATCCTGAAGGTGCGGAATATATTGCTGTGTGCCTCCCCGCTTTTTCTCCCGATACGGTTCACAGAGACGAGGAATAGGCAGAGGGTAAATTGCGGAGAGCAAAGGGGGATGAGCACAGCGCGCAGAGCGGGAGGTGGAGGTCAGTTGATTGAAAATTTAATATTGAAAATTGAAGATTGGATTGTTTTATGCTTACAACAACATTATTTCGTTCTATCGCATCCTGTGAAGTAAACGCGTGGCAGGATATGTACAATGCGGCGGGACAAAAGTTATCCGATAAATTCGGCATCAAGGTATTCTCGATCGGATCCGCGTGCGCTGCGCTTGTGAAGAATATCGACATACTCGGGTTCAACCGGGTGATAGGACTGGGACTTTTTCAAACGGCATCCGAGGAGATAGTTGACAATATTATTTCAAAATATAAAGATGCGGGGATAAACAGGTTCTTTATACAGATTCACCCGGAAGCCGCACCTTCGCAGTTAAAGGACTGGTTTGAGAAACGGAACATACTTCATTACAACAACTGGGTAAAGCATTACCGCGGGGTTGAGAATCCCCCACAGGTTGAAACGGAGCTTGAGATAAGAGCGGTAAGAAGCAGCCGTGAAGCTGAGAGATTCGGAGATATTATCACAAGCAGTTTTGAATGGCCCGGCGGAATGAGTCAGTGGTTTACAAATCTTGTCGGGCGGAAATGCTGGAAAACCTACTTTGCGCTTGACGATGATGAACCGGTAGCGGCAGCGTCGATGTATGTAAAAGACGACTGCGGGTGGCTCTCGTTTGCGAGTACTTTGCCTGATTACAGAGGGAAGGGTGCACAGACAGCTTTAATAGCGCGGAGGATCCAGGATGCGGCTGAACTCGGATGCAAGGTACTTACAGTTGAGACCGCCGAAGATAATGAACAGAAGAGATCACAGTCGCTTCAGAATATACAGAAGATGGGCTTCGAGGTCGCGTTCATCCGTCCAAACTTCCTCTGGGAATCCGGGAGTTAACAAGCTTAATCTATTTCGGAAAACGTGTGAGGATTTCAGTCCTGATGATGCCGCTGTATTCATTGCGGAACGCCGTAAAGCAGGAAAGCTTTTTTTTCATTATCGAAAAACTGATGTTTAATTTATCATCATAAATTCCCCGAAAAAGAGCCTTGGGAAGCGGGTTTTCGCCGGGTAAAAGTTAACTCATCAACACCGGGTTGATAAAAACCCGGTGTTGATCATTCGATTATAGTTTTGATGCATTCTGAATTACGTGGACGGTAGATGCCTGCGGACCTTCTTCTCCCTGTTCCTCAAAGAAATTAACGCCCATCCCTGTTTCCATTTTTTCAAAGTCCTTATTCACAACACTATTCTTATGGAAATAGATCTCTCTTCCGTTTATTGTCCTGAGAAACCCGTAGCCGTCCTCGTGAAAGATCCGGTCAACAATAGCCGCAACTTCCTGCTGAGGATGTTGTTTTACATTTTCTCTCTGCTTTTGGGTTATTTTCTCAAGCTGCTTTTTTGCCGCATCAAAAGCAGCGCGGATAACTTTTTCGAGGGCATCTGACATATCACCCTCCCCGGGTTTCCTTTCCACAACCAGTTCATGTCCCAGCGGCACACGCATAGTGATTCTTATCCGGTAAGGATTCCCTGTATTTATTGCCCGCTGCGGCTTCTCCACTGCTACCCTGCAGCTGGTCATATAATCACATACTCTTTCAAGTTTATTTACTTTCTCGCGTATTAAACTGTCGATCTCTTCTGTTTTTTTTACGTCCCGGTAGGATATTTCAAGCGGTATTTGCATATATAACTCCTGTTTTTGTATATATTTACAAAATAAAACGGAAAAATGTCAATCGCAACCAAACGCACTGCTCTCATATCACAAGAAACCGGGATGAAAAGATATTTACTGATCATACTTTACAATGTAGTCGTTATTGTAATAATTTTTCTCCTGCTTGAAGCAGCAGTGAGAATATTTGTGCCGGAGATTACTTTATCAGGAACAAGCGCAAACCTGGTAGTCGATTCGCTTTATGATGATTCTCCTGGTATAAAATCGAATACCATCGGTTTTTCAGGGGAAGTAGAGAAGGCATCCAATAGCTATCATGCGTGGAAATACTTTAAACCTGCGACCGGCAGTATACGCAAGGTCCTTTACCTGGGTGATTCAGTAACGATGGGCATCAGCGTGGAGAATGATTCTACGTACGCGGGAATAATAAATAATAGTCCCGATAGTCAGCCCGTGATAAACCCGTCTCTCATTGGTTATTCGTCAAATGACTACTTAAATGTTTTTAATGTATTTGTTACAGAAAACAGGTTCAATCTCGATTTCTATTCGGTAGTTGTGTTCTGGACGTTGAACGACATTTACTCCAACTATCCCGATGAAAATTCATCCGAATTCTATGGCGGCAGCCTCCTGAATGATATCATTAATTTCTTCAGGCATAATTCAAAAGCATATCATTTCCTTAAGAACCTTTTCAGTGACCGGCCCCGCGCTTATTATGAGTATGACAGGCAATTTTATTCAGAGGATAACCCTCTGCTGTTGAGTTCAATAAAAAATCTCGAACAGATATCGTCCGCGTGCGATACACTGGGAATAAAATTCCTGGTGGTACTGCTGCCGTATGAATACCAGCTAAGAAGTTACAACCAGAATGACAACCCAGCGAATAGAAAAAGAATATTTTATCCGCAGCAACTTATGAAGAAGAAACTGGCGCGACTTAATATCCGATTAATTGACCTGCGGAATGCGTTCAGAGATGATTATAAGAATTTCGGGAGTTATTATCTGTATGGGGACGGGATACATTTCAATAATAAAGGGCACAGGGTAATTGCAGGCTTTCTGGAAGGGGAATTGAGCGGATTGACGAATTGAGGGGATTGAGCGAATTCATAAATCGGTGTTTTGCGGTCATCGTATTTCTGGGAATGCTGAGGCAGGATAACCCCCCAGACCATAATTGTTAAAAACACAGCCAGTAATAT
>CAVXRO010000001.1:0-163678 GCA_963764235.1 uncultured Bacteroidota bacterium | reverse complement strand
CTTCTGAAATTGCTCTAATGTATAATGGCCAAAATTTGTTTTGGGATTTATTGTTTTATAAAAATGGTTGTAAGTACCTCCGATCGGAGCAGGAGTAACAAAATTGTTTATAACATATTCGTTTACATTTCTGAACTGATCAAGTTGGGACTGATTGTCTCCGTTTCCACCTGAGAAAAATAAAAATGTTTTATTCCATTCATCAGGTTTCTGCTGTACATAGTTAATATGTTTTAATAAATAATCATTTAATTCATCTACTGAATTTACAGGAAGTCTTCCGATATCCATTTGCGGAACATATGCTCCTGTTGAATCCCATGTTACAAACCAATTATCACTGACAGATGCACCAAAAGAAGGGACATAATTATAAACAGGAGGTTCGCTCATATACTTAGTTTTATTCCCATGATAATCATATGTAGCTGTACCAATTAAGAATACATATGATGGAAAAGGCTGCTGCCAGCAACTGTGTGTAGTTTTCAGAAAATCCTTTATTGATTCTGGATTAAAATATCCATACGCAAATTCATCATATATATCATCAACATCAATCAACCTGGTTTTTATATTGTAATGAGAAGAAACAAATTGTATGTATTCATTTGCTTTAGGGATAAATTTTTTATTTGTAACAGTTAAATACTCTGCATTGTTTTGTGGGTTTCTAAGATTCGTGAATTGCTTTTTATAATAGATTATTGGTTTTAATTTTTTATTTACCTGATTCAAAACGAACTTATCTGCTGCATCAACAGAATCATTTATATTTAATTGATTTTGTTTTACATCTGGGTTATATTCTAAATTTACCACCATATTTCCATAATGAGAATTCGTTTGAATCCACATTTAATATTTTTATGTTTTTAACTTTATTATTAGTAATAAAGGGGAAAGAAAAAACTAATGAATCATTTTGAGCATTTAAATATCTTGGATACTCAATTTCATACCAGTCAAGTATACAAGTATTTATAGCAGACAATGTGGGAAACGAATTTAATTTTAAAGTATTTTTTCCATTTAAAAGGAATTTAGAATTTGATCACCCTTTAAAACTTTCTGTTGATATTTATCAATATACCCTGAATGGTAGGATGTTGGATCTGAATTCAATTTTAATGAGAGCAGATGTGAATTGGTTGAATGAGAAAGATCTGAGGCATAATCCTGCAGTTTTGTAAATATTTTCACAGACTTATCTGGAAAAACTTTAAGAGCATAAAATATTACATTTTTTGTTCCCACATTTAGGTTTCCTTCCATCCAGGTTTTATTACCAACCCAAAATGGTTGTTCACGTTTCACCTGACCTCATAAAAAATCAAACCAGTTATCAGTTTCAAGATGAACAATTTCATCATAATATTCTAAGCCATCTGATACAGATAAATTTGGATTTCCATCAGAAACATCAACTCTTATTCCATCCTCCCCACCCCAGGTTAACCAATAAATAGTAGTATCTGAATATCTGTCAAGGTATTCATTATATGGCTGATTAAAAGAATTTACCTCTCTGTGTTTACCACCTAATTCCTAACTCCAACAAATTCAATAAAGTCATTTAGATCAAAGGTGCCATCATTCTCGCCTTTAATATAAATGGGAATCTGTTTCCCTTGATTAAATAGTTTAAATTATTTAGGATTAATCCCATAAATATTAGTCCAGTCTGTTGTAAATCAGATGGAGATAACCTATAAATTGCATCCTTTGCAGTTCCAATTTTAACATATGTTTTTGAATAATCAATCCATGAATCTGAATTTTTAATTTCGAAACAGGTTTATGCTGTACTTTGAGTGCAAAATCTTTATTGATTATAATATCACTGATGTTTGGATTAAGAGTGGTAGAAAATGAGATATTGTTTTTGAAATTCAGCATTACCTGAATATCTTGAAGCTGAATTACATCTCTGTTAATGAAATCATATAGAAAATTATTAATTGAAATGTCAACACAGTAGTTATTGTCAATCCAAAGAAAACCTTTAATTTTAAAAAGGAGTTATCCAAATTTTCTTTATATTCTGTAACTTGAGAATACTGGATTGAATTATTTTTTATATCCAAATTAATTATGGGATTTAGTTCTGGGACTGCTTTTATTATTTCACTTTTAATAATATTTAATTTTATTTCAGGATCAGAATTACAAGGAATTGCAATAAATATTTCTTTTTGGGGTAGAATAAAAGCACCAGGTTTAGATTCATCCATTGTAGATTTATCGAAATGAATAGTTTTATTATTACCTGTTTTGATAATTGAAAACTTTTCTGGTTCAATTTGAATTTCTAATTTGTACTCACTTTCGGAATATGATTCTGAATTTACTTGAAATTGTGAATAAGAATGTTGAGTAATAAACAACAATAAAAGAAAAATAATTTTTTTCATAGCAGCTTTTTTAAAGATTGAGTTTAAAATTAGAACATAATATTGAAAAGATAATATATAGTTATATATCATTTTAAAATAATTTTACAGTTGATTTAGAATAAATGATTAAAAATTTATCTCAAGTTATAATTTCCTCCAATAAATTAATCGATATTACAGAAGTGTTTGAATATAAAAGTGCTTTAATAACTTATATAAATCCTTATACATATTTATATATGCGAAAAAAACTTGAGCTATTTAAATATTCCCATTTAATATTTGTTGATTCATTTTATTTGGCAAAATTATTAAAACTTTTGGGTATGGGAAATATTCATAGATTTTCATTTGATATGTCATCTCATGCATCTGATGTATTTAATTTCCTGAACTCAAATCAATACTCAGTTTATATTATTGGATCAACCGATGAATCAATCAATTCATTCATTAAAAAAGTAAAAAATGAATATAGTCATATTAATATCATTGGTTATAGACATGGATATTTTAACAGTATTTTTGAAAAAGAAGCTATAATCAATCATTTAAGTCAGGTTAAACCTCAAGTAGTAATCGTTGGAATGAGTAAAATTCTTCAAGAAGAATTCCTATCCGAGCTAAAGAATACTGGATGGAAAGGAATTGGCTTTACTTGTGGTGGATTTATTCATCAAGCTGCGAAAAGATTAGACTATTACCCAGTTTTTTTTGATAAATACAATTTAAGATGGATATACAGAATACTTAAGGAACCAAAACTGATCATCAGGTATAGCTTGTTTTATTTGTATTTCTTTATAGTCTTTATCTATGAATTTTTTTAAATGGATATTTTGCTAAAATTTGATATGGAAATAAGTAAAATGAACGTTCTTCATATTATTAAATCCTTCAATATAGGAGGTATAGAGAAGTCAACTATTATTTATTCAAATCATTTGGTCAATAAACTTAATTCTTTATGTATCGTTGGATCTAAAGGTTTTTATTCTTATAATAAGATTGTATCTTCAAGCATTAAAACCTTTTTTTTACCTTATTCATTTTCATATAATTGTATTCAATATGCAATTAATGGTATTCATATTTTGAAAATAGTTAAAGAACATAAATTTAATTAATTAATTATCATTATAGAATTTTTATTCCGCTCATTTTTATATTGAAAATATTTTATCCTAATATTCAAATAATCTATACAGCACATAGTATATTTAATGACGTTATAAATTATTTTATTCCTTGCCATTTTATCATCGCAGTGAGTACAAGTGTAAAAAATGAAATGTCAAAGTATACCAATAAATCTATAGTAGTTATTAAACATGGTATCGAAAACAATTCTACATTAAAACCAAGGGTACTTTCATCAAAAAACATAGGCTTTGTTGGTAGATTTTGTGAATCCAAAGGGATCATGTTTGTACTAAAGCATTCAAATTGCTGTATAACCAAGATAATACATATAAGTTAATCCTTGTGGGGGAAGGAGGACTTGAGAATAGGATTTCAGAATTTATTGATAAAAATGGGCTATAATAATATAATCTTACGAAAACCTCAAGTTGCTATTAATGATATTTATAAAGATGTCGATCTACTAGTTCTCCCTTCAACAGAACTTGAAGGATTTGGTTTGGTTTTAATAGAAGCAATGTCACTTGGAATCCCTGTTATTGCATCAAATCTTGAATGCATAAAAGAAATAATATCAGATGGACAAGATGGTTTCATTTTCAAATCTGGTGATTATACAAAGCTAATAGAAAAAATCAATTTATTATTCAAAGATAAAAATACATATACTAATATTTCAATAAATGCCATATTAAATATCAAGAATAAATTTCCAATAGAATTAACTATACGTAAATATTTAAAACTTTAAAAAAACAATTATAAATAGAATCTACAATTTTTAATGTAATAAACCTTTCAATTCTTTTCTCAAGCATCTATAATTTAGGTTAAAATATCTTATTAAATAATTTAGACGAAATCTTACTCTCATTTCTTTTAAAATGAACCAAAATTGGTGTGGGTTAAAAAAGTTAAAAGATAGGCTATAATTATACGGTAATCCTTAAATATTTCTATATTTAAGGATTTCCAGTAAGTGCGGGCCATACATTTTTCCCCATAGAAATATTCACGCCAGCCTCGAAATATTATTTCTTCATTTTTATCACAAACTCCAAATTTCCTAATTTCTTCAGGGAAATAGTATGGTTCTTGTATTAAATAATGTAATTTATACTTTTCATTTATATTCTTTCTTGATAATGAATTCCTCCTAAATCTTTGTAATAACAAAATTTTTTGAATATTATAAAATTGTAACTGATTCTTCCCTTTTAACCATAATTCGTAATCTTGAAAGACATCATCTTTATATTGATAAGTATAACCACCAATTTTGCGAATTGCTGATTTCTTCATGAGCACACCCGGATGACTAATTTCAGAATATAGTAATAATCTTTTTTTTATTTGTTCAGAATGTTCCTTGGTTTTTACAATATATTCTATCCTATTATTTTTTAATAAAGCATACCAACATGGATATTACATCATAATTGACATGCATTGACATAAAACTATATTGCATTTGAAATCGATAAGGTAGTGCTAAATCATCTGAATCCATTCTGGCGATTAATTCACATTCAGCAATTTTCAATCCATAATTGAGAGTGTCTGATAGGCCTGAATGTTCTTTTTTTTATATTTTATTCTTGGATCTTTGTAAGATAAAACTATTTCTTCCGAATTATCTGTTGAACCATCATTAATAATAATTAACTCGAAATCTCTAAAGTTTTGAGCAAGAATACTTTTAATTGCTGTATATAGATGTAAACCATCATTATAGCAAGGCAGGAGAACCGATATTCTTTTCATGTCAATAATTCATAAACTTTATTGAATTTTTTTCCGTTTTCTAGATACGAAAATTCCTTCTCTACTTTTAAATAAAAATTTTCAGCTAAACCTTCAAATTCAGAGAAATGTATTATCGCATTTTTTAACAGTGTAGATAATTCTCCGCTAGTCCCATTTTAAAACAAAATCCATCTTCTCCAGGTGTAAATAACTCCAGTATAGAAGGATATCCCGGTGTAATAATTAAATTCCTCCTTAACGCTGCTTGAATAATTCCAAGGCTTAATCCTTCCTTTAGATCACCAGTAGACATAACGAATATATGCGTCTCCTCTAAGAAATTCTCAATTTCAGATATTGCACCTGTAAATTTTACATCCACATTTAATTCCATTTTAATTTTAAATTAATTCATCCATAAAATCACCGTTTCCAACAATGTAAAATTCTGCTCTTTGTCGAACCGATTCTTCAGAGAAGAAATTGCATCTAAAAAAACTTCAAAGAACTTTTCTCTCACAAGTCTACCAGAACTCACTATTTTTATTTTTCCTTTTTTTAATGTTTTTTGTTTTAACTTCTCAAATGGACATCTAATAAGATTAACTCTTGCATCAATCAGAGAGCTTTCTATATAATTTTTATAATAATTATTTACCATATAAAAATTGACCGTAAAGCAATTTTGAAATAGTTTGTTTCTATGACACCATGAACAGTAGAAATAAATGGTTTAGACAAGATTTTATTTGCATAAAAACTAAATGCGGCTGTATAATGAATTTGCGGATTTATAACATCTATCTTGTATTTGATAATTATAAATAAACAATATATAACTGCTTTAATGAAATTTTTCACATTCCTTTTTTCGAAACTGAAAAAGGGTTTATTGATAAGGGTTACACCTAAATTAGTAAATTTTTCTTCAGCATCTCCTCCACTACATGCAATAAATATATCGTACTTATTAAGTTGAATAAGTACCTTTGATTGTTGATATAAAAAAGTGGTTATCCCGTTTACAGAATTTAGATTATTCGTTAATAGAAGTAAACGCATAAAAATTTAAAATTGTTTGTGATTTTTTTGGTCAATTTGAATTCAATAAATTGAGTTTCGATCAAAATCTCTCTTTCTTTTTATCCATTTTTCTTAAACTGTACCCTTGGAGATTTTTATTTTGATAACTAAATGATCCCAAATAGAATTTAAACCAATTGCGTCTAATTGATCTAAATAGAAAATATATAGATACCCGCATACCATAAAATAAATTGAATGGGATTGCAAAATTCCAAAGAAGAAAATTTAACATATTGCGGAAATGATAACATTCTTTTAAGGGATTATCTACTTGTAGTACTTGATTAATATGATATGCTCGAATTCTTTTATCATATAATATAGAATAATTAGATTGAAAAACATATCTTGTAATCGGTATTTCATGAAAACATATAAAATATGAGATAGGAAATAAGTTATTAATAAATAATCCAAATCTTATTATAAAAGCACATCCGACAAAATAATTCCAATAACATCTTACTATATTTGTCTGAGGTAACCATCCTCCAGGAAAACGATCAATGTTATCTTTATAAATATTATAGATATTCAATGCAACGATACCTACATTAGCTTTATTTTTAAGTTCATAAACTGCTAATAATATAGCATCCTTTTCTGGATATGCATCATCATCCAAAACCAGAACATACTCCCCCTTTGCGATTTTAAATCCTTCATTCCACCCTGCAATCCCAACATTCTTTTCTAATTGAACCAAAATAACATCAGGGAATTCATTCTTGACCATTTTTGGGCTCTCATCTGATGATGCATTATCTACTACAATTACTTCAATGTTTTTATAATCCTGCTCATATACTTTTTGCAAAGTGTGCCGGAGTTCATCTTTTCTATTAAAGGATAATATATTAACCGTAACTAACGGACTCTCACTCATATTGATTCTATTATCCCTAGTATTTTCCCAACTACCTGGTCCATATTATAATACTGATATTCAGCCAACCTCCCACAAAAAATTATACTATTCACTTTTTTTGATTTTTCTTTATATAAGGAATAAATATTATGGTTTTTTTCAGTTGGAACCGGATAATATGGTTCACCTTCAAACTGCGGATATTCCTTACTTATTGTGGTCGTCCTTGTATTTTGACCTGTTAGATATTTATGTTCAACTACTCTGGTAAATTTTTCACCATTCATGTAATTTATCTGAGCGGTAGTTTGATATTCATTTCTATTTATGTTCTCAAATTTAAATCTTATCGATCTATATTCCAGCTTCCCAAATTCATAATCGAAAAAATAGTCTATTGGTCCGGTATAAACCATTTTATTGAATTTGATTTCATTAATTATTGCCTTATAATCTGTCTTTAACAAAATCTCTATATTTTTATGACTGAGCATCTTTTCAAACATTTTAGTATAGCCATCCTTTGGCATATACTGATATTTGTCGGTAAAGTAACGGCAATCATCATTTGTCCTGACAGGTAACCTACCACAGACTGACGGTAAAAGCTCTTTGGGTTCTATTCCCCATTGTTTTTGTGTGTAATGTTTGAAGAATTTTTCAAATAAATCGTAACCAACCTGGTTAACAATTATATCTTCAGAATTCAAAATGGGGTTTTTGTATTCCTTCATTTTTTCTAAATATGCTTTTGTTTCCTTTGCCGTTTGTAAATTTAATTTATATAGTTTATTTAATGTTAGTCTGTTTATCGGGATCGGGAAAATATCTCCATTTAATTTTGCAAGAACTTTATGTTCATAAAATCTCCATTCAGTGAACTGCGACAGATATTCAAAAACTTTTTTATTATTTGTATGAAAAATATGCGGACCAAATTTATGGATTAGTATTCCATTCTCATCGTATTCATCGTATGCATTTCCACCTATATGATTTCTTTTTTCAACAAGCAGAATTTTTTTATTCTGCTGACTAGCTAACCTTTCAGCCATAACAGATCCTGTAAATCCGGCACCAACAATCAAATAATCATACATAAGCAGCTTTCAGTATACTGATCTTCTTTTTTGATAAATAATAAACCAACCCAGCAGTAACTAAAATTTCAGTAGTCATAACAGATATTGAGGTCCCGACTTCATCAAAAAAAGGAACAAGAGTAAATGCCAATATTAAGTTTATTATTCCTGCCAATACAATTATCTGCGTGAATGCTTTTTTCATATCTAAATTCAACATTGTCTGAATACCTACAATATTACTTAAAGTGATAATAAACGGCAGGAATGCTATTATTCTTAACACTAAAATTGAATGTAGATATTTATCTCCTAATATTATTTTAATTATTTGGGGAGCAAACAGAAAAAGAACCAATGAAAATAAAAAGCTTATTGAACCTGTAAAGTATACAAGTTTTCTGGCGAATTCTAATCCTGATGAAACTGACTGTTTGTATAACAATGAAATATGTGGGTACACAGTCTGTGAAACTGTTCCGAATAATCTTTGTACAGCAATTCTTATTTTATCAGCAGCGGAAAAATATCCCACAACATTATTATTTGTAAATAACCCGAGTATGAAAGTATTTGAAATTGTATACAAACTAATGGATACGGACGAAATAAAAATGTACCATCCTTCAATTAACTGATACTTTATTGCATTCTTACCCGGGAGAATAAATTTTACTTTAAATGAAATTGAAACTATGAATAAACTAACTATACCTACAAGAACTGAACTAATACTGACTAATCCAATATATAAAATGAAATCTGATTCTTTGGTTATTAAGGCAAATATAAATATGGTAAGAATAAATCTTGAGATTACATTCAGAATTGTTATATATTTCATTCTCTCCAATCCCTGGAAAAGCCAGATTGGAAACAAAGTGCTGCCTAAAACTGACCCAAAACTAACTAAATAAACAATAGAATCATCTTGAAACTTTGGTATGTAAAAAATAATAACTACAAACAGGAGAAAACTTATAATAAATATGGCTGATTTTATAAATACTACCGTGCTGTAAATCTCAGAAATTTTCCGTGAATCTTTCCGGTTAATTGAAATTTCTCTTGTAGCAGACAGGTTAAATCCATAATCGGTTATTATTCCAAAATATCCGACAAATGCTGACGCAAAACTTATCAAACCAAATCTTTCAGGTCCCAACACTCGTACGAGATATGGAAAAGTAATAAGCGGAAATAGATAGTTCACAATCTGCAGGATTGATAATGAAGTAAAATTTTGTAGTAGTACTTTATCTTTCAATTGGAATAATATTGTTATTTTTTTATTCAGGTATTGCAAAATGTGGGATTTTGATCTGGATAAAGGATACAACTTGCGTACACTAACTCACAATAAATTAGACTATATCCATAAGGAATTGAATTTACAAGTGAGTATTACTTTTAGTGCTATTATCGGGAGGCAACGTTAATTAGAAACATTAACCTTAGTTAAACTATAAAAACCGAAACAGCTATTTATCTATACTAAAAGTATAACATTTTTTTACTTCAAAAATAAAAATATTTTTGATTTTATCAAACAATTATTGCAAAAATTCCACAAGAGAAATATCATCCTTGAGTCCACTTCGAAAATCTCTTTTTTAAATAATTTCTGGTATAACTTTAAGCTAAAATCGAAACCGAAAAATCCCAAATCTGGCTTCTTGGAGTGAACTCATCCATAAGAGATTTTATCAAAGCATAAATACAGCCTTTTAAAGTGGAGTTAGGTGTAGGTGTATTGTCATAGTGAATTACACTTTATTACCCCCGTAAAATATTTCTGAAATAAACGAGAATACATATCATCCTCTAAAAGATGAGTCACATAAGAATATTTCAATATGTATCTCTTTATTAATATCGGTTTTTGTAAGGATTAGTTGAAGTAATATCCCTGATCTCCATCTCTTCCAGAAACATGCAAATGAACAATAAATTATGGTACTTATAATATATAAGAATAATTTAATTCGAGATAGGCTATGGAACATTATTTTTTTTTGGGGATTGAAAATAGACATGAAGGAGTTAAAAATTGGAATTTCCGCAGTTTTAATTTAATCAGTTACAAACATTCTCTATTTTATGCAATTCTTAAACTTAACTGATATTAAAATATTCGCAGGTATAACCATCTTTCCCTTTAAAACCACAAACCCCGTAAGAACGGGGTTTGTTAAAAATAAAAAATCTGGCAACTACCTACTCTCCCACACAGTTACCCATGCAGTACCATCGGCGTGTAGGGGCTTAACTTCTCTGTTCGGAATGGGAAGAGGTGTGACACCCTAGCTAAAGTCACCAGAAAACTCTGTAAAATTAAAATAAAATCGAAAGAAAGAAAGAGCAGCCATTACAAAATAAGATTGTTTATAAAAATATATTGATTAAGCCTCACGACTTATTAGTACTGCTCGGCTGAATATGTTGCCATACTTACACCTGCAGCCTATCAACCTCGTCATCTCCGAGGAGTCTTTAGTCACATTGCTGTGAGGGATACATCATCTTGAAGCGTGCTTCGCGCTTAGATGCTTTCAGCGCTTATCACAACCGTACGTAGCTACCCAACGATGCCACTGGCGTGACAATTGGTGCACTAGAGGTACGTTCGTTCCGGTCCTCTCGTACTAAGAACGACCCTTCTCAAGTATCCTGCGCCCGCATAGGATAGGGACCGAACTGTCTCACGACGTTCTGAACCCAGCTCACGTACCGCTTTAATTGGCGAACAGCCAAACCCTTGGGACCTTCTTCAGCCCCAGGATGCGATGAGCCGACATCGAGGTGCCAAACCTTACCGTCGATATGAACTCTTGGGTAAGATCAGCCTGTTATCCCCGGCGTACCTTTTATCCTTTGAGCGACGGCACTTCCATTCGCTACCGTCGGATCACTAAGTCCTGCTTTCGCACCTGCTCGACTTGTAGGTCTCGCAGTCAAGCTCCCTTATGTCTTTACACTCGCCGCACGATTACCAACCGTGCTGAGGGAACCTTTGAGAGCCTCCGTTACTATTTAGGAGGCGACCGCCCCAGTCAAACTACCCGCCTAACACTGTTCCTGACCCTGATTCAAGGGCCGAGGTTAGAATCCAGATAAAACAAGGGTGGTATTTCACCGTTGGCTCAACCGAAGCTAGCGCCCCGGCTTCAAAGCCTCCCACCTATCCTACACATGCTTTACCCGAACCCAATGCTAGGGTGCAGTAAAGGTGCACGGGGTCTTTCCGTCCATATGCGGGTAACCGGCGTCTTCACCGGTACCACAATTTCACCGAGCCCGTGGTTGAGACAGTGCCCAAATCGTTACACCATTCGTGCAGGTCGGAACTTACCCGACAAGGAATTTCGCTACCTTAGGACCGTTATAGTTACGGCCGCCGTTTACTGGGGCTTCGGTTCAAAGCTTCTCCTGCTAAAAGCAGAATAACCTCTCCCCTTAACCTTCCAGCACCGGGCAGGTGTCAGTCCATATACATCGTCTTAATTGACTTCGCATAGACATGTGTTTTTGTTAAACAGTCGCTTGGGCCATTTCACTGCGGCCTCTTTCTGCTCCGAGAGTAAATCTCTTCACTTACTTGAGGCACCCCTTCTCCCGAAGTTACGGGGTTAATTTGCCGAGTTCCTTAACCACGGCTCACTCGAGCACCTTAGAATATTCATCCCATCTACCTGTGTCGGTTTGCGGTACGATCTGATAAACATCTCCCATACGAAGATTTTCTCGGCAGTATGATTACGGTTAGTTTATGAGCTAATGCTCTCCCGTTCGTGCCTCAGTGTTAATAAGAAAGCGGATTTGCCTGCCTTCTACACCTACACACTTAGACCACCTAATCCATCAGGTGGCTAACCTTCACTTCTGCGTCTCTCCTTATGGTCAAACGAAATTTACCAGGTACAGGAATATTAACCTGTTTCCCATCACCTACGCCTTTCAGCCTCGGCTTAGGGGTCGACTAACCCTGAGACGATTAACGTTGCTCAGGAAACCTTAGATTTTCGGTGGAGAGATTTTTCATCTCTCTTATCGTTACTTATGCCAACATTTGCTTTTCTATCCGCTCCAGCATGCTTCGCAACACACCTTCTATGCAAATAGAATGTTCCTCTACCACTTTCTGCAAAGCAGAAAATCCACAACTTCGGTAAGTAGTTTAAGTCCCGGGAATTGTCGACGCCTGGTCGCTTGACTAGTGAGCTATTACGCACTCTTTAAATGAGTGGCTGCTTCTAAGCCAACATCCTAGTTGTCTGAGCAACCTGACATCCTTTATCTGTTAACTACTATTTGGGGACCTTAGTCGATGGTCTGGGTTTTTTCCCTTTTGGCAATGAAGCTTATCCCCCACTGCCTGACTCCCGAGAAACATATATACGGAATTCGGAGTTTGTCTGGGTTTGGTACCGTTGTGACAGCCCTAGCCCAATCAGTGCTCTACCTCCGTTATACTTTTACTCGAGGCTAGCCCTAAAGCTATTTCGAGGAATACGAGCTATCTCCGAGTTTGATTGGTCTTTCGCTCCTACCCTTACCTCATCCAAGCGGTTTTCAACCCACATTAGTTCGGACCTCCATGAGGTTTTACCCTCACTTCATCCTGGACAAGGGTAGATCACCCGGTTTCGCGTCTACCGCATGTTACTAAAACGCCCATTTCGGACTCGCTTTCGCTTCGGCTTCTTCGCTGAGCAAATTAACCTTGCAACACACGAGTAACTCGTTGGCTCATTAAACAAAAGGCACGCTGTCATCCCGACGAATCGAGACTCCAACCGTTTGTAAGCATACGGTTTCAGGTTCTATTTCACCCTCCTGTTAGGAGTACTTTTCACCTTTCCCTCACGGTACTGTTTCGCTATCGGTTACGAGAGAGTATTTAGTCTTAGGAGATGGTTCTCCCAGATTCCCACAAAATTCCACTTACTCCGTGGTACTTGGGAACTGCTTAAAGAGTTACATTAATTTCATTTACAGGACTATCACCTTCTATGGTTGAACTTTCCAGAACATTCAATTATTAATGTAGTTTCTGACTCTTTGATCTATCAGTAATTTGATCTTAAACGTCCCACAACACCGCTAACACAACGGTTACTGCCTTGACATGTTAAACGGTTTAGACTGTTTCCTTTTCGCTCGCCACTACTTGGGAAATCATTATTATTTTATTTTCCACCAGCTACTTAGATGTTTCAGTTCACTGGGTTGCCTTCTTACATCCTATTGATTCAGATGCAGATATCACAACATTACTTGTGATGGGTTGCCCCATTCGGATATCCACGGGTCTTAGATTGCTTCCATCTATCCGTGGCTTTTCGCAGGTAGCCGCGTCCTTCATCGACTTCTCGTACCAAGGCATCCACCGTATGCCCTTAGTAACTTAACCAAAAAATATATTTTTATACACAGATATATATGATTTATATATATATACATTATTTTGATAATGGCTAGTAAAACTTTGCTTCCTTTTGGAAACTTTGTTTTTACTCTTTCAATCTTTCAAAGAACAAATTAAAATAATTTCTATTTTGTGGAGCTAATCAGGATCGAACTGATAACCTCCGCCTTGCAAGGGCGGCGCTCTCCCAATTGAGCTATAGCCCCAGAATTCCTCATGTAAGGGTTCTGGGAAATTGTTACCAATTTATTAAAGCACATCACCCTTAATGTGGGCCTGAGTAGAGTTGAACTACTGACCTCACGCTTATCAGGCGTGCGCTCTAACCATCTGAGCTACAGGCCCAGGTTTCAATAAAACTTAAGAACATTACCTGTTAAAAAAATAAAATTTGTGAGTGTAATTTCTTGCCATCAACAAAGTTCGATTACTCTTTAGAAAGGAGGTGATCCAGCCGCACCTTCCGGTACGGCTACCTTGTTACGACTTAGCCCCAGTCACCAGTTTTACCTTCGGCAGGTTCCTCCTTGCGGTTAGAATACTGACTTCGGGTACCCCTGGCTTCCATGGCTTGACGGGCGGTGTGTACAAGGCCCGGGAACGTATTCACCGCGCCGTGCTGATGCGCGATTACTAGCAATTCCAACTTCATGGAGTCGAGTTGCAGACTCCAATCCGAACTGAGGATACCTTTATGGGATTGGCTCCACCTCGCGGTTTGGCAACCCATTGTAGTACCCATTGTAGCACGTGTGTAGCCCTAGGCGTAAGGGCCATGCGGACTTGACGTCATCCCCACCTTCCTCACTACTTGCGTAGGCAGTCCTATTAGAGTGCCCAGCTTAACCTGATGGCAACTAATAGTAAGGGTTGCGCTCGTTGCGGGACTTAACCCAACACCTCACGGCACGAGCTGACGACAGCCATGCAGCACCTGTACAAATGCCCCGAAGGGAAAGGTGCTTTAACACCCGATCATTTGCGTTTCAAGCCTAGGTAAGGTTCTTCGCGTTGCATCGAATTAAACCACATGCTCCACTGCTTGTGCGGGCCCCCGTCAATTCCTTTGAGTTTCAACCTTGCGATCGTACTCCCCAGGTGGAATACTTAATGCGTTAGCTGCGACACTGATCCTTAAGGACCAACATCTAGTATTCATCGTTTACAGCGTGGACTACCAGGGTATCTAATCCTGTTTGCTACCCACGCTTTCGCGCCTCAGCGTCAGTTACAGACCAAGAGATCGCCTTCGCCACTGGTGTTCTTCCAGATATCTACGTATTTCACCACTACACCTGGAATTCCATCTCTCTCTTCTGAACTCAAGATTTGCAGTATCAAAGGCAGTTCTACAGTTAAGCTGTAGGATTTCACCACTGACTTACAAACCCGCCTACGCGCCCTTTACACCCAGTAAATCCGGACAACGCTAACCCCCTACGTATTACCGCGGCTGCTGGCACGTAGTTAGCCGGGGTTTCCTCTGAAGGTACAGTCAGTTTGAATCCCTTACGAAATTCAAATTTTCTTCCCCTCTAACAGGAGTTTACAACCTTACGGCATTCATCCTCCACGCGGCGTTGCTGGGTCACCCTTACGGGCATTGCCCAATATTCCTCACTGCTGCCTCCCGTAGGAGTCTGGACCGTGTCTCAGTTCCAGTGTGGCTGATCATCCTCTCAGACCAGCTACTGATCGTTGCCTTGGTAGGCTGTTACTCTACCAACTAGCTAATCAGATGCAAGCTCATCTCTAGACGTTACATTGCTGCAACTTTAACAACATCACCATGCGGTGCCGCTGCATTATACGGTATTAGCGCCGATTTCTCGACGTTATTCCAAATCCAGAGGTAGATTACTTACATATTACTCACCCGTGCGCCACTTTACTCAGGATATTGCTACCCTTTTCTCGTCGACTTGCATGTGTTAAGCACGCCGCCAGCGTTCGTCCTGAGCCAGGATCAAACTCTCCGTTGTAGATTTCAAATTTTTTGTAATCTGGGAGAGCTTTTGCTCTATTGAACTTCAAAAGCTGACAAGTTTTTTTTTACACTCACAAAATTTCAAAGAACTTCTTTAATCAAGGATTTAAAAACTACAGTTTGTTTTCTTAAAAGTCAAGTCCAAATTGTAATTTCCTTAATTCTTTTTTTCGTTTTCAATCTGTATTAGAACATTAAAAATGAGCTTTGTAAATTACTGCTTTTTGTTTTATTTGTCAAGAGCCTGTGAAAAATTTTTTTGATTTTTATTTACTCTTTGTAAAATATAAAAAGAAATAAACATATAGCAAGACAATTTTTCTTCGTGGACAAATTTTATAGAACAGTAAAAAACCAAGTCTCTAAAGATAGTAGATTTTTCTTAAATCACCAAATTAATCTTCAAAAATATTTCGTACTTTTTTATTTTTTTTATCAACTTCCAAAATAAATTTCAATTCTCTTTTCATTTAATATACAATAATCATTGCACAACAATATAGTCTGTGCTTTTGTTCCTTGATTGAATATTCTTATAGTATGTTTCTCTTAATACTCATTTGGTGCCTTCCTATCAATAACAAAATGTCATTGTAATACTTGCTTCCATTATTCCTCGACATCTCAAGTTATCAAAGAAACCTTGCTTTTAGCTATCATAAAATAACACTTGTCATCTCGAAGGATCCCGAATACTTTCGGTGACGAGAGATCTTACACCTGCTGATCGCTTGTCATCTCGAAGGGAGTCCTCGACCGAGAGATCTTACACGTGCACTCCCTTCTTCCCAATCTTAAAAAATAATCTTTCCTTCCTCTTGTCTTCCTCTTGTCTTCCTCTGTGGTGAAAAAATGCGCACGCCTTCCTCAAATAAACACTCATTACTTATAAATATGTATCAACTATTGACTGCAACCTCTATCATCTTTACTCCTTTTAACTGCGAAAATCTGCCCGATCTGCGGAATCTGCGTTCTAACACCACTGAAGTTTGTCACGTCCCAAAGTCACCCCGTCCCAAAGTCACCCCATCTCAATGTCACCTCGTCCCAAAGTCACCGTCCCAAAGTCACCGTTCCCAAAGTCACCCCGTCCCAAAGTCACCCCATCTCAAAGTCTCTTTATCTCCGTTTCACCTCCGTGTTAAACCCACTATAAACCCTACCTACATCTTTTCTAATTCAATTCTGTTGTCTGATTTTCTACTAAATTTTCTTCCTGTAACAAGAAGGAATTTTTTTGTCAAATAACCAGGACAAAATTTCCTGATGATTATATATTACCTGTAGCGTTTTACTTATATAATGCGTCTAACAACTAAATAAAAGGAAGTATGCATAAAGAATCTTACCTTATACAAAAAATTAAGCTGGGAGATAAAAGAGCATTTAAGGAATTATACGATAAAAATGTCGGTCCGCTATACAGATTTATGATGCAGTTTTCTCCAAACAAAGATGTAGTTGAAGATTGGGTTCAGCGGGCATTCATAAAATCGTATGAGAATATCCAAAAATTTGAAGGATTGTCTCTTTATAGTACCTGGCTATTTAAAATTGCATTAAATGAAATGAGAAATGATTACCGCACTGCCGGAACCAAAGCCCATTTCGTTGACGATGAAGATGAATATCCATCATCAGTTATTCAGGATGCTGATTTTGAATGGAATTACCTTATGAAAGAGTTACTCGGTGAATTGGATGAAGTAAAAAAAGCTGTCTTTGTTCTATATGAAGTTGAAGGATATTCACACTCTGAAATAGCAGAAATATTAAATATTAAAGAAGCAACTTCACGCACTATTTTAACAAGAACAAAAAAATGGCTGCAGAATAAATGGATTGAACTGGAGGAAGTAAAATGATTGAAAAAGAAAAATTTTATAATCAGCAAGATTATCCTGATTCCGGGACTAAAAATAGAATATGGAAGAATATTGAGAAAAATATAAAAACTGAAAGACAAAAATTTTTTATCATTGGTGATATGCCAAGTTTTTATTATGGCATGGCGGCTACAATAATTCTATTCTTTGTTTTTTATGGAGTTTTTTCATTTGGCAGAAATTTTATTTATCAAAGTAAACCTGAAGAAATCAAACTGAATTCTGCTTATCAATCAGCCATAAAAGAATTTGAAAATGTTATGCCAGCCGTAGCCTCAACTGAGATATCATTTAATAATGAAAAGTCTTACCTGAATATAAAAATGGAACAGCTTCGTCAAATAGATAACGCAATCAAAGAGTTAAGAGGCGAAATGAAGAATAACGATCTTACCCCACTTAAACAGTTAAGTCTCAGACAGCTCTATATCTCAAAAATGAAAATTCTTATTGATATTATTGAACAAGGAGAAATCAAATTATGAAAAAACTTTCTACATTTATTTTAATCATATTCCTTTGCGGTGTAGTAACTGCAGGAACAAAAACAATCGACAAACATTTTGCAGTTAAACCTTCACAAAAGATAATTCTGAATGATTTCTCAGCAGCTAAAGTCACTGTTAAATCGTGGGATAAAAATGATGTATATATAAATGTATCTGTAAAATTCTTATCATCAGATAAAAATTTTGAGAAAGATTATCTCAAATCAGCAAAAATTTCATCTGAAGAGAATGAATCATCTTTAACTATCAATTATGAAGAAACAGATGAAGAACCCGGTGGCTGGTCATTTTTGGGAATAAAGTTCAGTTTTAACTCTTATCAGAAAAAATATATTTCAGGCGAGATATATGTCCCCGCAAAAAATGCTTTACAATGTAATCTTAAATACGGAGAAATATTTCTGGAAAATATGAAGGGAGAAGTTGAACTCCCCGGAACAAATAATAATATAAAGATCAGAGACTGCTCAAATCTGAAAACTATAGATAACGATTATGGTAAAACATATATCGAAAATTCAGGCGGTAACCTTACTTTATCAACAAAAAATTCTGACGTGAATATAAATAATTTTAATGGATCTGTTAACATAGATGCTGATTATTCCAATCTTAATATTGATGCGGTTTCACAAAAACTAAGAATAAATTCTACAAATGGGACTCACAGGATCAGTGATATTCATAATGATTTATACATAAATTCAGACTACTCAAATATTAAAATAGAAAATGTAAACGGATTTGCAGAAGTAATTGATAAGAATGGCAGTATTGACATAAGCAAGGTAGATGGGATAAGCGTCAATTCAGACTATTCCCGAATCTATATTTCATCTGTAAGCGGAAAAGCAGGAAAAGATATCATTGTTAATAGTACTAATGGCAATCTTAAACTGGAAAATGCATCTGGAAACGTGAAGGTAAACAATCCCTATTCTGATATGGATTTTAAGAATATTAAGGGAAATCTTGATATCTCAGGTCAGAATGGTACTATAATGGCTGATCAGATAACAGGAAACTGGGAATCCAATACTGCATATTCTTCATTAAAACTATATGGAGTGACTGGTAAAATTATAAAAATGGAAAACAAAAATGGAGATATAAGACTCGATTTGAAATCTGTTCCTTCAAATATTCTGATTCGAAATGATTATGGTGGTGTTACTGTAAATATTCCCAAAGGTTATAACGGTGATGTTGATCTTAGTGCAGAATATGGTTCAATTGAATGTGATTTACCCGTAAAAATGAAAAATCTTGGAAGCTCGGCATATGCAATGGGAAAAATCGGGAGTGGATCCGGCAGCATAAGTATCGAAACAAAATCAGCAAATATTATTTTATCACAAAAAAAATAATCTCTGGATTTTTATTATCGGACAGTACAAACAAATATCTGAGGTTGTTCTGAATAAGTTCTGATTTTCAAAAAGAATAAACTTTTTTTTAACAACCTCCTGACTTCCGCATTTTTTTAAGAAAAGTAACAATTACGTAGAAAACATTTCATAAATGGCATTTTTTACTTGAATTAGGGTGTCCCAAGTGCAATTTTGAGGATAAGTAAAAAAGAAAAATAAAAGCGGAGCAATAAGCATTCAGATTATGATAAGGTTCTGGGTGCCTGATGCCTGGTTGATGTCCAAAGAAAATATAAATGGATTTACCAAAAAGAAGTATAAGTTTATAACTGGAGTGAGAATAAAGATTGAATCTGAAGCAATAAAAAAATAAATACCCGCACTAAAATTAAGGGATGGGCATAGTACTGCTTTAAAGAAGCCCTTATAACTGAATGACCACCAATTGCGGAACAAATGTCCAACTCCTACCTGAAACCGTTTTGAAATCGTTTTGAAACCGTTTTGAAATCGTTTTGAAATCGTTTTGAAATCGTTTTGAAACCGTTTTGAAAGTCGTTTTGAATACGTTTTGAAGTCGTTTTAACAAAAGGGCTGAGACCCTAATCTTGATTTCATTTGAATGAAAAACTACTCACTTTTATTTTACGCTTTTTAGGTGCCCCGGTGCTTAACACGGGAAAAAATAATCTCTGAATTTTTATTACCGGACAGTACAAACAATATCTGAGGTTGTTCTGAATAAGTTCTGATTTTCAAAAAGAATAAACTTTTTTTTAACAACCTCACCCTGCTGTAAATAAATAATTATTTTAATTCTAACTTTTTCTTTTTAGTTTTAAACACCTGAAAATAGTAAAATTAAATTTACGGGGGTTTAGATGCGTTCTGTATTTTTGATAATTATTATTTCTACACTAATATTTCATCAGTCCACTGCATTAGGACAAAATATCTCCTATTATAGTATAGACGCTGAAATTTTTCCTGAGCAGCATCTGTTAGTATCCCAAACGTCTTTAATATTAAAAAACTTATCTGATTCTACACTTAAAGAAATTGAATTAAAGTTGTCTTTTGATAAAATCAATTACATTAAGAATAGTAATGGAGACATTCTTAATTACAATCCAATTCCTGGAGGGATCAGAATTCAGACTGAAATCAATGCAAAGGACAGCATTCAGGTAAATTTATCTTATGAAGGTAAATTTCAGGGAGGAACTTCAGCAAGTATTGGATTATTTAATTCATGGTTGCTTTTCGAATCACATTATTATCCTCAAACCATTGAGAATGCAATTCTCCCTTACAGATTCACATATGATTTAAAAGTAAAAGTGCCTGACAGTTTGACTGTAATCAGCTCTGGCAGATTGGTTAGCAAATCTGAAATTTCGGACAAAATAATATTTAATTATAAAGTTGATTTTCCAGTTTCTATTATTTCTATTTCAGCAGCAAAGTATAAACTGAGTTCATTTAATTCGGACGGGACAACAATATTAACATATCTTTATCCTGAAGATGAATACCTGAAGGATACTTTAATAAGTTCTTTCGGAAAAGTATTTGAATATTACAAAGAAAAATTTGGCAATTATCCGTTTGATGATTTTAAAATAGTTGAAACTGACCGGCGGGGAGGTTACAGTCCTGCAGGATTAATTTTATTGAATAAAGCTTCTATTCTAAAGCTGGATTTCTTCACTCAGTTCCTTCTTTATCACGAACTTGCTCATCAATGGTGGGGGAACATTGTTAATCCTAATAAAGATGGTTTACTGCTTTCCGAAACCATGGCAACATACTCTGCCCTGGATTATTGGAAACATATAGGGATTATAAACCCCGTAGTCATTAAATCGTTTAAACTTCCCTTCCCTTTTTCAGTACTGGATATTCAGCCGGATATAACTCTTGATTTTTATATACGCAATAATCATCACCTATATGAAACACATACAATCGCAGAAGCAGATATATACAATGGTGATGAAAAACCTGGGCTTACCATTATAAACTTGTGTGCTTTATGAATAATCTTGCTATTGTAATTGGGGAAGAAAATCTGGACAATGCATTTCGTAAGTACATACAAAAGTTTAAATTCCAATCAGCATCTCTTTCAGATTTAATAAACATTGCAGAAAAGATAAGCGGAAAGAATCTTAAACCTTTTGTTAATGAATGGGTCTATTCAAAGAAATTACTGGATTTCAGAATTTCCGATTTGAAATCAGAGAAAGATTCCGATGGTAAATTTGATAATAAGATATTGATCAAAAATGATGGAGAGATTAATGAACCTGCAAAATTAGAATTGACAACTGTCAGTGGGACAAAAATTCAAACTATTTGCAATAACTTTGCAAATGGTAACTCCACAGTTAACGTTAAAACAAATGAAAAGATAATTTCTGCAGAAGTTAATCCTGATTTACCTTCCTATGATGCATTCCGCCCTGATAATATTTACCCGAGACAATATAAATTTTCTTTCCTAACTGCCGCACCTTCACTTACAAAAAACCACTTTTTCTATTATCCTTCCATTACATATGGTTTGACTGACGGAACAAGGATTGGTGTCTGGCTAACTAATTCTGCCCCATTACTCAATATTATTAATAGGAACCTCCTGCCAGTGGAGTTTCGTACAGGTTTCTTGTATGGCATTAAATCTAAAAGAGTTGGTTATCATTTAGATTTTCTTACAAGTATAGGAATGCCAAATCATTACTGGCAATGGGGAGTGTTATCGGAAGATTTTCGTGGGACTGAAAATTACGGATTAAATCTGAAGTATATATTATTCAAGGATTTAAACCATTACAGACTACATCAATTTGAATTGAATATAAATAGAATGCTGATTTATGATTTATCTTATTACGACCCAAAAGATTTTTCAGTCGGGACAAATACTTCATTGCAAATTTCCTTGCAAAAAATCCTTCCCGGATTAAAAGAAACTGCAGTTATTGAAACCGGATATAAATTACTTGATGGGAAATATAGTTATTCAAGAGTTAATGTAGAATATAATAATACATCGTCCAAATTCGAATTACGATTGAACTACAGATTATTTGCTGGAATTCTCCGGGGAAATTATCCCATATACAAATCAATCTTTCTTTCTGGCAGCGTCTTTCCTGAACAACCCGCTTACTGGTTTGTTGATCCCGATAGAAAAGTATCTACACAGGAAAATCTCCATACCATAGGTGATGCAAATTTAATCGGTTATATCGGGCAGCATACTTCAGGAAAAAATGGATTTGGAATAAATGTAAGATTAATATATCCCCGGTATAAATTTGTTAATTTGTTTTTCGATACCGGTAATGTATGGAATGACAAGTTTGATACTCTTAAGTTTGATACAGGACTGGGCTTGGATTTTTCAATAATCAAAATTGATTTCCCTTTGTTTATAAATAAACCACTGCCGGAACAAAAGAATTTTGATTTCAGATGGCTTCTTGAATTCAACTTTGGTATTTGAAAAAATTGTTATTGACAATTCATTATGCATATTGCATTCAAAGAATGTCAATTGAATTTGAATACCATATTGCATAATTTATGAAGGTAATAATTGTGATAAAGAGTATTGATGGATCAACCAAAAGCACATTTCACACCTGAAGAATATCTTGAGATAGAACGTAAAGCCGAATATAAAAGCGATTACCTGAATGGAGAAATGTTTGCTCTTGCAGGTACATCCAAAGAACATAGTATTATTACTATAAATATTACCCGAATACTGGGGAATGAACTTTTAGGAAAACGCTGTCAGGTATTCGATAGCAATTTAAGGGTTAAGGTAACAGAAACGGGTTTGTATGTATATCCCGATTTAACAGTAGTTTGTGGCGAACAAAAATTCGACGATAACAATTTTGATGTTCTGCTTAATCCAACAATTATAATAGAAATCCTTTCAAAATCCACTGAAGATTATGACAGAGGCACTAAATTTAAGCATTACCGCGAATTGGAATCACTACAATAATATGTTCTGGTTTCTCAGAATGTACCAAGGATTGAAAAATTTCTTAAAAAAGAAAATTCCTGGGTGTTAACAGAAGAACGTAAAATCGAAAATTCTATTGAATTATCTTCAATTCATTGCTCCCTTCCTCTTAAAGAAGTCTACAGAAATGTAGATGAAATTAAATAGCAAAAAATGGAATTGTGGAATGTTGAGACCTTTAGGTCGACCTGTCCTGCATCTAATAAGTATTTAATAAATGGGCGGGAAATCCCGCTTCTTACTAAAATATTCAAATAGCGGGAATGGAATGATTAAATTTTGTGGAACATCCCGTTTCTGCGGGAGAATGGTGGAAGAATGACCATCGAATACCACTGAAAACTTTAAATCTGCTGCTTTTCTACTACTGTTTAATTTATTAATCCGGCAATTTGTTATTGCGGAACTTCAATTTATCATTATTAGTTTACTATTCTAAGATAAATAAATACAGGATAGTTACATTGCATTTCTATAGTTCTATAGTTAATTTTGAGGTATCTTAACCTTTGAGGTTTATAGTATTTTCTGATTTTAAGACTTTTTAGATAAAGGAAATAATAAAAATCCATATTAATTCTAAAATGATCTAAAACTAATTAAATAAAAGGAAATAGGAGGTTCTAATAATTGTCGGGGAAGTTAATATAATGGTCAAAAAAAATCCAAAACTGTTTCCTGTATCTGAAGTTAAACCCGGTTTTAAGAAAAGCCGTCCTCAGCAAACAAACTACTATTTATTATTAAATTGTAAATAAAAATATTTATTTTAATACAGTAACGAATTCGAAAGCTCAAATAAAATAGGAATTTTATTAAATGTTAAACATTATTAAAACGATTTTTGGCGATAAGCATTCAAAAAATATAAAAGAATTATGGCCAATTGTTGAAGAAATTAATGAGTATTATGACAAAATCAAAGATTTAAGCGATGATGAATTAAAGGCAAAAACACTTGAGTTCAAAGAAAAAATTCAAAATGAAACTCAGGAACTGCGCCGGAAAATCGAGGAACTTAAAAATAAATTGCAGTCAGGTGAAGATGAAGAAAACAGACACGCAATTTATGATGAACTTGAAGAACTTGAAGATGAATTAACTGAAAAGTATGAAAGTATTCTAGATGAATTACTTCCTGAAGCTTTTGCAGTTATAAAAGATACATGCCGTCGTTTACTTGGCAAAACCTGGGATGCTGCCGGAAATAAAGTAACCTGGGATATGGTTCCTTATGATGTTCAGCTTATGGGCGGTGTTGTTCTTCATCAGGGTAAAATTGCAGAAATGGCAACAGGTGAAGGTAAAACTCTTGTTGCTACATTACCTGTTTACCTAAATGCACTTACCGAAAGAGGTGTTCATCTTATTACGGTTAATGATTATCTTGCTAAACGTGATAGCGAATGGATGGGTGAAATTTATAAGTACCATGGGCTTACAGTTGGATGTATCATCAATACTATGACTCCGGAGCAGCGGAAAGTCGAATATCAGAAGGATATTACTTACGGAACAAACAACGAGTTCGGTTTTGATTATCTCCGTGATAATATGGCTACCGATAAAGAAGGTATGGTTCAGAGAGGTCATAACTATTCTATTGTTGATGAGGTTGACTCAGTTTTAATTGATGAAGCAAGAACTCCACTTATTATTTCAGGTCCCGTTGAAATATCTGAACATAAATTTGATGAAATGAAACCATCCGTTGAAAGACTTGTCAGATTACAGACAAATCTTGTTGCTCAACTTGCTCAGGAAGCTGAAGAAAATTTGAATTCAAGTGAGAAAAAGAGTGATGCACAGGCAGGAATAGCTTTATTAAGAGCTTACCGCGGTCTGCCAAAAAATAAAAGGCTTGCCAAAATTTTCAGTGAACCTGCTAATAAAAAATTGATGCAGCAAACAGAAATGGACTTTTTGCGTGAACAGGCAAAAAGAATGCATGAAATTGATGATGAACTCTTTTTCGTAATAGACGAAAAGAATAATACGATTGATATTACTGAAAAAGGCAGAGAGGAATTAGCAAAAAACAGTACAGAAGGAAAAGAATATTTTGTGCTTCCTGATCTGGGAATGGAAATCAGTAAGTTTGAAAACGATGAATCCCTTTCACCCGATGAAAAAATAAAAAAGAAAGATGCACTTTATCATTTATACAGTGAACGAAGCGACAGGATTCATACTATACATCAGCTTTTAAAAGCTTATGCACTTTTCGAAAAAGATGATGAATATGTGATAACCGAAGAAGGAAAGATTGCTATAGTAGATGAATTTACTGGTCGTGTTCTTCCAGGCAGGAGATATTCTGATGGATTACACCAGGCTATTGAAGCAAAGGAAAATGTAAAAGTTGAACGCGATACACAAACACTTGCCACAATTACTCTTCAGAATTATTTCCGTTTATATAATAAATTAGCCGGTATGACCGGTACTGCAGAAACTGAAGAGGGTGAATTCTATGAAATTTATAAACTGGATGTTGTTGTTATTCCAACAAATAAACCGATAGTCAGAGATGATCAGGATGATGCAATTTTCAAGACAAAACGTGAAAAGTTTAATGCTATTATAGATAAAATTGAAGATCTTCGCAAAGAAGGCCGGCCTGTTCTTGTTGGTACTACATCAGTTGATGTTTCTGAAACTCTTAGTAGAATGCTTAAAAGAAGAGGCACTGCACATAATGTTCTTAATGCAAAACAGCATCAGCGTGAAGCAGAAATTGTTGCGTATGCAGGTCAACCCGGAGCAGTTACAATTGCGACTAATATGGCAGGTAGAGGTACGGATATTAAATTAGGTGCTGGTGTAACAAATAAAGGCGGTTTATTCATTCTTGGAACTGAAAGACACGAATCGCGTCGTATTGACCGGCAGTTAAGAGGTCGTTCCGGTCGTCAGGGCGATCCCGGTACTACCAAATTCTTCCTTTCTCTTGAAGATGATTTAATGCGTTTATTCGGTAGTGACAGAATTTCTAATGTTATGCAGCGAATGGGAATTAAAGAAGGTGAAGTTATTCAACATCCTTTAATTACTAAATCTGTTGAAAGAGCACAAAAGAAAGTCGAGGAAAATAACTTTGCTATTAGAAAAAGACTTCTTGAATATGATGATGTAATGAACCAGCAGAGGGAAATCATCTATGGCAGAAGAAGACATGCTCTTGAAGGCGAACGGTTAAAAGGTGAAGTTTTTGAATTACTTGATGAATATATAAAAGAAATAGTTGAAGCACATTATGAAAATGCTGAAATAGAAGCAATTAAAGAGGAAGTGCTTCATAATTTCCTCGTTGAGTTTGATATAACTCCAGATGAATTTGAATCTCTTGGCGTTGATGGTGTAAAAGAGAAAGTCTTGGTTGCCTGTAAAGATTTCTATAAAAGAAAAGAAGAGATGATAAGTCCTGAACTGATGTCCCGTCTTGAAAGATATGCAGTTTTAAGTGTTATTGATGAGAAATGGAAAGATCACCTTCGTGAAATGGATGATTTAAAAGAAGGTATCGGATTAAGAGCGTACGGACAGAAAGATCCCCTGATTGAATATAAAGGAGAAGCATTTAATCTGTTTGTTACACTTTTAAATCAAATTAGAAATGAAATTGTTATTTTCTGCTTCAAATTCTGGCCTCAGGCACCTGAAGAAGTTCAGGAAAGAAGGAGACGACAACCGGCAAGAATGAGAGAAGTTAAAGACACTGTTACAAATATGGGAATGGCAAATCAACCGCAGGATAGTGGAAGAGATGGTCAGAAATTACAACCGGTTCAGGTTGAAGACAAAGTCGGTAGAAATGAACCTTGTCCCTGCGGAAGTGGTAAAAAGTATAAACATTGTCATGGAAAATAAAATAACTTTTTATGCTTTTATTTGAATGGAGCCCCGAAAAAGCAAAGGAAAACATAGAAGTTCATGGAGTTTCTTTCGATGAAGCTACAACTGTTTTCCAGGACGTATTATCTTTAACAATATATGATCCGCTTCATTCTGATGTTGAAGATAGGTATATTATAATTGGAAGTTCTTATAAAAATCGTGTTTTAGTAATCGTTCATACAGAAAGAAAAAACAGAATTAGAATAATAAGTGCAAGAAAAGCTACGAGAAATGAAAAAAAACAATATGAAGAAAATGCAAAAAGATCCCGATATAATGCAAGAATATGATTTCAGTAACGGGGTTCAGGGAAAATACATAAAAAAATATGATGAAGGATCAAATGTTATTGTTATTGATCCTGATGTAGCAAAATATTTTCCGGATCATGATTCTGTTAACTATGCATTAAGATCATTAACTGAAATTATCAAAAAACAAAAAAAACAAAAAAGCTAAACTTTACATTTGTAAAGAATAAAATTTCTGAATTTTGTGGATTGCACAATTGCACTGAACTCCCTAAATTGAGTATAAAAATAATTAGAATTATCCTTTTTACTGTAAGAGCAAATATGCGTAAAATTGAAGCCATTATAAGACCTTTCAAATTAGATGAAGTTAAAGAAGCATTACTTGAGGAAGGTATCCGTGGATTAACTATTTCTGAGGTAAGAGGATATGGAAGACAAAAGGGACACAAGGAAACATACCGCGGTAGTGAATATCAGATTGAGTTTGTCCCAAAAATAAAAATTGAAATCGTTGTCGAAGAAAGTAAACTCGACAAAGCTGTTGATGCAATTCTAAAATCTGCTAAAACCGGACAGGTAGGAGACGGTAAAATATTCATCTATGAAGTAATGGATGCAGTGCGAATACGGACTGAAGAATCCGGGAGGGATGCCCTGTAAACTTTTTACCTTTTTACTATTAACAATCTTTGATAAGTTCTGCTATGAAAAAAATTACAGGTTTCCCTGACAAATTACTTTTGTTTGCCTTTGTCTCGATAGTCATTCTGTCCGTTGGAGGATGTTCTGTTTGGACAAACTTCACCACATATTTTAACCTTTATTATAATGCCGAGCATAAGTTTCAGGATGCTGAAAAACAAATCACGGATCAGAAGAAAGAGGTATTTACTGTTGAGGAGACTAAACCATCTGGTCAAGTCAATCAAAATCTAACCAGTGTAGTAGAAAAGTTATCCCGCCTTCTTCAATTTAAATCTGAATCTGGATATGTTGATGATGCCCTTCTTATGATTGGTAAATGCTTCTTCTATCAGCAGGATTATATTAAAGCATTAAGAAAATTTACAGAATTGAATAGTTCTTTTCCTAAGAGTGATCTGACCCTGGAATCAAAATTATGGATTGCTAAAACTCAATTCAGACTTAAGAATTTTGATGAAGGTAACCAGCTTTTTGAAGATGTAAAAACTGAAGCCATTGATAAAAAAGAAAATGATATCCTTACTGATGCTTATATTGAACAAATCAGTTACTTAATTTCAATACAGAGTTATGATGAAGCAATTAATAATATTGTAAAATTGATTGAAGTTTCCGGTGATGATCAAAAAAATGCTCTTATTACTTATGAACTTGGTAAATTGTACTTAGAAATAAATCAACCCGAAAATGCTGCAAAGGCGTTTGTAAAAGTACTGGATTATGCACCTGATTATAAAACAGAATTTGATGCCCGCCTTGCTTATGGTAAAGTACAGAGACTATTAAAGCAGCCTGATAAAGCACTGGGAATTTTTAAAGATCTCAAATCTGAAGCTAACTTCAATGAATTTTCCGATCAGACAGACCTGGAGATTGGTTTAACTTATCTTACTCTGGACCGGACAGATGATGCTTTTAATCAATTGGTTTATGTTGATACAACATACAAACAATCTCCAAATTCCGGAATTGCACTTTATAATCTTGGCAAATTAATGGAAAATAAGTTTTCAGATTTTGACAGTGCTTTTACATACTACCGTTTAGCATCAACTTCCACTGCTCCTGTTGATACGCTTGAGGAAGCTAAGAAAAAAGTAGCTACTTTTACAAAGTATAAAACTTTTAATCAATCAATAACCAACTATAAAACTCAACTACTTTATCTGATTGATTCCACTAAATTTATTCAGGATTCCCTTGCATATGTGGCCGAACAGGCAAGACTTGATAGTATCAATCAGGCAAAATTACAAGAAAAAGAAGACTTAGCTTTTAATACTTCAAATTCACGGCGGGATGACGGAAATCGTTACAGACAGCAGACCGGGAATACCGGTAATCCCAGTTTACAACAGCAATCATCTGCAATTAATAAAATTTCTGTCCCCACAAGGCCTAATATTTCTGTTGATTCCATTAAAGCAATTATTGTTAAAAATGAATATGAACTTGGCGGATTATTTTTCACCGAACTTAATAAACCCGACTCAGCTTACTTATATTATAATCACATTCTTACTAATTACCCGAATTCTTCTTATACCGCCCGGGCTATTTACGCTCTCGGAAGCTATTATCTGACAAAGGATAGTACTCAAAAAGCCGATAGCCTCTTCGAAGTAATTTATCATAATTATAAAAACGAAAGTATTGTCAATGCTGCTGCTGATAAATTAAACAAACCTTTAATAAAACTGAATTATGATCCTGCAGCACAGTTATACATTGCAGCGGAACATACTATGATGTCTGATAGTAATTCAGCAGCTGTGAAGAAGTTTTTGAATATTTACAATAATTATCCCAATTCTTCATTTGCTTCCAAAGCCTTGTATACCACAGGATGGATTCTTGAGAATAAACTGGAATTGCTGGATTCAGCGGCGGTCATTTATGATTCGGTTCTTATGAAATTTCCATCTTCTCAATATGCACGGGCTGTGCAACAGAAAATTTCAGTCTATAATGAAGAACAAAAAAGATTACTTGATGAAAAGGATTCTGTAAAATCAAAGCTCGATTCTACTTCAAATAACAATACCAGGATTGATTCTTTGGCTAATTTAAACCAGAATATTGAACAGGTAAAAGATTCCAATCAGGTTGTTAACCCAAATAAAAATGATAATTTGATAGAAGAACCTGCTCCAAATATTCCTCCACCGGTTAATCCTGCTCAGAATGATTCATTAAAACCTGAAATAAAAAACAATTTAATTGATGCAAAGGATTCAACCGGGGACAAATCCAAACACGAAATAAAATGAGTGCTCAATTTGCAGATTCAGAGTTAGGTTTATTATTTGATAGATTACTGAAAAGATTTAAGAGACATAAAATCAGGTATATATTTGTATACCTGATTTTAATCTTTTATTTAAGCCTTCCCTCATTTTTAATTCCCTCACTTCCATTAACTCACTTCAGGTTTACAGCTTTGATGGAACAGAGAGCCCTCGAAAATGATATGATATATTTTCCGAAACAAACCTGGACAAATCTTAATGATATAAATCCAATATTTCTCAAATGTATTATTTCAATGGAAGATGGAAAGTTTTTTACTCATAAAGGAATTGACTGGTATGAGCTTGAAAAATCAATTACAACCAATAAGAGAAGAAAAAGGATTGCAAGAGGTGGAAGTACTATTACAATGCAGACTGCAAAAAATCTCTTTTTAAGTACTGATAAAAATATATTCCGCAAAGCCAAAGAATTTATAATTTCTATGCGGATGGAAAAAGAAATTAGTAAAAATGCCATCCTGGAAAATTATTTAAATGCTATAGAATGGGGTAAAGGAATTTTTGGAATAAAAGAAGCTGCTGAGATTTATTTTAATAAATCACCTAAGGAACTTAACTTAAGTGAATGCTCAAGACTTGCCGCTGTTGTTCCTTCTCCGTTACAGCATAAACCGACTGATAATTCATATATGTCGTTCGCAGGTCTTCATTAATTAAAGGACGCTTCAAAGATATTCTTCTTAATAAAGAATAGATAGCTTGAACATTCGTTATGAAAAGAAAGTACCTCTTACAATTAATTGAAGGAGGTGAGAATCTGAATTGTGAATTTAAACAAAGGTTTTCATCTCATGAAAAAATCGCACGTGAAATGATTGCTTTTGCGAATACCAGGGGTGGATATATTTTATTCGGAATTGATGATGATAAAAAAATAGTGGGCGTTAAGAGTGAAAAAGGTGAAGCTGAATTAATTAAAGAAACTGCGGAACAGTATTGTGAACCACCCGTAAAATATAAGCTTGAATATATCGAACTGGAACATAAAGAAATTGTAGTTGCTGAGATTTTTGAATCCGATCAAAAACCACATCGGCTTCAGGATTTTGTAAAAGAGTTTGATATAAATAAAGCAATGGTCTTTGTCCGTGTCAATGACAAGAGCCTTATGGCAAGCAAAGAGATGATCAGAATTCTCAGATCCAATTCTGAACTTGTTAAATACACAATCGGGACAAATGAAAAAATGGTTTTCGATTATCTCGAAAAAAATGAAACTATAAATGTGAAAACATTAAGTAAAATTGCCAATATTTCAGACAGACGGGCATCAAGAACACTTGTCAAAATGGTGAGGGCTAACCTTCTGTTTATTCATACAAAAGATAACGGAGAAGAATTTTTCACTAATGCTATGTAAATAATAGACTTACATAGTTAATAAATGTTATGAACTTATGAAGTTACCTCTTTGCGATTCCTTTGCATCTTTGCGTTTTGCCTTTTTCCCCGAAGTCGAACTTACATTACCCTAATCAAAGTTTTCCTTAAACCTCACTTCCGCCCTCTTTGCCTGCCAGTTGCATATATCCCATAAGTTACTTACCGGATCATTCGTATACGGTAAAGTGTGCATATATCCCGGAGGACCATATTCCGGTGTTAAAGTTGATTCTGTTAATCCCCGGCTTTTTTGTGATGCCCATATTTCATCCCACCATTTCTCAAATGTATGCAAATGGTGTTCAAATTCCGGTGCCCTGGGATCCGACACCTGCGGTCCTTCTTCATATCCCACCCTTGCATGAATATGTAAAGCCCGGTGAGCACATTGTTGTATTATTTCAAATTGATCATTAAACAATCTTTCCAGTACACAGGTCCAGTGACTGAAATCGCAGCAGAGTTTCATCATTTCAAAATGATCCAGAAGTTTTGAAGTAATCCACGGATTAAATAATATTCTTCCGCGGTGAGTTTCATGTGCAACCCGTATCCCGAGTTGTTCTTCAATTTTTAATGCATCTTCAAAAAAGTTAAAACTTTCCTTTTCTGTCCAGAAATCTTTACCGCTATGACTGTTAACAAATACTGGAGAGAATTCCTTTGCCCGTTCAAGCTGTTCCTGAAAAGAATCAATATGATCCTGAACAGTTTTACCTTCAGTAAAAATCTGTGGAATAAAAAAGAAAATTATATTTATCCAAAAGATCTTTTATATTATCTGATTCATTTTTAACCGGAAGAGCCATTTCAATTCCGTTATATTCCAGTTCTTTAATTTTTGGAAAAACATCTTCAGGTGCTTCATCTATTCCCCACATATGACGAAAAAGTAATAATTTCATTTGCCCTCCTTTTATAAATATTGTTGATGATAATAATATAATTAAATAATGTATGAAGTCTAATGAAATTTCAAAATCGTCATTTCGACCGAGCCTATCTATCAGCATCCAGTATCCAGTATCCAGCATCCAGCATCCAGCATCCAGCATCCAGCATCCAGCATCCAGCATCGAGTATCGAGCATCGAGTATCCAGCATCAAGTATCTTCGCGTTCTTTGCGTTATACTTTGCGCCTTTGCGTTTTGCCTTCTCTTCTATAACTCATATAATCGTAATGATCACTAGAAAAGAACCAAATGACAGCGAAGCGAATGACAGGCGAAGCCGAATGACAGGCGAAGCCGAATGACAGGCGAAGCCGAATGACAGGCGAAGCCGAATGACAGGCGAAGCCGAATGACAGCGAAGCCAAATGACAGCGAAGCGAATGACGGCAAGCCGAATAACAGGATTCTCACAGATTAAACTATTCTGTATTTAATCTGTGAGAATCTGAGTCAGTCGTGTTAATTCTTTATTTAACAGGTAGTACTGGTATTCTTCCCGGTGTCCATGGAGCACCTGCTTTGTCCAGTTCATCCTGCAAATATTTTATATCGACATCATTTACCTTTTTAATCTTTGCCAGAACAGGAGGTAACTCCTCCATTAAGATTTCATAATCCCTTTTCTGGTTATCTGTTACATTTGACGTTGACCTCCATTGTGTATATATCAGTACAGAAAGCCTGTCATTTAATGGTTCCTGTGCGGGAGGATTTTCCTCAGCACTTGCTTTGGGTTTCATTCCATTAAGTGTAAATAAAACATCATCTATATCTTTTGATACCTGGTTTGCCCTATTGAATAACTCAGGAGAAGCCCCCGGTGTATTATTCAAAGCTTGTTTAATATATTCGATGCGCTTTTGCAGATCCTCAGCAAAGTTTTCTGCTCCCATCATTACTCCTGCAAGTTCAGAAGTTTTCTGCTGGAATGCAACTAATTCTTTTCTGTCTGCTGCTGGAATTGTAGTGTTATTTAACGGAACAACATTAAAATCGACAGGTTCTGCTAACTGCTTTGTTCCATTTCTTACTACCATTTCCATTTTTACTCTGTATTTACCGGGCAAAGCTAACAATCCGCTTCTTTCTTCAGCAAGTGGATTAAATTTATCATCTTTTAATTTTATCGGAGAAGTACTGCCGTATTTCAAATCCCAATTTAAACGATTAATCCCCTTTGATGCAGCTTTTGTAATCTTTCTTACAATATTTCCTGCATCATCGGCAACTGTAAAAACAAGATAAGGAGCTTTTTCATCCTTCTCTTCGCGAAGTTCTTCATCCGAAGGCTGCGGAATCGGTTTACTTTCTTTAAATAGATTCTTTTTCCTTTTCTTTTCTTTCCTCTTTTAATGTTTTGGGAACTTCTTTTATATAATAAGTAAATACAGCACCGAAATCAGGATTGGATGCTTTGAAATAAGTTGAACCCTGTCCGTATCTACCGCTCGTTTCAATATACATTAAAGCATCTTTTACAGGGAAAATATAGCATCCTTCTTAATAAATTCTCTATCGACTTTACGAAGTGGAGAATAATCATCAAGTATATAAAACCCTCTTCCGAAAGTTGCGACAACAAGATCGTTTTCTCTTTCCTGGATTGCAATATCTTCAACAGCAATATTTGGCATTCCCGATTTTAATTCAATCCATTTATCTCCGCCATCATTGGAAAAGAACACTCCGAACTCTGTCCCGGCAAATAATAAATCAGGATCTATAAAATCCTGCTCAATATTGTATGAACTGCTCCATTCACAGGAAGATTTGCTGAAATAGATTTCCATGATTTACCTTTATCTGTACTTTTCAAAAGATATGGTTTAAAGTCATCTCTTTTGGTATTATCAAATGATGCAAATACAACATTTTCATCATAACGTGATGCAAAAATATCGCTTACATAAGTATTTTCCGGAACACCGGGAAATTTCTCAATTTTTCTCCAGGTTTTAGCATCTTCAGAAACCTGAATTAATCCATCATCTGTCCCTGCATAAAGAAGATTTTCTTTTACCGGTGATTCACACAGAGAAACTATTGTACCGAAAAGCAAGTTGATTTATCTTTTGCAACTGCATCTGCACTCCAGTATTTACCCATCACCGGCCAGCTATTTCTGTCGATCTGTGCGGTAAGATCATCACTTATTACTTCCCAGCTATCACCTCTGTCATCACTGCGGAAAACTTTATTTGCCGCACTATATAATCTTGTATTTTTGATGCGGACTAATAATCAAAGGGGTATTCCAGTTCCATTTATATGTTTCTTCCCCTTTTCGTGGTTCCGGTCTAATATCAATTGCTTCACCGCTCTTTTTATCATATCGAACCATATTTCCATACTGTGCTTCTGCATAAACTAATATCGGGATTTTCCGGATCAATAGCTGCCCAAAAACCATCGCCTCCGTTTGTAACAATCCAGTCACTGTTAACAATTCCATCGGAACTTATAGTTCTTGAAGGTCCGCCAATACTGTTGTTATCCTGTGTTCCGCCGTAAACATTATAGAAAGGATAATCATTATCAACATTTACTCTGTAGAATTGAGTAACAGGCAAATTATCTTTAAAATCAAAATTCTCTCCCTGCATCAAAAGACTCATAAACTCCGCCGTCACCGCCGATTAAAAAATGTTTAGTATCTGTTGGATCAATCCAGATTGCATGATCATCAACATGTCGTTTTTTATTTCCTAATCTTGTCCATGTTTTTCCACCATCTTCAGTATACTGTGTAACAGTTTCAATAGAATATACTTTATCTACATCTTTTGGATCGCAATAAATTTCATTGTAATATTGTCCCGAGGAAGTATGATCACTCATTTTTTCCCATGTTGCACCTCTGTTTGTTGATCGTAAAAACCACCTTTATCTTCAGCAGCTTCAACAATTAAGATAAATGTACATCAGGATTAACTGGAGAAATATCAATTCCCATTCCGCCTATATCAACTGAAGGTAAGTCCCTTCATCAATTTTATCCCATGTTTCGCCGACTATCAGCCGATTTATAAACTGCAGATTCAGGACCGCCGCCGATTTTGTATAGACATGCCTTCTTCTTTGCTCGGAAGTTGCATACATTACATCAGGATTTCTGGGATCATAACATAACATTATTAACACCTGTATTCTCACTGATCTTCTAGAACTTTTTTCCATGTTTTCCCGCCATCAACAGTTTTATACAAACCTCTGTCACCACCAGGTCCCCATGACAGAACCTTCAGCAGCAACAAAAACTACATCAGAATTTCTAGGATCGATAACAATTCCCCAATCTGCCTAGAATCTTTCAATCCCATATTTTTCCAGCTCTTTCCGCCATCTGTAGTTTTATAAATACCGTCGCCGTAACCCAAAGCACGTTGATGATTATTTTCACCGGTTCCGGCCCATACCACATTTGGTTATTAGGATCGATTGCAACACAGCCAATTGAATATGCACCGTATTTATCGAAAACAGGTTCAAATGTAGTTCCCGGAATTAGTTGTTTTCCAGATATTACCGCTTGCAACAGCAACATAATATTCGCTATGATCATCAGGATTTACAGCAAAATCAGCAATTCTTCCTGAAGTAAATGCCGGGCCGATACTTCGCCATTTTAACCCATTAAACAAAGATGAATTAAAAGGATCTTTCGTTTTGGTTGTATCTTCCTCTTTGGCATGTAAACTCAAAGACAGGGAAAAACAAACTACAATGATAGTAAAAATCATTTTTTTCATATTAACTCCATAATTGTGAGGATTTCATTTTGAAGATCTTTATTTCAGTTTGAAATATTCCAAAAATACTAATCTTTTCTTTAAAGTAATATTCAAAACTTTTTTGTTTGGTATAATTTGCTTAAATTTAGCACACTTTTAACTAAACCGGAATTTAATGTCGCTAATAATTAAAAGTTTAAAACAAGCCAGGAAAATAATAATTGCTATAGTTGGTTTTACCGTTTTATTAATCGGAATTTTGTTATTGGTTACACCTGGTCCCGCATCTCTCGTAATACCGGCAGGACTTGCAATCCTTGGGACTGAATTCATGTGGGCGAGAAAACTTCTGAAGAAATTTAAAGATAAAATGAAGAGTAATAATCTATTCAAAAAATTCAGGAAAGAAGTTCCCGAAGAAGATGTAGTTGAATTATAAGCAAAATTTATTTAAACAATCTCGCGAACCCATCATAAGGAAGTAATTCTGTAATTTCAAAATCAATTAAACCTGCTTTAACCAGAGGCAGTTCATTTAGATATTTTTCAGCTTCAGTCAAATCTTTACATTCCAAAATTAGTACAGCATTGTGTTGATCAGCTCTGAAATAAATTTCACGTATTATCCCCTTTTGAAATAAATCCCAAACCGCTTTTGCTTCCTCCTTTAAAAATGGAGTAAATTTCTCCTACGTAGAACCTGCAACTTCCTTTTCAAACGCTAAAATTTTCATAAGCTACTCCATATCTAATTTCTAATTTCTAATTGTAATTTGTCCCTTTCTAATTTATAATTTATAATTTCTAATTGAACTGATTCCTTATAATTTCTAATTTATAATTTATAATTTCTAATTTATAATTGATTACTGAATTCTTTTTCATCTTAAATTGTTCTTTATTTATAAGTTGAATGAAAATCTATGAAGTTAAAAAATACTAAATCATTTAGAAAAAGAACAAGTCAGGATTCAAATCTATCTTTAAAGGAGAGGTTTGGTGCCTTAAAATACCTGCCAAGGTTCTTTAAGCTGATCTGGGAAACAAGTCCCAAAATGGCACTTGGTAATATTCTTTTAAGAATATTAAAGTCAGCAATTCCTTTAGCTGCATTATATATAGGGAAATTAATAATTGATGAAATAATCACAGTTGCTAAAACTCCCGGTCACCATGACCTATATTACATCTTCATATTAGTGGGAATTGAGTTTGGAATCGCAATATTATCAGATACTTTAAGCCGTATTATAGCCTTACTCGATAGTCTTCTTGGTGATTTATTTGCAAATAAGTCTTCGGTAAAATTGATGGACATGCTGCAATCCTCGATATGGATCAATTTGAGGATTCAGATTTTTATGATAAACTTGAACGTGCAAGAAGACAAACACTAAGCCGTACAATTCTGATGTCACAGGTTCTGGGACAAGTCCAGGACTTAATTACAATGATCTTTTTAGGCATAGGTTTAATCGCCTTTAATTACTGGTTGATTGTACTACTGGTTATTGCAGTTATTCCCGCCTTTCTAGGAGAATCTCATTTCAATGAAAGAACATATTCACTTGTTCACGGATGGACTCCTGAACGAAGAGAACTGGATTATTTACGCTACACAGGTGCAAGTGATGAAACCGCAAAGGAAGTAAAGATATTCGGAATAGGTGATTTTTTAACAGATCGCTTTAAATTATTATCCGATAAATATTATCTTGCAAATAAGTCACTCTCTGTAAAAAGAGCCGGATGGGGTTTATTCTTTGCTGCACTTGGAAGCGTTGGGTATTATGCAGCTTATATTTTTATTATTATACAAACTGTTCAGGGACGATTAACAATCGGTGATCTGACCTTTCTATCCGGTTCATTTTCAAAATTAAGGGGATTGCTGGAATCTATGTTAAATAAATTTTCAAGCATTTCAGAAGGTGCACTTTATTTAAAGGACTTTTTTGAATTCTTTGAAATACAGCCAAAGATTTCTTCAATTCCCAAAGCACGACCTTTCCCCAAAAAAATAGAATATGGATTTACATTTGAAAATGTCGGATTCAAATACAGAGGCTCTGAAAAATGGGCAGTAAGAAACTTAAGTTTTACACTTTATGCTAATGAAAAATTAGCGCTTGTTGGAGAAAACGGAGCAGGCAAAACAACTATAGTAAAATTACTGTCACGACTGTATGATCCCTCTGAAGGAAGAATCCTACTTGATGGATACGATTTACGGGAATACAATCCTGAGGATTTAAGAAAAGAAATTGGCGTAATTTTTCAGGACTTTGTAAAATTCCAGATGACAGCTTCTACAAATATTGCTGTCGGAAGAATAGAAGAAAAAGAAAATCATAACAGGATAATTAATTCAGCAAACAGAAGCCTTGCTGATACCGTTATTAATTCTCTACCAAACAGATATGAACAAATGATTGGAAGACGATTTTCTGATGGAGTTGATCTTTCAGGTGGACAATGGCAGAAAATTGCCCTTGCAAGAGCATATATGCGTGATGCTCAATTGTTAATACTTGATGAGCCAACAGCATCCCTTGATGCACGCGCTGAATATGATATCTTCCAACGTTTCTCTGATTTAACAAATGGCAAAACAGTTGCCCTGATTTCACATCGTTTTTCAACCGTAAGAATGGCTGACCGAATTCTCGTCCTTGAAAATGGTAAAGTTGCCGAGATAGGTACACACGATGAGCTGCTCATAAAAGGTGGAATGTATGCTGACTTGTTTAACCTTCAGGCAAGAGGTTATAGATAAAGCAGAAGCGCAATAGAACATGGATTCTTCGGATGAGACTGATTTCCCCGGATTTAATTTTCATCATCTCGAAGGATCCCGAAAGCTTTCGGAGAGATCTTATTGGCAATCATCATATTCTTAAAAGAATTTAGATTCTTTTTTTAGCCAATTAAAAAAATAATTGTATCGTAAGTTTCTAAACTCTTTATGAATAATATACAACTTTGCCCTTTCTTGCATAAGCTGCAATTATAGAGTTCTCATTTTCAAGATCTTTTTGAGACATCAATATAATGTCAAGATATATTTTTTAATTGTTCTGGCATCTGCCTGGTTAATTAATTTTATTTTTTCAAAAATACTCTTATTGGCAAAATCTTCTGAAATAACCACTAAATCAATATCACTTTCATCAGTTGCAGTATTTGATGCCTGGGAACCGAACAAGATTATTTTAGAAATACTTATTCCTTCTCTAATTAATTCACCTGCAAAATAATCAATTGTTTCTTTTAATTTTTCTTCAGCCATTCCAAAACCTTTTTAGTATTTGTTATATTTTCAAAAGCTTTATTTTTAGTATAATCTTTTAAAACCTGTTTCAGATCTTCAGGATACCTTGTTGCTACACTTTCTGCATTTATTGAATAAATAAATTGATAAATACTTTCAGGCGGATATAATGCAATTTTTTCTAATAGATATATCAAATTATAGGTTTTAGGTGGAAGTTCATTTAATATTTTTGTGTAAATACCTTTTAAACATTTCTCTATTGAAAGATGACACATAAAAACAGCATAAAAATATCTTTCACTTTTTAACATTGCCTCTGCAGTATTTGTATCATACTCTGACTGCAAAAACCATTCTTTTTCTGTTTTCATTATCAACTTCATCTTTATCCTAAAGATAATGGTTTTTTTTTATAACTACTAGCATAATTCAATCAAATACATTTTCAAGGATTACCAGAACCATACCTCCTATCAGTATAAGTTACCAGGTTATTCCCACAATAAGAAAACGGTGCAAAGTTCTGTCCTGCCGGGTCTGGAGCATAAAATATGCTAATGTTGGATCATACAGATGTGCACGGAAGTTATAAAGCCCGGTTCTGTGAGGCTCTCTGTCTCTTCATCAGCTCCGTTAAAATAATAAAATATCAGAACCACCCACAACATTTTTTCTTACCCTGTTTCCATTTACATCATACGTATAAACCTGCTGCTCTCCATTTGTCTTAAATATCATTATTGGCAGATTTTCTGAATTATAAATTATATAAGCTATTCCGCGATATGAGTCCCCTGTTATATTCCCGTTAGCATCATACGTGTATGTTCCTGAAGGAGAACCGCTTATCGAGGAAAGATGATTTGTATTATATTGCTATTTTTGCTCTGCCACTGCATCCCAAATCCTACCTGAATACGTTTTGAATACGTTTTGAATACGTTTTGAATACGTTTTGAATACGTTTTGAATACGTTTTGAATACGTTTTGAATACGTTTTGAATACGTTTTGAATACGTTTTGGGTATGACTAAAAGGGGAGGCAAATAGGAACTGAATGACGCGGATCAAGATTTCCATGGATATTCAAAAGAAACTTTCTTTAGTCATACCCAATTTATTATTATAATTTGCTGTTTTACATGGATTACCAGAATTAAAAATTTTTCAGAGTTGAGGAATGTATTTCAAAGCTTAATGAGGATAATTGATCAAAAGTATTTCCTGTATTCAAATGACCACTGAATGACCACCGAATGACGGCGAAGCCAAATGACAGCCGAAGGCGAATGACCACCGAATCACCACTTTAAATTAATTCCCTGCCGTTTCAACTTGTTTAAATGAATTATAATTTTTAACTTATTGCTAAAATTTTCATTTCATAAATTCGGAGGAAAAAATGGATTTTAGAATAGAATCTGATAGTATGGGTCAAATTAAAGTTCCTGTCGACAAATATTATGGGGCGCAGACTGCACGCTCATTAACGAATTTTAAAATCGGAGGAGAAACTTTTCCCAGACCTCTGATAAGAGCTCTTGGAATACTTAAAAAAGCTGCCGCCATGGTTAATAAAGAATTAGGACTACTTCCTGCCGAAAAAGCTGATTTGATTATTAAAGCTGCCGATGAAGTTATTGAAGGCAGACTTGATGATCATTTCCCCTTAGTCGTATGGCAGACCGGTAGCGGAACTCAGACTAATATGAATACTAATGAGGTAATTTCTAACCGTGCTATTGAAATGACAGGTGGACTGCTGGGTAGCAAAAAACCAATTCATCCTAATGATGACGTCAATAAAGCGCAATCTTCAAATGATACTTTCCCTACTGCAATGCATATAGCGACTGTTGAAGAAATTCATCGCAGGTTAATCCCTATGGTAACAAAATTGAGGGATGCACTCTCTCAGAAATCTGACGAGTTTAAAGATATTATTAAAATCGGAAGAACTCATCTGATGGATGCAACTCCGCTTACACTCGGACAGGAGTTTTCCGGATATACTCAGCAATTAACTAACGGATTGGAAAGAATAAATAGTGCCCTTCCAAGATTATACGAGCTGGCTCTTGGCGGAACTGCAGTTGGGACAGGCCTTAACACTCATCCCCAATTTGCAGTTAAATCAGCAAAAGCCATAGCAGAAATAACCGGTCAACCTTTTATTACCGCAAGAAATAAGTTTGAATCCCTTGCTGCCCATGATGCTTTGGTTGAAATGAGTGGAGTATTAAAAACTCTTGCTGCATCTTTAATGAAAATTGCTAATGATATAAGATGGCTTGGATCAGGACCAAGATGCGGAATCGGTGAAATTTCTTTGCCTGAAAATGAACCTGGTAGTTCTATTATGCCCGGGAAGGTAAATCCAACACAGGCAGAAGCTATGACTATGGTTTGTGCACAGGTATTTGGGAATGATGTTGCTATAAATTTCGGCGGAGCTAATGGGAAACTTTGAGCTAAATGTCTTTAAACCCGTTATTATATATAATCTCCTGCAGTCAATTAAGTTAATTTCTGATGCATGTGAAAGCTTTACTGATAACTGCGTTATCGGCATCGAAGCTAATGTTGAAAATATTAATAAGAATCTTAACAATTCTCTTATGCTTGTTACTGCTTTAAATCCTCACATAGGTTATGATAATGCGGCAAAGGTGGCTAAAAAAGCACATAAAGAACATAAGACATTAAAAGAAGCAGCGGTTGAGCTAGAACTTCTTACTCCCGAAAAGTTTGATGAAGTAGTAAGACCTGAAAAAATGATCGGACCAAAAGCATAAAGGAATAAATTGGAATATAATGTTGGAATTTTGGAATGTTGGAACTTGGAATATTGGAAAGGGCATTTCCCATTATTCCCATTATTCCATTATTCCATTATTCCATTATTCCATTATTCCATTATTCCATTATTCCATTATTCCATTATTCCATTATTCCATTATTCCATTATTCCATTATTCCATTATTCCATTATTCCATTATTCCATTATTCCATTATTCCATTATTCCATTATTCCATTATTCCATTATTCCATTATTCCATTATTCCATTATTCCATTATTCCATTATTCCAATTATTCCATTATTCCAAATTATTCCATTATTCCCAATTATTCCATTATTCCATTATTCCATTATTCCATTATTCCATTATTCCATTATTCCATCATTCCATCTTATTCCATAAGTATTAAGCTATGTTAGAAACAATCTTAAATATATACCTTATCATAAACAACGGATTTGTTGTTGCCTTCAAAGCTAAAGCTTACGAAATGGAAGGTGGCGATGATAATAAAATAGATTTTCTTAAACGCAGGGCAAAACAGGATTTTGATAGTGCCTACAACTTTGACGCCCCGACAAATAAGTCTGATCAGTTTATGAAATATAACAAGTTTGCAAAACTTGAAAAACAGGGAAGACAATTTGAATTATTCGAAGAAATATTTCAGGAATTTGAACTTCCTGAAAAACCTCTTATATGTGTTACTCCGGTAGTAGATGGAAAAATTATAGGAGAGTATTAGTTTATTAAATTGTCCGACAGTTCTACTATCGGACACTCCGGTTCTTGTTGTCCAACAGTTGAACTGTCGGACACACATCTAGAAGCAGTTATACTGCTTACTTGAGTTTGGCTAATTCCTATTATAAAAAAGGGTAGAAAATGAAGGTTCTACATAGTTTTTTCTATTTCGTAAAGCCTTTTGTAGATTCACTAAGTCATAAAAATTAATATCCATTGACCTGGCTAATAATTGTGAGCGAAAGGTATTTAGGATGTCGCCAGTGGATTCTCTAATTATTTTTTTATTTGGATACCATTTAGCTTTGGGTAATTGGTTAACATTGCCACTCTTTCTTACTCTGTATGCTGCCAGGTGTAAAAGAGCATATACAGCAACTATGAATGCCGGAACTTTTTCCACCGGATCTTTTGTCCTTACCCGTGCCTGCCCACATCCCAAAAGAGTTTATTTCTCTCTAAGGTTTACTTCTATTTCCCATCTCCATAAATACGCTTGTAACAATTTTTCTATTTTAAGCTCCGGGTCTGTACAAATTAAGTATGCTGGTTGGCGATATAGAAGTTTGGAGTTCTTTGTAAGGCGAAAAAAATGTGCGAAATCAATATTTTCGCACATTTTCTGCTTTAATCTAGTTAATTGCCAAACTCAAGTTAACTCCTTTAGGAGTTACATATTTCTAGAAAAATTAAATAAAAGGATAAGAAACCCCTATATTTGTGCCAAATGGCAATCGACCATAAAATAAGCAAAAAAGATTGACATTTGGCACAAATTACGATAGTGACAAATAGAACGGCAGTGCCATTTGGCATTATCAGCGGAGTTCTATATTGCCTTTAAAATTCATTTTGCATTATTATTAACTCAAAAAAACCAAAAAGATAGTTATTGATCTGCAAGTATTTTCTTTTAACTTAATTAATAATATTTCACTCCGATAATGATTATATAAAATCCGGAAACCAGGAATTAGATATGAAAAAATTACTTATGCTTTTGGTCCCCTGTTTACTTTTAACATCTTGCAATAAAAAAGAAATAAGAGAATATAGATTTTCAAATGATGGTTTAATTTATAAAAATAATAGTAGTGAACTTTTTACCGGAAAAATTTCTGATACCGCAGATGTTATAATTGAATTTAATGTTATAAAAGGAAGAAAATCCGGTGAGTTTGTAACCCACTATTTAAATGGAAAAATTGAAAAGAAAGGGTTAATAAAAAATAACAGTAATGAGGGCGAATGGGAATATTACTATCCGACAGGTATCCTGGAATGTAAGGGTTATTTTGTTAATAATATTCCTGATGGTCTATGGCAAAGGTTTTATGAAAACGGAAATCTTAAAGAAACCGGCAGCTACATAGAAGGTAAACAAAACGGTGAGTGGGTATTTTACAATAAAGATGGTAAGATCAAACAATATCTGTACTATGTAGATGGAAAAACCATGAGCCAAAATTTCAACGAGACCTAAATAGCGAAGAACAACCTACAGGAAATTGTAAAATTTGCACCTTTTGCTTTCCTTTTAATAATCAGTGAAAATCTGCCTGCCGGCAAAGGCAGGTCAGTTAGAATCAGTGCCATCAGTGTGCTATTTATATTAAATAATTACTTTTACATACACCTTTGTCCCCTTTTTCCCCAATGTAAAACCATTTCAAAACGACCACCGAATAACAACCGAATGACGTATAGCGAATGACCAACTCCTACTTGAATACGTTTTGAATACGTTTTGAATACGTTTTGAATACGTTTTGAATACGTTTTGAATACGTTTTGAATACGTTTCCAAAACGGTCTACGCCCGTTTTGGAAACTCTCTTTTATGTAGGAATATGATGTTAATATCAGTTTTCCTCAAATTCATTTCACTTTTAAATATAATTCAGGAACAGATGCGGATTTAACATTAATTTCATATAAGGATATTGAATCCTATTTATTAATTACAGATATTATTCAAATTAAAAGGGCAATAAGAAATTATAACTGAAAAATTACAGAATTTTTCTGGCCTTTCTTTCTCCATATTTTTCCATTTTTATTTGGATTTTCAGCACAAAAAATTAAAAGGGAGGATTGATGAGTAGGTGCTCAGTATTACTATTTTTATTTCTAATGATTTTATATTCTGGTATCCAACTTTATGCACAGGAAACTGTTAATCCTGACAGTTCGCTTCAAAATATACTTTCTGGTCATAAGGGAACTCCCCTTTCACTTCAACAGGCAATACAATATGCACTCGATAATGCAACTTCGATACAGATTGCCAAAGCATCTTACATGGCTGCTGAAGGTGCAGTGCGAAGAGAAAAAGGCTATTTTGATCCGGACTTTTTCTTCGATTTTGATTATCTGAAACAAAACATTCCTTCAGCATCTTTCTTTGCAGGCGCTTCAGTTCTGAAAACTCAAGAGACTAATTATCAAACTGGTTTAAGATTGAAACTACCAGTTGGGACAGAACTTGAATTATCACTTAACTCTTCTAAATTACAAACGAATTCTTCTTTTGCTTTTTTGAATCCTGAGAATGATGCATTTGGCAATCTGACAATCAGACAACCTCTCCTGAATGGTTTCTCAGCTTCCGCAAGAGAAAACTTAAGTTTATCTGAACGGAATCTTGAAGCTCAAAAGGCTCTTTATAATCAACAGGTTATTTTTGTAAGCTCTGAAACAGAACAACTTTACTGGGATTTATATGCAATTGAAAGGAATTATGCTGTTCAGCAATTAACCCGCGATCAGGCACAGTCATTACTGAAGGATACTGAATCACGTGCAAATTCGGGACTTGTAGGACCAAATCAGGTTGCTAACGCCAGAACTTTTTTGGCTCAGCAAGACCTCTTGTTAATAGATCGGGAGGAACAATTTGACAGTCAATCTGATCAACTTTCTACATTGATTGGTCTTAGACCTGAACAAGGTATGCAGCATTTTATACCAACAGACAGTCCGCCAAAGGATTTTTTTGTTGAAGATGTTGATGTTCTGGTGCAACAGGCAATTAAAAATAACCTTAGTCTCAAAGCAGCTCAACATAATATCGAAGCAGTTAAAGTTCAATTGGTTTCGGCAAAATGGAAAGTACTTCCAAAACTGGATCTTGTCGGATCCCTGGGCGCCAACGGATTAACAGGTTCACCACAAAATGTAATTTTTAGCGGTGATACTCTTCGTTCTTCAAGAAATGGAAGTTTTTATGATGCACTCTCACAGGTATCAAAAAGACAATTTCCGGTATGGAGTATAGGTGTTGATCTCAGTATTCCAATTGGTCTACGTACCGGATTAGGTGAAAAAGATCGTCTCCAAGCGGAATTCTATGGGACACAACAACGTTATCATGAAATATCCAGAGTTATTGAAGAACAGGTTCGTACCTACTGGAGGGAATTATTTCATGGAAAAAAAAGACTGGAGGCAGCTACTAAAGCGGTCGAAGCAGCGCAGGAGCAAGTCAGAATTGGGTTAATTGAATTTCATAATGGACGCTCAACTGCATTTGAATTGGTACGCCTCGGCGCTGATTTCGCCTCAGCTCAACAAAGTTATTCTGAAGCTTTGGTGCGAACAGCAAAAGCAAGAGCTTTATTAAAGCAGCTAACTTCCGGAGTTTATACCGGAATAACTCAATAAGAAAGGGCATATAATGAAAATAATTAAATTCATATTTAACAAATATTTATCTATTACAGCTATATCTTTACTTTTTTTTGTTATCGGATGTTCAGATCAGCAGAAGCAGGCTGGTGGGTTTAAAATGCCTCCCATGCCGGTTGAAGTCGCTAAATCAGAAAGTAAAACTATAGAAGATAATTTTGATGCAATTGGCAATATTGAAGCCAATGAAGCAATCACTGTGGTATCTGAAATCGATGCAGTAATAATCAGTCTTCCCTTTGAGGAAGGCAGTTTTATTAAGAAAGGTGCTCTTATAGCTCAGTTAGATGATTCTCAACTTGCTGCCGAGGTTTCACGAACTGAAGCATTATATTCACAATCAAAGACATCCTATAACAGAATTAAGGAAATAGTAGATCAAAAAGCAGGCACACCTCAGGATCTTGATGATGCCTCTGCAGCATTAAAAGTTGCCGAAGCTAATCTTGCCCTTGCGAAAGCACGTCTTTCTAAAACAAAAATTGTTGCTCCGTTTGATGGTATCATCGGTGCACGAAAGGTTAGTGTAGGGACTTTCCTACGCTCTGGCCAGCCAATTACAGAACTTGCTAATATTAAAGAGATTCGGGTTACTTTTTTTGCACCGGAGCGTTATGTTGCTCAGATCCACAAGAATGCTGAGGTAAGCATTTCAACTACTGCATATACAGATCATGAAGTAAAAGGTAAGATTATTGTAATAGAACCAGTACTTGATCCCGAAACAAGAAGTGTAAGGGTAATTGCCAGAGTTCCAAACCCGGATCAAAAATTTCTCCCGGGGATGTCTGCAAATGTTTCTGCCGTCCTTACACAACATTCAAATGCAATAGTCATCCCCACCGAAGCTATTTTTGCCAATGGTGATCAGTCTTTCGTTTTTCAGGTTAAAGCTGACAGTACCGTTTCCCGTGTCCCTGTAAAACTCGGATTACAGCTTACAGATGTTGTAGAGATAAAAGACGGACTGAATAAGGATGCTCTGGTTGTCAGAGCTGGTCATCAGAAATTATTTGAAGGAGCTAAGGTAATACCGATTAGCAGTAAAGATAATATGGATAATACTAATTCAGCATCATTTAAATGAATCAATTTTAGAGCTGCAAAGCCGATAACCAAACCTGTCTGCCGACATAGGCAGGTTAAAAAATTAAAAAATGGAACATACAATCATGCAATCTCAATCATACTCCCGGAATCATTGACTGTTTCATTTTATAAATCTTTGTGCCCTACGGCAATAAACAAAAATCTTGTTGAGGATATCATATACTGTTATTTAATTTTCAAAGTTTGCAATGAAAGGGAAATAGTAAATGAAAATTAGTCATATATCAATAAGGCGTCCGGTCCTTGCAACTGTAATGAGTCTGGCTATTCTGCTGTTTGGAATTATTTCTTTTTTCCTCCTTCCGGTTCGCGAATATCCTGATATTGATCCGCCAATAGTTTCTGTAGTTACTTTGTACCGTGGTGCAAGCCCAAGTGTAGTTGAAACAGATATTACTAATGTTTTGGAAGAACAGTTTGCAACACTTGAAGGTGTTAAAACAATCTCATCTTCCAGTCGTGAAGAAGGTTCAGTTATAACAATTGAATTTGAATTAAACCGGGATGTAGATAAAGCAGCTAATGATGTGCGTGACAGAGTCTCACGTATTCGTGGTCAGCTCCCTCAGGAAATTGATGACCCTGTTATTTCAAAGGTTGATGCTAATGCCCAGGCAATAGTCTGGCTTGCAATATCAAGCGAACATTATTCAGGATTGGAATTGTCGGATGTTGCAGATCAGGTACTTAAAGAAAAGATACAACGTTTACCCGGTGTTGGATCGGTTATTATTGGCGGCGAAAGACGGTATGCAATGCGTGTCTGGCTTGATCCTTTACGAATGGCTTGCACATGGGTTAACTACTCAGGATGTTGAAGCAGCTATCCGAAGTGAAAATGCTGAAATTCCCGGTGGAAGAGTAGAAGGAACCAGAAGGGAATTTGCTGTTCGCACCCGAGGTGAATTATCAAAACCAGGTGAGTTCGGAGCAATTATTGTCTCACAGAAAAACAATGATATTGTACGACTTCGTGATGTAGCTGAAGTAGAAGTTGGTGCTGAAAATGAACGTACTGCTGTCCGTTATAATGGAAAACCAACTGTTGGTCTGGGTATTGTTAAACAATCAAAGGCAAGCACTGTTGATGTTGCTAAAGAAATACGCAATGCAATACCCGGGTTAAAAAAACTTCTGCCTGAGGGAATGAAACTCGATATTGCATATGATTCATCCACCTTCATTAATGAGTCTATTGATGAAGTTCAGTTAACTCTATTAATTGCTGTATTATTGGTTATTCTGGTTGTATTGGGATTCTTAAAAAGTTTACGTGCTACTATTATTCCTTCTCTGGCAATCCCAATTTCAATTCTCGGAGCTTTTGCAATAATTTACTTTGCCGGATTTACAATCAACATTCTTACTTTGCTGGCTCTGGTTTTAGCGATTGGTTTGGTTGTCGATGATGCCATTGTAATGCTTGAAAATATTTATCGTCATATGGAAATGGGTAAAACACGTTTTCAGGCTGCAATTGATGGAAGTAAAGAAATCGGATTTGCTATTCTTGCAACTACAATAACACTGGTGGCTGTTTTTATTCCGCTTGCTTTTCTCACCGGTACCGTCGGCAGATTATTTAATGAATTCGGTGTTTCTGTCGCAATGGCAGTCCTAATTTCCGGGTTTGTTGCGTTAACTTTAACACCAATGCTTTCTTCCCAGATTTTGCGACCTCTGCACGGAACAAGTAAAAGTTGGGCATCACGTTCTTTCGATGCTTTCTTTGAATCATTGAATAGGCTTTATGACCGGGTCCTGAGATTTTCATTGCAAAAACGTCTGCTAATGCTTGCCGGTAGTATTGCATTGATTGTTGTCGGTGTTTATTTATTTAAACTATTACCAAGTGAACTTGTCCCAACAGAAGACCGGGGTGTTGGTTTCGGTATTGTCATAGCACCTGAAGGATCAACACTGGAATATACCGATACTTACGTCCGCCAGGTAGAAAATAAATTACTGGCACTGCCTGAAACCCGCGGTGTATTTACAGCTACCGGAGTAGGCTTCGGCGGTCCTGGAAATGTAACCAACAGTTTTATGTTCCTCGCTTTAAAGCCACGAAATGAGAGGAATAAATCTCAACAGGAAATTGTTCAGGAACTTTTCCCTCAATTAATGTCGATTCCTGGCGTACTGGCATTTGTTATAAACCCTCCGAGTCTTGGTGCATCTTTTTCATCAAGCCCGGTTCAATATGTTTTACAGGGAGATGATTATAATGATCTTAATCAGGCTGTCAGTACTGTGATGCAAAATGCTTCACAATTAGGTTACTTGATAAATATGGATTCTGATTTACGTCTGAATAAACCGCAGCTCGATGTAAATATTGATCGTGAAAGAGCTTCTGCACTCGGCGTTTCTGTTAGTGATATTGGAAGTACTCTTGAAACATTTTTAGGAGGACGTACAGTAACAAACTTCAAACGCGGCACAAAACAGTATGATGTTATTCTTCAAATGAAACCTCAGATTCGGTCCACTCCCGATGTAATTCGTAATCTTTATATCAGAAGTACCGGGGGACTCGTTCAACTGGCAAATGTTATTAAAGTAGAAAAATCCGTAGCACCTAAGGAGTTAAACCATTACAACAGAGTCCGTTCTGCAACAATATCAGCGAGTTTAATCCCCGGAGTAGCACTCGGCAAAGCATTGGATGATCTGGATAATATTGCTCAGACAAAACTTCCGAAAGACATAAAGCGGGAATATGCGGGACAATCTCTTGAATATAAATCGTCAAACTCAAGCTTATATCTGATGTTTCTCCTTGCGATTGTATTTATTTATCTTGTCCTGTCCGCTCAGTTTGAAAGTTTTATACATCCTTTAACTATATTACTTTCAGTACCTCTTGCAGTTTTTGGAGCTTTACTTACATTATATATTTTCGGACAATCCTTAAATATATACTCGCAGATTGGCTTAATTATGCTTATCGGACTCGTAACAAAAAATGCAATCTTAATTGTTGAATTTGCTAATCAGCTTAGAGCAAAGGGTAGTTCAATAGTTGAAGCAGTTACAGAAGCTGCGAAAATCCGCTTACGACCAATTCTCATGACTTCCTTTTCAACGATATTCGGAATACTGCCGATAGCAATTGGTTTAGGTGCGGGAGCAGAATCACGTCGTCCTTTAGGCTTAGCAGTAGTTGGAGGAGTATTTTTTTCAACATTCCTGACTTTAGTTCTTGTACCTGTTGTTTACACTTTGCTATCACGTTATACTAAAGCTGAAAAAGAAGCTGTGGACGAATTACCTGAATATAATGAAAATAAGGAATTAGCTGCTTTCCCCGGTGAGAAATTCAGTTGAGTATAATTTTTTATATGGCGGGATAATAAAAGCCCCGCCATATATATCTTATGGAGCCACTGAGTAGTAAATCTATTCCTGAACCCATTGTCTTTGATCAGTGACACATCCAATGTTAGTATAAATAATTACACTTTAACTTCTTTGATTAAAAGTGTATCTTTATCCAGTAAAATATTATGATATGCTCCCGGACTATTCGTTAAGCTGCACTTCTTAATAAAATTCATTCATTGACTGCTAATTTAACCTTACAGTCTGTTCAAAATAAAGGAAAACCTTAATAAATGTCGTTCGAAAAACTCAACCTAATAAAACCTTTAGAAAAAGCTTTTATTTCAGAAGGGTATACTGTACCCACACCAATTCAATTAAATGCAATTCCTGTTATACTTAATGGAAAAGATCTGTTTGCCTGTGCCCAGACAGGAACAGGTAAAACTGCCGCTTTTGCTTTCCCCATTCTTCAGATTCTTTATAATCAAAAACCTGAAGTGGGAAATAAAAGAAATATCAGATCACTGATTCTTACTCCTACAAGGGAACTTGCAATTCAAATCGGAGAAAGTTTTTCGGCTTATGGAAAATTCACCGGACTAAAGAACCTGGTTGTTTATGGCGGTGTGTCTCAGAGAGGTCAGACTCAGAAGTTACAAAATGGTGTAGATATTCTTATTGCTACTCCAGGCAGATTGCTTGATCTGGTGAACCAGAATCATATTAGTCTAAAGCATATTAAAATATTTGTCCTTGATGAAGCTGACCGTATGCTAGATATGGGATTTATAAATGATGTTAAAAAAATCATTGCTAAATTACCTTCTCAAAAACAATCATTGTATTTTTCCGCAACAATGCCACCTGAAATTGTAAGCCTTTCCCGTTCTATTTTAACTGATCCGGTTAAGATTATTTTAACTCCAGAACAGCCTACTGTGGAATCAATCAGACAGGCAGTATACTACGTAAGGAAACCTGATAAAAATAACCTTTTACTTCATCTGTTAAAAGATCAGTCAATTCACTCTGTATTAGTATTTACCCGAACAAAACACGGAGCGGATAAAGTTGCAAGAATTCTGAATAGGGAAAAAGTCCACACTGAAGTCATTCATGGTAATAAATCGCAGGGAGCAAGACAACTGGCACTTAAAAATTTTAAAACTAAGAAGTCAAGAGTATTGGTAGCGACTGACATAGCAGCGCGCGGTATTGATGTAGATGAACTTTCTCATGTTATAAATTATGATATTCCCGAAGTATCGGAAACATATATCCATAGAATCGGACGAACAGGCAGAGCCGGATTAAGTGGTGTTGCCCTTTCGTTTTGTGATGCTGAAGAAAAAGCTCTTCTTAAAGATATTAATAAATTGATATCTTTCCCGATTCCTGTTATTGAAGATCATCCTTATGTTATGGTTGAAAATGATACAGATAAATTAAATGAAGTAATTGCCGGGCTTCATTCTGAAAGACATTCACAGAAAAAGCGCTCTTTCTTTGCCCCAAACCGCAGAAGAAGATATTAATGAGTTTATTTGGTACAAATCGTAGTGATATTAAACCGGGTTTACTCGTCGCAGTTGTACTCAAAGAAGATCAACGGACGGGTAAGCTTACTGAAGGAATAGTTAAAAATATACTTACAAATTCCCCTAAACATCCCCGCGGCATCAAAGTCCGTTTAGAATCCGGCGAAATAGGTCGCGTACAAAAAATTCTAGAATAAACGGCTCTTGCAGGCATTCGCTTAGTTGTCTTTCATTCAATGATTACAAGATGGATTAAATTCTATAGCCCAGCCATTCATGGCTGGGAAAAAATAACTACAAAAAAAACAATACGACTTTCACGGAGTTACAGTTAAACCAAATGCCCTGGTTGTATTGCCTACTTATAAATTCCCAGCCGTGAAACGGCTGGGCTAAGATTATTCTATCGTACTAATAACATCTTTTTTGTTATTGATTGAGCTTTGAATGTAATGTTGTAAAAATATATACCGGATGCAACTTCATTACCGTAGCTATTCCTGCTTTCCCAAACAACATTATAACTTCCGGCTGATTTATGCTCATCTACAAGAGTTGCAACTTCCCTTCCCATTATATCATAAATTTTAACTGTTACATTCCCATCTTCTGGTATATTATACTTAATTATTGTTGATGGATTAAATGGATTTGGATATGCATCTGCAAGTTCAAAGCTGTTAACTTTATCTGTTGTATTCTGATCTTTTTTTCTTGGAACATTTATATCAACTTTTTCTCCAATGTTAATTGCAGCAAATAAAGTTAAATCTTCTTCAGGATAGGTTTTCTTCATTATTTGATAATATTTCTGGGCCTGAGTTAGATCATTTTCCATTTCCAGGTAGTAATTGACTAAATTATATAGTGCTAGTAATTGGTGCTCAGAATTTGGGTACAAGCTCACCATTTCTTTGTTACAAGCTAAATAAACTGACATATCTTTTAAAAGAGCAGCATTTCTTGAAAGTAACTGTAAAGCAAAAGGTCTTAAGGGATTTTTAGCAGAACTATAGATTGCATCTAATGTACTTGTAATTTCATTATTATTCTTACTATTAGAATTATTTGATTCCAGTTCATATAATGCAAGTAGAGATAACGGAGAAAATGTATTATCATAATTACTTGTAATAAGAGAATTCAACAATGTTTTTGCTGATGACAAATCACCTTTTTTAGAGGCAGCAATAGCTTTCCAATAATTATTTGATAAATCAAATGGATTGGAAGATTCTGCAATAAAGCTTGATGATTTATGTAGCCCATTGCAGGATGAACCGGAATTTGGATCTGTACTTAAAGGAGTTCTTGCAAGTATCCACGAAGTACCATCAGCGTAAGTAGACGGAGAATAAGGTCCAAAATAGTTGTTATCTGCATAAATTCCAGAATGATTTATTGATTCCATGTCGGGCATTTCGCTTCCAAATATACTATTATAACCTCCGTCACCATCATAACCCATATAAACAGTTGAATAATTATTTGCCTTAAAAAGCGGAGTTGCAGAACAAGTAATAGAATTGTATCCAAGTCTGTAGGGTTGGGCAAAGTTCGGACTGCTGGAATTAATAACTACTCCATGCCAATTATCTGTCATGAGATTATCGTATATGTATGGTGAAGCATTGTTCAGTGTTATCGCATAACCATTGCCTTCAATTGTGTTATTCTCCCAGGTAACACTACTACTTACATTATCTGCCTGTATACCATAATTTGAATTATCAAGAATTGAATTACCTGTTATTGTTGCATCTGAAGAATAAACTTTTATTCCGGTGCCATTATTTCGAATTATGCAACCGGAAATTGTGATATCCGAATTGTTAAGGGACATTCCATAAAGAGAATTATTGGATATTGTATTGCCTGTGATTGTTACATCTGAACCGGAACTATAAATACCACATTGAGCATCACGAATTGTACACGATTGAATTGAGCTGCCTCCTGTACTATTATAAAAACTGATACTATTCCATGAACCAGCAGAACCATTACCCTGGAATGTAGCACTGCTTGCTGAAAGTGTTCCAAATACAGAAAGTTTTACGCCGCTGCCGAAGGTTAAGGTTACTCCTGATGGAACAGATAAATTTATACCTGAATTTATTGATGTATTTGAGGTTATACTCTGAGAAGAAACTGCATAGATAGTTTGACCTGAAGATGCGCTGCTGAGTGCAGATGCAATGGTCGGATGTAAACCCTTAATTGTTGAACCTGCTTTTCTATAGGCACCTAAACCGGAATAGGAGGCTCCACTTTGTTCGGTGATAGTACCGCCTGATGAAACTAATGAATGCCCATTTAAATTAACGGCTGCATCGGCAGTTAAGGTTAAAGTGAGACCTGTTGGGACTGTAACATCACTGGATAATGTAACTGATGTAAACCATTGTTCACTTGAAGTAAGAGTTCCACTGGTTGTTGTATGAACCTGGCGGAGTTGTCCTTCATAACGTCATTCCATCTTCATTTATGGAAACTGTTATATTATGTGTTTGATTGTATGAATTTATGTTTTCACCATTTTTATGCCAACGACTTGGTTGATAGGAACCAGTATGCCAGATTCTCTGATATCCTCCATTATCAGTCTGCGGGGTAACAGCAGTTAAAGAAACATTCTGACCACTAAACCTTGAAAAACTATAAGGTGCTATACGGGTTGTATCGTCAACTTTAATTTGTCCACGTGTTCCATTACCAGTATTATCGATGAAATTATTATCTGCTATAATTGAATAATGACCAGGAACAACACTAAAATGAACAGTACTATTAGCGTAGTACGAATTAAACGAAGTATCAGTAACATATAGTTCTATAGTCCATGTTTTTGGACCTGCAGCAACATTATGAACTGTGTAACTATTTCCTGTAAGTGGTGAATAGCTACCATTCTCAGTTATTAAAGATAAATAATAAGATGAAGTACTGCCAAAATCATAGCTAAAATTCCAACGGGCAGTAATGTCCATTGTTGTTCCGGAACTTATTGTGTAAACCTGATTTGCATTTGGTTCAGTAAAATTAACACTCTGTGCAAACATATTTATTTGCAGCAGGAAAAATAAAACAAAAAGAAATGAATAAACTTTAGACATTTTTGTCTCCTGTTTTAATTAAAAAAATTTGGTAAATTTAAAAACAGAATAGCCCTTATCATTCAAAAAGAATGAAGAATTAAGGTAGCCAGCCTTGATGGACTATTCTAAGAAGGAGACGATGTTGCTGCATCGTCTCCGGTTTTTAATAAGCTTTTTTCTCCATGTTGATTTTTAAATACATAAACAAACTATTTTTTCTTCATTTAATCTCCTGTATTATTTTTCAAATGACCATGATAGATAAGATTTATATTGGGCTGACCTTCAGCAATTAAAAAGAATACATCATTCTCAAATAGTGCTGCTCCATAAATCTGAGTGTGAAACGGATAAGGAAAAAGATATTCAATGTCACTTCCGTTATAATGTGTTAAACCGTCTGTCATCATCAGAAATATATCTTTTGAATTCCTTCCCCAGATGCGCTGATAAAAATTAGGATTATCTATAGTTAGAATTGTTTGAAACTGGTTATTTCTTCTTACTGCAATTTTATTACCCATTATAAAATATACTTCACCATCAATAAGACTGATTTCACACTGGGTACCCTGCCACCATTGACTACTATAAAGTTTAGTGTATTTACTTTGTGAATACTCATAAATAAGATTACTATCCGGAAACTGACCATATCCAATAATGTTAGTTCTGAGAAAAACTTTATCATCATATTTTGCAGGAAAAAATCTTTCAACAATTCCTGTTAGACCGTCAGTATTTAATAAACTCCACTTACCGTTTTCAAAATGGGCAATTGCACTTGTATTATCAAAAAAAGCTCCAAAAGCATAAATGTTATTTGGTGAATCACCCCACATATTGTCAAAAAACAATTGATTTTTTCCATTTATTGTTAGTTGTATAAATTCTTTCCATTCTTCCCCATTATAATGCCATATTGTTCCATCACCACCAATCCAAACATCTTCGGAAGACGAGCCCCATATTGAACTTGGCGCCAGAGGACGGGAAATATTATCAGTTGACCATTTATTCCCATCAAAATGATAAATTGTTTTTGAGAAATCCCCTGGCTGTCCTATAACCCAAACATCAGATGGAGAATTTCCCCAGAGCCGGTACAAATTGTTATATGGGCAAACAGTATCAATTTGCCAGGTGTAATCCCTTCTACCCGGTTTATCTTCGGGTGGACCAGTTAGTTCATTTTTACAGGTTGAGTAAATAAATATTATAGATAATGAGATGAGTGCAAGAATTAGTTTGTTTTTCATTTTATTCCCAAAAAATACTTTATGAAATATTTTAGTACATTTATTGCTAGCCGGAACAAATCGTTATATAAGCAAACAGTATCGATTTACCAGGCGCCTTTTTACATGTCCCGAAAGCATAAATAATGTAAGTGAAATAATTATTAGTGTAACTTTGGCTTTAATAATTTTAGACATGGCTATCCTATTATTTATCAATAAATACTGATTTGCTTTACAATTCAACATTTTATTCCCCCCTGTATCTGGATTAAAAGCTGAATTTAGATTTTAAGATAATACTTGTGATTGGGAATGGTAATTTAAGATAAAGTGTGACTTTATTATTTAACTGAGTAAAAAACTGATTTGAATTGAACCCCATGACCAAAGTCCCCTGTTTTGTTTGAAGAATTTTGTCCAATATACAAAAAAAAAAAAAATAAATCCTATAGCTTTGAAAAATAAATTTGTTTTATAATACGGAATTTATGAAAAACCAATTAGAACGCAGAAACGCAATAGCACGCGGATGAAGCGGATTCGGCGGATTTGCACGGATGTTTAAATATGGTAATGGATTAGGATATGTTTGTAAAATTGCTGTGTGTATTAAATTGTTGATGTTTAGGGAGAATGATTGAATGTCATTTCGAATCCCGATTTATCGGGTGAGAAATCTTGGGGAGTGATAGAATCTGCCTGACGGTAGACTGACGGTAGGCGGGCGCAGATGACGTATGGACGAATGAATCAATGTAACTACTATAGCCCAGCCATTTATTAGCCAGCCCTGAATTAGCCCAGCCTCTTCAGGGCTGGGGAAGAAAGGCGACTACAAAAAAGTCCATACACCGTTTACGGCGTTACAGCTAAGCTGAAAGGGCATAAATGCCCCCAGGTGTACTCATTTATTTTAGAATCCCAGCCGTGAAACGATTGGGCTAATCACTTAGAATTTACAGGGCTGTGAAATTCAGCCCTGTAAATTACTAACTTAACGTACTAATAACATCTTTTTTGTTATTGATTGAGCTTTGAATGTAATGTTGTAGAAATATATACCGGATGCAACTTCATTACCGTAGCTATTCCTGCTTTCCCAAACAACATTATAACTTCCGGCTGATTTATGTTCATCTACAAGAGTTGCAACTTCCCTTCCCATTATATCATAAATTTTAACTGTTACATTCCCATCTTCTGGTATATTATACTTAATTATTGTTGATGGATTAAATGGATTTGGATATGCATCTGCAAGTTCAAAGCTGTTAACTTTATCTGTTGTATTCTGATCTTTTTTTCTTGGAACATTTATATCAACTTTTTCTCCAATGTTAATTGCAGCAAATAAAGTTAAATCTTCTTCAGGATAGGTTTTCTTCATTATTTGATAATATTTCTGGGTATGAGTTAGATCATTTTCCATTTCCAGGTAGTAATTGACTAAATTATATAGTGCTAGTAATTGGTGCTCAGAATTTGGGTACAAGCTCACCATTTCTTTGTTACAAGCTAAATAAACTGACATATCTTTTAAAAGAGCAGCATTTCTTGATAGTAACTGTAAAGCAAAAGGTCTTAAAGGATTTTTAGCAGAACTATAGATTGCATCTAATGTACTTGTAATTTCATTATTATTCTTACTTTTAGAATTATTTTCCAGTTCATATAATGCAAGTAGAGATAACGGAGAATATGTATTATCATAATTACTTGTAATTAGAGAATTCAATAAAGTTTTTGCTGATGACAAATCACCTTTTTTAGAGGCAGCAATAGCTTTCCAATAGTTATTTGAAATGTCAAATGGATTGGAAGATTCTGCTGCAAAGCTTGATGATTTATGTAATCCATTGCAGGATGAACCGGAATTTGGATCTGTACTTAAAGGAGTTCTTGCCAGTATCCACGAAGTACCATCAGCGTAAGTAGACGGAGAATAAGGTCCAAAATAGTTGTTATCTGCATAAATTCCAGAATGATTTATTGATTCCATGTCGGGCATTTCGCTTCCAAATATACTATTATAACCTCCGTCACCATCATAACCCATATAAACAGTTGAATAATTATTCGCCTTAAAAAGCGGAGTTGCAGAACAAGTAATAGAATTGTATCCAAGTCTGTAGGGTTGGGCAAAGTTCGGACTGCTGGAATTAATAACTACTCCATGCCAATTATCTGTCATGAGATTATCATATATATATGGTGAAGAATTATTCAATGTCATCGCATAGCCATTACCTTCAATTGTGTTATTCTCCCAGGTGACACTACTACTTACATTATCTGCCTGTATACCATAATTTGAATTATCAAGAATTGAATTACCTGTTATTGTTGCATCTGAAGAATAAACTTTTATTCCGGTGCCATTATTTTGAATTATGCAACCGGAAATTGTGATATCCGAATTGTTAAGGGACATCCCATAAAGTGAATTATTGGATATTGTATTGCCTGTGATTGTTACATCTGAATTGTAAATGTAAATACCACATTGAGCATCACGAATGGTACACGATTGAATTGAGCTGCCTCCGGTACTGTTATAAAAACTGATACTGTTCCATGAACCAGCAGAACCATTACCCTGGAATGTAGCACTACTTGCTGAAAGAGTTCCATAAACAGATAATTTTACGCTGCTGCTGAAGGTTAAAGTTACTCCTGATTGGACAATTAAATTTATACCTGAGTTAATTGATGTATTCGAGGTTATACTCTGAGAAGAAACTGCATATACTGTTTGCCCGGAAGATGCGCTGCTGAGTGCGGATGCAATGGTCGGATGTAAGCCCTTAATTGTTGAACCAGCTTTTCTATAGGCACCTAAACCGGAATAGGAGGCTCCACTTTGTTCTGTTATTGTGCCGCCTGATGAAACTATTGAATTGCCGTTTAAACTAACTTCTGAACAAGATGCTATAGTTAAAGTAACGCCGGATGGAACATATACAGGACCGCTTAAACTTACATTTGTAAACCAAGTTTCATTAGATGATAAAGTACCATTTGTTGTGGCATGAACCTGATATAAATTTGCTTTATATGTTTTTCCGTCATCATCGCCAACGACAACGAAGGAATATGTTTGATTATAAGACTTAAATTATCATTTCTAGTCCAATAACTCTGCTGGCAACCTGCCCAGAGCTCTCTGGTAACCCTGGTTATCTATTTGTGGAGATAACCGCTTGGATAATGTAAGATTCTGCCCAACATTCTTTGTAAAATAATATCCTGTAGAGGGAATTGCATGTGAACTGCCGTCAATAATAATAGAACCGTGAGTTCCATTTCCACTGTTATCTGTAAAGTTATTATCCACAGTAATACCACGTGGACCGTATACAACAGAAAAATCTATCACATCTTTGGCATATGAATTATTCTGACCGTCAGTTGTGTATATTTCTAATGTCCAATGTTTTGACCCTGCTGTTACATTATGGACTACATGTCCATTAGTTATTGTTTCTCTACCTTGCTCTGTTGTTAGTTTGAAATAATATGAATAATAATCATACTGGTAAGTAAAATTAACTGTTATGTCCATGGCAATTGAGCCTGCTGGTATTGTATAAGTAGCATTATCTGCAGGAGTGGTGAAATCTACTGATGTTGTTGCAAAAATAAATGATGAAATTGAAAATAGAAACGAAAAATACAAAACTAAATTTTTCATTTTTAGATTCTCCTGTTTTATTGATTTAAATAATTATAAAATCAGAACAAAAAGATTCTGTTTTTCCATTTTCTCCTTTCTTGTTAGAAAAATTATAATTAGTTTTAAAACAGAATAGCCCCGCATTCATTTATTGTGTAAATGAATAATAAAAAGGCAGCCAACCTTGATGGACTATTCTAAACAACGGGAGATGGTGTTACCTCACTATCTCCTGTTTTTATTCAGCATTTTACCTCCTTTATTTTAATTTTCCATGATAAATCAAATTTAAATCTGTCGGTGATTCATACACGGTAAAAAATACTATCATTTTCAAATATTGCCGCTCCATAAATTTGTGTCCAGGGATTTGTATCTTTTTGACTGAAATAAAATAAGTATTTTATGTCAGTACCATTATAGTGCACTAATCCATCAGTCATTAAAAGGAAAATATCTTTAGAATTTCTTCCCCAGATTCTCTGATAAAAATTCGGATTATCTATATTCAATATTGTTTGAAATTCATTATTTTTTCTTATTGCAATTTCGTTTCCTAAAATAAAATAAACTTCGTTGTTGATTAGACTAATATCAGCCTGAAGCCCTTTTGTCCTATATTACCATAAAGCAAATCATACTTACTTTGTGTGTATTCATAAATGAGTGTGCTATCAATATGATTAGTCGCAGTGGCAACTCGTAAATAAATTTTACCATCACTTTTATTTTTATATAGATGCACAACATTTCCTATAATAGCATCAGTATTTAATATATCCCATCTGTTATTATTAAAATGTGCAATACCACTAACATTGGCATATAGTTTTTCATCTGGGCCATTCCAACGCAATAAAAATCACTTGGTGAATCTCCCCATATATTTTCGATACCAATGAAGTTGATCCCTTCTTTTTTAATATTACTATTTCTTTTCCCCAGTCATTTCCATCGAATCTCCATATTTGTCCATTTGGTACCCGCCAATATAAACATCTTTATATGAAAAGCCAAAAAGGGCATTAGGTGAAATATAGCGATGAATACTATCTGTAGACCACTTATTACCATCATAATGAAAAATATTATGGGAGAAATCTGATTCATTTAATACACCAAACATTTGTGGGCGAGCTGCCCCAAATTTTGTGTGCAGGATAAACAATGTTTAAACTTATGTATCTACAGTCCATTCATAATTCCTTCTACCGGGCTGGTCTTCCGGTGGACCAGTTAGATTATTTTTACAGGTTGAGTAAATAAATATTACAGATAATGAGATGAGTGCAAGAATTAGTTTGTTTTTCATTTTATTCCCAAAAAATACTTAATTAAATATTTTAGTACATTTTATAGCAGAGCCGGTACAAATTGTTATAGTGACAAACAGTATCAATTTGCCTGGTGTAGTCTCGTCTGCCCGGCTGATCTTCCGGTTCTGTTGGTGATTTTTGACAAGTCCCGAAAAGCATAAATAATGTTAGTGAAATGAATATTAGTGTAACTTTGGCATTTAATAATTTTAGACATAGCTATCCTATTATTTATCATTAAATACTGATTTACTTTACAATTCAACATTTTATTCCCCCCTGTAGTAGGATTAAAAGCTGAATTTAGATTTTAAGATAATACTTGTTATTGTGAATGGTAATTTAAGATAAAGAGTAATCTTATTATTTAACTGAGCAAAAAACTGATTTGAACTGTACCCCATAACGAAAAACCCCTTTTTTGTTAAAATCAACACTTTTAACATACGAAAAAAAAATAAAAAAAATCCTATAGCTTTGAAAAATAAATTTAATTTATAATATGGAATTTATGAAAAACCAATTAGAACGCAGAAACGCAATAGCACGCGGATGAAGCGGATTCGGCGGATTTGCACGGATGTTTAAATATGGTAATGGATTAGGATATGTTTGTAAAATTGCTGTGTGTATTAAATTGTTGATGTTTAGGGAGAATGATTGAATGTCATTTCGAATCCCGATTTATCGGGTGAGAAATCTTGGGGAGTGATAGAATCTGCCTGACGGTAGACTGACGGTAGGCGGGCGCAGATGACGTATGGACGAATGAATCAATGTAACTACTATAGCCCAGCCATTTATTAGCCAGCCCTGAATTAGCCCAGCCTCTTCAGGGCTGGGGAAGAAAGGCGACTACAAAAAAGTCCATACACCGTTTACGGCGTTACAGCTAAGCTGAAAGGGCATAAATGCCCCCAGGTGTACTCATTTATTTTAGAATCCCAGCCGTGAAACGGCTGGGCTAACGAAATCTATCATAATTATTTTATTAAAGCCTTTTTTCCACACAAACTCTATAGAGACTGAAAATTGCCTCCTGAGAACTATTCAACATTCACCATCCATGCAATCCCAAAACGGTCAACCAGATTACCATGCCATGCACCCAGAATTGTTTTTCAAAGGGGACGTTTACCTTTCCGCTTTCCGAAAGCTTCTGAAATAATTTCTTTGCTTCTTCAACGTCTTTTATGGTAAGAGATAAAGATACATTACTTACTATTCTGTTCTGTTCCGGCTTTCGCATTGTGTCACTTGCATATATCTCGAATTCACCAGCTACAAAATGCGCATGAAGGACCTTTGTTTTAAATTCTTCCGGGGCATTCATTGCAGGATTATCGTAGCGTTCCAATGATTCAATTTTGCCGTTGAATATATCTTTATATGAATTTAATGCTTCTTCGCAATTTCCTGTAAAACTAAGATATGGGATGAGTTTCATTTTACCTCCTATTTGATTTTATAAATTATCTCTTCTATTTGGATATTTGTCGAATATAAAACTCAAATAATTTACATAAAATTTTCTATTTTCAAAACCGCCATGAAATATTGTTCTTGATCCGGAAGAAAAGATGACACGTTACTAAAAAGATGTCATCTTTTGGAGTCACCTGCATTTTAAATCCTACCTGAATACGTTTTGAATACGTTTTGAATACGTTTTGAATACGTTTTAATACGTTTTGAATACGTTTTGAATACGTTTCAAAAACGTCCTGCGTCCGTTTTTGAAACTCATCTTTTTATGAAATATATATTGAAAGTCTGGATTTGAGAAGAAATATTATAAGTTTTTTCCGCCTGAAGAATGACCACCAATAACAGAATTTCCTCTAAATTGTGGCTTTTATGAATACTTATATTTTCAACAAAAAAGTAAAATTATTCTTATATTATAAAATTATAAAAGGCTTGATGTTGCCCTAATTAAATAAAAACAGCTTTGATTGAAGGAATGCTCTTCCATTCAACAAAATTTATCAGAATTTTGAAACAGAATACTTGAAATTCTGGTACAATCATATAAGCTTATATTTAAATTATAAAATAAAATTAATTCAAGGATCAAAAGAAATGTTACTTAAAATAATTCCCATCTGCATACTGGTATTTGGAATTTCCATGTATGCCAATCCAAACAAAAAGAAAAACGGAGATACTTTGAAACAGAATAAAGATAATCCTTTCTTTACCCAGAGTACACTTCCATTTTATGCACCGCCATTTGATAAAATTAAAGATACAGATTACAAACCTGCTATTGAAGAAGGAATGAAGCAGCAATTAGCCGAAGTCGAAGAAATTGCCAATAATCCTGCTGCTCCTACATTTGAAAATACTCTTGTTGCTCTTGAAAAAAGCGGACAATTACTCACACGTGTTTCCCTGGCTTTTAATGCTGTTACAAGTGCTAATACTGATTCGTTATTACAGAAGGTTCAGGAAGAAGAGGCACCAAAACTTGCAGCACACCGGGACGCTATTTTTCTGAATCCTAAACTATTCGGAAGAGTTAAAACAATATATGATCAAACAGATAAACTCAAACTCGATCACGAATCACAGAAACTGGTTTCTTACTATTACAAACAATTCGTGCATTCAGGTGCAAATTTATCACCCGCAGATAAAGATAAACTGAAGAAAATGAATGAAGAAGAAGCAACACTGATTGCTAAATTCATTAATAAACTTCTTGCAGGTACAAAAGCCGGAGCATTAGTTGTAAGTGATACCTCAAAGCTTGCCGGTCTTTCTTCAGCAGATATTGATGCTGCTTCGCAAACAGCAGACGCACGCAATCTTTCGGGTAAATGGGTTATCCCGCTACAAAATACTACTCAACAACCCGACCTTCAGTCTCTGAATATAAGAGAAACCCGTGAAAAACTTTTTGAGAATTCATGGAACCGTAATGAACAAAATGATGCAAATGATACCCGGAAAGATATTGAGAGAATAGCTAAGATCCGTGCAGAAAAAGCAAAGCTATTAGGTTTCCAAAACTATGCCGGATGGACACTTGAGAACCAGATGGCTAAAACACCTGAAGCTGTTGAAAAATTCTTAGCAGGACTTGTTCCCGCAGCTACCGCAAATGCCAGAAAAGAAGCAGCCGATATTCAGGCGTTAATTAAACAATCAGGTAAAGATTTTGAGTTACAGCCGTGGGACTGGAATTATTATGCTGAGAAATTACGTAAAGAACGTTATGATCTCGATGATTCACAAATTAAACCTTATTTTGAACTTGAAAATGTTTTGCAAAAAGGTATTTTCTATGCAGCTAATCAGTTATATGGTATAACCTTTAAGGAAATACATAATATTCCTGTGTATCAGAAAGATGTACGTGTGTTTGAAGTATATGATAAAGACGGTTCTCCTTTAGCATTATTTTATGGTGATTATTTCAAACGCGATAATAAAACCGGTGGAGCATGGATGGATAACCTTGTTCTGCAGTCAAAACTACTCGGTACAAAACCGGTTGTATATAATGTAACCAACTTTGTAAAACCAGCTCCCGGAAAACCAGCTTTATTGTCTTATGATGATGTAACAACAATGTTCCATGAATTTGGTCATGCTTTACATGGAATGTTTGCAGATCAGAAATATCCAAGTCTGTCAGGGACAAGCGTACCGCGTGATTTTGTTGAATTCCCGTCGCAGTTTAATGAACACTGGGCATTATACCCTTCTATATTAAAGAATTATGCAGTTCATTATAAAACAGGTGAACCGATGCCTCAGGAATTAGTCGATAAAATTAAAAAAGCCGCTCTTTTTAACCAGGGATATGATTTTACAGAATTGCTTGAAGCCGCTGATCTTGATATGGCATGGCATACACTTCCTGCAAGTGCCCCTGAACAAAATGCCGATGAATTTGAAATCGCAAGTCTGAAGAAAGATAAATTATATCTTGAACAGGTACCACCTCGTTACCGTTCCAGCTACTTTATGCATATATGGGGAAACGGATATGCTGCAGGTTACTATGCTTACTTGTGGTCAGAAATGCTTGATGATGATGCATATGACTGGTTCCTGAATAACGGAGGATTAACACGTGAAAATGGAGACCGTTTTAGAAAAATGATTCTCTCACGTGGAGCAACAGAAGATTACAGCAAAATCTTCCGTGAATTCACAGGACACGATCCACAAATCGAACCAATGCTAATTGACCGTGGTCTGAAATAATAACTTAATTGTTGTCCGACAATTGCACTGTCAATAATTCCTTGTTGTCCGACAGTTGCACAGTCGGACACAAACCTGTCATCCTGTTGTCCGACAGTTGCACTGTCGGACACAAATCTGTTAGCAGTTGTACTGCTTGCTTGGCAAAATCTGTGTTGTATTTCCGTGGTGCACATACCAGAACTCTGATCCGTATATACTAAAGTATTCCTCTCCTTCGGGAGCAATGCTGTCAACTTTAGGAAATAGTTTCCCTTAAGGGGAAAAATATTATAGCCGGAGGTAACACCTCCGGTATAATGACATTAAAGTAATCAATACTCTGAAAGAGTTAGATAAAAAGGGCTAATATATCATTTTTTGCATTTGGCGGTCATCAATGGAGAAAGTCTGTATTTCCGTGGTGCACATACCAGAACTCACACAATTTATCTGATTCGTATATACTTAAGTATTTCCCTCCTCCTGGAGCAATGCTGTCAAAAATACAAATATCAATTCAACAACCCGGAAAAAACCAACAAACAAATTCCCACACACCCTCAATTACCGAAAGATTTTTAAAACAATCTTGTCTTCCTCTTGCCTTCCTCTGTGGTGAAAAAAAGCGCACGCACGCATAATAGTGAACCAGAACACTATTCCACAATTTTGGATATATACTGTGAATTCATCAATCTCGCAGTAGCCATATAATTCGGAATAAACTGAATTTTATCTCCAACCTTATAATTCTTTTTATTTTCTCCAAGGTCATAAACAGTCATATCAGAAGTAATACCCACAAACCTTGCTCCATTATATTTAGGAGTAAGATCCTCTATATTGACATCTATAGTTCCAAAATCAAGAATAGCCTTGTAAGATGGGGTTAAGTTGGATCTGTCAATTTCTGCAATATGCCCGATTCCGGCATCAGAGATCACTCCATCGGGGATATTATCCTTCTTTTCCAGTTCAATTATTTCAGCAGAAAACTCGATAGTTGAAGTAGAAAGATTTCTGAATTTTTCTCCTGTTAAAAGCGTAAGCCCATTATAAGCAGTTTCGCCTATTCTCAAATGATTTATGCTTTTTGGTAATTTTCTGCTCACCTGCTGGAGAGTAATCGAACTTCCTCCTGAAATAAGATCCAGTTTTTTTCCGAATTTCTCTTCAATCAATAATTTATAAAGACTAAGCTGAATTAATTTATCATAGTTTGGTTCAATACCATACATACAACCAAGATTAGCACCAATTCCGATTACAGAAACATTTGACAGATTAAATATCCTTTCATAAAAAGATAAAATATTATCTCTTACAATTCCCTCTCTTAATTCACCGAGTTCAATCATCACAATAACTTTATGTACTTTACCCACAACTTTTGCAGCTTCGTTTATCTTATTGATTGTAGTAAAGGAAGAATTAAGTGAAATATCAGCATATTTAACTAAATTTTTTACATTAACTATTGCAGGAGGTTTTATATAAATTGTTACAAGATCCGGGTTAATCTTTTTTATTGCTTTAAGATTACTAAGTCTTGCATCCCCCACCGAATGCAGCTTTTTAATAATATCAGCACTTAAAATTTTCTGAAGTACATGTTCATTACCGCAAATCATTTTTGTGATTAAAGACCATTGAATATTACGTTCCTCAAGAAAAGCATTAAGTCTTTCAATGTTGTTAATTATTTTATTCGTATGTATTGTTAAATCAGCCATATTAATTCTCTTTTATGAATCTCATTTCTGCATATTTAGAAGTAAAACCAATGCGGTCGTATAACCGCTTAGCGGGATTTTCATATTCGACATGAAGCTTAACATTTCCATCAGCAGCCTCAATTGCTTTATTCACAAGCTTTGCGCCTATTCCCTGGTTCCTGAATTCGGAATTAACAGCAACATACACCAGAATATTTTCAGGTATATATTCAGTCATACCTGTTTTATTCATTACTACGGCACCTACAAGTACATTATCAATAAATCCCGCTAAAACGAATCCCCCATTGCCGGGTTTGTCTGAAAATGCATATTCAATACATTTTCTTATTGCAGATTTTTCATCACCAAATTGTCCTAAATGAGTAAATAAAAAATCCACCAACTGATCTGTGGAAATGTACTTTTCCATTTCTGTATGTGTATAAAAAACATTAATATTTAATCATAAAATCTCCCTTATTTGATTATTCTGTGAAGAAAACTTGATGTGGCGTACTCACCATAAGGAGTACTATATATGTAGCTATACTAGAAAAATTTAAAAGCAGGATGCTTCGTTAAGAAGTATAAAAGCCTGATGTTGTAAAGAAATATTTTGTTTTTGAAGAGTAAAATTATACTATATTTTTATTTTCAATTTTAACAAAAATAAGAAAATTAGAGGCTAATGTCAAAAATAGATATCTTAACTTTTTTTCCAACGTAACCTTGTCATCTCGACTTCTCAATAAAAGCATTGCATTTAGTTATCAAAAAAATGTCACCTTTCAAAAAAAAACTTGCTTTTAGCTATCATAAAATAACACTTGTCATCTCGAGTTCTCAATAAAAGCATTGCTTTTTTAGCTATCAAAATAATGACGCCTTGTCATCTCGAAGGAGTCCTCGACTGAGAGATCTTACACGTGCACTATTTCATGCTTTTTGATTTGGATGGTCGAGTGAAGAGGCGGATTTGGCTTCAGACACAAATCTCTTCTCCGCATCTTCGTCGGTAAGCAGGTGAGGAGGTAAGAATTTTAAGGCAACTATGCGGTCAAGATTTTCATCCCTGGCCTTGTATACCACACCCATTCCTCCACCGCCGGATTTTTCCAGTATCCTATATTGATTTATTTTTTTACCGTTCAGATCACTCATTTAGATAAGCCTTATTTTATTCCGGTCCGGTTCTCGCGATAGAATCGGGGGCATCTGCATGATATTACGTGCTTCATAGTAGAATCTTTCTTTTTTATCCGGATCTGAGCTCAGAAAAACAAGCAAACCCGATCATAACTACAAGTTATAACCTGCTTGAATATTTCTGTACAATTGCTTTATAGCCCGGTAAATTTCTCAGCGGATCGTAAAGCGGTTCAAGCTGCAGCAGGCTGACTGAAAAAGAACCGGGTATTGACAGTATAAAATCTATCTGCTTCAGAGCATTATTATAATCGCCGGTTAAAACATAAATTTTTGCAAGATCCCACTGGCGGTAATATCCTTTATAGGCTTCTTTCTCCAGAGGTAAAAGTTCTATTCCTTTTTTGCCTTCCGACACTGCCTTATCGTTCATTCCTAACCCTGCATAAGTGATTCCAAGAGAGCTGTGGAAGCGTTCATCATCAGGATTTTCGCTGATCATCTTTTCAAGCTGAACCCTTGCGGAATCGAAGTACGCTTTTGCAATGTCGGGTTCATTCTTATACCTGTAAATTAAGCCCGCTTCCTGTCTCCAGGGAGTGAAATTAAACTGTCCTGTCTCGTACTCCCTTCCGGGCAGTCTGAGTGCAGTAAGTGCTTTATCATAATCTCTTTTTATTATATCGATCAAGGCAGGAATATTAGGCGTTACATCAAGGTAATTGTAGTCTTTAACATCGTTTAAAATCCGGGCGGCGGTTTCTGTATCACCTTTCCAGGTGAGATAGTAACGTGCCTCGGATACCTTCAAAGCGCTGACATCAGGACTAAGCCCGATCACTCTTTTATAATATTTTACCGCATTAGGGTAATCCCTCAAAAGCCAGTAAGTCTCACCGGTATTCCGGATATATTCGATCGACAATGGGTCGAGTGTTACCCCTTTCAGCATATTCCGGATACAGTTATCAAACTGCCCCATCCTCCTGTAAACCACGCCCAGTCCGAATGCGGCTTCTGCATTATTCGGCTGAAGTTCACCTGCCCGGGTAAATTCTTTAATAGCCTGACTGTAATCAAGTTTACACCAGTAATAATAATATCCCAGAGCAAGATGAGTATCCGCAAGATCAGGATCTAACTGAAGGGCCTTCCGGGCATTGTTAAAGGCATTCTTCACATTCTCGGCGGTTCTGTCATAATAGAACCAGTACATAGAAGCCTGAACCCGTGAAAGCTGTGAATAAGCAAGGGCAAAACCCGGATCAAGTTCTATTGCCTTTTTATAAAGATTAATACTGCTGGCAAAATCTGATCTCAGGTATGATCCGCGTGACTCATACGACAAGCCCCTTAAATAATAATCATAGGCTTCAATGTTATCGGTTGGGGCCTTGCTGCTCACCCGGCCGGACAACACTGAGCCTCCAAGCTGATCCACAACTTTTTGAGCTATATCATTCTGGACACTGAAAATATCATCGAGTACTTTATCATATGAATCCGACCATCTAATCGTATTGTCGGAAACTCTTGTAAGCTGCGGGGTTATCCTTACACGGCTGATTTTATCTTTTCCTTTCGCCCATCTTATTGTTCCGCTTAATATATAATTAACACCGAATTCTTTTCCGATTTCCTCTGTACTCTTATTTGACTTTGCCAGCTTTTCAGCACTGTTGCGTGAGATTACACCAATATTGCCTATTGAAGCCAGCTTACTGGTGATTTCCTCCGTTACACCATCGGCGAAATATTTTTCATTCTCAGAACCTAAATTCTCAAAAGGCAGTACGACTATCATTTTCCGTGTAGTATCAGGCCCGGCTTCTACTGTATTCCGGTTGAAATAAAACCAGCCTGCGATTCCCAGAACTATCACTGCGGCAGCAACTGATAAAATCCACTTCATCCCGGAGCGCTTCCTACCGTGTTTTGGGAATACATTTGATCCCGAGATCCGTGGCCCGGAAATCTGCGATCCGGAGATACTTGACCCGGAGATCCGTGAGCCGGAATCACCCTTAAGCGTTAACAAATCAAAATACATTTCACTTATCGAACTGTACCTGTCCGCGGGATTTTTTGCTGTAGAACTTCGTATTATATTATTTAATTCTGTAGGTATGCCTTTTATTTCCGGTAATTCATCGTTCAGAATTGAATAAACTATTGCCTGTTCATATTCCCCTTTAAATGGGCTTGCACCTGTGAGCATTTCATAGATTATAATTCCCAGCGCCCATATATCTGTTCTCTGATCCACTACCTCTCCGCGGGTCTGTTCGGGAGACATATATGCAGCCGTTCCAATCGTTGATCCGAATTTTGTAACACCCGCTGATGCCCTGGATTTGGCAAGACCGAAGTCGACGATCTTAACCTCACCATATTTTGTTATCATTATATTCGCCGGCTTGATATCCCTGTGAACGATACCTCCTTTGTGAGCGCGTTCAAGCCCCGCAGCTGCCTGTACAGCAATATTCACTACTACATCGGGCGCCAGTATTCCCCTGTTAATTTTCTGCTTTAAGGTTTCCCCGTCATAAAAAGTCATTACAATGAAAAGCTGACCATCATCTGTTTTATTGATATCATAAACCGTACAGATGTTAGGATGATCGAGAGAAGAGGCGGCTTTGGCTTCAACCATAAGCCGCTGCTCTGCCTCTTCATCTGCAAGAAGATGAGGAGGTAGAAATTTTAAGGCAACGATCCGGTCGAGTTTTTCATCCTTCGCCTTATAGACCACACCCATTCCTCCGCCGCCGGATTTTTCTAATATTTTATAATGGAGGATTGTTTTGCCGATCATAATTTATTTCTTTCTTTTAGTAAAAGATATCCCTTCTCCCGGGAATCAGGATTGTCGATATGACAAGTTCGCACTTTTCTTTCTCATTAGATACGTCTCTCGGGCAAGTTGTTATCAATTATTTAATTTATGGGAGAAGTAGAAGACTTTATGAATTTTACTTGTAATAAGATTGTTGCTGAATTCAATACAGAGTCCCGGAGCAGCAATGATATCAGTCTTTATAGCTGAACCTCCCCAGGTACATCCGCGGATATTTATCTTATAAGGTGAAAGGTTCTGGCTGTCGAACCATCCTCCCGATACAAGGTATTCTCCGGTATTTGTTACCTTGATAAGATAAACTGAGTTAACCGTCTTCAGGTAAATCTGGTCCCCGTATTCCAGCCTATGCTTATAGAGCTGAGGGAATTCACCGATTGTTTCCGTCAAATTGCTGAGTTCAAATCCTGGCCGCATTTAAATAATATTTTGTTAATAAAAATTTTTCCCTGTAACGATATTGTATCTTTCTACTCTCATATCTTCCGAAGTTTTAATATTCGCATCGTAATCCCTCTCAAGTGCCATCTTCCATCTGTAAAACTGGGAGAAAGTATGGGATACCTTATCAACAAGTTCTCTGAACTTGCCGGAGCTTTCATAGAAATCGGCGTCATCCTTACTTTTCCATATGGTCACCGAAATAAAAGCCCTGGGATCCTGTGTACTCCGTGTCAGATAGGCATACTTGCATCCCTGCGTGGAAAGAAGCTCGGGTATAATCTCGTCGGTAAATATTTTTTTAAATTCATTTTCCCTTCCTTCCTGGATAGAAAGAGAAACAATCCTTAAATACAGATGGGAATTAATGCTGCTACTTTCGTTCCTGTCTCCCTGTGCCTGTACCGAGAACTTTTTTATAACTGGTTCTTCCTGAACCTGTTTGTATTCGAGTTCAAGATTTTCTGATAATTGAATTTTCCATTCGGACGAATTTTTTAAACAAGGTTTAACCTTTGCCAGAAGTTCTTCATATACTCCTCCTCTTTCATAAGCCTCAGCCTGCTCCTGCTGATCCCACAAAGTCAGTGAAATAAATTCGCATTCTTCCGTTCCGTTTTCAATTAATCCAACGAACCTGCATCCCGGAGTTTTCTGCAGTCTGCCGATAATTTCATCATTGTATGTTTCGCGGAATTTTTCAATTTCCGTGTTTTCAACATTTAATTGTACCAGCCTCATAAACATTATAATTCATCTCCTTTCAAAACTTTTTGCTGCTTCATCTACAGAACTGTAAAGCTGAAAAATCCGGTTGAGTTTCGTAATAGATAACAAGCCCTGGATTTTGTTTGTAACATTAGCTAGTATAAGTGTTCCCCCGTTCTCTTTTACCCTGGTAAATCCGCTGATAAGTATTCCCATTCCCGAACTATTTAATACGGTAATCCTGCTTAAATCAACGATGATGTTCTTTTTATCCTGTTCCAGCAGATTGTTCAGAGTACGTTCCATCTGCCCTGCCAGAGGTCCGCCGACAAGCTTGCCTTTCAGTTCGATTATTACGGTTCCATACTGTTCTCTGATATTCATCTAACCCTCACGATAAAGGTTATAAATTACTTTACACGCTTAATAACCACCATGGTGATATCGTCAGATTGAGGAGCACCTTTGGTAAATCTCTCAACATCTTTGAATATTTCTTTAATCATATCAACAGCCGACAGATGAAGACTTTTTCTGACGGCATCTTCAAGCCGTTCCTCACCATACTCTTCGTCTGAAAAATTCATAGCTTCTGTTACACCATCCGAGTATAGAATAAAGACGTCCTCATTCCCGAATTCCACCGAATCTTCTTCATAGCTGTAATCGGGGATCATCCCGACAACGATTCCTCCTTCACTCAAACGTTGCGGCTCCTTTCCGGGGGAGAAAAGATAGGGACTGTTATGGCCGGCATTGCAATATGTGAGACGGTGCTTATCTATATCAAGAATAGAATAAAACAATGTGGCGTACCTGGTTGGATCGGTATTATGATACAAGATAGTATTAGCAAAAGATACTGATTCCTTACATTCACTTCCAACGAACGCCTGGCCTCTCAAGGATGCCTGAAGGTTGGCCATCAGAAGCGAGGCCGGGATTCCTTTACCGGAGATATCCCCGAGGCAAAAGGCAATCCTGCCGTCTTTAAGGGAAATAAAATCATAGTAGTCGCCGCCGACTTCCTTTGCCGGGATACTCTTACCGGCAAACTGGTACTCCTCGCTTATAGGGGTTTCTTTAGGGAGCAGATTTTCCTGGATGTTTTTTGCGACTCTCATTTCCTCCTGGATATGCTGCAGAGCCTGTTCCTCAAGATTGAGTCGTGCGTTCTCAATAATCTGGGCCGATTGTGCGGCTATTATCGACAGCAATCTCTGATCGTTCGAAGTAAACCCTGAAGCATCATGCTTATTGAAAACATTTATTATCCCGGTCATCCTTCCTTTAAGCATTAAAGGAACCCCGAGCAGTGATTTAATAGATAGTTTATCATCAGGAGATAGTTTGAACCTGTCGTCCGTTTCCAGGTCATTTACCAGAAGAGGCGCTTTATTTTTAAGCATCCACCCTGTAAGCTGTGCATCCAGTCTGTAAGGAAGTGAATTGATAACAGAATCCTGCTTCCTGATCATTGTATGGAAAGGGTTATTCATATCCTGCTCATTCAGGAGCATTACAGCTCCCTGCTCAACACGGAGATGTTTAACACATTTATGAACTATGAGATCTACAATCTTTTCCAGTGATTGTGTTGAACTTATTGCAGTAGCTATATCATTTAATATTGAAAGCTCTGCAACAGCAGCGCGAAGGCGAGTGTTTTCTTCAATTAATTGATCTATGTTTTTTACCGTATCCAAATCGTGTTCCTTAATTATTTCTGACTGTTAAAGGATCCAGGACGAAACGGTATATACCGGAGAATAAGGGAAGGATATATTACCTAAATAGCAATTTTTTACGGGTATGCTGGAAGATAAGCAGAATTTAGTTTTAGATCAAAATTAATGTTTCCAGCAGGTGATTATATGATCATTGACCATCCCGGTTGCCTGCATATGAGCGTAACAGATCGTTGTGCCTACAAATTTGAAACCTCTTTTCTTAAGATCTTTACTCATATTGTAGGAGATCTCTGTACTTGCCGGGACTTCTTTAAGCGATTTGAATTTATTTTTAACCGGCTTATAGTTTACGAACTGCCAGATATATTTATCGAAGCTGCCGAATTCCTGCTGTACTTCAAGAAAAGCACGAGCGTTTGTTACTGCCGCTTCAATCTTAAGTTTGTTTCTTATTATGCCTTCGTCTTTCAGCAATGAATTGATTTTTCTTTTGCCGTAGCGCGAGACGATTTCGGAATCGAAATTATCGAATGCTTTCCTGAAGTTTTCCCTTTTACGGAGGATCGTGATCCAGCTTAGACCTGCCTGGAAACCTTCAAGGATCAGGAACTCGAACAGTTTCCTGTCATCGTGGATTGGGACACCCCATTCTTCGTCATGGTATTTTATGTATAACGGGTCTGTAGTACTCCAGCCGCATCTTATTTTTTCTTTCAATTTCTTCTCTATAATAGTGGAAAATCTACGATGTCCGGATTCGTGTTATGTTGATTTCATTCTGCAATAATGAGGCTGTCTTAAAAATCTGAAATTGTCAACCTGAACTTGTTTCAGGTTCTCTTGCCGATTCAAAACCGAATGATTAGATTCCGAAATAAATTCGGGATGACAGTTATGAGACAGCCTCTATTAGCTTGTTATGGCACCAATGCAATAATAGTAAATCTGCGATTTTCATCCTAACCTGGAAGAGATTAAAGTATTGTACCCTATCCATGCATTCCGGGATTTTCATTATAAGTCCGAAGAGGTTAAATTATTGTTCAAAATATAGAATTATTATGACTAAACTATCTCTTCTGCTTGCGGGCATCCTGTTTCTTGCGCCTGAAATTATACCTCAGGGTAAGGCAAAAATCGATAAAAAGAAAACTGCTCAAATTGTTAAAGTAGAATTCCTGCACGCCTGGAAAGCTTATAAAAAGTACGCATGGGGACATGATGAACTGAAACCGATGAGCAAAACAGGTTACGATTGGTATGGAATCTCTTTTTATATGACCCCGGTTGATGCATTCGATACCATGCTGCTTATGGGCCTAAACGATGAAGCGAAAGAGACGAAAGAGTTAATCCTGGATAATCTTAATTTCGATCAGGGTGTTTTTGTTCAGAATTTTGAGATAACTATAAGACTACTTGGCGGACTCCTTACAGCTTATGAATTCGATGGGGACAAAAGATTCTTAACCCTAGCTGAGGACCTCGGCGAAAGGCTGCTCCCTGTTTTTAACTCTGCAACCGGGATGCCGTACGTTAATGTCAATCTCAGAACAGGCGAAACAAAGAATGAGATAAATAATCCTGCTGAGATTGGAACATTAATGCTTGAGTTCGGAACTCTGAGCAGACTTACAGGGAATAACATTTTTTACGATAAAGCAAAAAATGCCGTACAGCAGGTTTATAAGAGAAGATCGAAAATAGGGCTTGTGGGAACCACAATAGACGTAAATACAGGAAAGTGGCAGGATACTGAGAGTCACATAAGCGGAATGATCGATTCCTATTATGAGTATCTGCTTAAAAGCTGGCTGCTGTTTGGCGATAAAGATTTTAAAGCAATGTATGATTCAAGCATAGCCGCAGTTGACCGTTTCCTGCCGGACACCGTCGATAACAGGTTATGGTACGGCAAAGTTGATATGAACACGGGACAAAGAACAAACACGACTTTCGGCGCTCTTGATGCTTTTTTGCCCGCTGTGCTTTCACTCGGCGGTGACATAAAACAGGCGGGAGATCTGCAGAAGTCGTGTTTTTATATGTGGAAGTATTTCGGAATAGAGCCGGAAGAATTCAATTATAAAACAATGGATGTTACTTATCCTCAGTATGTTTTAAGACCGGAGAATATAGAATCGACATATTATCTCTACCATTTCACAGGAAACGAGAAATACTTGAAAATGGGCGAAGTCTATCTTCAAAGCATTATTGACAAATGCAGACTTGATGAAGGGTATACCTCACTTCAAAGTGTTATAACCGGTAAGAAAGGCGATAAAATGTACAGTTTCTTCCTGGCTGAGACTTTAAAATATTTATATCTTCTGTTCACGGATGAGAATGTGCTGGATTTCAACAGCATTATATTTAATACCGAGGCTCATCCGCTGAAAAAGCAGTTCTAAAATATTATACCATATTATGCTGGAGTATATACAAGTAATGACCAATATAGTAAGGCCATAATATAATACCGATCACTGCATTCCAGAATGATAGATCCAGGAAGCCGATTGAAAAAAGCCAGCCCATTATCCAGAACATTCCCCCTGCATCAGAGTGCACATTTATTTTTCTATCTTTCATATTTTCCCCGGCAGATTAAGTTTTAGTAAAATGACATAAAAAACTTAATTAAACCCCGGAGCATAGGCAAGTAAAAAGAGCGAAAAATATCATCATTTGAGCTTCTTCCAGGCATCTGACAAATTCTGCAGGCAGTTTTTTATTCAACTGCCTGCTATGAATTCAACATTTTTAGAAATCCAGGAAATATTGTGAATGGTTCAGAATGTGAAATGAATAATAAAGGTTTTTGCTGACAGCCCTGACTTTCTCGCTATCATCGAACTTTGCAGAGCCTCTAAGTCTGTATATACCTATACCATTATTCAGACTATACAGAGCAACGGCAGCCACAATTCTCTCCTTTTCTGTTTGGCCATTGTCAAGCATTGTAAGAAGAGGGATTAGTGAAGCTGAAAAGTCTCCGGGTGAAGCAATTGCATGTTCTATTACCTCCGTTATAACAACAGCAGAACTCGTACGTAAACCTTCGTTAGGAGAATTTATTCCAGCAATAAGGTTTTCAACGATCTCAGTTTTGTTAGTTGAAGGTGTAAGATCAGCCCCGGCAGCCAGAAGTGGGGCAAACATTAAGGAGGAGAGCAGAAGTATTGACACTAATGTTTTCATATCAGCCTCCAGATATATTGGTTAATCAATCTTTCCGACCGTAAAGTACAATCTCAAAAGCGTGTTGTCTATCTTATTGGTACGGAAGGATTAGATGTTATCAGGAAGGTTGATTTTAATGTTGATTACTTTATTACCGAGGTATTCATAAATGGATTTTCCCTGGTTTCTTCGAAGAAAGGACGGTAAGATTCCATGCTGTCCATTTCCTGAACCCACCCGTTCAGCAGTCCAAATTTATCCAGCAGGTCAATAGCCCTCATATACTCCGTGGAAGAAATATTCCGGCTGATCAGGGGATACTTTCCCGCTTTATTTGACGGATAATACTGCGCCATTAAAGAAATATGGACCTTGGGATCCAGCTCCTCAGCAATAAAGCGAAACACATTTTCCGTCTCTGCCAGTCCGTTCGGCATTACAAGATGCCGGATAATTAAACCCCTAACTACCACGCCGTCATCATAGATAAGTTCGCTCCCCACCTGCTGGTACATTTCCTTTATTGCCGGTTTAACCGCATCGAAATAATCGCTGACCCGTGAATATGTTTTGCCCACAGAATTTTCTCCCCATTTGAAATCGGGAAGATAGATATCGATCACCTCATCATACAGCTTCAGCATATCCACGCTGTCATACCCGTTAGTATTGTAGATGATAGGGAGATTCAGCCCTTTAACGGCAGCAAGATAAATTGACTTGAGGATAGAAGCAGAAAAATGCGTGGGGGAAACAAGTCCTATGTTGTGACAATTCCTGTCCTGCAATTCAATCATAATTCCTGCCAGGCGTTCGCTGGAAACCTCATTCATCCTTTCAACCTTATAATTCTGACTTATAACATAATTCTGGCAGAAAACGCAGCGAAGATTACAGTTGCCGAAGAAGATATTCCCTGCTCCCCTGCTACCGCTGAGCACCGGCTCTTCGCCGAAATGAGGCGTATAGGATGAAACGACCGGCAGGTCACCACTCTGGCATATTCCATACTCGCCGTTCGTTCTGTCGACGTTACAGTTCCTGGGACAGCTAGTACAGGACTGAAGTATCTTCTCAGCCTTTCTTAAGCGGCCTTGAATATCTCCGCTCTTCAGCGTTTTTACGTAGGCGGGAACAAAGATCATTCGTTTTCCTGAAATCAAATTTCTACAACGCTAAATTAAATCAGATTGTGTTCTCACACAATCCTTTTTTAACTGATCAATTATATCTTTTTAAAAAGGACATTATATGATTGAATTACTTGATAAAGCGAGGACATGGGATTAAAAGATTTTTCCTCGTTTCTTCCCGAAATGACGAGTCGCAAGAAATAAAATCTCTCTCCCGAACCTGCCTGAGGAAGTCAGGCGGTTCGGGATCGAGACACCACATTGTCTATAAAAAACTGTTTAACTATTCGACGTCCAGAGTCGGGAGTCTGCCAGGTGTCCAGGGGGCGCCGTATTTTTCCATATCGTCTTCTAATGCTTTCAAGTCATAGTTATACAGGTTCTTAAGCTGTTCAAGTACCGGCGGGAATTTATCCATCAGCACCTTGTAAGCATTACGTTCGTTCTGAGTGATGTTCGAGGACGAACGATAATGTGTATATGAAAGTATGTCAAGCCGCTCATTAAATGTGACGGGTGACGGAGGATTCTCTTCGGTGCTAGGGAATTTTGATTCCCTCCTGAACTTCAGTGAAATATCCTTCAGCGTATCCCGTAGATTATCGGCTCTTACCATCAGGCCATTGGGTGCTTCGGGTGTATTGATAAGAGCCTGTTTGATATCGGTTACTCTCTTCATCATATCATCAAGGAAACCTTCCGTTCCCCTGATGGCCCGGGCAAGCTTGTTAGCTTTCTTCTGAAAGTTTACAAGATCAGAGCGTTCCGCAATAGCCAGTGTTGAATTGTTGAGGGGCTTAACTGTAAACTCAACAGGACCATAGAGCTGTTTTTCACCGTCCCTGTTAATCATCGCCATTGTCACGGTGTATTTCCCGGGCAATGCTAGTGTGCTTCCGTGAGCTTCTGCCGTGGGATTGAATTTATCTTTTACTTCAATAGGTGAGATACTTCCGTATCGTAAGTCCCACGCAGCCCTGCCAATTCCTTTTGAAGCAGATTTGATAATCTTCCTTACGATGTTCCCTGCTTCATCCTTGACGGTGAATACAAGGTATGGATCGATCTCTTCTTCCTCTGCCCTGAGCTGTGCATTACCAGGCTGCGGGATTGGTTTGCTCTCCTTGAATAATTCTTTTTCTTTTTCTTTTCTTTCGTCCTTAAGATTTTTAGGAACGTCTTTGATATAGTATGTAAAGACGGCTCCGAACTCGGGGTTCGGGGCTTTGAAGTATGTCGCTCCCTGTCCGTACCTGCCGCCTGTTTCGTGGAACATCAACGCATCCTTAATCGGGAAGATATATGCATCCTTATCAAGTGTGGTTGTGTTTACTTCACGGAGAGGTGTGAAATTATCGAGTATATAGAAGCCTCTTCCAAAGGTAGCTATCACCAGGTCGTTCTCTCTTTTCTGAAAAGCGATATCCCTTACAGCAATGGTCGGTATACCTGACTTTAACTGCGTCCATACTTTGCCGCCGTCGGTTGAAAAGAAGATGCCGAATTCTGTCCCTGCAAAAAGGAGATCAGGATCTACATAATCCTGTTCGATTGTATGAACGCTCCCGTTTTCGGGAAGGTTTCCTGCGATGGATTCCCACGATTTTCCTTTATCACTGCTCTTTAACAGATACGGTTTGAAGTCGTCTCTTTTAAGATTGTTGAACGAAGCGAACACAACATTCTCATCATATTTAGAAGGACAGATATCACTTACATAGGTATACTTCGGAACGCCGGGGAATTCATCTATCTTCCTCCAATGTTTTGGCATCTTCGGAAACCTGGATTAAGCCGTCATCTGTTCCGGCATAGAGCAGGTTTTCTTTAACAGACGATTCGGTTAGGGAGATAATAGTGCCGAAGAGGGAAGTCGACTGATCTTTCGCAACTGCATCAACACTCCAGTATTTGCCCATTACAGGCCATTGGTTGCGGTCGAGCTGTGCGGTCAGGTCGGGACTAATTTCCTGCCAGGTGTCTCCCCTGTCGTCGCTTCTGAATACTTTGTTGGCCGCGCAGTAAAGCCTAGTGTGACTATGAGGACTTACGAACAATGGCGTATCCCAGTTCCATTTATATGTTAATTCACCTTCTGCGGGTTCAGGACGAATATAGATATCTTCACCGCTTGCTCTGTCGTAGCGGACCATATTTCCGTACTGCGCTTCGGCGTACACAATATTGGGATCTTCGGGATCAACTGCGCTCCAGAATCCGTCTCCGCCGTTTGTAACGAACCAGTCGCTGTTAACAATTCCATCAGAACTGATGGTTGCAGAAGGACCTCCCATACTGTTATTATCCTGGGTTCCGCCGTACACATAATAAAAAGGTTCCGAGTTATCTACAGCCACCCTGTAAAACTGGGTAATAGGAAGATTTTCCTTGAAGTCGAATGTCTTGCCGTCATCATAAGTTTCATAAACACCGCCGTCGCCCCCGATTAAAAAGTGATCTGTATAATCGGGATCGATCCACATAGCGTGATCGTCAACGTGACGGTCTTTGTTTCCTACGTTGTTCCAGGTTTTGCCTCCGTCGAGAGTCACCTTCGAGAAGGTTTCGGCAGAGAAAATTTTATTCTCGTTTTTCGGATCTACATAGATCTCGTTGAAGTACTGTCCCGATGAAGCGTAATCGCCCATCTTATCCCAGCTGGCTCCGCGGTTGGTTGATCTGAAAAACCCGCTCTTCCCTTCTGCGGCTTCCATAATAAGATAAAGTATATCAGGATTGGAAGGGGCATAGGCAATATCCATGCCTCCGATATCAACACCGGGGAGACCTTTCATTATTTTATCCCAGGTTTGTCCCGCATCTGTTGATTTATAAACCGCCGATTCAGGACCACCGCCTATCTTTGTAAATACGTGCCTCCTCCTCTGTTCTGAGGTTGCATACATAATATCGGGATTACGCGGATCGAAGATCACATTATTTACTCCTGTGTTCTCACTTATATCGAGCACCTTCTTCCAGGTTTTTCCCGCATCTTCAGTTTTGTACAATCCGCGGTCACCCCCGGGTCCCCACAAAGAACCTTCGGCTGCGACAAATACTATATTGGTATTGCGGGGATCGATCGCGATCTCACCGATCTGGCGGGATTCCTTCAATCCAATATTCTTCCAGGATTTTCCGCCGTCGGTGGTTTTGTAGATGCCATCGCCGTAACCGAGAGCTCTTTGGTGATTATTCTCGCCTGTCCCGGCCCATACCACATAAGGGTTATTGGGATCCATAGTGAGGCACCCGATTGAGTACGCTCCGTAATGATCAAAAACCGGTTCAAATGTTATTCCGTCGTTAGTGGTTTTCCAGATATGGCCGCTGGCTACAGCTACGTAATATTCAGTGTGATTCTGAGGGTTAACAGCAAAATCTGCAATCCTGCCGGATGTAAATGCAGGACCTATGTTTCTCCACTTCAACCCGGCTACTGTTTCTGCCAGTGTGGAATCTTTGTTATCCTTATCCTGAGCAGCAATTGAAAGGGTGAACAGGATTGTAAGGATAACGGAAATATTAATAAATCTTTTCATAATATTTTACAGAATAGTGAATAGATAATTTGATTAGATATTTGTATGAAAGTAGTTGTCAATGCGTATTTTAACTGAATTCAACATTCCCCTTTTCCCAGTGCTAAATTAACAAACCATCTCTACTTATTCTACAGTAAAATGACAAGCGGTAAATAATCCGTTAAAAAAGCCGGCAGCGGGGAGAGCTGCCGGCACGGGGATTGGGTAATCAGGGTGTTTTGCTACCTCAGCATCAGCATTTTTCTGACTGCTGAGAAATTTCCAGCTGTAATTCTGTAAATGTAAAATCCCGAGGATACAGGCTGATTATAATTGTTCCTTCCGTTCCAGGTTATAGTGTACCTTCCCGGTTCCTTAGCTTCAGATACAAGCGATCTTACAAGTCCTCCCAGGGCATCGTAAATATTCAGGGTAACCTGCGACTGTACAGGAACATCATACTTTATACGGGTGGACGGGTTAAAAGGATTGGGATAATTCTGAGAGAGTGCGAATTCTTTGGGAAGGTTGTTGACTTCTATCTCAATCTGCTTTGAATAGCGGGCAGTTCCATCAAGATCAATCTGTTTCAGCCTGTACAGTACCTGACCGTCATCCGCACCGGCATCTTTGAATGAATATATCTTAGGTTCGGTGGTTGTGCCATTTCCCTCAACGAAACCGATCTTCTTCCAGGTATCAGGATTTGAAGAACCGGGTTTAACTGCATTTCGCTCAACATCAAATCCAATATTGTTTTTTTCTGTGGCTGTGTTCCATCTGAGGATTACAGCATCCTGATTATTCTCAGCAGTGAACGAAATCAGTTCTACGGGAACTTCACTCAACTCCATAGTAACAGGAACTATCCGTTGCGGAGTATTCGGATCGTTGCTGCTAATTACCACATCCATTGAGTAATCGCCGAGTTCGAGTCCTTCCGTAATAAAATCCAGGACGAGAGCGTATGTATTTCCGTTGTATATCGTACCTGAGAAATTATTTGTGATAAGCCATTCGGGTTCGGCCGAAAACATAATTGCTAGGCCGTCTTCTATATATGCTGCGTTGTAGGCGACTTCGAGTCCGTCTGTACCACCCATATTTTCGATACCAACGGTAGCAGAGTTCAGGGTTGCCGCCATATTATTATAGTAGAAATATATCTTATTATTCGACTGAAGCACAACCTGGTACGTAAGAGAACCGGTGGAAGGATACCGCTGCCAATTAGTAAACTGGATGATCAGCTTATCTGCTGTCTGCTGATAGTAAACCATACCCTGTGCAGAGCCATCGAGATCATCCCAGAACGGAGCGAGAATGTTATCGGGCATTCCGGGTGTGGGAATACCGTCATTAGTATAAGTATCTTCCGTAATATTATCGAAAGAAATGAACCCGTTTGAGCTTACGTAAACCCCGGATTGAGGTTCTCCGTAGAATTTGAAGTTGAAACCTATGGGGAGAGGTCCCGCCACGCCTTCATCCAGCGGAGCGAAACTTCCTGTGGATGTCCAGCCCGTTACTTCTGTTCCTGTAGCGGAAATATCATTCCATTGATATACCGGACCCTGAGGATCATTACTGTCGATCCACTCATAGCCGAATAAATCAGGACCGCCTGATCCTCTTAAACTCATTCCCTTAACTTCCGAAGGGCTGCTTTTTGTTCCTCCGTTTAATGATTCGTTCCTTACAGGGATAAACCTTGCGGTTACATTACCCGGGAAAGTATTATTCGTCAGCTCGACCGTATAATCAAGTGTAGAATTAGTACTGCTGACATTAGAGATCATTATAGAATCGCTGGAAAGTGTACCCGGATTTAGCAGACAGTGTATAGAATCAGGGTTAACTGAAATCTCCGGGGCATCCCAGGTGGTTTGGATCGGAACATTCGACATTGGCGATTTATTTCCCCAGATATCCGAGGCTTTAATAACGAAGAAATATTGGGTTGTAAAGCTGAGGTTATGGATAGTATAACTTTTAGCCATCTCAACTGAATCAGGCGCCCCGGGGACGAGAATGGAATTTGCATTGTCGTAATCCTCTTCAGTAACGATCGGATCTGTGGAATATCTCAGATCATAACTTATGATTCCGCCAAATGAGGAATCGTATGGTGATGTCCAGTTGAGAGTTACTGAATTAGAAGTCGGATCGATCGCTGCGAGATCGGTGATCTGATCTGGTACGGTAGAATCCGGTTCCATACCGACGGTAAGCATCATCGAGCAGTCGCCCAGAATATTATACTGTTCCATCAGCTTGAGGCCTTCGCCGCTGCTGCCTCCCCACTGATCCATTGCGTACATAACTCCGTTGAAACATACACCACCTACAGTTTGTTTTGCCCTGGTTGTAAGCAGGAACATTGAATGATTTTGCATATCACAGGGAGGAACCCAGCTTGCATTTGTAGAGGCGCCGAAAGCACCGATAGCTCCTTTGGGATTGGCAAGACTCCCTTCCCGCACCCATGCTTCTTCCATACATTCGCTCAAGGTAAAATCAGCATTAAGACAGGCAACATCCAACACAAAGGGATTTCTATATTCGTTTGAGAGCGCTGCAATATTATATACACTAAATCCGGTCGTACTCCAGGAGGTTCCGGAACCATGACCTATGTAATTTACTATACTCCTCCCGTCATTTATTGCTGTCGTGACCTGCGAAGCCGTAGCACCGGGATCGTAAATCTGATCCACGGTTGTAAAGAACAGATTATTCATCAGCATATCCCTGAGAAGGTTCATCCTTTCCCAATCATAAAAACCGGTACCGCCATCCTGATCACTCGCTACACCCGTTCCCTTCAGATACCAGCCGGCATCAGGACCTGTATCAGGATACTTTTCATATTTTATAAATTTATAAAGTATATAATCGAGGTTTGCAGCAGACGAAGGAGAAATACGCGAGATGAAGGCATCGGGATAAGCATCGCTACCTGCCAGCTTAACGTAACAGGGATCTGATGGAGCGCCTTCAAATGTTCCGTTAATTGTCGGAATATCATTTGATTCGCCGACAAGAATAATAAAAGTTAATCCTTCTGGAGAATCATACAGGTTTTGAATGTAGCTCTTTAATGAAGATGAACCCGAACCTGTTTCAGCAGGATATTCGGCTGTCAGAGTTATGAGTCCTTTTTCAACCTTCCAATCGTAGAACGGAGTAATATTAGAAGCATAAGCCGGGGGGTATATAATAAGGAGGCGCCCTGTTTCATCAAGCGAAATATAATCGTAGCCGGCCGTACCATAATTAATAAACAAGCTCCTATAAATATCTGTAAACTCGCGTGATACTCCTGTAAACGGTTTGGTTCTTACAAGAGGATTAACAGCTTGCACCGATTGATCCGCGAAGATCTCAACGGTAATTTTTGTACATATCTTCAATTTACCTTGTGCGGGGTTATACTGCATCGGGTTGAACTGTATTGTTTCTCCTCTTAACTCTCTCACCACATAAGGATCGTCGAGAATAATATTATTCTCAGGGTACCACGTATCCTGGTTATAGATACCGTCAAAAGTATAGGGAATATCATCAGGATCAATATTCCTTGTTATATGCCCTTTTGAAGGCGTAACCGGGAGTGTCTGGATGGTTGAAAATTCCTGCGAGATGATCCTGTAGTTCATTCCCGCCAGGTCAGGGATGATGATACTTGTCCTGTGAACAGGCAGCTGCGGAAAGCCTTTATCCATCAGGCAAACACTTCCGGGAACAGAATATAGTACGGTTGAAACACCGTCTATTTCTATTGTTCTTTCTGTATAATTGTTCAAGGTGAATTCTATTGTAGTACCGAAAGCACTGGTGCCTGTCACATTGGACTGAATACCATTATCATTGTTATTAACCTGTGCAGAGGAAGTGAAGATAATGGTAGAAGAAATAATAATGAGGGCGGGTACAAAGTAAAATTTATTCATATTCTCCCCAGAGATATAAATGAGATGAAAACGTTGGTTCAACTTTATAAAATTCCTTAATAGAAGCAAGAATTATTTTCCTCTATGCTCCTTTGACGTGTATCACCACCGGGGACCCTTCTGAGGTTAAAATAGTCTAATGAGTAAACAATTATGGAGAGTTTTTAAAATGTCAAAAACTATAGAAAACTTAATTGAAGACTTGTCGAATCCCAATGGTATTATAAGGCAGAAAGCTCGTTATGAACTGGTTAAAATGGGTAATCCCGCACTTGACTATCTCCTGGAACTTCTGGGAGCCCAAAAGCACCTTGCAAGGTGGGAAGCAGTAAAAGCAATAAGCGAGATCGGAACGGCAGATTCAATTCCTATTCTTATAAACGCACTTGAGGATGAAGAATTCGATGTTAGATGGCTGGCTGCAGAAGGACTAATTGATATTGGACATTCGTCTGTATACCCCCTGCTTAAGACTTTTATATCGAATAAAGACTCGGTTCACCTTAAAGAAGGTGTTCACCATGTACTTAAAGGGCTGGAGATACGGGGTCATTATGATGACAAGTACGAAATCATTAAAGCTCTAGAAACTTTTTCAGCACCTGTTAAACTTGAGCTTAAGATCATAAATATGCTTAAAGATGAACTTGCGGGTGTTAAAGGTTAAAGCATATGTTCTGAAACTTTTTAAGTTTTAATAACACAAAGAAGGTGAAGTGAAATCCCGGACGGCAGGTTCCGATCAAACATCACCTCTGGTTCTAATTCAATAAGAGAAATTATAGGAGGTTTAAGAATGAAAAAAAGAAATTTAGGGAAAGAAGGACCGGAAGTTTCAGCAATAGGTCTCGGCTGTATGGGAATGTCGGAATTTTACGGTAATGCAGATGAAGCTGAATCAATTAAAACTATTCACCAAGCATTTGATAAGGGAATAAATTTCTTTGATACGGCCGATATGTATGGTCCCTATAAGAATGAAAGGCTAGTGGGTAAAGCTTTAAAAAGCATCAGGGAGAAGGTAATACTTGCAACGAAATTCGGAATCGTCCGCGGAGATGATCAAAAATCCCGCACCATAAACGGCAAGCCGGAATATGTTAAATCTGCGTGCGAAGCTTCCCTGAAGAGACTTGGAGTAGATCATATCGATCTTTATTATCAGCACAGGGTCGACAAGGATACACCTATCGAGGATACAATCGGAGCGATGGCTGTTCTGGTTAAAGAAGGAAAGGTAAGGTTCCTCGGGATGTCGGAGGCATCTTCTGATACAATCAGGCGGGCAAATAAAATACACCGGATAACTGCACTGCAGACAGAGTATTCACTATGGACACGAGATCCCGAAGCTGAGATCCTGTCAACAGTAAGGGAAACGGGAATGGGATTTGTTGCTTACAGTCCCCTTGGCAGAGGATTTTTAACGGGAAGGTTCCAGAGTCCAGATGATTTTGGCGAAAATGATTTCAGAAAACACTCGCCCCGATTCCAGGGAGAAAATTTTCAGAAAAACCTGCAGCTTGTAGATAAAGTTAAAGAACTTGCGAAGAGTAAGGGTGTAACTCCCGCCCAGCTTGCAATTGCCTGGGTTCTCAGTCAGGGTGAGGACATTGTTCCTATCCCAGGAACTACAAAAATCAAACATATTCAGGAGAACATTAAAGCCGTAGATTTAGAGCTTACAGATGATGAACTGCAGCAGCTGGAAGAAATATTCCCGATGGATGCAGCCAGCGGGCTGCGCTACCCCGAAACCGCAATGAAAACTGTGAATGTTTAGAAGCATTTATTAACGTTCAGTTTTGCCCGGAGACCCCGGCACGACTAATATGGCATTAAAAACTCCGTAAATTCTGTCGGTTTCAGGCATAAGTTCTGTGAAAGAAAGACGATAACACAATAACGACAACGACTTTAAGATTTAATGCTACCCAGACATTAATACAGTAATACTTATCGCAGGATAGCTGCGTCATTAACAGTCCCCACATACGTTTTACATACTCTCTAATATTTATGGAACCCTGTACAAATCTCATTATTAAAACTTCCGACTGTTTAGTCGAATTCTAATAAATATCGTCGAATTCTATTTTCACTTAGATATAAATAATACGGATTTTATGGTCGTTTTAATGTTTTTATTACGGGCACATCCTTTGTATCTATGGATCCAGATCTACTATTTAACAATTTTTTTAAGGGAAAAACCATGAAACACTTAATTAGATTAGCTTCTCTGATAGTTATTGCTCTAATGTTATCGTCGTGCAGTGATGAACTTACAGGAAGTTTGACCCCGTCTGATAACAATTCCGTTTCGAAAGATAATTTACTGGTGCCGGGAGAACTTTCGCCTGAAGAAGCTGAAGGAATTATTTTGATCAGGCAGGAAGAAAAAGTATTGAGAGATGTTTATACCGTGTTGGGACAGACCTGGGATCTCAGATTATTTGAAAACATAGCGGCTGCAGAACAAAAACATATGGATGCTGTAAAAAGATTGATTGACAGATATTCGCTTGAAGATCCGATAGTGAGTGATGAGATTGGGGTATTCTCAAACCCCGGCTTCCAGCAGATGTTTGATGATTTTACTGCGCAGGGCCAGCTCTCTATACCGGAAGCATTCCTTGCGGGACAGACTATTGAGCAACTGGATATTGCAGCACTGGAAGACCAGTTGGAATTTGTAGATAATCCCGACCTTATCAAAGTATACACAAATCTCAAAGCTGCTTCTGAAAAACATTACAATGCTTTCCTGAATCATATAACATATTCCAGCTATTAAGTGTAAGTGCGCCCGGAGAAAATTACTTCTGCCGGGCGCCCAGTTAACTTCATTCTACCCGAATTAAAACAAAAATTACCATCCAAGTGCTTCTGCAACGGCTCCCTTTTTTTTATTCCTTCCGTACAATATTTCAGGTTTTCAAACTTCACAAAATCCTTCATCTGATATCTAAAAGCGATGAATCACACCGCTGATTTTGCCGGGGCCCCACTTATTTATTAATTTAGTCCTGTCAATTTTTAAATGCGATATGAAATATCTTTTGTGGATAGTTCTAGTCTTATTTGAGATAACTTCTACAGCCGCCCAGTTGATGTCTTCACCAGGCCTGACTCCGAATGAGAAGAGTTTGATGGAAAGAAATTTATCGCTCATGGAAAACCATCATCCGGATCTACTGCTGTTCGGAAACCTTGGAAATAATATTATCAACAGCTTTAAAGGCGACAATCTTTATCTGCATCTGGCAGGTGTTGCCTCTACGCTCCTGATCGTCAGTACCAGCACCGATTATTATGTACACAAGTTTTTTTATGACCATGAGGAGTATGGTGAAGCGGCCCTTCCGATAATCCGTGCGGGTATGTTTATACCATTTGTTACAGGAGGCTCATTATATGCTTACGGAAAATTTGGTAAAGATGACCGCGCAGTTGCCGCCTCTTTTGCCGTCCTGCAGTCGAGCCTGGTTGCGTTTCTCTATAATTCATTGTTAAAGGCGGTAACCGGCCGGCCTAATCCCGATTGGCAGCATCATACTGATATGAAGGAATTAAGCAAGACCTTCAGGTTTGGTTTTATGAGAGGAGGGATATTCTGGGGATGGCCATCGGGACATACTTCCTCCGCAATGGCTGTTGTGTCTGCCCTGACTACGTTTTATTCTGAAAAGACCTGGCTTAAGATAGCCGGATATTCGGTCGTGGCTTATATGATGTATGGCGTCACTTCTCTGCACCGCGGAGGAATGCACTGGTTCTCGGACGCAGTGGCAGCGGCTTTTTTGAGCTATGCCATTGGTTCCACTATAGGCAAATACTACAGGGACAAATTTCAGCAGCCGGGCACAGGCTCAGAGGGTATGCCTCCTAGTATGGAAATGCCTCTTATCAGCATTCAATATTCATTCTGAGAATTACCGGTTTACCGGTATAGTGAATAAATAAGAAAAACCAATCCGGATAGAGACAACCCTATTCCTATCATCCTTTTCAGGATATGCTCATCCGTCCTTGTTGCGAGAGAATTTCCTAAAAAAGCCCCTATCACAAAACCTATCACTACGGGAATAGCATAACCGAAATGGATGTTCCCGAGGAAATAATGACTGATGCTGCCGGTGAAGCTTGTAATTACAATCATAAATAAACCTGTAGCTGAAGCAACCTGCGTAGGGGTGGAAAAAACTCCTACCATTATAGGGACTTTTAGAAACCCGCCGCCTATTCCAAATAAACCTGCCATTGAACCCGCGATAATTCCAAATGCAAGCGCCAGCATAAGACTAACCCGGTATGCTCCGTAGTTCGTCTTGCGAATGACGGAAGGTCCTATTTTGTTTAACTTATAAAAAATAGTATTCTTTATATTTTTGGGTTTAGTACTATAAGACCCTTTAAAGAAAATAATCCCGAGGTATGAAATGAAAACACCAAAGACCAGTTCCAGGATAAAAATTGGAATTATTACCGAGAGATATGAGCCAAGAACAGTACCGAAGGCTGTAGGCACTTCCAGCAGAAGTCCTGTCTTAAAATCAATTAACTTCTTTCTCCAGTTAAAGACGGTTGAGATCAGCGCGCTGGGGAATAAGGCTACGAGAACGGAACCGACCGCTATATTAAGTGGAACATTAAATCCTATTACCAGCAGAGGAATCATAAAAACACCACCCCCGAAGCCGACGATCGTTCCGAATCCGCTTATAAGAATTCCCAGCAGTATTATGAGGATTTCCATGTTCTTTCTTTATTCAGGAAACATTATATTTTAGCTCTGAAGCTGCAAATCTAAATAAAGACAGCAGATAAAAGTAACAATTATCTGAGTTTGGATGCAAAAAAAGATTCTTTGAATAGCAAAAAAATAAATTATTCCAGGGAGGATTTATGAGCGAGAATAAAGGGACTTCAAATAATAAAACCCGCAGGGAGTTTATAAAAACCGGAATAGCCGGAGGCATTGCGGCGCTCTCTCTTCCCTCCCTCTCATTCGCTGCAGGGCCGAAACCGGGCAAATTATTCGGTCAGGTATCATTTGAGCTTGATGAGATTACGGTAAGCGAATTGTCTGATGGGTTTAAGTCGGGTAAGTATACTGTGCGTTCTATAGCAGAGCTTTATAGCTCAAGGATAAAGGAAATTGACAAAAAAGGTCCTGCGCTGAACAGTGTCATTGAACTGAATCCCGAAGCTTTAAGTATTGCCGATTCACTCGACAAAGAGCTCAAGGAAAAAGGTCCCCGCAGTCCTTTACACGGAATCCCTGTGCTCATAAAAGACAATATTGATACCGCAGATAAGATGCTTACAACAGCAGGATCTCTTGCGTTAATGGGTTCAAGACCACCCAAGGATGCTTTTGTTGTCGGTCAGCTTCGTGATGCGGGTGCTTTGATACTGGGGAAAACAAACCTTAGTGAATGGGCGAATATCCGTTCTACACATTCGACCAGCGGGTGGAGCGGACGTGGAGGACTAACTAAAAATCCCTATGCACTCGACAGAAATACATCCGGTTCGAGTTCGGGTTCAGGTGCGGCTGTATCTGCGAATCTTTGTGCTGTTGCTATCGGAACTGAAACAGACGGTTCGGTCGTCAGTCCTTCCTCAATAAACGGTGTTGTCGGAATTAAGCCTACAGTGGGACTTGTGAGCCGGTCAGGAATTATTCCGATTTCTCATTCACAGGATACTGCGGGTCCTATGGCAAGAACAGTGAAGGATGCAGCTATCCTCCTTGGAGCTATGGCCGATATCGATCCGGAAGATGATGCTACAAGAGATAAGGAAAGGGTTTCTTATACTGATTATACCAAATTTCTTAGTGATGACGGACTTAAAGGAGCAAGGATCGGTGTGGTCAGAAAATATTTCGGTTTCCTCCCATCCGTAGACGGGATAATCGAAGCCTCCCTGGATGTTCTTAGAAAAAATGGTGCGATATTGATTGATCCGGTTGAAATTGAGTCGCTGGGAAAGTTTGATGATTCAGAACTTACTGTGCTTCTGTATGAGCTCAAGGCGGATATGGAATCGTATCTTGACAGAAGGGGTAGCGTCACGCCGGTTCATTCTCTCAAAGATATCATCGAATTCAACAAAAATCACGAATCGGAGGAGATGCCCTACTTTAAGCAGGAGCTTTTCCTTCAGGCCGAGGAAAAGGGACCGTTAACCGATGATCAATATATAGAAGCACTGGTTAAAAATCAGCGGCTTACCCGTGACGAAGGTATAGACTTTGTGATGGATGAGTATAAACTGGATGCGCTGGTTGCGCCGACTGACAGTCCTGCCTGGTTAACCGATCTTGTGGACGGCGACCACTTCCTCGGTGGATGCTCTTCTTTGCCGGCAGTAGCCGGGTATCCTCATATTACAGTACCGGCAGGATTCGTCTTTGGTTTGCCGATCGGAATATCCTTCTTTGGAAGGGCCTGGAGCGAACCGGTATTGCTTAAAATAGCTTACGGCTTTGAGCAAGCTTCAAAGGCAAGGAAAAAACCCGGATTCCTGCCCACCGTAAATCTGGAAGTATAAAAAGAAGCCCGGGTTAATCCGGGCTTCTGCTGCTTAAAGCAAAGTTCACAATGGGCCATGGGGTGGTTCTTACTTTACGAGAATCATTTTCTTTACGGCGACATAATCTGCTGTCTGAATCCTGTATATGTAGATTCCACTTGCGTAGCGGTCCGCATTCCACTCTACTTTATACCTGCCAGCCATTTGTTCGGTATTTACAAGGGTCGCAACTTCCTCTCCCAGAACATTATATATCTTTAAAGCGATATAGGATTCCTCGGGAATGTCATAGATAATTGAGGTAACAGGATTGAAAGGGTTGGGATAATTCTGAAATAACTGGTAATTCCGGGGTTCAAAATCAAGGTTATTTTCAACTTCTATAGCTGGTTTATAATACTTAAAAATTCTCCCCCCTGATACAACAGCCCAACCATACTCGGAATTCACCATATCTGCCTTAAATATACTTTCCGGGCGTGACAGAACCTCCCAGGAGTCTCCTCCGTTAGATGTTATCCACACCCGGTTTCCGAATATCCAGCCATTTTCCGGATCTGTAAATACTACCTGTCCGCTATTAAATATCGATAATGTATCCCAGGTTTGTCCTCCGTCGTTTGTTTTAATTAATTTATTCTGGTAGCCTGATATTGTACCTGTGATCCAGCCGGTTGTATTATTTATAAAATATACACTTGTAAGGTTATAGAATCTCCAGAACCCGTTAGGATCTAAATTTCCCCAGCAGACTGACCAGGTCTCTCCCCCATTCGTTGTTTTTAATACTATTCCATTGTTCCCTACAGCGAAACCTGTGAGTTCATCCGTAAAGCATACTTCGGTGAGACCCGTTCCTGCTACATTTATATTCGTTTGTGAATTCCAGGTTCCTCCTGCGTCTGAAGAAAATAATATAGCGGGATCATAATTTGCTGTAGAACCGACTGCCCATACCTTGGAACCGACCGTTTGGATTGACTGCAGATTCAGAGTATCGAAAACAGAGAGATCCCAGTTTGATCCGTTATCGGTCGTCCTGTACACATAACTTTTATCATAATATGTGAATGATTTAGCCAGACCAAGGGTAGTATTTCTGTTTACAGCATCTACATCAATAAAATAGAAATTAGAATCACACAAAATAATACTCCAGTTTTCTCCGCCGTCCCCGGTATTAAATATAACTGCATTGCAATCATTTAAATCGTCATCAGACCCGGCAATCACCCCGTACTCTGGATCAATAAAATCAACACCTTGAAGTAATGCTGATGTTACTGTTTTGTTCTTTCTTTCCCAGGTATATCCTCCATCTGTTGTATTCAGTATGGTACCCAGAGAAGAAACCAGGCACCCTGTAGTCAAATTTTCAAATTCAATTTCTCCCAGCTGAAAATCGATCGCTTTGAAAATTTGAATAGCCTCCCAACTTACTCCTCCGTCGACTGATTTTAATATCGTCATTGGAGCATCGAAACTGGTAGTATACCCCAACCAGATATTCATGCTATCTAATGCAAACATTTGACATCCGAATATATCATAATAAGCTGATCCCTCGATAATTTTTTGAGTGTTCCAGGTTGTTCCCCCGTCGGAAGTTGAACAGATTTTCAAATTCCTTGTGGAATAGTCATATTGCTCATAGACAATCCATCCGTGCAGCTCATCAGAAAAATACATTGTTTTTAATTCCTCGGCTGTATCTGAATATTGTATTTGCCAGTCTGCTCCGCTGTTTGATGTGTGAGCAATCTGCAGAGTCTGCGACTGAGAAGATTCCCTAAATCCAAGCCACGCCGAATTCGGGTTCAGGAAAAATATTTTTTCCGTTTTGATCATTGATGGGAAAACCATATCCTGATTTGTCCACGATTCTCCTCCATCCGTAGTTTTAATAACTGGCAGAGAATTTCCAACCCCATTATATAATATAGAGATCAATCCATCATTTGAATTGAAAAATTCAAAATAAAATCCATCATAGAAAGAGTTAGGAATAGCAGGTGGTGTCTTTATCTCCCAGTCTGCTCCTCTGTTAGTCGACTTAAAAAGTACGAAATCAGAGGCATCATTATTTACACCTGCAATCCAGATTGTATCCCCGCTCATCTCAATATCAATTAAAATAGTATCTGCTCCAATATTTTTTTTATTCCAGTTATTTCCATTATCATTTGAGGTAAATATACCTGCAGAAGACAATCCTGAATAATAATTAATGCTTATACCTGTTGTTATTATAAAATCATTATCACTGCAAACAGAAATTAAATGTGCATCTGTTGGATAAGGATTTTGAAGGGTCCAGTATTTTTCCTGCTCCCCCTGAACCGCGGAATGATAATTATAAATTTCAATCTTCTCATTCACTTGCAGATACCTTATCTCAGGCAACTTTTTGTCGGTGAATTGTGTTTCAGAAATGTAATTCCACCATTCGTTCCCCCCCGCACTGATTTTATTATAATGATCCAATTGCTGCGCATAATCAGAACAGACCATTACGCAGAAGACGAATAGGTATATTAAATTTCTCATTTTTCCCTCTCCAAAATCAAATTAGTAAATAAAACAGGAATTAAGTGATATCTTTTTGATGACATAGCTTTGGATGAATTGATACCTGAAGAAAATTTACTGTATAGTTTTGCCACGATTGTCATGAAATTGTCAAAAGTGGAAAGATTAAACAGAATTCGGGGTAAATGGTATGAGGATCTTAGCTTTGTTCAAGCATATAGAGCTGCCAGAGGTCGCGGGTGCTGGTATGAAGTATGGGTGAGATCGCCAGCTTTCCGGTTTGCCCTATACTTTTTTCAAGATACTTTAACTCAGTGAATTTGTCTTTTGTATCTTCACTGATAATTACAGGAACCCCTGCCTGTTTTAATAACAATGCGCCTTTGGCTTCAATCGCTAGCTCAATGTGATTTCTTATATAGGCTATCATATCCACTATAACATCGGGTGAAAAATTGTTCTGCAGTGAAGTTAAGTACTGCCCTATGTGCGACTCTGATAATTTTCCTTCATTTATCTGTTCGAGCAGCTCTACATCTGAATCCAGTCCCGATTCCAGCCAGTTCTTCAGAATATTTTCACTCCTGTAGAAGACATATACTATTACGAGCGGTAGTATAATCAACTGCAATGCTGTCAAAATTATAGGCGCCAGCATAAAATGATTAAAGAAAGAATGGATCCCTACCGCCAAAATCAGACCCGGAAACAAATGGTACAAAATAACAAAGAGGAACCCGGGTATGAGCTGAGAAAGCTTAAATTCATTCCTCCGGTCTGATATATTTTTGGTGATTATTGCGAAGATTGCCGTCGTTCCACCATGCATAACAGCTGTACCGAATCCTCTTATGAACCAGACAATCAGATTCGTCTGATCTATGGCATTCAGGTAATAAATATTTTCCAGGAGAGCAAATCCCGCTCCGATAGCAAATCCGTAAATAGCCGCATCTATCATAAAGCCGACTTTTTGTTTCGCTATGAGATAAATGATGAAGGAGGCTTTAAGCACTTCTTCAATTACCGGGGAGATATAGAACGTGTAAGTGGTTGTTTGAATGATCAAACTGGCAAGCAGATAAACATTGATTAGATAGCTTATCCCTGCAGCCAGGATTCCGGATAAGACGGACTGTATTACAAGCGACCTTTTTACCAGCTTGAAGCTGTCTGAATAGATTAAAGCAGCCAGAAATGCCAGTACCGGGAGGAGACTGATTATTATTCCGACCATTCCGGATCATAAAATTTTAAGTGAAAACATCCATTCGTCAGACAGCTTTTTATTTTGTTCAACTGCGGCGGCATATCCTATCGAGAAAGTCATCTTAAGGTGATATAGAAGGATAAACCTGAAATCGATTTGTGAACCGAAATCAAGCAATGACCTCCTGAACTCCTTTGAATCCACATTTGTTACAATTGCAGTAGAGAATAAAGAAGTCCTGGCATAATTTAAGAAAAAAGATGTAAATCCGATATTGCTGAACCTTACAGGAGGAAGATTCCATTCAGCCATGAGTTTGCCGTAGTTTGTGCCTGCAATTTCATCAAGTTCAACGCCCGGGAAGCTATAGTACTCTCTGTATCTTTTCTCATCCTGAAAGTCGACATAATTATTTCCGAATCCCCCGAAATAAAAGTTGGCAAAGGGTTCTTCGCGGCTTCCGTACGAATAACCGGCTGAACTTCTAAGCCATATTGATGAATGATTTATGGGCAAGGCAAATCCGAGGTCAAAATCATTATGGATATGAGGATATATTGTTGTCCTTACGTAATTATTATCAAGACTGATCTTCCAGTTAAACCCCTTTTCCTTATCCACTGAACCTAAAGATGAGGCCTCGTAACGGTACCCGAAATCAGCGCCCAGGTTGAGCAGCTTATCATAGGAAGCTGTTATATTCTGATAAGAAGGAAGACGCTCAAGGTTTCCGTAATAAGTTGTATGAATTGAATAATCCATAAACAAAGGCTTATCATAAATCAGACTTTTGTGGTACTCAAGTCCTGCCGAATACCCTTTCATACTTACCTTGGTAGGTCCGGCGAGATCATAAAAATCAGCCCGGTTTAAAGTTGATTCAAATTTCCAGTCTAGATAGGAATAAACAAAATCGAGATGAAACCTCTCATTCATATTAAGCTGGTTGTAGGGACTATATGAAGCAAGCAGATTAACATTCTGAAAACCCAGGGGATCAGCAAGATTAATCTTTAATCCGTAGGAAAAATAATCCTTATAGCCCAATACAACCGGGTAAAACGATACAATGCCGAAGTGTTTAAAGACTGTATAGTCATTCCACGAGGTAATCAATGAATCGATATTTACTGATGAAGGAGGTGGAGCAATCCATTGCTTGACTATCGGATGATCTTCGACTACCTGCTGCCCAAGCAGGTTGATAGCACTAACATTAGAGACAGGTTCATTTGCAATCATAACCGGCTGGAAGCCCTGTGCAGTGTATAAAAAAGCAAGTAATGAATCATTGCTTACCAGGGACGGTCTGAAAAATCCTGTTTCCGCATTACTCATTATATCCATATCTTTTTTCCTGAAATCGTACCTGTAGATATTGGATACACCGGAGTAATAGGAAGTGCCGTATAAATATTTGCCGTCCTCCGAGAAACTGAAATTAGCAGGGATTGTGTTTTCAAAGTTGAACAAAGTATCATAAGAAAAATTTCCGTTCATCAGGCTGTCTGTATCCAATTTAACAAGCAGCTGCTGACCATTAATCTCGGCAAATGCACCCGTAAGAAATCTTCCGTCATGAGAAAGGTCAATATTGTAGAGGTCCTGTCCAAAAGGCCAGGAATAGATCTGGTTCCATTCGGTATACGGAAATGGGATCCTTACAATTGTTGACTGCCCGTTATAATGACGTATTCCCCAGAGTGACTTATCGGCATGGTTGATAACAAGATCACCTATCCTCTGTTCTTTTAACAGAAGCTTTGCGTCGCCTGACTTTATATTGAGCGAGTAAAGACTTCGCCATTCATTATTGTCGGTTGTATAAAATAATGTGCCCGATTCAGGGTCGTATGCTAAAGAAGTTACATAATATAAAGCTTCACTCTTTACGTCATGTATTTTTTTTATGTCACCTGTTCTTGTATCAATACTGACAATCTGGGCTACCTGGCCCGGGTAATCGATTGCGCAGTAAATTTTATGTTCTGACTGATTGTAAAATGCACGCGATAAACCGCCCAGCGGCTTTGCCGAGAGAGGCCGGTATGCCGTAACCGGGTTGCTCTGCAATATTTCCAGATTTTTCTGCTGAAATTCCTTTTCGAATTCAATCCATTGATCCCACGCATCAGAAAGAGGGAGGTTATAAATACGGTTAAAGTCTGAGGTGAAATAAGCATCACTGCCATCCTTCCTGGATGTCCATTCAATCAACTTTTCGGGACTATATTTGAGTGCAAGGTAATTCATAAACCTTGTGCCGTATAAATAAGAATTGGCACCAACCTGGAAATCCGTTTGTGTTCCTTCCGATTCAAGACTGAGAAGGTCATAGATCGGCTCATCCTCAAGCACCTTCGTCCTGAAAACCATTTCATCATACCCGCCCATCGCACGTCCTATCCCACCCGCCATCCAGGTCTCGAGAAAAACCGCTATCCCCTCTTTCCACCAGCGGGGAGTACTTCTTCTGGGATCAGTAAGAAAAGCGTAAAGTATCGTCTCCGGATCATCAGATGATTCCCCCACCTTGCCGCCGAAAATTGTCCTGAAGAATCTGTCTCCTGAAGTTGACTGGTCAAGTGTAACCATATGAACGAGTTCATGATTAAAGGTTGTATTGAACCTTTCATTTGCGGGTGCAGTTTCATATTCATAATCGAGAGGGGCAACTGAAAGGATTATGTGATTGCGGGGAATTGTTCCGGTTCCGGCATTACCAAAATCGTTCAGATCATAAACAAGAACAGTTGCCTTTTCATCAGTGTGGTAATCATATAATTTACTGTTCCACTTTAATGCATTCTCAAAGCACTGACCGGCATATTTGACCAGGTATTTGCCTGCTTCCCCGGTATATATCAGTCGCATATCCGGGGTGTCGTATTCATATAACTGTGCTCTTGCCTGCGACTGCAAGACAAGACATATGAATAGAAATATACTTATGATAGTAATGTTTAAATGGTAACTCGTATTTGTGAAGCCCATAGTTATGGTTTAAAGAAGAGTTTAAAAATATTAAAAGGAGAAACTGTTATTTTCAAAACAGTTTCTCCTCAACAAAGGTCTGAACTTATTTTTTGATTACTTGGAGATGCTTCTCCCGGTTTCAATGTTTCTCTGTGCTTCAATACTCCTCTGGGCATCCATATTTCTTTGAGCTTCGATATTTCTATCGGCTTCAGTTCTGAATACATCTGTCCTGAAAGCACTGTTGTCCCAGTATTTCATAAGTGCATCGCTTTGCACTGTTCTCATAAAAGATTCACTTGAAACAGCATCTCTAAACATATCCTGCCTTAGAGCCATCTGAAATCCTCCATCCTGGAAGATAGTCTTTGCAGCTTCAGTCTTGAAAGCTTCGGTAAACTGACGGTTATCGAGTAATTGTCTCATTGCATCACTCGTAAAAAGCTGCCTGAATGAAGCATCGCGCATTGCCTCGGTAAACGATGCATCCTTCGCAACCTGTCTTAAAACATCCTGCCTGAGCGCCATGCTGTAGTTTGCACCGGCGAGCTGAGTTCTCAATACTGAATTTCTCAAAGCCATATGCAGGGAACCATCGGCAGCAATTTTAGCAAAAGCACCGCTCTCAACTATTTGCCTGAAGTTAGCATTTTTTAACGCCTCAACCCAGTTCCTGTTTGTCATTATGGTTCTGTAAACAGCGCTTCTGGTTACTGCCTGCCTGAATGCGGGGTTCCTGTTGAATTCTGTCCTAAAGGCTTCATTATCGACGGCAGTACGAAAATTCGGATCGTTTATCAGGGTCTGGATCTTATCATTCTGAAGAAGCTGCTGGATATCTCCTGTTTCAACAGCTACATCACCTGAATTAATCTGTTCTTTCTGATATTTTTTAACCTTCTCAACCCCTCCTATTGTACCCGACATATCAGTGTTGATTACAGGCCATGGATAAAAAGCTGCAAAGTATAAAATAATTATAACAGCTAATACAGACCCTCCCATAAATACTTTTGTTCTCTTACTAAATCGTTGTGTTGTTCCTGGCATGACAAACCTCCATAAATTAATTATTATTGATTACTTGACTTTCGTTTACAGTAAGTACAACTGGAAAAAGAAAAAGTTGGGGAAGATCTTTATTCATTCTCCCGGCCTCTGAAAACCAGGATTCCGGAACAGGATTCCATACTTTTCTATCTGTTCAGAGCAAATTCACGTTCAAATACTTTTTTTCCGTACTGGGATAATTCAATATGGACAGGATTAGGATTCGTACCGGTGCCAGTGAAGGAAAATGTGTACTGCTGCGGTCCTGAATTTGCAGCTTTTATAAAATTACCGCCTGTAACCAAACTGATTCTGCCCGGTATCCCAGGTTTGAAATTCTCTAATTTCATCTGGTCAGGATAGGATATAGTGAGATCCACGAGCGAAACCGAATTCAGTCTTATTTCAAATAAGTAAAGGTTATTTTTCTCTTTCAGAGATATATTACCCTGTATATCACTAAGATTTATGGGAACCTCTCTGAGAGTTACTGCTTTTTCAATACCAATGGTTCCTGAAATTTCATTCCGGTTAAAGTTATCCGAGGTAATAGAAACGAGAGTGTAAATGAATATTCCGGCCAGGAGTCCGGCTGCGAAGGTTAATGCATACCGGAAATTGAATCCGGGGATAAAATTAGTAGCTCTTTTCTTTTGGGGATTACCTGCGTACCTTGTGAAATCAATCGAATTAAGGATCCTTTTACCGAGGTTTTCCGGAACCACTGGCTCGGGAACCTGGTTCAGGGCATTACTTGAGTAGAGCAGTTCATCATAATATTCACCTGCCTCCCGGTTTTCGGACAAGAAGTGATAGAGATCACGTTTTTCATCAGGGGTAATCGAATCATCAATCTCCCTGTTCATCAATTCTATATATTTTTTATCATTCATTTTCCTTAAACCTTATTTTTAATTAAAATCTCTTTTAACAGCTGTCTTCCTGTAAACAGCCTTGATTTTACCGTTTTTTCCGGAATCGCAAGGAGTTCGCTGATCTCCTTATATGAATAATCCATAAAATGTTTAAAAACCAAGGGCACTCTGTATAGAAGATCCAGTTCCATCAGTGCATCCTCAATTTTTTCACCGAGCTCATTTCTGCCGTATATAACATCAGGATTTTCGACTTCGGAGCTAAATTCATTATTCAGTTTCTCCGTATAACTCTGTTTTTTTGAAAAATTGAGCGTTTCATTTATAGCAATTCTATATAACCAGCTGAAAAACTTAAACTTTGGATTATATGATTTAAGATTTTCAAAGGCTTTAATAAAAACAATTTGCGTGATTTCTTCTGCATTATCATTATCGTGTAATAACCTGTATGCAAGCCGGTAAATGGTTTTATGATATTTATTAACGATTTCTTCAAAGGACTTTCTGCTTCCCTGAAGAGATTCTCTCACTAATTCCTTGTCATCTTCATTCATAACTAAATACAACTCAGAGGAAAAAAAGTTGGCTGGATAATGAAGTTTTATTCCAGAATAGTAAAAATACCATCGAGCTTAGAGTACTTAAAGACCTCACGGACGTGTTTATTCAGGTTTTTCAGCTGTACAGAGTGTCCCGAATTTTTCAACCTTGAGTACAGGTTTAACAATGATCCCAGGCCTGCGCTTGAAATATATTCAAGGTTTTGAAAGTTTACTATACAGTCCTTTGAGACAGCATCAAGTACTCTCTTTACTCTGTCAACCTGGGCTGCATCGAAACGGCCGGAGATAACTACTTCATTTTCATTTTCGAAATTTATATTGAACATAATGGCACCTTAATGTAAATGTTTAAGTTTAATTTTTTCATTAAAGAACCAGTACAGGATCAGGATCATCTTACAACGAATTACCGGGAGAATATTAATTGACCCGGTATTTTGATTCGGTGCATTTATAAGGGGATGATTAAAATCTACTTTTCTTTTGCATTAAAGTCAATTTTATTTTATTGAGTAAACTCACTAATACAGGATACAAATCAGAATATTTTTTTATTCAGAATCTGTCTGTATAATATTAATGCGTTTTACCCGGAGGGACTACCTTAATTATAAATTATTATGTATTATGCAAATTATTTCCCAAAAAGTTTAATGAATAAATCGAAGAAGTTTGAAACGCTTGATCCCGAAAGCTGGGACGATCTGCGACAGCTGGCTCATCGTATGGTCGATGATGCTGTTAATTATATTGAAACGGTGCGGGAAAGGCCTGTATGGCAGCCAGTACCTGAAGATATCCGTAATAAATTCTCATCTCATGTTCCGAAAGAGTCTTTACCCGCTGAAGCTGTTTATAATGAATTCCTCGATACCATTTTCCCTTATCCCATGGGCAATATTCATCCCAGGTTTTGGGGATGGTATATGGGGAGCGGAACCTTTTTCGCAGCACTTGCTGAATTTATGGCTTCGGTAATGAACTCCAACCTTGGAGGAGGACACCACGCCGCTCCCCTGGTTGAAGAACAAGTCCTTAACTGGATGAAAGAAATGCTCGGTCTTCCGGGAAATTCGAGCGGTCTCCTCGTCAGCGGGGGTTCGATGGCAAATTTTGTGGGGCTAACCGTTGCAAGAAATGCGAAGGCAGGGTTTAATGTCAGGGAGACAGGAATGCGGGATGCTCCGCAGCCTCTCATCGTTTATGCCTCAACTGAGGTCCATAGTTCAAATCAAAAAGCGCTTGAAATGCTGGGACTCGGAAAAGAGAGTCTCCATTATATCCCTGTAACAGACGATTACACTATTGACCTGGACAGATTAAAATCAGGTATAAAAAAAGACCGTGAAACAGGGTACAGACCGATATGCATTATCGGCAATGCCGGAACTATAAATACAGGTGCAATAGATGATCTCGAAGCATTGGCGACTCTTTGCCGGGAGGAAAACCTCTGGTTTCATGTTGATGGTGCTATCGGTGCTGTGGCTGTATTATCTAAACACGCTAAACCCAGGCTTAGAGGGATAGAGAAGGCAGATTCTGTGGCCCTTGATCTTCATAAATGGCTTCATATTCCTTTTGAAGCTGGATGCATCCTGATACAGCATGAAAACGAACATCGAGCCGCGTTCTCCCTTACACCTGAATACCTTGCACACGAAACTCGTGGTATACCCGGCGCCCACCTTTGGTTTTCTGATTACGGCCTGGAATTATCAAGGAACTTTCGCGCACTTAAAATCTGGATGTCTGTTAAAGAACATGGTCTCGACAAATTCGGCAGAATGATTGACCGCAATATCGAACAGGCTCAGTATTTCGGAAAGCTGGTAGAGAACGATCCCAGCATGGAGTTAATTGCTCCGATAGGACTGGATATAGTCTGTTTTCGTTATAATCCCGGAAACCTTGATGCCGATACATTAAATAAATTAAATAAAGAAATTTTATTTCTACTCCATGAGCGTGGAATTGCAGTGCCTTCATATACAACTTTAAAAGGTATATACTGCCTCCGGATTGCCATAGCAAATCACCGCAGCAGAAAAGAGGATTTCGATCTGCTCGCAGATGAAGTAGTCAGAATAGGAAAAGAGCTGGTTGAGAATAAATCAAAAACTGTCAGCTGAGGCTTAACATAATGAAACAAGAAAAGAATGAGAATATTGAAAAAGCCGCGGAATTAGTGCGAGAGGAATGTACAAAAGAATTTATCCGTGCCTATGAAGAGGCCGGAATTAAAGGACTGTGTGAAGATGGCAGAATTGAATATGCTGTTGATTCTGTAAGATCACTCGACCTGCAGAAGATCCTTATCCGGATTCAACCGGATTGAAATAATAAAAGTTTCGGCCCTTGTGAGAATTTTTCTTTTCACATTAGACCATAAAATATTTTTGTCGAAGAATCTGATATGCTTCGAAAGCCCAGGATACGCTGTGCACACTGAAAATCCGCTGACCATTGGAACAGATTTTTATAACAAAAGAAGATTATAATGACAGATCTGGCAGAAGAATTCCACTCCCTTCCCGCTGAGTATCAAAAGGTCCTTAGCTTCGCCCAGTCAGAGAAGAAAATAAAAGTTACCCTGCTTCAGGAACTTAAAGGCGGTCAAACAGGCGCAAGCCTTTTTCTTGTCAGCGTTTCTAAGTTAGATTCTAATCATGTAAGCCATCTTGTACTTAAACTTGACCGTAAAAGCACTAAATCAGGAATGGATGAACTCGAAAGGCATCGCATTGCAGTTGAACAGGCTCCGGGCGGATTTGCTAAGCATCATATTGCAGGTTTGGCATTTGAGAGAATAGAACTTGACAGCTCGGTTGCGATATTCTATGATATTGCAGGACAGTCGCTCAACAATTACCGCCCCCTTGCAAGTTATCAGCAGCAGGATAAACTTGAAAAGCTGTTTGGGACAACGAGTAAAATGCTTCTTTCGCAGTGGAATGCTGACCCGGTATTTAAACAAGCAGTTCATCCTCAGAAAATAATTTCATCCTGGCTCGGCTACCGGCTTAATCCCGGGGGAAATATCGAGCGTTTCCTGGAAGATAACTGTAATATTTCAAATGATACACCAGGTCTGCTCTTACAGGGGAATGTATTTCCCAATCCTTATACTTTTGCACAGAAGCCGGGGTTATGGAATTCAGTAAGGCCCATAGACATAATGACAGGATTTCAGCATGGGGATCTTAACATCGGAAATATACTCGCAAAATTTGAAGGGAAAGACGCAGAACTGACAGGGTATTACCTTATTGATTTTGCTCTCTTTAAAACCGGGCATGCCCCTTATGTATGATAACTGCTACCTGGAAATGTCATACCTGATCAGGGAACTTACAAGAGTTTCTTTACCAAAATGGATAGATTTTGTAACCCGTTTTGCTGATGAGGATATAATAGATCCGCAGAGCGTACCCATAGAACTTGCAGGTATATGTTCTGTAATAAATTCTGGAAGAGGTGCGTTTGCGGAGCGGATTAAGTCAGATTTTGCAAGTTTGTCGGATGATCTTTGGGGACAGTACTGGCTGGCCGCCGTGAGTGCAGGATTAAATTATTGTAATAAGACAATCATTTCCGCTCAGGAAAGACTGGCAGGAATTATATATGCGGCTTCACATTTAAAACGCTACCATTCAATGTTTGGTATTCCTCTTCCGTCTGAAGTTAAGAATATCGCTATAGAAAATTTACAGCCTGAACCAGTTCATAACGGTATTTATAAAAGGAGTAATAAAAGCGGGATCAGGAATAATCTGCCGCCATTGATTACACCTTTTATAGGCCGCCATAAAGAGCTGGAGATTACCAGCGATCTTCTGCAGCGCGAGGATGTCCGTTTGCTCTCACTCACGGGACCGGGAGGTACTGGAAAAACACGTCTCGGAATTCAGCTGGCATCCCACCTGATGGATAATTATGGTGACGGAGTTTATTTTGTGGATCTTTCCGCTGCCAGGGATACTGATTCTCTCTTTGCTGCTGTCGCAAGAACGATGGGATTGAGAGAAATTAGTGACAGAGACATCCTTACTGAGGTCAAAAAACATCTGCATAACAAAAAGATCTTAATTCTTCTTGATAATTTTGAACAGCTGACAAAGGCTGCCCCCGACATTTACGACCTGCTTCTAAGCTGTCCCCTTCTTAAACTAATTATAACTACCCGGGAACCTCTCCGTCTGCGGGGGGAACAAATTTTTCCTGTGCCGCCGCTTCAGCTTCCTGATACAAAACGCTTACAACAGGTTGTTACTGAATTGATGAAAAATGAATGCGTCCAGTTCTTTGCTGAACGTGCTCAAACGGTAAGACCTGATTTCAAAATTTCTGAATCGAATATCACTTCGATAATTGAAATATGCAGTCGGCTTGACGGTCTTCCCCTGGCAATTGAATTGGCAGCGGCCCGTATAAATTTATTTTCACCGGAAGCTCTGCTTAAAAGAATGGATAACAGACTGAAACTGCTAAGAGGCGGAGCTCGCGATCTCCCAGTACGACAGCAGACTTTGCGTGATACTATCGACTGGAGTTACGAAATGCTCAGTACCGATGAGCAGAAATTGTTTGCTTCACTTTCTGTTTTCCCCGAATGTACTTTCGAACAGGTTGAGGCAGTAGCCGGGAAAACAGAAAAGCTGAACAATGTTGAAATAGATATTATAGATATATTATCCTCACTCATAGATAAAAGTTTAATAAGGAATGTGGGTCATGGCACCGGAAACCAGCGACTGAAGATGCTTGAAACTATTAGAGAATATGCCTCAGAAAAGTTAGAAACAGATTCGGAGTTTCGGGCTGATGTATATAGCTCGCACGCTTTATACTTTGTTGCTTTTGCACAGGCACAATGGAAAAGGCTCACCGGTAATGAACGCGATGGAGCCTTAAATGACCTTGAAACTGAGATCCTCAATATACGGGCCGCCTGGAAATACTGGCTGGAGAAAAAAGATATTGAACAGCTTCAGAAATTAACCGACTGTTTATGGCTGTTATATGAAGCACGGGGGTGGCTATATTATAGTGTGGAACTCACTAATGATCTGCTGAAAGTTCTTTCTTCAATCCCATCAACTCCCGAACGAGCTGAACAGGAAATTATGCTACAGATGAGTCTTGGGCGTGTTCTGATGGCTCTTAAAGGATGCACCCGGGAGGTTGAAGAGGTTTTCAACCACGCTCTTGAGCTCTGTCAAAAATACGGAGAAATACCTCAGTCTTTTTCCATTCTAAGAGCACTTGCCAGTTTTTATGTATATACAGGCAACTTCGGAAAGGGCGCTCAGCTGGGTGAACGGATTTTATATAGTGCAGAACAATCAAATAATCCGGCTGCAAAAACTGAAGGTCACCTGGTTTTAGGTTACAGTCTTATCTTTTCAGGAGATCTGGCTCCCGGGATGGAGCAGCTTGGAGAGGCTCTCGCTTCCTATAAACCTGAAAAGGATAAATTCTTCAAATTCCGTTTTGGAAACAATCCCGGCGTAATATCCCATACTACCTCTTCGTTATGCTTATGGATGATGGGTTATCCTGATCGTTCCCTTTTTCATTCGGAAGAGTCTATGAAAATGGCAATGAAGTTAAATTATCCCTATAGTGAAGCTTATGCTCTCTTCCACAGCGGACTTCTGCACCTATGGAGACAGGAACCCGAAATCACGGAAAAGAATGCGCAATGGGTTCTTGATATAAGTGAGAAACATGATTTCCCAATTTGGAAAGCTGCGGCTCATACTCTCTATGGTGTAGCTCTCGTGGGATTAAAAAAGACTGATGAGGGACTCGGAAGAATTGAACTGGGTATTACAATGTACACTGAGTTAAAAACTCCCCCCGTATTCTGGCCGCTTCTTCTGTCACTGAGGGCAGGATCCTGTCTTCAGGCAGGAAAACCGCAGGAAGGTCTTTCCTTCATTAATGAAGCAATCGGGATTATCGCGAATGATTCAGGAAATCCTTTACTGGGAGAGTTTTACAGATTAAAAGGTGAAATTCTTCATATGATTTCTCCTGAAGATATAGAAGCTGAATCTTTGTTCCGGAAAGCAATTGAAATATCACTAAAACAGAATACCACAATGTTTGAATTAAATGCTGCTCTTAGTCTTTATACTTTACTTGAGAAAACAGGTAAATTACATGAAGGCAGGAGCATACTAAACAGAACTTATGCAAAGTTCAACGAAGGTCATTCCACCATTATACTGCTGAAGACAAAACAAATAATAGAAGGCAACAGGGATACAGCGTGATGAACACTCATGGATTTCATCAACATCAAATTCAGTTATTAAATACCCTGTACATTCAAACCCGGATTAAAATTTAATCCCAATGCAGATTTGACTGCGAATTCAAGTTCGGGAAGATATACCGGTTTATGAATTATAGCGGCCGGCGATGTTTTCTGAGCTTCCTTCTGAGTTTCCGGATCAGTTGAACCGGTAATGTAAATAATGGGCACTGAATGATTCTTTAGTATTGTACGTGCGGTTTCAATTCCATCTATCCCTTCTCCCAGCATAATATCCATCAGTATAAGGTCAGGGATATATGTCTCCGAAAACTTAATTGCTTCTGAACCATTATATGCAACTTTAATATTCGAAAAACCGGTAGATAACAACATAGTTTTAATGTCGAGCGCAATAAGACCGACATCTTCAACCAGCAGGATTTTTGGGGAACTCAGCAATACAACCTCATTCACTCTCTCTTTCTCTGTCCTTCACTCTCTCTCTGTTTCTCTCTCCCGATACAAATATCGGATATTGACAAACTAATTGACAGAAAGAAAAAAGCTTCAATGCAAAATATCACACGAGGGAAAAAAAGAATTAGTGAGTATTGAAATTGTTTGTATCAGTTACCATGGATTACAGGACCTAATCAACCCGGTTCTCGAAAAAGCTCAAGCTTGAATAAGCGCAGACAATAATAAAGACAAAAGGGTAATATTATCTTACCGTGCAATAACCGCCGGGAACACCGTTTGGGGATAAGACTAGCTGCCACAGCTGATTTTTATTACGTGCACGGAAAGCTCCGGCACTTGACAGCAGAAAGTATGTCCACATCCTGAAAAACCGTTCGCTGTATTTATTTTTAAGCCCGCTCCAGCCATTTATAAAATTACTGTACCAGGCCATTAACGTTTTATCATAATCGGCCCCGAAGTTATGCCAGTCCTCCATTACAAATAAGCCTTCAATGGCTTTACCGAGCTGGGCAGCGGAAGGAAGCATTCCATTCGGGAAAATATACTTATGCGTCCAGGCGTCTGTATTTTTTGTTGAACGGACATCTCCAATGGTATGAAGGAGGAATAGTCCGTCTTCAGTTAAATTCTTTGCCGCAGTTCTGAAGTATTCCCGGTAATTTTTGTAACCCACGTATTCAATCATCCCGACAGATACGATTCTGTCGAATTTTTCATTTACATCCCTGTAATCCTGGAGTCTGACTTCTACCGGCAAACCTCTGCACAATTCTTTCCCCAGGGCAGCCTGTTCCTTTGATACAGTTATGCCTGTAACCTGCACGTCATATTTTTCTGCGGCATATTTACCGAATGCACTCCATCCGCAGCCGATATCAAGCACTCGCATTCCCGGTTTCAGATACAACTTTCTGCAGATTAGGTCAAGCTTATTTTCCTGTGCTTCATCCAGCGTGGAAGCATCTTTCCAGTAACCGCAGCTGTAGTTCATTCTCTTATCCAGCATCTGTATGAAAAGGTCATTCCCTAGGTCATAATGTTTTTCCCCTATAATAAATGCCCTGCGCCGTGACTGCATATTAATCAGATAAAAACCCGCAAGCTGAAGTGCTATTTTATAATTATGTTTGATTTTGTTTTGCAAGTCGGTAAGAATAATCCGGTGAATCAAATCATCAAGCTTTTCAACATCCCACCAGTTATCCATGTATGATTCTCCCATTCCAAGTTCCACCTCTGTGACGGCTTTTTTGTAAAAACTGTCATTGTAAACTTTGATATCGAATGAGCGGTTCCCGTTTATTTTGATACCGGCCATATCCAGCAGTTGTTCAACCAGCCTTCTGTACTTTTCGTTTTTCATAACATTGCCCTCTTTTATGAATTATTAACAAAAAGAATAAGATCAGCCTTTCTATAATATATTAAATCACTGAATGAGATGTTGTAGCGCGGATTACCGGAAATAATTAACCCCTTAGTTCCCATTTCTGCCCCTTATATTTTGCCCGATCCTATTTTAATAAGATCATCTTCTTCACCCGGGTATTAAAGGCTTCAAGTCTGACAATATATATTCCCGATGCCAGTCCGGTGCCATCAAATTGAACTTCATACACACCCCTGTCCTGATTTTCATCAACAAGGACTCTTACTTCTCTGCCAAGAATATCGTAGACGGCCAGTTTTACCTTATGAAAAGCAAGAAGCTGATAGGATATAGTTGTAACCGGGTTGAAAGGGTTAGGATAATTATTGTACAAGACATCGTAAGCGGCGGGGGCAAAAAATAATTCTTTATTAAAAGAAACATCTTTCAGCAGTCTGGCATTTCCCCAAATATTTGTACCTGTTCCTCCAATCCTGCCGTCTTCAAAAGCGAAAATCATTTTTCCGTTATGCAAATCCGCGCTGTAATTTTCCGTCTTATTATGCAGCAAATAATTGCTGCTGGTCCTATTGTTGTCATTAACATAATAACCATGGACGCTGAAATCATCGCTATATGTTATAAAGAATTTCCGGTTCTTAAAATTATTAATGGTTACAGACCGGGGATAATATTCTGCGTATAGCCTGCTGGTATAATTGTATCCTTCTGCATAACCCCTTTTAATGTTGATGGCGGTACCTTCCTCATACATTGCAAGATAATTGTGATTATCATTGCTGCATTGAAGATAAATGTACGAGTAATAAGTACTGTCAATTACAAAAGAGGAATCCTGAAGGTTTCCGGACCTATCGTAAAAAGCCCCGTATATTTTTCTATCAGGGTTTTCACCGGACGGATCGTGATTTTTCCAGACTGCCAGTATTTCTAAAGTGGTATCAACTGATACAGCAAAAGGCTGCAGCAGATATCCGTCACTGTACTGAATAAATAATTTCTTCAGACTTGCAGGAACTAGATTCTTATGAAATGATTTTACCGTTCCTCCATACCTGTCATACCAGCATAGTGCTATTACATCGCTGCCATTCACATTCATTGTGATATTTAATTCAGAATTATAAAGATTATTTTCTACTGTTACGTTTCCGCCATCTTTTTCTCCGCTGAAATTAACTTTCTGAAATCGTATTTCCTTATTATAGTACTCCCCAACGTTTGTGAAGGCAACTATAAAATTTCCATCATCAAATGATTTCACATCATATGCCTGAACGTAGTGATATCCGGAAGTGTCTTCATTTAATTGAAAATCGGGTCCTGCAGGATTAAAATTCTCATCGAGAACCCTTGCATAAAGATCATAGTTCCCATTCCTTCGGTCTTTCCAGATAACTATAGATTGTCCCCTGCTGTTAAAGTGGATCAGAGGATGACTCTGTTCGGAGCTGGCATTGTCATCATTTAATCTTTCCAGTGGACCGATGCCCTGGATACCGGAATCAAACTCCTGGATATAAATATTTCTGTCTGAATTGAGATAGCCTTCAAATCCTGCATAGAACCTGTCATTAACTATCTCCGTCAGCCACCCAAGGCTCAGGTAGTCGACGCCGGTGTTATCATAAGTTAAGATGACCGGATTTCCGATATACTCTCCCGTTACTCCAATTTTACGCATGTTGTGATAACCTCCCCATAACAAATAGAATATACTATCCCTGTCCGATGTTAACTGGTATGGTACTACAGTATTCTGAGTATCTGTTAAATAATTTATATCCGTGAATGAATTTTCTTCTTTATTGTATATCCTGGACCCGACGACACCCATATCGGGGTATGCATATAAAGCATCCCAGGCAAACATAAAATATTTATCGCCGACTGAAATGACAGAAGGATTTATGCTGCTTTCAGAGTAAGCGGGATCATTAAAAAGGAGATTCACTCCAATCAATTGCCCGCTATTGTTTATCATCTGCAGGAGTATTCTGGCCTGCGGGAACTGATAGGATTCCCATGTTATACAATAATCTCCCTGTTTATCCGCGGCAATCTGCCTGGTGTAACCAGAATTAAAGGGAACATTTTCAGGACTGGCAAATATGATATTCTCCTCAGCGGGTGTCCCGGATGCATAGAACAGTCTTGCAAACCTGAACCAGGTAATCATAAAAGACCCGTTATCACTAACCGCTGCCGATACTGAATATGAACTCTGGAAGTAATCGCTATCAATAATGATGTTACTTCCGATTTTCTGACCTGTCTTATTGAACCTCTGTACAGCTACCTGCTGCTCACCTTTGACCCACGCAATAACAAAATCTCCTCCGCTGTTTGCCGCAACAGCCGGATGACTGTACCCGGGTAATTCTGTATCGCTGACTTTAATATTGGAACCGATTTTGTCCCCATTGATATCCACGAATTGTGCATAAATATCGGTCTGACCATTTCTCGTGTCGATCCAGGCGAAACATGTAACTCCGCCGCCGTCGGATGCACCGGTAACTCCGTACTGCTCTGCACCGCTCTCACCACCCAGGGTGTTTATGAGAAAATCCTGTTTTAGGAATGGAGGGTTAATTGTATCCCCCGCGGTTTCTTTATTAATGTGATTAACATACTGTTCTGCCGTTTCATCGGGAGCTGCTTTATCCTGAGGAACAGCTGACGAAACGGTCAGTAAAATACACAGAGCCGACAGTAAAAAAACAAATCTTTTCATTTTTCTCCCTAGAAATAAAAATTTAGTCCCAATCCTATCTTGGTCACGAAATAGGTAAAAGTCCTTTCTTCGGATACTGTCTGGGTAGAGGTTTCAGTTACATACCTGGAATTGTACCTGCCGTTTACCGATGAGTAAAGTACTCTAATGTTAGATTTCAGCGATAAAGACTGATTGAAGAAATACTCGGCACCGAAACCTAAATTAAAGTGCCAGGGGGAGTTTAATTCTTCTGTAAACTCTGCAGCGTTATCCTCATTTATGACGCCGGGCTGGGGTTCAACGAAAATATAATCATAATTATTTTCGGCAAAGGCGATCTGTTTTCCTAATCCAGCTTCAGTGTAAATGATAACGTTTTCATCCAGTATATTCCCGAAATAATATTTAAGCCCGACAGTGAAATCCAGCAGTTTTAGACCCATAGTACTGACATATCCGGATTCATTCTGAGTGCCTGAATAATTATTATGTTCCTCATGACGAGTGTCTTCATATGAAGATGAATACCCTGCCGATAATGATAACCTTAGAGCAGAGACGCCGTAAGTCAGTTCAGCCTCAAGATCAGTTTTATTCTCCGAGAGTGAATAGAGAGTGGGATCTGAAGGATAGGATTGCGACTCAAAAAGCCTATAGACTGTCCCGGAGTAATATGGAACATAAAGCACGCCAAATGACCAGTCCTTCAGGTTTTCCTGTGAATCGTCACCTGATCTTAAAGCAGCCTCTGCATTCGAATCCTGTGTTTGGGCAAAAATGATTAATGGAAATATGATAAGTAGTAAGGTCTTCATAAAGGCCCCTGCAATTAATTGAAGTAATGAGTTGATTAAATAGAAATGAATATGATGTTCTGTGTACTATCCGGTAATTTTCTAACATCTCTCCCTGCCGGTTTAATAAAAACGAAGTTAGATTTTCAATTTTTGTACCGGTTTCAAACTAAGCAAATTTCAATATTTTACAAATAACAATCAGCTTAGTGTACTAATTTATGTACTACGGTCTTATACATTACTATACGGCTTCAATACTTGCTAATTTTTAATATTTCAACAGGGGGATAGGTAACTGAGCAGCCTGGATCAAAAAATCAGGTTCGTTCAGAAATTTCGCGGTATAAAAGACATATCTTCACCCTGATTCAAAAACTTAATTTAATATGATATTATGATTTATCTGGCTATTTTCCCTTCAATAATAAATTTGGTGAGTGAAAATGGATTCCAAATCTATTGCTTTGGTGGCGCATGATAACAGGAAAAAGGACCTTGTGGAGTGGGTCGAGTGGAATTACAAAGGACTGCAGCACCACACCCTTATCTGTACAGGGACTACCGGAACTCTTGTTGAAGCGGCGATTATGCGTAAGAATGAAAACCAGGAGCCTCTGAAAATGAAGATGACAAAGCTGAAATCAGGTCCGCTCGGGGGCGATCAGCAAGCTTGGGCATTAATTGCAGAAAATAAAATCGATATCATTATCTTCTTCTGGGATCCCATGGAACCTCACCCTCACGACGTTGATGTAAAAGCATTATTAAGGATCTCTGTGCTGTATAATATCCCTACGGCATGCAACAGGGCTACTGCTGATTTTATGATATCCTCCCCTCTATTCGATCTTGAGTACAAGCCTATCGTAAAGGATTACAGCAGTTATATCAACAGAGATTTAAAAGCTTAATAATTAAATCTGTCCGTTTAAGGATCATAGAGGTAATATCGTCGCTCTGGGGTTCCCCTTTGACGTGTTTACTTACATCCTCAACAATTCCGTTGATAAATTCAATGGCCGACTTATCTGCATTACTTTGAAAGAATTCAATCATTCTCTCATCAGAATACTCAACTTCATCCTTATTCATTGCTTCAGGAATTCCGTCGGTATAAAGAAAAAGTTTGTCACCGGGATTCATCACCAGTTTTTCACCCTGGTAGGGTAAGCCGAGGTCAAGCATTCCCAGACCTATCCCGCCGGCATCAATCTTATCAAGTTTTCCGTCCTTCCTGAGAAGAAGGATCGGGTTATGACCCGCATTAACAATATCAAGCTCACCGGTTTTTGAATCCAGCACTGCTATGAAGAAAGTAATAAATTTATCAGGAGGCGAAGCATTAAAGATCAGTTTATTTAACCTTTCCGCCAAATCCGTTAACGGAAGATCAAATTCAAGGTATGAGTATAACGAGGCATTCAATGTATTTACCAGCAGGGCGGCCGCAATTCCTTTACCGGCAACGTCGGCGATAATCAGGGCGTATTTTCCGTTCCCCATATTTATACAGTCGTAGTAGTCGCCGCCAACCTCACGTGAGGGAATATTCTCGCCGGCCAGTTCATATCCTTCAATTACAGGAAGCTTCTCCGGAATTATTTTCTGCTGTATCGATGCCGCAAGCAGAAGTTCTTTCTCAATCCTCTCTTTTTCAAGCGATTCCTTTAGGAGAAAATTATTTTCAATGGCAGTTCGTACCTGTCTTGAAATTGCATCCAGCAGCATCTGATCTAATTCATTAAATTCTATTACACCCTTCCGTGTCTCCTTCTCTGAAAGAACAAACCTGTATGACATATCCCTGAATATAAAAGAGGATTCAATTTTGTAGGTGCTTTTCAAAATATTATTGGCCGGCATTCCGGGCGGAAAGGTAAATTGCTCTTCTGTCCTTTCCTTATTAACGTCAGAAATACTTATGAGGGCTGATGAGGCATTAGTTAATGTTACCATCCTGGCCAGAGCCATCTCGAACAGGACATTCTGATTTTCAAACTTTGCCAGGTCAATTCCTGTATCAATAAGATTATTCAGCTGCAGAATTTTTTCGTTCAGATCAAAGATGAACTGTTTTTCTTTCTTCTGATTAAGGAAAGATTCATACGCGCTGGAAAATACCTGCAGAAGTATCTGCAGTGTTATTTTGTCAAAGTCGGATATACCTTCTCCATAAAGTTTATGTCCGAGCAGTATCCCCAGGAAAGAGGAATCAGTCAGCGGCAGAACAACCGATGCATTATACGTCCCAGCATCATAATACATAATCTGGTGCTTATGGTTCTCAAAGTATTTTTTATCGGTCTCGTCGAATTTTTGCGATCCTATTACTTTCCAATCTGATTTCAAAGCTGCCTTATGAAGCAGGTGCAGATTGGTAATCATAAAATTTGCTCTGAGCAGGTGCCCGAAATTCTTAAAGATTCCCTCGAAGGAATCCGACTGCGTTAAGAGCTTAAATCCTTCCTGGAAGGATTCGGCCTGCAGCGAAAGCTTTTCAACCAATAAATTCTGTTCCAATTATATGACCATCTTATTTTATATATATATTCTCTCTATAATTGTCTTACCCCAGTTCTTTCATTGCGGAATCAAGAGAATCCGCCAATTGCGCAAACTGGAAGAGACCCATTATCTTGAAAGTTTTTTCAATTGATGGATCGAGGTTAAGGAAGATTATCTTTCCCTCCCTATCGTTTATTTGTTCGATTACTTCAAGCAGGTAGGAGATCCCGATAGAATTAATGACCTTCGATTTTTCCAGATCGAAAATGGCATTCTTAATAGGATTTTCAGCAAAAAACTGAGCTATTTTCTCTCCTGCCGTATTGTTTATATATCCCTCAGTTTTAATAAGGAAAGTGTTTTCGAGTTTTTCTGTTTGTAAATTAAATTCACCGTCCATAATACTTCCATTTAAGTTAGGTTTTTGATGATTGATATCTTTGTACCGGATGGGCCTGATTCAATAGTCATATCATCAGAAAGCGATTTCATCAGTTTAATTCCCCATCCGCGTTTATTTTCGCTTTTCATTTTTTTTGATATTTCCGGAGTGACCACACTCCCCGGATCAAATCCTTTCCCGAAATCAGTAACCAGTATCGTTAGTCTCTCTTTAGTCATAAGAAATTCGACATTTACATAAGGGTTATCTATCCCCGAGTGCTCAAACCCGTTAATTATTGCTTCGTTTACTATTATCCTTGCTTCACCAATCTTTTCATTGGTAATTCCAAGGTACTTACCCATTCTTTCCAGACCCTCAACAGCAACCAGTTCAATATTTGGTATTTTCGGAAGCTTGATCTTCAGGTTAAAGTTTTCATCCATAAGTGTTTATTGGGGTTTTTGTGAATATAATATTATTTTATCTAAAAAAGTAAAGAGGAAAAATTCTTAACTCTTTTTTACCGTTCTCGCTTTTATTTTACCTTCAAAACTATAAATGTAATATCATCTGCCTGTTCCCGTTCTCCCATCCAACCGTCAGCGGTTTCAACCAGACTTTCAATTATTGATTCGGGAGGACAGTCAGCAATCTCTTTAAACTTTTCTTTTACCCTGGGATAATCATACATCTCCTCATTCTGATTCATCTGTTCGGGAAAACCATCTGTCATAAGCAGAAGCGTGTCCCCGGGATTAAGGTCTTTTTCTACTACCTGGTACGAAAATCTTTTCATCGCACCGAGCGGCATTCCCTGTATGAGGATTTCCTCAACTTCCTTGGTTTCTTTACTGTAATAATATACCGGGGGCATACCACCGCTGGTAATCGTCATTTTGTGATCCATTATCCGTAAAAGACTGAAGGACATAAGTATTCTGCCGAGCTTGATCTCCTTGATCATCGCAGTACAGTGACTCATAAAATCCTTAAGCTCAAGTTTGGCTGCATCTGAGGTAAAGAAACCCTTCATAAGAGTAACCATTATTCCTGCCTGCAGTCCGTGGCCCGTAGCATCACCGAAGCCGATATTAAGTGGCCCACCGTCCTGTTGGATAAAGTCATAATAGTCGCCGCCTACTTCCGTGGCTGTCCTCATAAACGCAGCTATCTCAAGATTCGGCAGCTGCGGCAGTTTTTTAGGCAGCATCGACAACTGCATCTGGCGTGCTTCTTCAAGTTCTTTGGTCTTACGTTCATTTTCAGCTTCTACAGCGCGTTTCTCAGCTTCTGTTGCTTTTAGCTTTAATTGATTCTCCCTTATTTGTGCTTTCTGCTCACGTCTGTTTAACTCTATTCTCCTGGCGCCGTAAAGGATACTGAGAAAAATTACTATGTAAAATCCATATGCAGTTTTTGTTCTCCACCAGGGAGGAGTAACCTCAATAAATAAATCGGCTCCTGTATTATTCCATATTCCGTCGTTATTTGAACCGATCACCTTAAGATTATATTTTCCTGGCGAAAGATTGGTAAAAGTGATTGTGTGATCCGTACCCAGCTGGATCCAGTTTTTATTAAATCCTTTCAACATATATTTATAACGGTTCTGGGAGTTATTATAATAGCTCAAAGCTGAGAACTGTAGATTTATGATATTATCTTTATATGTAAGAAAAAGACTATCCCTTACGGCTATTCCCTTCTCATTAATTGGTTTGCCTTCCGCATCATCAGTATTATATCTGGTATAGTCGGTGAAAACGATAGGCGGAATAAACGTATTCCCTACAATATCTCTCGGGTTAAATACATTAAAACCATTATTGCCGCCGAATAATAAACGTCCGGACTTTGTGTCTTTTGCATACGCACTTTGATTGAATTCATTACCCTGCAGACCATCCAGGTAAAAATAGTTTGTAAATAATTCCGTTTTGGGATTAAATTTTGAAAGCCCGTTATTAGTACTGATCCACAGGTCTCCCGAATTATCCTGAAGGATACCGTAGATAGTTTCGTTAGGAAGACCATCCTTCTCAGTGAAATTCTTAAATCGTTTCTTAACTCCGTCATACCTGCTGAATCCCTTCATTGTACCTACCCAGACGGTATTATCCCTGTCAATGAATATCCTTACAACATTATTATCAGGAAGGCTTGCAGGATCATCCGGTATATGCTGAATATGGGAAATCTTGTTATCGGCAGGATCAAATACATTAATACCCCCGCCGAATGTTCCAATCCATAACTTCCCTGATTTATCAAACGCCAGTGACCAGGCTCTGTTTGAACTTAATGAGTTAGGATCATTTCCATGGTGGATATAGCGAATTACCTTTCCATTGGCAGGATCGAGTTTGTTCAGTCCGCCATCGTATGTTCCTACCCATAAGTATCCCTGCCCATCCTGGGTCAAAGCAATAATACGATTTTCCGATAGAGAATTTGAATCAGCGGGATTATTCTGAAAGTGTTTTAAGAATGTATCGGTTGCAGGATCAATGGCATCCAGTCCTGTTCCAAAGTTACCTGCCCATACAATTCCGTCTCTGTCAACAAAAAGAGTTTGAATTAAATTGCTGGATATTCCATTTTTAACTGAAGGATTATAAATAAATCTTTTGAATTTCCTCGTCAAAAAATCAAACTTGTTAAGTCCGCCACGGGTACCTATCCAGTAGGTATCATTGTTATCAACACACATTGAGAGTATAGTATTATTGCTGAGGCTATTCTCATCATTAGCATCATATGCAAAGTGATTAAATACCTGTGCAGACGGGTTAAAATAATTTAGTCCGGCTGAATATGTGCCAATCCAGATTATACCGCTGCGGTCTTCAAATATTGACAAAATAAAATTATCGCTCAGGCTGGTCGGATCTGAAGGATCATTTTTATAACTTATAAATATTTCTTTTCCAGGATCAAACTTATTCAGGCCATCGGTTGTTCCTATCCAGAGTGTACCACGCGAATCCTGGTAAATCGACCAGATTATATTACCAGATATACTATTAGAATTTTTCTGATCGTGTATATAATGAATAAACCTCCCGTTTTTTTCATCCAACCTATTTAGTCCGCCCGCGGTACCGATCCAAAGATTACCCGAATTATCCCGGTAAATAGACTGAACTTTGTTATTACTTAAACTTGCCGGATTATTTGGATCATGCATAAAAATTGTAGATTTACCTGTATGGGGATCGAATCTTTTCAGACCTGTTGGTTTAGACTGATCGGCACTCCACACAACTCCTGAGGGATCAATATAGAGTGCTGAGTAAGTACTAAATTTTCCGGCAGATAAATTCACACTACCGGCAGGAACCCCTATGAATGATTCAGTTAACGGGTCATACTTCTGGAAACCGCCTCCCTGAGATCCTATATACAGAATACCCGATGTATCTTCAAAAATAGTATAGATGAAATTATTAATAAGACTGGTGGTGTCTTTCGGATCATTTTTAAATATCTTAAAATTATAACCGTCGTATCTGTTCAGTCCATCCTGAGTCCCAAACCACACAAAACCTCTTGAATCCTGGAAAATACATGTCACATTGCTGAGTGATAATCCGTCCTGTACTGTCAGAGATTTAAAGGCAATATGGTTTTGTGCGTAAATATTATAAATAAGAAGGCATGGCAGGACATATATTAAAATTCTGATTTTCATCAGCAGCTGAAATCTCCTGAGGAATAGTTTGATACCTGACGAAATAATTTCTTGTGTCTTAAAAGCTATCTATAATTTTTAAAACAAAAAAGTCCCTGAATCCATCCCGGATTCAGGGACAAAAGAAAATTACTTCAATAGTATAAGCTTTTTGGTAGATGAAAATGAACCGCTCATCAATCTATAAATATACACACCACTTGCTAATGCACCGGCATTCCAGGTAATATGATAGTAACCCGGCTCCTGTTCACCATCAACCAGAGTTTTAACCAGATTACCAAGTATATCATAGATCCTGAGTGTTACATGATTCTTCTCGGGCAGCTGATAGTTAATCGTCGTTGCCGGGTTAAAAGGATTAGGATAATTCTGCGACAATCCATATTCTTTCGGAACCAGTGCAACTTCACCGGTTTCTTTCCTGAGATTGGCACCCATCATATTTTCGGCAAATTTCCATGCGTTAGTGAGATGGTTGAACACATATACATAATTACTCTGCTTCAGGGAATCCAAAGCTTTACCAAGTTCAGTGTTAGTGCTTTCAAGAAGTTGTTCACAGTTGGAAACCACGCATGCTCCGGGCTGTTCTGCATCATCCCTTGCGGTAACAGCTATAATATATCCCCCCGTCTTCAGCCATTCGATCGCCTGATCGATTTTATCCCCGAAATCGGGATTGCTGATATAAGAGTATATCTTATTGGTAGCAGATGTCAGGTTATCGTAAAATGATAATCCTTTATTGGTTTTAAGTCTGTTATCATCATTGGGCTGGAAGTAACCGAGTGCAGTGCTTAAAAGACTTATTGCATTGTTTAGATTACTCTTTGTATTATTATCCAGACTGCAATTTCTATTTGAAGGACAGTACTCAGACATAATGCCCAGCAGATTATTTAAAGCCATCTGTATATAATATTTACCCGAAAAAGAAGTTGGTTTCTCCCTGGGTGCAACAAAGATTGAATGCTCGGCAGTAGCCAGGTATTTACTGTTAAGGTAACCATCCGCACTGCTATCGTCGGAAGCAATAATTTCTAAATTATATCCGCCAAGATCTGTTGTATGGAATGATGCAGTATAAGTACCGCTGCCTGTATGTACAAGTCTTCTTATTGTTTGTCCATAATCCGGGGATGTTACCTTTACCAGAACCAAAGCATCATCGATAGGCTCACCCACTTTAATTACGTGCCCATTCTGGATATTCGAATCCCCTCCCCGGGTGAATTTAGCCGTGAGATAAACCGTATCCGGAATTACATTTCCATTTTGATCAGTAGTTACATAGTAACGTTCCTGATCCGTGTTAACATCCAGCTGCAAATCGGAGTGATTAGCCATATGAACGCGCAAAGATTCTATAGAATCCGGGGGAGTATTTTCAATTATTCCATATCTCCAGGAACCACGACCCGGATATTTCACATGGAAAAACTTATAAGGTGTTCCGGTTGAATCGTAACCATTGACAAATTCAATACCGTACTGAGCATAAGCCGCACTGTCATAATTTTCAGGTGTGATCGTTCCTTTCGGGAAATACGCCGGGAGTAGGTATTACTCCGGGGGGAAATAATACCGGAGAATACTCACTTCCATCCCAGGTAAGAGCCATATCGAGAGCCGCGCCATCCCAGGTAAGTGCGCCATCCCAGGTAAGTGCGCCGTCCCAGGTAAGTGCACCGTCCCAGGTAAGTGCGCCGTCCCAGGTAAGTGCGCCGTCCCAGGTAAGTGCGCCATCCCAGGTAAGTGCGCCGTCCCAGGTTAGTCCGCCATCCCAGGTAAGTGCGCCTGAAAAGAGTGCACTGCTTAAAGCTCCTGAGTTATATGTAACATCCAGACCAAGCAGCCGCATCCATATAAAGTTCACAACATAGGGAATTTCATTCGAGTTTTGTATCGAGCTGAACTCTCCCCCGGTTTTATCAGCAAGCCAGCTCATTAAATCCTGTCCCTGATCGTATTCATCATAACCCATTGTGTAAATATTTACATCAGGACTCAGGTTCAGTGAATCCGTAATTAATGATACATTTGAGATATCGCCTGCACTGAAAAGAATTATAACTTTTTTATGATCTGAAGAGGAGGAAAACATCTGTTCCGCTCTTTGGATTCGCTGTGCAAGGTTACCATCATTCAAATTTGGAGTGAGTGCATTGAGGATACTTTTTTTGCTGCTGAAATCACTTGCTATCGGGTAAGTCTGCGACACTCCGTTGACAATTCCAATAGCATCCATACTTCTTAATTGATCAACCAGACTTATAGAAGCCATTTGGGAATAACTGAAACCATCAAGAATAGAAGGGGAGGTAAAATTCGACGATCCGTCGAAAACCAGAACTACATCATAATAAACCTGACCGAGATGGCTGTATATATAATTTATTCCTCCAACGTCAAAGGTAGTAACATCTAACTGATTTCCGGTATATTCAGGCATAAGGGTACGTTTATTAATATCACCGTTGCCGATTCTACCGTACATTGTAGCATCTTCGTTATTATTTCCTAAATCCATTGTATAATTGAGATCACCCGGATCATATACATCAGCCAATCCCGAATAGTGGCCAGCCTCGTGAGTTCCTGCATTCTGAACGTCAAGCACATCCGGTGATTCATTGTTATTCCATGTGTAATGTCCATAGCCTGTTAGTGATATGGGATCACCATTGAAAGCCATATCGACATCTGTAAGCTCACCGTTAAAAGCATTATACCTAACTCTTGTTATCGCAATAATATTTGTAGGAACGCCTACGATATTAACCCAGCTGCTTGAATCAGGAATCCAGACTATATTGTTTATTCCATCAGCATCACCACCATAATGATCTGACGTATCTGTAGAAGCTCTTGTATAAGTAAGCTGAACAAGATCATTCCATGTATTAAATGCATTTTGAACATCGCCATCGAATCCTTTGTTTACTATAGATGGTGCAATTGAATATCTACTTTTTCCGTCAGCCCAGTGCAGGGGAATCCCTGCAAGTGTAGTATTAACTTTATAATGGAGTCCCTCATCCTGAGATAGGGCAATAGCGGCTGAGAATTCAGAAGTATTACCCGAATTATCAATTACAACTGCACTTATTGAATCCAGCTGATCCACAGTAACACCTTCAATATTCGCCAGAAATTCAGCTCCTCCGTACAAATCGGTTGTAACTTGTTCTTCACCGATATAATCCTTGCCCTGTCTGGTTCCCCCGGTAGAAGGGGGTGTTGAATAAAACTGAATTGTGAAAACGCTTGATGGTGTACTGTTTAAATTACCTGAAATTGCAGTTCCTCGTACAGATGAATAAGCCATTTCCAAAACAGGGTAGTTTTGCAGATTATTACTGCCTGCATCAGAATCGTCACCATCATTAGCAGTTATCCCATCTTCAACGGGAGGAGTGCCGCTCCATAAATCAATCCCTATGCCGGCAGCAGAATAAATCGAATTGTCCAGAATTTGATTACTTACTCCTGATTTCACTGCTACTCCTGAAGTCAGGTAGCCACTGATAGTATTCTGGGAAATATAACTGCCGCTGCTTCCGTCAATGAATACTCCGTAGCTTGAATTTGAAGAAATTGTATTCTGAAACAGCGTATCATTTACCGAAGAAATAAGTGAAACTCCAAAATTTGAATTCTGGTTGATAGTGTTCCCTGTCAGGCTCGAAGTGCTTCCTGTTAAGAATATTCCGCCTGCTGTATTTGATGAAACAGTATTATTCGCTATCTGACAATTATTTGCATTTATTAGAGCTACACCGAATCCTGTGTTTCCGTGAATATTATTGGCGGATAGATTTCCGATATTGTTATTATTCGCGGTAATATTTGTACCGTTTAAGGCTGCCCCTGTTATTTCGTTGCCATTTATGCTGTTTCCTGTTGAACTAATAGAGATACCGGAGATTTTGTTTGACTTAATGATATTTCCACCTGCGGCAGAAAGGTTCATTCCATACCCGGAAGGATTATTTATTGCGAGTCCCTGTACTGTGGATCCTCCTCCTGTAATTGTTATGTTCCCGTTTGCTCCGTTTACCTGCACTAAGGGAGTACCATTATACCCGCTCTGGGAAGTTGCATCCAGGGATAAAGGCTGTGAAACCGCCGGCAGAGGAGTTCCGGGCTGAATTACGTATGGAGAATTCCCGGGAATGTAAAAATATACTTTCTGATACCCTGTAAGTGCGTTTGCCTCCATAATAGCTGAACGAAGTGTAACCTGGCCGTTGCCAGCATCTGCTGAACCGTCGCCTGGATTCAGATCTGGTGCATCACCTGTTGAGTTTACTATAAACCAGGGAAGATGTTTCACATCCACTATTTCATCAACATTGTAAACTCTCAGATGGTTCTTGAAAGGAGAATAATCCTTAAGAGCCTTTACCCCGTTGTAATATGTGAATTCGGTGAACGACCATTCGCCATTGATGTATGGAGCAAGCGATTGAGGATAGGGTTCTGAAGGATTACCGTTACCACCCGAACCATTAATATTATTGGCGCCGAGTGCTATTCTCCAAATCCTTATTTCGTCAATTAAACCTTTGAAAGTTCCCTCGTTCGATTGGGCAACATACAAACCGCCCTGACCCGAACTATGGCCAGCACCCAGGGTTACATTAACAGTCTGAACCAGTGAGCCGTTGTAATACATCTTAAGCGACTGTCCGTCATAGGTAGCACTTATATAAACCCACATAAATGCCGGGATCGGAGCCTGACCCGCTGTACTTACCTGTCCAAGTCCGTTGCCGATCTTAAAATAGGCAGTTCTGTTTTGAATATACATCGAGAACGTTTTATAGCCGTCATTGAATCCCCTGTAAACGATCGGCATTTTAACACCGGGATTATCACCAATCAGATAAACCCAGGCCTCAACCGTAATGCTGTCATTGCTGTATGCCGGATTATCAAAATACTGGTAGCCTGCCTGGTTTGCATCCGTGGTTACAGGCTGACCGTCTGAAACACTTGCATACCCTGTCGTACCGTTAAATACATATGCATTATTTGCATCAGCGTAAATTCCGGCCGACCATAAAAGCACAAATGCTGTTATTATAAAGTAAATTTTCTTAGATAAATATAAACTCATAATGCCCTCAAATTTTAATGTTTTAGCCTAACTTTTTTCAATACTGCCTGCACTATTCCATCAGATTGCTAATCGGTATAGCTTTTGATCTGCGCTTTCAGGGATGAGAGCGGAATTTTAGAAGCCGTCATAATTTTGCCCGACTTATCTTTTAACAGGGAAACTTTCCCGTCCTCGCCGGCAAATACTTTGTAATCGTTACTTTTTTTATCTTTTTTCAGAAAGAGCAGCACCTCTTCATCACTCTGAAATTGGGGCATATGGGAGTATAATTCTCCTACACCATCTATCTCCCCCCCGGGATGATTAACTACAACTGATCTATTCGTTCCGTTTCCCTTCAGATATTCATCCACCTGTATGGTAGTCTTTGTGATTATCCTACTTTTATTCTGGGCCCACTCCGACTGCTGTTTGGTAACTTTACCGGTGAGAATTACATCCGCACCTTTGGATAAAGCCTTAACTTCAGCCTGGTTTGATTGAGATAGGACTGTGAACTGAATAAAGAGAACAAAGATTACCGTTAAGACAAAAAAGTTGTCTTTTAACTTCATAGTACGTCTCCTGAGATTTTAAATTATATAATTCAATGTAAAACTATTAATGTATCCTGTGTTAGGACTATTCGTGCATAATTCCGGATTTTTCACAACACTCTGAGTGAAAATAGACAGAGCACGGAACCGTTACATAATTAAATAGGGGAGTGAGAGAGATATTAGCGGAATTATTAACAAAAAGCAATAGTTTGGTAAGGTATTGTACTAAGAATTAATTAAATAGTGATATTGGTGATAGGTATGGATCAATATGATGCATTCATAAATAAATTTACCGGAATTCGATTTTTTGATGAATATCCCTGAGTTCTCCGATTACTGATGATCTAATTTGAGCCATAATTACTCACATATTTTGTTTGTTGAAAAATACTATGGTTAGAATTGAATATTAAGCGTATATGGAACGTATGTGAAGCGTATCTAGAGCGTATATGAAAATCTTTAAAAACGTAATTTCAACTGAATTGAATAAAGATCGGAAAGAGTTTTTGAAAAGAAAATAAGATATTGACATTATAAAATATTTCGCTTAATATTTAACTAACCACTCTGTCTACACGTACTCACGGCTCTTTGAATTTATTAACTGGAAAGAAGAGCCACTAAAGCAATATCCGGGAAATCTATAAACCGACATAACAGAAAGGAACCAGGTTATGAAGGGATCACATAGTCTTTCGTTTTTTTTCTTGTTGTGCTTAACCCTACCGTTCGCAGCAGGTTTTAATCCGAACATTAATGAAACAAAGGGAATTATTAAGGAGATCGTCCCCTGTGAGTTACTCACCAGCGAGCAGGTTGAAACAGTATTACCTGGCCACGATGAAGGATATACAGCCTTATCAGGCGGTTCGCTAATGAAGGGTGTCGACTCTTATCAATGTTCATACTCAAATGCCAATACAGATATATTTACTGTAGTTGTGCATGTTGCAGCAGACGAAGAACGATTCAGCTGGATCAAGCCGCATTCTTCCTCTTTAACCACCGATTTAAAAATAGGTGACGGCGGAACTCTTTTCACTCAATCTGATGAATTGAAACTTGAAGCATCGAAAGGTCTGAAGGTAATCGAACTGGATTTAATGGCAGCCAAAGCAGAATCAAAAACCGATGCTTTAATCAAATTAGCTTCAGCTCTCCTAGAAAAAATTTAACACTCTGTGGGCAGCTGATGTTATTTTGTTTAACCCCGGAAGCGGAAAGCAGATCTGTAAGATTTTTTCCGCGCTGCCCTGAGTTAGTTCGCGAATGGGTCAGATGTAACCATTTCTCCGCAAGCGCTGGTGATTTTAGATGAACAGTGAGATCAGAGGTAAAAATCGGGGTAATTTTTCTCGAGGTATTTTTTTACTTCAATTATGTCTGGCTTACTGGTGAGATCGGGGACGTGTTCAGCCAGGGGATAACAATATACTGAAGACGCAAACCGGTCTGCTAAAATGCTTACGGCTTCCGGGAGTTCTTTTTCCTCACGAACCGGATGCATTGGCAGATTTTCCAGTATTGGTAGGATTAAGTCATACTCAAGCGAAAAAAGATTCATACTTACTCCCACATATCCGTGCTGATCCTTCAGCTCCTCTATTTGTTCCGATGAAGGTTTCTCGAGAATTTTAATTAAAAATCCTTTATTGTGCTTAACCGTTACTGCGAACTTCTCAACTCTTGATGGTACGAATTCAAGCGCCGAACGATCATAATCGATTAAAGCACCCTGATATTCCGAACCGAGCATTAAGGAAAGAGCATTTTTTGAATAAAGGTTGTCGCTGTTGCACACAGTAAACCTGCTGCCTGTCCATTCAGGTTTTGCTTTTAACCCGCAAAAAAGTGCATCACCTGTACCCAGTGGCTTTATTCTTCCCTGCGGTGTTTTCTGAACGGCATAGGAGATTAATAATCCTCTGAATTCATTATCCTTCTCTTTTCCGCCGTAATATTCTTTAATTGAATTATCATTTTCACCTATTACAAGCACGATATCCCGGTAACCAGTTTCACGGGCATTGTATAATAGATAATCCAGGAACGGGCGCGAATCTTTTCCTACACCTATCATCGATTTGGGTTTTTTATCCGCATCCCTGATTAGTTTTTCGTTTATATACGGAAGTTCCTGCTCTTGAATCTCCTTTCCCGGCGTTTCACTCTCTGCGCGTTCCTTACCTATAATTTCCTGTAATGGCTTTTTCATCCTTGATGAAATTCCGCCGGCTAATATGACTAGTTTACCACTGCGCATTTTTCGAACTTAGAATATTAGGTGATAATAAATATATGAGATTCCGGAATAAATTCGGAACGACGGTTCTTAATTAAAATAAGAACCTGAAACAAGCTTGCCCACCGGCAGACAGGTTCAGGTTGACAATTTCGAGCTACGGGATTATTACCGGTTCTTCACGTGATCCTTCATCTGTGTTAATAATAAAAGCCTCCCCGCCTGCAGTCTCTATTGCTTCTTTTACTCTGCCGGCATTATCCGGCGCGTATGCAAACATACAGCCTCCCCCGCCTGAACCATTTATTTTTGCTCCATATGCTCCGGCCTGAATCGCAGCGTCTGTCATTCTGTCAATTTTGGGAGTAGAGATGCCCAGCACTTCCCTTAAAATTTCCTGGTGATGGTTCATCAATCGTCCTAATTCTCTGTCATCGGGCCACGACTTCTGAAGCTCAGCCCTCGCAGCTCCTGTAATGTCCCTGTTCTCTATTGTTCCATTAAGCAGCCGGAACTGCGTATCGGTTAAGTACTTTGCGTAATCCGGCAGTGTGGATTTCCTGATTTTTAATAGTGAAAAATCAGGATCAATTTCCTTTAATGCGGCGGTGATTTTAATTATCTGATCCTTCACATTGGCCAGTATATATTTTGTATTCTTGGGTTCATGCGAATTCCCAAGAACGAACGTTCCAAGAGGAGCATCGATCTTGCTCACCGATAAAGCCGGAGAAAAATCAATCGAAATGATCCCGCCGATCGACGTCGAAATGTGATCCATCATTCCTCCCGGTTCTGAAAATTCAAGTACCTCGGCCCGGTGTGCATAGACTGCCAGCTTATCCGGCATCAGAATTTCCGCCTGATCGCTCATCCTGGTTAAAAAATTTATCCACGTTACGACTAATGCAGAGGAGCTGGATGTCCCGGCATTTATCGGGATCTCCCCGTTAACAGTGCACTCGAAGCCATTTGAAAAGGTATACCCTTCCCTCAGCAGAAGGTTCAGTGAGCTTCTGAAGTAATCACGCTCCCAGGTGTAAATAACCGGTTTATCAAGATCTATTAACTCATTATCTGAAATATCGGGCAGGTCGATTTTGATCAGCCTGTCATTTCTCCGCTTCCCGGTTACCATGATCCTCAATGAAATCGCCGAGGCAATAACCGGCAGCTGCAGGTAATCCTGATGCTCTCCGAAGACACAGACCCTGCCGGGAGCTGACACTGTTAATTCATTTCTTAATTTTCTCATACCTGAAGCCCGGATATCAATTTGTATAGGACCTTAATAAACCTCCTATAAAATATATTATCATTCCACCAACGGCAATGTAAGAGGCAGCGGGACTACCGGTACTGCCGGCAAAGACTCCCACAAGGAACAATATTAAACCTGAACCGAATACGGTTAAACTTAATTTCCCCCTCAGCGTCTTCGGTATAATATTATATATGTTGTTGCTGCTAATTTCTTCATCGCTGATGGTTCTGGCCCTCCAGATTGCATCAATATTTTCATTTGATTCTTCTTTTGTTACCAGGCTGATTATTGGCGTAATCAGTAAAGCGGTTCCTGCAGTAATGAAAGTTGTCAGGTTAAAATTAAGACTGTAAAAGAATTGTCCAATTATACCCGAAACAGCTCCGGCAATATACCCGGCAACTGCTCCCTGCCAGTTAATTCTCTTCCACAATAAACCATAAATTACTGCAATCACGAAAAGCGGCATATCCATAATGGCGATGATCGTTAAGTAGGCATTCACGGCTCCGCCGAGAACCGGGACGAGGTAGGCGAAGAGTATCATTCCCACTCCCGTAATCAAAGTGATGATCCTTGCTACTTTCAGAACATCCTTATCCGTCGCTTTTCTGTTCAGCACGTTCTCGTATACATCACTCGAGAAAATGGTGGCTACTCCATTTAAATTACCCGATATGGTCGACAGCTGGGAAGACAACAAACCCACAACCACAAGTCCCATCACCAGATTTGGAATAAGCGACGTTACAAGTACAGGGAAAGCAGAATCTGCATTTGCAAGGTCGGGGAATAAAACACGTGCGGCCAGTCCGGGCAATATCCATAGAAGTGCAAAGGGTGTGGTAATAATTCCGGCCATAACAAGGCCTTTCGCAACGCTTCTCGTACTATCGGCACCGAACGCTCTCTGCAATAAGCCCTGGTCAACGCAGGCCCATTCTATACCTAAGAGAAATATTGCGAGTACAAATTTCCAATCGTATGTTCCGCTATTTTTAATCAGGGTAAGAGATCCCTCAGGAAGTTTTTCTGAAAGTCCGGGCCACCATCCAACCGCGCTCATTACAAGGGGAAGCAGAATGAGGGCGCTGCCGAGCATAAGGACAAACTGTATTACATCCGTGAACGCAACCGACCACATACCTCCTAAAATTGTATAGAGAATTACCACCAGGGAAAAAATCAAAACCCATGCTGTAAAGGAATCATAACCGGAGATCGATTGCGCCGCTATAACAGCGGTGTATAAGACAACGCCGAGCCAGAAGCTTAGCCTAAGGATCCAGAGTATGGCCACAAAAGTCCTTACTCCTTTGCTGTATCTTTTTTCCAGAAACTCAGGAATGGTTCTGATCCTCAGCCGTCTGAAAATAGGAATAACGAACAGACCTGCGAAAACCATTGCCATGTTGCCTGTCCATGTCTGCCAGATTATGGGAATACCTTCTTTATATGCGATGCCTGCCTGTCCCACAAAGCTGTAAAGATTTACATTCGTAGCAGCAAGAACCGCGGCGAGAATAAAAGGTGTAAGCTGCCGCCCTGCCAGGTAAAAATCATCCGAGCTACCAACCCACTTATAGAAAATAGAACCCACGTAAAACATTCCGCCCAGAAAAACAAAAACGATGATGTAATCGATTGTTATCAAATTTTTTTTCCGCCGTTATTTTTTTTAGCTTTTTCTTCTAATCTTTTCTGCTGAACGATCCTCTTGAATTCCCTGATAGGAACAAGGATCCAGATTACCATTATGATAAATCCTATCAGCCAGATAGACCATGTTATCCAGTCGAAATACATCCGATCCTCTGTTTAATTTTATTAGAATGTTTTAGTGATTAAGAATTTTTTAGTATCCCAAGCTCGCGGCTCTCACTCCATCTTTCTCTCGTAAAATCAGGAAATTCCAGCGGAACATTTCCCAGCTCTACCGAAAGAACAGAGAGCGGTGTCACAACAGACCATGATGCGGCATCGTATACATCTTCATCAAGGAACCAGCCGTTGTTCAGGCAGTCGATTAAACGGTATATCATAACAAAGTCCATCCCGCCATGACCGCCGTACTTGTCTATACCGTCCTTAAGCTTCAGCCAGAGCGGATGCTGGTACTTCTCCTTGTACTGGTTATAAACCTCTTCGCTCATCCAAACGTGGCCTTTATCAAAATCAACAAGCGACAGTCTGCTCGGGTATCCTTCGTGGTATCCCCTTGTTCCAGCAAGGGCGTTGATCCTGTTGTAAGGTCTGGGCGTTACTACATCATGCTTAACCAGTATCATTCTCCCCTTCCGCGTTTTTATAAACGAGCTGTTCATATCCCCATGTTTATAACCTGTCCTGTCATAGAATTCATTAGTGTTTTCAATTTCTTTCGAGTATTCATCAAGCGATGCCTGCAAAGAACTCATTGATACTATTTTATGGAACGAATCCCCCCTGTTAATGTTCATATACTGGGCAACAGGACCCAGGCCGTGCGTCGGGTAAAGGTTGCCGTCTTTTACTTCGTGATGGCGTATGCGCCACATATTGTAGTAGTAATCGGGACTAAACATAAGCTCGCGCAGATTATGTATATATGAGCACTCCGCATATGTAAGCGTTCCGAACAAACCCTGCTGCGCCATATTGAGTACCCATAACTCCTCGTCGCCGTAACAAACGTTTTCCAGCATCATACAATGCCGCTGAGTTTCTTCCGCGGTATCCACAAGTTTCCAGGTATCTTCTAAAGAGATTGCGGCAGGAACTTCAACAGCGGCGTGCTTCCCGTTTCTCATCGACTCAAGGCACATCTGAGTATGATATTCCCACGGTGTCGCAATGATGATGAGATCAATATCATCTCTCTTAACCATCTCTTTCCAGCTGTCGAGCGAACCAGAGTAAACAGCCGGCTTCTGTCCGTGACCTGAATTCTTCAGTATTTCCATAGCCGCATCAGTCTTAACCTTCTGCACATCGCAAATAGCAGTAATAACGGCCTTATCGGGAGAAAGTGAATCGACAAGAGTAATGTGGTCTGTTCCCCTGTTGCCGAGTCCTATGAAAGCAACCTTTACCTGCTTTATCGGAGGAACATTTAAACCTATAACTGATTTTCCTTTCGCAGCCGGGGCAGAAGAAAATTGTTCTATTTTTTCGAGAAGCTGATCATTGCTGATCTTCGGCATCAAAGGAGAAAAGCCTAGAAATGCACTGCTGAGTGCCGAAAGAGTGATGAAATTTCTGCGGGTGATGTTAGACTTCATTTTAACTCCAAATTGCAAGATTAACCCTTACGAGCATCCTTGGAGGATCCTGAAACAAGCCTGACTGCCGTCAGTCAGGTTCAGGATGACAAGTCGCCATTCAGGATGACAAGTCGCCATTCAGGATGACAAGTCGCCATTCAGGATGACAAGTCGCCATTCAGGATGACAAGTCGTTTCCTTTTTCCTTTTTCCTTTTTCCTTTTTACTTGTCCGGGACTGCTTTTATCAGTAAATGTTTTTCAAACGAACAATTAATCTTCGGATTAGTACCTTCCACGGAAGCAATCGTTTTATTATTTACATAATCAATTACATTATACTTTCCGCCCGAGAGACCTCTCAGTTCAATATCGCCGTTCCAGGAATCGGCGTAGAATGCATAATACATTGTATCATTTTTCTGAATCGCGTGGGTTTCAGGTTTATCATAACCTATGTCGTATAGTCCTCCTTTATAGCAACCCTCAGCAAGTTTATTTGCCTTATAAACATCCAGCCATTTTTGCCATTCAGCTTCCTTCTCCGGCGTAAGTACAAAATTCTTGTGTTCAAGCTGGTCTGTAGGGTAGGTAAACTTTGTACCTACAATCCCCCCTATACCAACAGCAGAAGCAAAGTCCTTTCCGCTATCGCTTAATTCCACATGGTCGCCGAAGTAAGGTGAATTACATCCCATCAAAGCCTTCAGCGTTCTACCTTTAAGTCTTATCTGCCAGGATGATTCAGGATCAGAAGCTACTGTCTGGTTCATATAAGGCAGGTTGTAAAATGAGTATTCGGTGCCGCAAGGACAAATCTGGATCACTGCATCCGGTTTAATACTTAACGCGGCGTCAATTATAGCCTTAAATAAAAGAGGAAGTTTTTCTGAAGATTCTTCCGGTGAAGCATGATGATGTGCGGGGTTATAGCATGGGGGCGCTCCATTCAGGTGCTGCCCGTCTATTTTTAATCCGTCGTATCCCCACTCACCTATAATTTTCTTTACAAGGTTAACGTGGTAATCGATTACAGGCTGGTAGGCGGGACACATATAATAGCTGTCCCACCATGAAATATCCTGCTTCGACCCGTCCTTATTTAGAAGAAGGTATTCAGGATGTTCTTTTATCAGATCAGTACCCGGATCAACAGCCATTGGCGCCCACCATAACATTGCTTTCAGGTTGCTATTATGGATCTTGTCGACGAAACTCTTCATATCAGCACCACCATTCGGGAATCTTTTGGGATTCAGATGCCAGTCGCCTTCAGCCGTCTGCCAGCCGTCATCGAGTGTAGCCCAGCTGTAACCCATCTCAGAAACTTTCGGAAGAGTACCTACTACCTCATCTATCGTAAAGTTTCTTTCATAACCCCAGGCACACCATTCCGCCTGATAAGTTGATGGTGTAAAGTTTTGAAAAGTTATACCTTTGTCCTGCATAATTTTACTGAAAGTTTGCAGCGTATTGAAGTAATCACCCTGGTGAACTGCCGTAAATGTTTCATAAGTATCAAAAGAACCGCCGGGAGCGAGTTTTAATGGTTCAAGAAACTTATATGAAACACCCAGTGACGCACCATCCTGCCCCGAGGAAAAGTCAACCGGTATTGAAACCAGCTTCGGAGAAGTTTCAATTTGCCCGACTGCAATACCTATATCGGGTCTCCACAGGTCAGCAACAGGAGTACCTCCGCCGTAGTCGCTTGCGTTCATTCCCATATAATTTTCCTGCTGAAATCCCTTGTTTACCGGCTGCACCCAATCACGCCTGTCGGGATATGTTGCACCCTGGAATGACCAGTATGACGGCTGAACATTTTCGGCAGACAGAAATTTATAATAATTATTCATCCATCCGACTACAGTAAGAGTGTCCTTGCCGGAATTTATATAGGTAACTTTTGTTATTAAGAACCCGGGATAAGCAGGATTAACTTTACCTGTAATTTTCTTTATAATATTAAGGCCCCCGTCAGAGAACTTCCCTTCCAGTACTATAACTTTCGAATCCCCATCATTTTGTTGCTCCCAACTGGTAAGTGCGAAGTCGGAAATCGTCTTAGCCTCCAGCATCAACTGCTCTGAGGGAAAGTATTTCTCCATTACAGGCCCTGCACCCTGAAGGTCCGAGCTTATGCTGCTGTGCATATTTTTATCGTATTTTAAAGTGATGGTGCCGTCGGAAAGATAAGGATCTTCCGAAGCGTATAAAGGGTAAACAAGCACCAAGATCAGAAGAGTTAATATGTTTTTCATAACCTGGTCAATATTTTTTTTGAAAATAACAATTAATTATAAAGCATCCGCATTAAAATATTTAGAGAATGACGAAAAACTTTCCTGTTTTCGTTCCGAGCTTTGAAGTAACTATATAGAAATAAACACCCGGCGCGGCCAGCTGATTATATTCGTTTTTGACATTCCATTTCGCTATGCTGGGGGCGCTGTTATTCAACGAAGTATGTTCGATCGTTTTTACCAGTTCACCTGCTGAGTTGAAGATCTTTATCACAGCTTCTCCCGGCAGGTTGATAAACTGGATCTGATGATCGCTTAATCCTGTTTCCCATATCTCGGCAATCTTGTAAGGATTGGGAACAACGGAAACTTTGTCAAGGTTCTTCGTGGCTACAGCTGCCTGCGGCGTTACCTCTACGGTGTTATTCATATCGTTGGGATTATTGCTGAATCCATTCTCAAGGGGACCGATAATTTTATTCCCCGTATCGTATGCCGCAACGTAATAGCGGTAACTCAATCCGTTCACCACGTCGTTATCGGTGAAAATATTTATTGTATCGCCAACGTTGAAATACTTAAAGGTATCAACATCAACCACCTGCCGTAATTGAGTCCAGTTGTCACTCCCAAGATCGAACCAGGCATATTGCGGAATCGTCCTGTAATTGCCTTTTATATCGTCTTCAAGATCGAACTGTGCTAGTGGGAGGTAGTGTATACCGCCTTCAAAATCTTTAAAAGTTTTACTGCCCCAGGTTATTCCGTCATCCTCCGATCTATATATTTTATAACCTTCGAAGTCCTTCTCCTGCTCACTCCTTGTACCCCATACAAGCTTAACCTTCCTGTTCCCGGTAAAGACCTCAGCAACGGGAGCCTTTGGAGCTTCAATTATCTGCCAGTTATTTTTATATAAAGTAATCGCTCTTTCCGCGTTCACTTTTATATCCCTTTCACTTGTTCCGAAAACGGTTGCGAAAATAAGTGTATCGCTCTCGCCGGGATTAAGCACAAAAGGTTCAGAACCCAGGGTTTGGATTCCGTCGGCACCCAGTCCTAGATAATAACCCTGACCACCTTCATCCGCGTCGGGAACTCCGTTATGATCGAAGTCATCGTCAATTCCGTCATCATTACTGTCTTCGGGATCATTCAGATTCTCAATATTATATTCAAAATACCAGTCAGTTCTTGCACCGTTCCCCGCCGGTGTAGTTGCGCCCATCCAGAAATGAAATGCATCATAAGTCGCAACTTTCTTTGAAGGTCCGGGCATCTGTAATGAGACAACCCCCGCCCAGGCAATTTTATCAGCCGGTATAGTTCCGCCGAAAGGTGACTCCTCATAACCGTTATCATCGGTTCCATAAGCCAGCTGCAGATCCGGGTCATAATAATGCCTGTCATCATCATACCCGATTCCCGCGTAAAACTGAGGAATAAAACTGAAATCAGCGTGTATTGCCGCTCTCATATCAGTAATGGGTGCAGAACCTATATTGCGGATTACATACACCCACACAATAAAGTCTTCATATAGCGTTCCTTCCCAGGCCATGCCTCGGATTATCATCTGGGTCTTAAGAAAATTGGGATAGGGATTGCTTGAAGTCAACTGATCTGTACCGCCCCATGCCTCAACAACGGAGAAAGTTTCCTGGTCGGCCAGCTGCTTTCCGCCGCCCCCAAATCCGGGCCACCCAGTAGCAGAATCAAATTCTATCGGATCATTCAGCACAGGGTATGTTGTCGGCCATGGATCAGGCCAGGTTGAAGGATCTGTACTTAATATTGCAGACGGCGAATTAACAAACTGCGCGTAAGGATAAAAATGTTCTTCATCCCAGAAAGCGGCAGGACCTTCATCAAGAGTAGCATCACAGAATGCAGTATAATCGCCTGCCGGATCGGGGTATCCGCCAATAACTCCCGGATCCTGATCTATCGGGGCGCCCAGTAAAACTCCAACACCTGTTCCCCAGCTTATCCCGCTTCCGGCCGGGTATTCAAAAGATGGTTCCCTTGCCAGTGAGGTCGTCTGCTCATTTCCGTTACAGAGAAGTCCGGTATTATTAAACGTGGTCCGCACCTTATTTATATCAAAGATGTTCCAGCGCTGGTTGACCATAGGATTATTCTGTCCGAAACATAATCCGGAAAGTAAAACTATAGCTAATAAATATTTTTTCATGACGTCCTTCTTATCAACTATAGATTAAACTGAAGTGTGAACTGATTCAGTATTCCAAAGTCCCCGTAATCAAGGAACAGGTAATCCAGTTTCAGTTTATAATCTATTATATTCTGGAAATCGAGACCGAACCCGGCTGTATAGTTCACCTCATCGTAATTAAACTTATAACCGCCCCTGAGATAAAACATTTTGTATAAACCTACCTCTGTACCTACGTTATGCCTTACCTTATAATCCCTGCTGTCGAACAGGTCGTACGCTATAAGCCATGATACCTGGTCATTATCGAGAACGAATTCTGATACACCAAACCTGAGAAGGAGTGGAAGATCCCATTCAATAGTCGAGAGCTCGGCCGGGATCTGTTTGTTGCCGGGATTATCGGGAACAGAATAAGTAATTGACAAATCCTGACCTTTAAATTGCATTTTGGTTCCAAAGTTTGACAGTGAGGCTGCAAACCTGAAGCTGTTATCAAAGAATGATGTAAGGAACACCGCGCCGAGGTCAACCGCAAATGCACTGGCCGTAGCATTTGCAATAGTCTGGTTAATAAACTTTACCTTCACTCCGAATGAGAACCTGTCGGTCAATTCCCTTGCATAACCAAGTCCCACCGCCAGGTCGCTTGCCGAAAGGAATCTCCCGGTTCCGTCCTGGTCGTATACAGTAGTCTCTTCTATCTTTCCATAGTCGAGATACTGTAGATCCAGACCAAAAGAGCCGGCGCCTTCAAGTTTATATGCTGCGGCAACGTATGAGTTCCGTGTTTCAACCAGCCAGTCCATTGTTGAAAAAGAAACTGCAAATTCGTCATTTATCCTGGTGAGCGCGGCTGGGTTCCAGAAAAGTGCTTCCGGGGAGGTTACTGTGGCAATTGCCGCATCACCCATAGCCATCGGCCTTGAACCGACGCCTATCTTCAGAAAGTTTGCAGCGGATGTTCCCGAATAATCGACATCCTGCTGGGCAAACACCCGGGTTTCACTGATCAAGAATGATAGCACGGCTGCTAAAAAAATTCTTTGAATCATTTTGTATGTGTATAAATATTTCATAGCCTGTTCCTGTTAAAGAATTACAAAAAATTTCCCTGTTACAGTGCCGGCAGGTGAATTTATTACGTAGAAATATACGCCGGGAGCAACGAGCTGATTATACTCGTTCTTTAAATTCCATTCCATTATGCTGGTGTTGTCATCCTTGTGAAGGGATTTGATCAGTTCACCGGCTGTGTTAAAGATTTTTATCGATGCCTTTTGAGATAAGCCTGTAAACTGTATTATATGTTCATTCCAGCCTGTCTCCCATATAGCAGAAATAACGTATGGATTGGGTACTACTCTAACATTATCAAGACTGCCTGTCGTAACCGCAAGCTCGGGACGAACATTCACTGTATTATTGAGTTCCTCCGGTTTAGACGCGGCAGAATTTTCAAGGGGACCTACGATTCCGTTGCCTGAATCATATGCTGCTACATAATATCTGTAATCAATTCCGTTTAATACGGTTCTATCCACGTAAACATTTACCGTATCACCATCCTGAAAGTGATTAAGTCTATGCTTCCCCAAGTCGAATCCCGGTATGGAATCCCCGCTTACAACGAAACGAAGATTATTCCATTTATCATCTCCGAGGTAATACCATGCGTATTCCGGTAATGTCTGGTAATATCCTTTTATACCGTTTTCAAGGTCAAACTGGGCAAGAGGAACATAGTGTATACCTCCCTGGAAGTCGGTGAAGCTTTCACTTCCCCAGGTCTGCCCGTCATCCTGCGACCGAAAAAGTTTATAACCCTCAAACTTAGGATCATGCTCACTGTTGTTTCCCCAGATCAGGGTTACTTTTTTATCATCAATAAAGGATTCAACCACCGGCGGATCAGGAGCTTTTAACGGTCGCCAGTTATTAGTATACAATGCAATCGCTCGCTGCGAGTTTGTTTTTATCTCCTGCTCTGTCGCTCCGAATATCGTCGCAAATATTAAGGTATCCGATTCACCCGGCTGCAGGGTAAATTTATCAGAACCGAGAATCTGGAGACCATCGGCACCGCTTCCAACATAGTAATTGGGACCGCCGTCCTGTACATCAGGTATACCGTTCCCGTCAAAATCATCATCGATACCATCGCCATCGCTGTCCTGCGGGTCATTTTCATTCAATAGGTTCCATTGATAATACATCTCAGGGTCGCCGCCGCTTCCGGAATTCGATGTCTGTCCTTCCCAGAAATGCGCAGCATCATAAGATTTCACTTTACCGTCGCCTCCGGGCATTTTCAGAACCAGCACTCCGCCCCAAGCAATATCCTCTCCGGTAAGACCACCGCCGCCGATCGGATTTTCTTCGTACCCGTCATCATCCCAGCCGTAGGCAAGCTGAAGATTCGGATCATAGTAATGTCTGTCGGCATCCTGCCCTATGCCCGGAATGAATGCGGGAAAGAAACTCATATCATCATGTATACCCACTGACATATCAACGATAGGTTTGTCGGTTGGATTACGGACGATGAACACCCAGACGATAAAACTTTCATAAAGTGAGCCTTCCCATGCCATGCCTCTCATCATCAACTGGGTCCTTAGCCATCGCGTCTGGCTGTTTCCCGACCCCAGCTGATCTGTTCCGCCCCAGCCGAACATATAGCTGAAAGTCTCCTGGTCAGCTATGGTTCTGCCGTCCGCTCCTGCACCGGGCCAGCCAGTTTCGGGGTCCAGCAGAATAGGTACTGTCGGCAGATTATTATTGGTAATTTTCTCATTCGCCATTCCGTCCACGGGGTAATAATTCGGAAGTGCTGCCGGCCAGCTTGAGGGCCAGGAAGATGGATCTGTACTGATACTGGCTTTCTGCGGGTTAATAAATTCAGGGTAGGGCGCAAAGTGTTCTTCATTCCAGAAATCAGCCGGACCCTCATCCATTGTCCCGTCAAGGTAAGGATAATTTTCGGGATTAGTACCTCCTACAACAGCCGGGTCCTGCGGATAAGGAGCCCCAACAACCACAGCAACGCAGGTACCGTATTCTTTACCACTTCCCTGGGGATATTCAAAGGAAGGCGACCTTGCATTACTATAACTCTGGTTATCACCGTCGCAGAGCATTCCCGAATTATCGAAGACAGTGGCAACTTTATTTATATCCATTTTATTCCACCGCTTATTATCCATTGGATTCTGCTGCTGCGCCCTGATAAACGGCATCACCAATAAAGCCATCACAATGACAGCTTTGAAAAACGTTATGTTCTTATTAAAAATCATAAAGCTAATTCCATATTTTTATTCCTAACCGTACTGTTCTTCCCGGTCCATACATACTCGGGTTGTTTGTGTAATCATATGAGGTTGCCTCATTTGCATCTGCTCCCGCTACACCTGAATCGGCATATACCCACCAAATATTCCGGTCATTGGTCAGATTTGTCACCTGCACAAACAGCTGCTGCTTAAAGCCGAAGAAATCAAAATTCTTAAACAGGTTCAGATCAAGCTGGTGTACTGCGGGTGAGCGTTCTCCGTTAGGATCAAAGGAGGACCGTGTATAAGGAAAACCAGAAGAAATACTTCCGTACATTGAAAAGCCGAAACCATTATCCATCTCGAAATGAACATTACCCTGGAAAACATGAGGCTGATCCCAGTTTGCCGGAAAAGTTCTTGATTCGTCAGTAGGCCGTTCAAACAGAATAGATGTACTTACAAGGGTATTCGATAACGTGTAATTGAAGAAAGCGGAGAAATTTTTTGAAAAAGTTTTCTTCAATGAAAATTCGAGTCCTTTAACAGTAGCGTAGTCGATGTTACCCATTACCTGGAACCTTTTTCCTTCAGTTGTTTCATTGAGGAGCACTCCAACCAGGTTATTCGTTTTCCTGTAGAATGCAGTTACATCAAGCGAAACATAGTCGCCGAGCATTGTCTGTAGTCCGAACTCATAATTCACCGTTTTCTCAGGCTCAATTGTCGTTGCGGCAAGAGGTGTGTTCTCAAGCTGAGGATTCGGCCTGTACTGTCCGGATGCCGCCACATAATAAGTTCCCTGGAATACCTTATAGTAATTCGGGAACTGGTAGTAATGTCCATACCCGAACCTTACCGCAGCTTTATCCGCAATCGGGAAGCTTATACCAAGGCGGGGCGTAACATAAAAGTCAGCCTTGGCTTCTTCTAAAGGAGCATTCGGATTTCCGTTCTGCTTTAGATCCACCAGTATTTTCCTGTTTGTATTGATATAATCGAACCTTGCTCCAAGGTTGATTATCATACCCATATCCTCAAATTCCATTTTCTCATTCACATATCCGTCTACCTGGTAGGGCCTATAATTATACTGCTCAAGCGCCTCGCCACCATCGGGGTTGCGCCTCGTCAGATCAGTTTTCAGAAGCTGCAGACTGGATCCTATTGAAAGGTTATGAATTTTATTGATCTGCCAGACATAATCCAGTTTCGCTTCCTTCCTGTTGAAATAAGTATTGAAGAAAACCCAGTCCTCTCCGATAAAAGAAAATTCGGCTGTGCCGTTCTGCGGTACTATACCATAAAGCGACAGGTCATCGTATACGCTTGACTTAAATTTTCTTTCGTAATTAGCTAATGAGAGCTCAACGTAACTTCTCTCGTTAATCAGGTAATTAAACTTTACATACCCCAGGTCGTCATTTAACCTGACAGGAGGAGTTCCATAGGGGTTATATTTGAAGTAGTGGTTATATACTCCTTTGTTCGCCTTTGAATAGAAGCCTCCAAGGGTAACTTTAAAACTGGGAACAGCCTGCCAGATTATCTTGGCAAAATCAAATTGTGTATCGCTGAACTGCATTGGAACTCTTTTGGGCGTTCCGCTTTTGTCCGTACCCTCACTGTTTACATAGTTCGGATATATATAGCCGAATATATAGCCATCTGTACTGAATGTGCGGTGAGAATACATAAATCCAAGGTTGCTGTAAAAAGGCAGCGCTGCCGACATTGAAAATTCAAGGCTTTTGGTGTTCTCAGAAACTGCGTCGATACCGAAATTGTCGGTAAATGATTTAATTGCAAACTTCGGTGTGGTTGACATATCCGACGCACTTGATATTTTCACGACGCCCGACATTGCCTCGCCGTACTGCGGGGCAAATGTTCCGGTGAATGTCTCCATTGAACTAATGGCCAGTTCACCCAGCTGGTCTATGTTGAAATCGCCCCACAACGCATCTCCGACATTTATACCGTCCAGAAGGTATTCAGCCTCGTTCTCTCTTCCGCCCCTGAAATGGAGCCCGTCAGACGGTACAGTAGCAAACTGACCGAATACCGGCAGACTTGAAACGTCACGGGTCAGAATCTGTCTGGTGACTCCCGCCTGTTGAACAAGTACATCTTTAACTGTCGTTATAGGGATCTGAGAGATCTCCTCCGCTGTCCTTCCCTGTAATTTGCTTGTCAGGTCTTTCTGTACAGGAGGTATCTTATAAGAAGTTACTGTCACTTCCTGCATTTTGATAGACTCGGGCTGAAGTTCAAAATCCAGTGTAACCGTTAAACCGGATGAGACTTTCACACCTTCTACAACCTGCGTGTTGTATCCCAGCATTTTAGCCCTGACATTATGAGTCCCGGATGGAATATTAAGAATCAGGTAATTGCCATCCTCATCGGTTGCGTCACCGAGCATCAGATTCTCGATGAATATACTGCATCCGACCAACGGCTGCCCGGTTGAAGCATCTGTTATATTTCCTACAATCTTACCGCCGCTCTGTGCAGCTGCCTGAGACGACAATAAGATCAAGGCGTAAAAAATTAAAATGTATTTACTCATAGGATAACCAAAAGTTTTAATGCTATTAATAGTTATTTTTAGTAATTGCCAGGTATTTTAAGCTTCCGTCGACTTTCGCACTTGAAATTCTTTTCATTGTTTTGGTTTCTATAACCTGCACTGTCGAATCAATCGGGGTCACGGCATAGAGGAGCTCCTCTGCAGAAGTTAACCTGAGTTGATCTACCTGGTATTCCCACTCAAGATGATCGGCAACGGTATTCGTACTCACGTCAATTTTCAGAATACCTCCGATATTCTCGCCGCCGGTTCCTCTATAATAAGCCGCATAATAATATTCTTTACCCATTGTCCCGTCTGTCAGGTAAGGGAATCCCGGATCAAGCACCTGGGGTATTTCTGATTGGACATCAAAAACTGAAATTACACTTGAGTTGGTTCCCAGCAGGTAAAGATAACGGCCGTCGTCGCTGATCTCGATATCAGTCGGTTTTGTTGTCAAACCCGATGATACTATATGTGAATTGGTATAATCATCCACATCAACAACTTTTATATCAGAATTTGTAGTGCTGTAAAAATACAGCTTGTTGCTCAAAGGACTATAGGATACATCTTTTGGCCTGAAATCATCCGCAAAAACGTGGGTAGTTTCAGTTGTAAGCGAATTCAGATCAATAACCGAAAAGGATTTTGCCGACGCGTTGGTTACATAAGCTTTATTGTTTCCGAATTCTATATTCGTTGGTCCCAGTCCTACTGTTATCTGATTTTCAATCGTAAAATTATCCGGGTTAACTACAGTAACTATACCGTCAGTAAGTTTAATGCTTACTATAAAAAGTTTATCCGAATTTTTTTCGATTTCCAATGCTGAAGTTTGATAATCCTCGGGTTCAGGGAGTAAAAGACTGTCAATGAATTCGTCAAACTCCCCTATCTTGTATATCATATTCCGGTTTGATTTATCCCTGATAAAACCCAGGGGAAAGCCGTTATCGGAATATTCACCGCTGGTAAAGAACCAGCTTGTTTCGGGTACATCCTCATCATTCGGCGAGATCATCGAGTTTCCGTGTACATCCATTACTCCTCCTTTAACGGAGACAGTATAAAATTCAGCCGGGTTATAATTGCCCGCCGGGGTGTACACAACAATCGTATCCGCCTCACCATAGGAAAATGTGCCGTCAATTTTTCCGCTTACGCTCTCTACTACTACATTTGAAGGAAAACTATTCAAATCCATTGCTTCATTAAAATAAAACTTAACCTGGTGGTCAAGCGGGAAAACCAGGTTGGAGGCATCAAATCCTATCTTCACAAATGAGGGCCTGTCGATTTCTGTGGGGGCCGTCGGCATCCTGTCGGGTATGCAGGAATTAAGGGTTAATGCTGCAATGGTTATCAGGAATAGTTTGATAATGTTCCTGGTCATTTTTTTCACCATAAAATTTCTAAAATTGGGAGGCCGTCTCAATAACCTGTTGTTTCACACTGAACAAGTCTAAGCGTGACCTTATAACTTGCTTTTGAGTCAGCCTCCCTGATTATTACTATTTAATTAACATCATCTTTTTTGTAACACTGTATTTATCCGAACTGATCCTGTATAAATAGGCGCCGCTTACCATCTGAACGCCGTTGTCATTTTTACCGTTCCATACGAGTCTCTGCATTCCGGTGTTAAGTTCCTGGTTATTTATTAAAGTAGAAACTTTACGTCCAAGAATATCAAATATTTCAACTTTGACTATAGACCTTTCCGGGAGGGAAAATTCGATCGTCGTGGTCGGGTTAAAAGGATTCGGATAATTAGATACCAATCCAAACCCTTCGGCTCTTGAGATATCTTTATCCTCCCTAACTGCAACCACCGATTTATCACCTAACCTGTGAACACTCGGCCCGTCAATAAAGTTATAATTAATTGCATAGTAAGGTTCGGTACCTTCAATGATCTTATTCGGAACGTATTCTTCATTATCCCAGTTCTCGTTACCTACAACATAGAGCCAAGGTCTTACATCCGTTCCTGCATTTATAACTGCCCGGGGGACAGCTATCTCAACTACGTTATCTTCAGAATTTTTAGCAAACATTGCCATCGCACCTTCAACCTCAGCAAATTCTTCATAGGCACCCTGCCAGTCAGCAATGTATTTTTCAACGGGAACTTCATTTCCGGTTGAATCAGGATGAAGAGCCGCGCTTAAATCGACCACATAATCAACCGGGAGTCTCCAGAAACCGCCATAGCCTAACCCGGTTGTATCGCCCCAGTTAACCTCGAAGAATAACTGGAATGCAGGTGAATTTTCATAGTTATTATACATTCCTGCAAAGGTAGCGGAAGGATCAATGTCGATCCTGATGTAGAGATACGTAGAGTCGCTTGTTACGTACATATCCTGTACATCGAATTCGGGACCTGTAGGCATATCACCTAATTCCTCTGCGCACTCACCAACATCAGCCGGCTGAATACCTGCTGCCACCCAGTCGAGCAGATCGCCGTCGATAGTTATATCCGACATAATCTGATCGCCCTGGTGTTGGTATACAGATCCACCGTACCAGAAATCATATTTCAACATTGAGGTTCCGCCTTCCAAAGGAAGCTGAGAAGCTCCGGCATCCCATTGGAAATCAGCTACTGAGTACACCCAGGGTCTGAATTCGCTTCCAAAGTTTATCAGGTTCCGGGGAACGGAAAATTCAAGCTGATTATTATCGCTGTTAATAGCCATCGGTGAGGTAGCTAATAATACGAATTCGCCTTCTACATAAGTTGGATTTCTACCCCCCGTATAAAGATATAACTCAACGTATTTATTTAGCGAATCAGGATGGAGAGTCGGGGCAATGTTTATATAATAATTATAAGCATTATTCCACCATCCCCAATCAAAGCCGGTTGTATCACCGATCTCTGTGTCAAAGTACATCTCAAACACAGGAGGATTAGTAAAGTTGTAGAAATTGTTGAAGTTAGCTGTAGGATCAAGGTCTATCCTGCAGTAAACATTTTCGGAATCATGTGTTACATACACATGCCGTACATTAAAGTCAGCATACTGCTGATCCGCGACAACACCGTAGCTTTCTGCGGGAAGCCCGGTATCAAGAGGATCTATGCCTGCCCAGTCCAGCATATCTCCGTCAATTGTAATTTGAGCGGAGGCTGAGCCGAGGAGAAGAATGAAAGAGATCAGTGTAAAGATTTTTTTCATGATGATCACCTGGTTATTAATGAATGATTATTTATTTAAGTAATAAAAGTTTTTGCGAGTACATGTTTTTTTTTGTCTTAAGTATGAAAAAGTACACACCGCTGCTCAATTCCCTGGAATTCCTTTTGGTATTCCAGATAATTTTCTGACCGGTGTATTCATAGGGTTCAAATTTTTTTACGACTCTTCCGATTATATCAAAAATCATTGCATCGGTTATATCCTGCGGCCTGATATTGTATTCGACCGTTGTTGTTCCGTTAAAAGGATTTGGATAAGCTTCAATTTTATGTTCGTCAGGCACTACGGGTTCTTCCAACCGAACACCGGAGATGCCGCTGTATAATTCAAAATAACTTGTGCCGGTATATGTTTCACCTCCGGCGTTATTTGTTATCTTAATGACATGGTTCAGGGAATTATATCCTGTCGAATCTTCCCATAAATCCTGGTTAGCAAGCCTGATAGCAAAATCAGGATTATCGTGCAGTGTGTTCTCAGGGTCGGCCAAAAATAAAAATGCGGAATAATTCCCTTCAGCCATATCTGAAGGAATTCCGGCGGATATATTCACATAGGATGTATCTCCTGCCATCCAGAACCTTGGGTCAACGTCAGTAACCAGCCGGTATCTTTCATTATTTTCATTGTTTCTTAAAATGACTTCAAGATTCCTTGGATTAAAAGGACTTGCAAATCCATAATTGGCAATCTGAAAATCAAAATTAAAAATGCCGGATGGTTTAATGCTGTCGGAAATTATCGCCTGTTGAAGTTCGAACCTGTAACCCAGCCGTCTTTTAATCTCATCCATACAGCCTTCATTTATCCACCTGTTCAGTACATCATTATTATAGTCCTTATTTAATACAGACCATCTCATCCGTGCAAGATCGATCAGGGAATTTTCACAATCGGCATAACCGCAGTCGCAGCATGTTTCGCCGCCCTGGGGTACGTACCTGTTATCCTGGTTCAGGTAATCCTTATCTCCTTCAATATCATTTGAAAGATACGTTCCCATATCCGTCGCATCAGAGACGAAACAGTCGTTGTGTGCTCCCACTCTTGAACGGTCTGTTCCTGAAAAGGCTTCCGCTGAATCCAGCGGCTCATTTACCTGGAATATTTTTCTTTTATAATCAGGCGTCCTTACAACAACATCTCTTTTAACAGGCAATGCGTCGAGCAGGGCGAGTGTAACTGTTCTTCTGGCTACAGTGTTATTAAGATTATGGGATGAATAATACCATTCTCCCCAGGCCCCAATGAAGCCGGCCTCTACATAATTTATTACATCATAGTTCTGCTGGAGAACCGGGGTAAGCTGGTTGATATGCAGCAGGATTGTATCAAGTGCAGCATCTGCGCCGTTCTGATTATTCGTATATGAGAAACGCATTACAAGCTTAACCCCACCTTCACGTGCGGTATTCAAATCAGCTTCAACGATATCCAGAAATGACTGGGGCAGCGGAATATCATTATACTGCGGGATTGTGTATATCCTTTGTATGACAGACACATTCTGCGCTTTCAGGGTGTTGATAAAACTTAAAGTTACCGGGTTGCTCCGGTATGCTGAAAATCCTCTTTCGGGGTTGAAGATTATATCATCAGTTCCCTCATATACTATTGTACTCTGTGCGGACAGATTGAAAACAAATAGTGAAAATATCAGGATAGTCTTTAATTTATATTTCATTATGTTTTTCAGTCGTTTTGTTATTTATCTCATTTTCTATTTATCATTATGACCGCTCCCCTGTCTATTTCTGGAACGGCAAAGCTGATTTCATTACCGGTTACCCGGGAGTTTAATTTCTCTTTTTCACCCATGAACGGAAGAATGTAAACCTCACCACTTCCTTCTGAAACAGGACAGCTGACCTTTACATCTTTAAGAGTTCTTACAGGTATATCATAAACTGTATTCAAAGCACGAACATTCGTTAGGTACAGGTACGTAATATCTTTATCCGTATTTGAAGTGACAATCAGATCAACAGGAGCTTCTATTTTTATTCCCGGTGTGAATGAAGTGAACCCTGTGAGCTCAGAAAGAAATTCATCTCTTATCGATTTCATCTTCTTTAAATCACTGCCTGATTTGAAATAGCTGTTAAGTTCTTCCTTCATCGCACCGGTATATTTCTTACCGGGATTATTTTTTACAATTTTAAAATCAACGGATTCAGGTTTACCGGAAGACTCCCGCAGCCATGAGAGATTTCCGCTGAGAGAATCTGAATTAAGCTTTTCGCGATCCTGGTTATATTCGGCAAATTCTCCCGTTATTATGAATCTCGTTCCGTTTTCGCTCAGCTTTTTGATTGATCCTGCCTCATCTTCACTGATACACTTTACATCCGGAAGAATTAAAATTTTTGGTGAAAGCTTGTCAATTGTTCTTGATGTTACAACCTGGAAAGACAGATGTGAGTTAATCAGTAAATTTACAATCCCCCGGTAGCTGTCAATAAATTCTTCGCTGAAATAGTTCCTGGTGATATCAGAAAAGTAAACGCTGATAGGTTCTGCAGATATCCTTGACGAATAAAAAATATCTTCGTGCTGCGAAACCCACCTGTATACGTCTGTCCTTGTACTCATATCATTTGTTGATGACATAACGTATCCTTTTACATCCCACATATTTGTTCCGGCAAAGAGCTGTGAGGCAAAAAGACTTTTCATTGCCTTGGAAGGCTCAACGTTTTTATTGTCGTACCACGAATAGCTTAACATCCAGGAGGGATCACCCACAGCAAAAGCCCTGAAAGTATTCATCCCGATGATGAAGTTGTACCAGTCGTACGGCTCCCTGTCGGAAGCATAGTATTCACCTTCACTATATTCGTGAGCTATTGCGTCTACTACATCGTACATCTGAAAAACATCCGCACCAACCCTGACAGCTTCTTCAGAAATTCCCGGATAGATTTCCGCTATGGTTTTACATTCAGGGTTAACTGCTTTTACATTCTGATCGATCTCCGCCATAAAATCAGTAAGGGTTTTCATCCTGAAATTGATCCATTTAATGAAGCCCGGATCCTCGTAGTTCCCAAGCTTAATATCCTCTTTTGCATTTAGTCCTGTTAGCTTCTTAAATTCGGCGACAGTGTAATCATCGAAACTTGCCCAGGTATCTTCCCATCCCTCAAAGTGCGTCATCCAGTAAGGGATATCCACGTAAATACCATCGATCCCGGTTGCGGCTATTTCCCTCACCCTCTGCATATAGGTTTTTCGCCATTCAGGTGCATAGGGACTGATCCAGACATCCTCATCTCCTTCAACAATCCAGAATGCATCGTCGGCACCGAACACTGCCGGCCTGCCGTTTATATCTCTCTGAACCCAGTCGGGATGATCTTTATAGAAGGTGTGCTCTTTATTATCAGCATCCGAGGTAATACATTCGAGGCCCGCTATATATACGAATGTATGGTTATTAATCTTATGGGCCTCTTCAGTGACCTTCCTTATTGCCTCCAGCTTTTCAGCAGGATCAAGGAAACTTTCGTATCTCCCTGTTATATCATTGTCGACTTCAATACCGTAAACGTAACTACTGCCGGCATTTTTTATAATGTTGTCTATTTCATTATAAGAGAGAGGATTACCGCAGATCCTGACTTTGTGCGTCCAGTCCTGCTGTGCATAAACATCAGCAGCCAACCAGGCAACGAGGATCTGAATTATAATGCTTAAAGTAAAAATTCTCATAAGCTGACACCGCTTTTAATGGTATTGTTTACTATTTCCAGTTTATGCTTTATCATAGTTGTAACTACCTCTGAGGCCCGGGGGAATACATTTCTGAGGTCGATATCATCGGATTTTAACAGGATCTCTTTCAGTGATTTCATAAAAAGGTTTTTTGTTTCGGTAGCAACGTTAACCTTGGAAATACCGGCGCCTACAGCCTCCTGAAGCTGTTCATCAGGAATACCGGAGGCGCCATGCAGAACAAGGAGAGCGTCTGTCATTTGTTTTATTTCAACAATCCTCTGAATATCTAGTTCGGGTTTTCCCGAATAAAATCCATGTTTTGACCCGACTGCAATAGCTAGTGAGGTTACACCGGTTTCTTCCACAAATCTTTTGGCATCATCTGGCTCAGTAAATCTACTATGGTCAAGTGCAATAGCTGGTTTTGGAATATATCCCAGTTCTGCTTCAACATTAACCTGGTAATGCTCTGCCAGTTTCACAGCTTTACCTGTTAAAGCAATATTTTCATCAATATTTTTATCACTTGCATCGATCATAATTGAATCAAAACCTACATCAAGACATCGTTGTATTAAGAATAAATCGGAACAATGGTCCAGATGGATCCATGATTGAATTTTTGTATCAGCTGATACAGCTTGTGCCATAGCAAAAGCTGTCTTCAAACCCATATACATAATAGAAGCCGGCGTAAGCTGCAGGATAATCGGGCTGCCGGTTTCTGCAGCGGCCTCTGCAATAGCTTTGCAGGTTTCCATGTTGTAGAAGTTTGCCGCAAGCAGAGCTTTCCTGTTATCTTGAACTTCCTTTAACTTTTCCGATAATTTCAATTTTTGTATCCGAATTTTTCTTTACCTGTTCTTACTACCTGATCATAACTTTCAAAGGCTGTAGTTCCTCCTGCAGCCGTGGTATTAAGTGCGCCGGTCAGGTTCGCAAATTCCTGACACTCATCAATCGTGCATCCGTTGATATATTTGAAAATGAAGCCGGCATTGAAGCTGTCGCCTGCACCGATCGCGTCAACTACATTATTGTTATAGTACGACTGTTTGAAAACATTCTTATTATTTGCTGCTGCTATCGAACCTTTACTTCCAAGCTTTACAACTACCAGGTTGCCGTCACAGGTAAGCTTTTTTATTGCATTTTCGAGTACTTTTTCCTGCGTGAGCAACAATGCTTCCTGCTCATTAGGAAGGAAAACGTCGACGAACGGAAGTATTTCCTTGTAATTAAAATTCCATTTTTCTTCAGGATCCCACTGCATATCGAGAGAGGTTGTGAGACCGTTCTCTTTCGCAGTCTTAAAAAGTGAGATAAGTCCAGCCTGTATACCCGGCTGCAGAAAATATGAGGAAAAGTGAAGATGCCGCGCCAATTTTATTACACTCTCATCAAGGTCATCTATTGTCAGGTCTTCCATAGCCCCGGGATAAGTAACCATTGCCCGGTCTTCAGAATAGTTTAAAACAATGGTGGCGCCTGTACTCAGATTACTGCTGGTGATAATGAAATCTGTATTAACTTTTTTTGCCTCAAGACTTTCTTTAACCAGGGTGCCGAATGCATCGTTTCCTATCTTTCCTGCAAAAGCTGTTCTTGCACCCAGGGTACTAAGGTTACTTGCGAAAATTGCCGATGAACTGCCCAGTGTAAGCTTCATCTGCCTGGCAATTTTTTCTTTCCCCATCTCGGGAAAAGAATCGATTGTGTTCAGAATTAAATCGACGTTTAATTCACCGACTACAAGAACGTCAAACTGTTTGTTTTTCATTTGCCTTTACCGTACTCGTTTCTATTTCAGCTTCTTCAGAGTTATCTTCAATGGCCATCATAAAGATTGCTATCAACGCCAGTATCATCCCGGTAATGATTATAGGGTGAGGAATAACCTGGTATATGATTAATGAAATTATAATCGTGATTACCGGCGCCACAGCATTCGTCATCGGACTTACTATAATTGCTTTACCGTACCTGAATGCATACACAATCATCAGGGCACCTATCGAATTTAATATCTGAATCATTGCGGCTAAATAAGGACCTTTGAATCCCCAGTTAATTTCCTGTGAGAAATCTGTCATTAACAGGGCAATAGGAATTAGCAATAATCCTGTCAGCATCATATAGAAAAATATGCTTTCGGCTTTCATTGTCTGATTCGCAAACCTCATTATGTACGCCTGAATTCCCCACGCAAAAAACACGACCAGTGCAAGTATAACCCACAGGAAACCTGAACTATTAACATCGTTCGGCGGCTGGTACGAAAGGAATATTATAGCGATCAAAGCAAGAACGATCCCTATCCAGCCTTTCCTGGAAGCTCTTTCTTTAAGAAATATGTATGATAAAATGATTGTTATTACAGGTGATAAAGAGATAAACGGAAAAACAAGATAAGCAGGACCGGTACGCAGAGCCTGAAATAAGACAAGCTGTCCTCCTGCCCCGGTAAAACCAATCACACATCCGAGGAAAATGGATTTCTTATCGGCCTCAAGCTTCCAGTTAATTATTTTCAACGCTACCAATGCGGGAGGTATCATCGTCAATGCCCATACAACATACCCGAGTGTAGCAGGAAAACCTGCTTTCTCAGGAAGTTCAATTAATGCTCCCCAGACTCCCCAAAATAAAGTTGTAATGATAGCATAAACCAGCCATGGACGAACTTTCAAATTAACCTCCGGTTGTTGCGTAATGATAAATATCCAGGACACCCGAGATTTTGTGCAGTATTATTTCTTCGGGGTTCGCGTTTATAATTCCTTCCCTTACCGCGGCGTATTCCTCCGGTAAATACTGGCTTAACAGAGTATGGGGAACAGGATTTTCCGAAAGATTCCGCACTAGTCTGTTTAGTGAATCACTGACTATTATATCCGACCAGTAATACCTTATTCTGTCGCTGTAGCTGTATTTTCTTTTCAGCCTAGTCTCATCTTTACCTGAATCGTAATAATTTTCCCAGTATTTTGGAAATTGGAGCATTCTTTGATCGATTGTTTCAATAAGGTTGGAAAGAATAACAGCTTTTTTTTCAGCCAGCAGCTCCGCTTCAATCAGTGCCAGGGCAAAAACAGCTTCACGGAATTTATATGTAAGCCAGGGTCCGACTTTAAGGACAGCGAAATGATCCTGAACCATCTGCCGTAACGATTCTATTTTTTGGTAGTCAGTTGAATGCGCCTCGTATATCAAGGCTGGATAAGTTTCTATAAACTCAACGAGGGATTTGCTTTTATTGCGGTCGTATTCACAAACTTCTGTATCACCGAACTCAACCCCCGGCTGAACTACCACGCCGATAACTCGCTCCCATGCATCTGTTAGATTATATTTTTGAAATGCTTTTTCTGTAAGATCTATTGTTTCAGCTACACCTTCAACCGGAGTAACGTGTACTTCTCCGTTATGTCCTTTTGCCCCGCCAGGCGGAGGGACATCAGTTCCGATTATGTACACCGGAAGAGTCTCGCTATTCTGCGTAGCCGCTGCATCTTCCGCAGCTTTGCAGAGAGTCGCTGACCGCTCAGCGATTACTTCCGTATCAAGAGGATAATTCCGATCCCCATCATCAGCACATTTCATGCTGGCATCCAGATGAATTTTAGTAAACCCTGCTTTAATATACGCAGAAATTTGATCCTGTGCTTTACCGAGAGCCGAATCTGAATTTTCGTTCTGCCACCGGTTGAGACCAAGGTGATCTCCTCCGAAAATGATATTTCCCACGGGAAAATTCAGCAATTCGACAGTCTCCAGGACCGACTCTTTAAAGAGCGCCGGTGTTAACCCTGTGTAGCCGCCGAATTGATCGACCTGATTGGAGGTTGCTTCAATTAATACGGACCGGTTATTTTTCTTTGCGTGCTGAACTGAAGCTTTGATAACATAGGGATTTGCCGAACAAACGGAAGTTATACCGGTTTTCTGTCCGGATTTATTTTTACAGATTACCCGTGATATTTTATTTTCAGTTGTGATCACTTTTTCCATTAGTATAAGGGTAAATTTTTACTCCCTGTACAACCCGGTGGATCATTCCCGATTCAGACGGAGAATCCGGATCCAGTCCAAGGTTAATTGATTTAAATAATCCCAGTAACTGTGCGGTCATCACCATAGCTACAGAAAGAAAATCTTCGTGAATCTTTTTACCGTCATCCGAAAGAACAATTTTCAGATCAAGATTTGCCGGAATAGAATCCTCTTCCATAACTCCAATTGAACAAAGGGGTTTGCGCGCTCCTTCAATGGCCGCAACCAGGTCCTTTTCATACAAGCCGGCATAGGTATTATTTGAAAAGAGATAGACTATCAGGGTATCTCCATCCAGTACTGCCTTTGGTCCGTGACGAAATCCCATAAAAGAGTCATGCTTGCAGATTATTTTTCCATCAGTCAATTCTTGAAGCTTGAGCTGGGATTCCCTGGCAATTCCTTTCAGCATCCCTGATCCAAGGAAGACAGCACGTTTAAAATCAGATGACGCTATTTTCCGAAGCGGTTCTGAATAAACGTTCAATATCTTATTACCATATTTATTAAGTAAGGCAATCTGTTCATCCAGGTTATCATTATCCTTGTCTATCCTGGATATCAGCAATCCGGCCAGCAGCATAGCGGTAAAACTTGCTGTCATCGCCAGTCCCTTATCATTAGCCTCAGTCGGCAGCACGAAAATAAATTTGTTTTTTGAACTTACAGTCTCCAATAAATCGCTCTCATTATTACAGGTGATTATAAGATGAAATACACTCTGCGATAAATCTTCAGCTACCACAATTGCCTGAGCGCTTTCGGGACTATTTCCGGACCTTGCGAAGGAAATTAACATGTACTTACTCTGCTTATTGAAGTATAATTCCGGATGGGTAACCAGATCGGTGGTGGCAACTGCACTAACAGGGTTGCTGAATCTGCGGCTGTATGCCCCGAGCAGAACCTCGCCAATGAACGCACTGGATCCTGCACCTGTTAAAATTATCCTGGTATTTTTATCGTTAAGTAAGTTTCTAAGGTATGTTTTAAGTTGATTTCTGATTGAACTGAATTCACTGTAAAGTTTTATCCAGAGTTCAGGCTGACTGGCAATCTCTGATTCTGTGTTGGAATCACTTACCGCGCCAAAACTTTTATTATAGACTTCCATTTATGTTACGAAACCTTATTGTTGATTTTCAAAACCTTTCAGTGCGTATTTACTATTTTTATTAAATATTTAATCAAGATTTTATTTCCTTTTTTTTAACTATTTTTTATTTTTCGAAAGCTTTCTTTTTATTTTAATTTAAAAAAGTGAGTTTTATGGCAACAATAGATCGACGTGTCAGGATTCTGGAGATGATAAACAAAGACGGCCAGGTCTCTGTCAGCGAACTCAGCAGGATCTTCAATGTAAGTGAAGTAACAATCAGGAATGATCTTTCCCATCTGGAAAAAAAGAGTCTTTTAATTAAGACAAGAGGCGGCGGATTAAAAACTCAGGGTGTCGGGATCGACCAGAAACTGAACGAGAAGGCTCAGATTAATTCCAGGGAAAAAGTTGCGATAGGGAAAAAAGCCGCTGAATTGATTAAGGATAATGATACAATTATACTTGACTCTGGAACAACTACCGTTGAAATTGCCAAGCACATAAACGGGATAAATAACCTCACCGTAATCACAAATGCTTTAAATATAGCAGGCCAGCTTATCAGAGATGAAATAAAAGTCATCTTACTTGGAGGAATCCTTCGTACTTCCTCCCTCTCTTTAATTGGACCGATCGGTGAAACTAATATCAGGAATTTTTACTGTGATAAATGTTTTCTGGGAGTTGATGGAATTGATTCACAGTCAGGAATTTTTACTCCCAATCTAGAGGAAGCGAATTTGAACCGGCTGATGATTGAAGCCTCAAAGGAAGTAATTATTGTTACTGACTCAAGTAAATTCAGAAGAAAAAGCTTTGTTCATATTGCCCCGATAACAAAGGTAGATATGATAATTACCGACTCCAACATACCGGAAGAGGAATTCAGGAACTTACAGAACAAGGGTATCAAAGTGATACTTGTTTAATAAACTAATTTTAATGGATTAAAATTATGAAACTATCAGGAATTTTATCATACGTTGGATTTCTTGTTTTAATAATCACATTTAGCCTGCCGGCACAAACAAGTCCTGAGGATCTGCTGCTTAAAAACTACAGGCCAAAGAGCATTTACAATATCCCGGTAACTAAAATTACAAGGGCAAAATTTCCTGTTTTTGATGCTCATTCTCATCCGTATGCAACGAGTGAAGAAGAGCTTGACTTATGGGTTAAGAATATGGATGAAGCGGGAATTACCAAAACCATTCTCCTAACGTATGCACACGGAAGTCAGTTCGATTCACTTGTCAACTTCTATTCAAAGTATCCCGACAGGTTTGAATTGTGGTGCGGATTCGATTATACAGGTTATGATAAACCAGGCTATGGTCCTGCCGCCATTAAAGAGCTGGAAAGGTGCTTTAATAAAGGAGCAAAGGGTGTAGGAGAGCTGGGGGACAAAGGCAAAGGCCTGATGTATTGCACTCCTCATGCTCCAGGTATGCATATAGATGATCCAAGGATGGATCCTTTACTTGAAAAATGCGCGGAACTGGGAATGCCTATAAATATACACGTTGGAGAACCGCAATGGTTTTATGAAAAGATGGACTCTACAAACGACGGACTTATTAATGCTTTCAGCTGGAGGCTTGATAACCAGGAAGGTATCCTTAACCTGGATGAGGTACTAGCAACGCTTGAAAATGCAGTAAAAAAGCATCCCAAAACATTATTCGTTGCTTGTCACTTTGCAAACCAGAATACAGATCTGTCGAAATTAGGAAGACTTTTAGATCTGTATCCTAACCTGTATGCGGATATTAGTGCAAGGTACGCTGAAAATGCTCCGGTTCCAAGATATACAAAAGCATTCATGGAAAAGTACCAGGATCGTCTGTTCTACGGAACTGATATGGGATTTGACAAGAGTATGTATGAAACGACTTTCAGAATACTCGAAACCAACGATGAGCATTTTTATAATATCGAACTTTTCGGCTACCACTGGCCTCTCTACGGCCTTGGATTATCAGATGCAGCTTTAGAAAAACTATACTCTCTGAATGCCGAAAAGATTCTGCACTAGCAGTGCGTATTCTAACCCTGAACAGGGCGAAAAGGCTTGACAAAAAGCAGAATTGGACTTATGTTTGAATTCCTTTTTCAAAGGAATTGCACACAATATTTTGCAAGAATCCCGGGAAACCGGGTGAAATTCCGCGATAGCTCAATGGTGGAGCATCCGGCTGTTAACCGGAGGGTTGCAGGTTCGAGTCCTGCTCGCGGAGCCAATGACCCCGAAGTTGCGAACTTAGTACTTCGGGGTTAACTGTTTTAGGCCAATTTGACTTCAGTGAGCCATCTGCTCTGATCTTAAATTCCAATTCCCCTGACTTCTTTTCTTTACTTATATACGAGTTAATGTCTACGAAGATGAGTTTATTTAGTAATCTTTTATTGTCGATGGAAAGAGAATCATATATTTTATTAAATTCTTTGAATACTCCTAGCAGATCGGATTTATCAATTTTTTGATTTTTTAGCTGGGATATGTCTCGCTCAAGTGCATTTATTTGTTCCTCCAACACTCTCTCCTTTAATTCCATTTCTTTGAGTCTTTGAACAACAATCGAAACCTCTTTCATATCCGGAACATTTATAATCTGGTTGGTAAGATTAGTCTTGTCTTTCTTTATCAAACTTAAGTTTTTATTTAATTCTTTCTTCTTATTTTCTTTTTCGATCAAGGTATTCGAAGAAGTCTTACTAATTCTCTTATACAACACATCGAGAAATTCATGGTCAACAGCCAACTGAAGAATAAATCTCCTGATAAAATCTTCCAGATCATCTGCATTAATCGCCTTTGAAATGCAGTCCTTTTTAGAACCCTTAATTATACTTGTGCATTTGTAATATTTATTTTTACCTTTTTTTGCTGAGATTGCCGTTAAGCTGTGTCCGCAATAACCACATTTTAATATCCCTAGTAAGCTTAACTCTGTTTTTGGCTGGTAAGTTTGATATTTATCAGATGCAGACTCTGACAATTTTTTTTGAACTTTATTGAATAATTCCTCTTCAACAATTGGAGCATGAATTCCCTTAAATTCCTCGTCATTATATCTCAGTATTCCAACGTAGATTTTATTATGTAACATCCTCTTTATTGTTTCTTTAGAGAATCTACTACCGCCACCAGTCTTACCGGATAAGTATTTCCTTTGTTTGGGTCTGAATCCCTCATTGTTTAACCTTACCGCTACCTTATTTGTTGATGGCGTTTCTAAATAGTAATTAAAAATTCTATTTACTAATTCACTTTCATCTGGATTAACAATTAACTTCTTTTCAACTACATCATATCCTAAAGGAGGATGTCCTCCGCCCCAATATCCTTTTGAGGCTTGATAAAATAATTTTTCTCTGGTTCTTTCTGCAATCATATCTCGTTCAAATTCAGCAAAGGAGAGCATAATATTTCTCTGCATTTTTCCCGGTGCAGTTGTCGTATCTATATTCTGAGTGGCGAATACAATATCGATACCAAGCTTACTCAGCCTTTTATCAACATCCAGGTAATCTAATACACTACGTGAAATCCTATCGATTTTTGTGGCTAATACAATATCAAATTTTCTTTCCTCTGCATCACTCAATAAATTTATTATTTCGGTTCTTTCTAAGCTAGAACCTGATGCTTTATCCACATATACTCCTGTGACATCCCAGCCTTTTGTTACACAATATTGTCTCAGGAGATCTTCCTGCCCTTTTAAACTACTTACCTCTCCTTGACCCTGTTCAAATGTGGATACTCTACAATAAATTGCAGCCCTCAAAGATTTTTTTGTCGCGTGCTTTCTGGTCATACATCCGCCTAATTTTTCACAAAACTAATAATACTTTACCTTTAACTCCATTAATTCCTTAAAGGGGGCTTTTATAAACTCTGCCTTTCCTGGTAAAAGAAATATATAAACAGGAAAGGATTATTATGAAAAGAGTAATTATTTATGCGCGAGTCTCAACAAGGGACCAGAACGTGGAAATGCAATTGATTGACCTCAGGCAATATGCAGGAGCTAGGAAATTGAGAATTATCAAAGAGTACATCGACTACGCTTCCGGCGCAAAATCAGATAGAATAAATTACAGGAAACTTTTCGATGATGTTCGGAAGCGGAAAACCGATATAGTCCTAGTCTGGAAATTCGATAGGTTTGCCCGGAGCACGAAAGAGCTGATCAATGCACTTGAAGAATTCAATAATCTGGGAGTGGATTTCATCAGCTACAAGGAGAACATCGATACAAGCACACCTGCAGGCAAGATTCTGTTCACAATGATTTCAGCATTTGCTGAATTTGAACGGGCGATCATTCGCGAAAGAGTTATTGCCGGGATGGAGAAGGCTAAAGCTCGCGGAGCCAGAATCGGCAGACCTAAAATCCCACCGTTTACAATCCAAAAAGTACTTGAAATGGCTGAAAATGGGGTAAACTATAAGGAAATTATTAAGAACTTGAAGATCTCTAAGTCGGCATATTATTGTATAATCAATTCGGAAAAGAAAAAATAACTTTTTTTGTTCAAGGACTTGATTCGTATAAAGCAAAATGTTCATATTAAACATAAAGGACAACATTTCGAATTAGCCAACCCTAAAACTTCAAAACTAAAAAAAGAATTAGAGCTTGAGCTCAATTAAACAAAATCAATATTCATAATGAAAAACAATTCTTATGGGACCAAAGAATGGTCTATCAAGAGCGCAAATTTCATTACTGGTTGCAGAAACAATTGTTCTTACTGCTACAGCCGTGCTATGGCAATTCGCACAGGAAGAAAGACTCAGGATAACTGGAAAGAAGAAACTGTCAGATTAAAAGATCTAAATAAAAAATGGGGACTGATAGAAGAGGGCAGAGTAATGTTCCCAAGCTCCCACGATATTACACCTACTCATTTAAAGGAATCAGTACAGTTTTTGAGGAATATCCTGGCTCCTGGTAATGATGTCCTGATAGTATCAAAACCACACCCTGAATGTATTAAGACTATCTGTGATGAGTTCGTTGATTATAAGGCTAATATCCTCTTCCGGTTTACTATTGGGTCAGCAAATGATGAGACACTTAAGTTCTGGGAGCCTGGGGCACCTTCATTCAGGAAACGTATTATATCGCTTAAGTATGCTTATGATGCCGGGTATGAAACCAGTATATCCTGTGAACCAATGCTAGATAATAATATTGGCGAAACCATTGCTGCTGTCAGACCATATGTGACTCATTCTATCTGGTTAGGTAAAATGAAGGAGATAAAACATCGCCTTACATTGAATACTGAACTGACACAGGAATTAAAGGATATAGCAAACCAGCTGTATGCCTGGCAATCTGATGATGAAATCAAGGCTTTGTATGAGGTTTATAAAAATGATCCTTTGATAAGATGGAAATCAGATATTAAAAAAGTTATCGGTATTCCTATGGGAGAAATTGGATGTGATGAATAATTTTTTTGTGTAAGACACGACTTCTGTGTGCATAGCATCTATATTAAAATTATAAGGCAACTTTCCAGAACTGCTAACCAAAAGACCCTACGACTGAAAACAATTTCAATAAGTAAAGTCCGTTGGACTAAATAAAATTATAATCAGAAATATAAAAATGAAATTTAAGCAATAATGAATTACCGGTATTAGGTTGGAGTCATATAACCAAAGGTTCCGTCAATAAGCAAACTGAGGAAAAATCTGAATAATGGGAAAACTATAGTATATAACACATTTAAAGAATTTTATGATGATATGCTTTGTACTTATATCATATACGATGATACTTCCAGGAAAGGATCAATTAAGGTTTATCTTGGCTGGGTCAAATTTATAGAAAAAAGTCTTAAAAGGGTGGGGCCGTTCGCCTATTTTTTTCATCCTATGCAGAAGTTAAATGTAGAAGAAATTTTATATTGCAAACGCTGCGGCCAACCAGTGGAAGTAATTCTGGAAAACAAAGATTTGGAACTTGACTCGACCTGTGAGTTAAATTTATATTATAGTATACGACTGACAACTGAAAACTCTGAAACCGAAAACTTAAAAACTCTGAAACCAGAAGCCATAAAATCAAGAAAACTTAAACTTTATAGGAGTGCTCTTTCGATGAGAGGGCATTCCACCAATTCAACGACAACATCAGAGGAAATAAAAATGTATAAGACAAAGGATTTCTATCTTACAGCGGTGCTTATTATGTACGGCTACAAGATAAGTAAACACGTTAATGAAAATAATAAGTCCGTATTCTTCTTCGGGGAAGATGAAGGACTCCGTGAATTAGTGCAGGATTACTTTTACGACAAGCTAAAAGTCAGTCCCCATCAGTTTCAAAGTAGTGTAAAAACTGTGAAAGCTCTAATTTACAATTAACCTCCAAACCATTACGGGGGTAAACAAAATGTTTAATAATAATGAAGAGAGAACCTATAGAAAATTAAAATATTCGTACAATCCACAATTAACTTCCGAATTATCCAAAGCCGATGGCGGTAAAATTACCGAGGGATGGATTCTGTCCGAAATAAACTGGAATAAACAAGATTTAGATAATTTTGTAAAAACAGTTTCTTATCTACCTTCCAGGCTCACTGATGGTAAAAAATTAAAAAAGAATGTTGAAGGGGTTCATTTCCTGACGTTAGATTTTGATGAGGGTGAACCATCGATGAAAGATTATATTAAGGCCAGTAGCTCAGTAAAATTCAGCTGGTTTCTACATACCACGGTTAACCATCAGAGAACTGTCACCGATGAGGGAATCAAGATCGAAGCAAGAGATAAATACAGAGTCATTATTCCTCTTTCAAGACCTATTTCATATGATGAACTTCAGGATATAAAGAAAATATTGATCGAACGATATCCATCTATTGATAAGACTTGTTTTGATGGTAATCGTTACTTCAAGATGAACCCCGGTGCAATTACAGATTTACATAATTATACTGATCCTGAAGGTAATGTCGTATTTCTTGATCCAGATGAGATTGTCCCAGAGAAGAGAAAACCTGGAAGACCTAAAAAGGAAGAAGAAACATTCTCCCTGAATGATGAAGTTATTCTTGAAGATGGAAATAAAGAGATAGTTGGGAATATTATAGATAAGACTAAAATATTCTGCCCGTTCTGTGACCCTGCGGCACGTACTCATCCAGATAAACATAATGCGTTCATCGATATAAATGATCTGGGTCAGTATTATATATACTGCTCATCCGAGGATAAGACTTACTGGCAGGATAAAAAAGAGATAGATGCTGCAAAGAGCAAGCTCTTCTGGAATGAGTCCGTTGGCAGTCCGTCTATGATAGGGTATGAGAGTTATAATGGTGATGGGCCTCTATACATATTCAAGAATAACGGGGATTTTGAAAATTACTGTGTTCAGAATAACATAGATCCGAATATCCGTTCATATCTTCCCCGCAGGGAAATAATATTTAATCCAGGCTTGCCTGATGGTCTGAATGAGAGATATTATAATTTGTTTGAAGAAACTGAATTTATGAAAAAGGACTATTCTACCTTATCACCCCTTGCCCTGAATCAAGCCGTAGCTGAATTGAAAAAGCAGATGCAATGTCATATATGAAGTTATGAATAACATCTTTGGGGAAGCAGAATACCTTGAAAGATTTCTGAACTGGATAGCATACATATTAAAGGAAAGAACGAAAGCAGGTACAGCCTGGCTTATTACTTCCAAGGTTCAGGGTATAGGGAAAGACCTGATGTTCGTAAG